>NZ_JAPZKZ010000001.1:0-860870 GCF_033804605.1 Mycobacterium sp. RTGN6
AACTCAACGCCCGCCCCCGCGAACGCTACAAATGGCGCACCCCGGCCGAAGAACTCGACCGACTACTCTCAAACCCGTCCGCATACGTTGCAGCCACCGCTTGAGTTCAAGCGCACTTCTTCGCAGCCAGCGCTACCTCAACGCCGAGGAACACCGACCTAGCTGAACGCCGAGCGGAACGCCTCCAGGGCGACGGTGCTGTCGCCCGCGGCGTACGCCTCCAGCCCGACGGTCCCGCTGAACCCGATGTCGCGCAACGCCTTCGCGATGGCGGGGTAGTGGATCTCGCCGGTGCCCGGTTCGCACCGCCCTGGCACGTCGGCCACCTGAACTTCGCCGATGGCGTCACCGCACCGGCGCACCAACTCGACGAGGTTCCCCTCGCCGATCTGCGCGTGATAGAGATCGAGCATCATCTTGACGTTCGGATGATCGACCGCCTCCACCAACGCCAGCGTGTCCTTGGCGCGGGCCAGGGGTACCCCCGGGTGGTCGACCGTGGTGTTGAGGTTCTCGACGCAGAAGGTCACGCCGGCCGCGGCGCCGAGCTGTCCAATGCGCTCCAACGCGCGCGCGGCCGTCAACCACATCGTCCCGGTGGCGCGCTGCCGGGGCCGCGCGGCCTGCCCGTCGACGAGCTCGGCGGTGTGCAGGTTCAGCCGCGGAACACCAAGTATCTCAGCGGCTTTGATGCTCAGTTCGGCGGTGCGGACCACCTCGTCGGCGCCGTCGCGATCGATCAGGTCACCATGGAGGTAGCCCGTCATCGAGGAGAACCGCGCGCCGGTGGCGGCCAGTGCATCCAGGTCCTTGTCGTGCCAACTCCAGATCTCGACGGCGAAACCGAGTTCGTCGATCCGCTTCACGCGGTCGAGGATTGCCATTTCGGTGAAGACCATCTCGGAGGACACCGCGAGTTCGAAGGCAGTCATGGTTCGTCACCTCTCTCGTTCCGACCTGGACGGACGCACCCTAACATTTGATATGCAGTCCTAATGTCCGAACAAAGTATTGACTTTCGACTGTGAGCCGTATTACATCAGGACTGAGGCGTGTCGCCCGACACCGGGCCCGGTGCCCGACGGGGACGACGCGGCGATTCGACAACGAGGAGAAACAATGACGTTCAAGCGGCTCGTGGCAGTGGCGGGAGCGGGCGTACTCGCGTTGGGCATGGTGGCGTGCTCTTCCAGCGGAGGTAAGCAAGAAGGCTCGGGTGACGGGGGCGGCGGCGGTACCGTCGATACGCCGCGCATCACCATCGCGATGGTCACCCATGAGGTGCCCGGCGACTCGTTCTGGGACTTGATTCGCAAGGGTGCCGAAGCCGCGGCAAAGAAGGACAACGTCGAACTCCGCTACTCGAACGATCCCGAGGCGCCGAACCAAGCCAACCTGGTCCAGTCCGCCATTGACAGTGGCGTCGACGGAATCGCCGTGACGCTGGCGAAGCCGGACGCGATGCTGGCCGTGGTGAAAGCCGCCGAGGACAAGGACATTCCGGTCGTGGCGTTCAACGCCGGGATGGACGCCTGGCAGAAGATGGGCGTCAAGGAGTTCTTCGGTCAGGACGGATACATCGCCGGTCAGGGCTCTGGCGAGCGACTGAAGACGGACGGCGCCACCAAGGCGATCTGCGTCATCCAGGAGCAAGGCCACGTCGACCTCGAGGCGCGTTGCGCGGGACTGAAGAACACATTCCCGGCGACTGAGATCCTCAACGTCAACGGCAAGGACATGCCGTCGGTGGAATCCACGATCGAGGCGAAGCTGCGACAGGATCCCGCGATCGACATGATCGTGACACTCGGTGCGCCGTTCGCGTTGACCGCGGTGCAGTCGGCCAAGAACGCCGGCAGCAAGGCCAAGATCGGCACGTTCGACACCAATGCCGCGCTGGTCGACGCCATCAAGGCGGGCGACGTTCAGTGGGCCGTGGATCAGCAGCCGTACCTCCAGGGCTACCTGGCCGTCGACTCGCTATGGCTGTACATCAACAACAAGAACGTCATCGGCGGCGGTCAGCCGACGCTGACGGGTCCCGCCTTCATCGACTCGTCCAACATCGATGCCGTGGCCGAACTGGCCAAGGCCGGTACTCGCTAGCGTCCCCGGGAGAGTAGACATGACGACTCAAGCTGACTTGGACGTCTCAGAACACAAGATCGTCCACGACGAACGGGTGAAGGAACGCAACCGTGCGCAGCGGATGCTGATCCGTCCCGAGATGGGTGCCGCGATCGGTGCCATCGCGCTCTTCATCATCTTCCTGATCATCGCGCCCCCGTTCCGGGAGGCCGCATCGTTGGCCACCGTGCTGTACGCCAGCTCAACGATCGGCATCATGGCGTGCGGCGTCGCGTTGTTGATGATCGGCGGTGAGTTCGATCTGTCGGCAGGCGTGGCCGTGACGTTCAGTTCGCTGGCAGCGTCGATGCTGGCGTTCAACCTGCACCTCAATCTGTGGGTAGGTGCGGCCTTGGCGCTGGTCCTTGCCTTGAGTGTGGGATTCCTCAACGGCTACCTGGTGATGAAGACCAAGATCCCCAGCTTCCTCATCACGCTGAGTTCGTTCTTCATGCTCGCCGGCATCAATCTCGCTGTCACGAAACTGATTTCGGGCCAGGTTGCCACCCAGAGCGTCAGCGACATGCAGGGCTGGGCCTCGGCTCAGTGGGCGTTCGCGCACAACTTCAACGTGTTCGGCGTCGGTATCCGCATCACCGTGCTGTGGTGGCTACTGTTCACGGCGATCGCGACGTACGTGTTGTTCAAGACCAAGATCGGCAATTGGATCTTCGCGGTCGGCGGGGACGCGGATAGTGCTCGCGCAGTGGGTGTTCCGGTCACGAAGGTCAAGATCGGGTTGTTCATGTTCGTCGGCTTCTGCGCCTGGTTCGTCGGCATGCACTTGCTGTTCAACTTCAACACCGTGCAGTCCGGGCAGGGCATCGGCAACGAGTTCTTCTACATCATCGCCGCCGTCATCGGAGGCTGCCTGCTCACCGGTGGCTACGGCACCGCCATTGGCGCGGCCATCGGTGCGTTCATCTTCGGCATGGCCAACCAGGGCATCGTCTACGCGGGCTTGGACCCCGACTGGTTCAAGTTCTTCCTTGGCGCAGTGCTGCTGTTCGCCGTCGTCGCCAACAACGCCTTCCGTAACTACGCAGCGAAGAGGTGACCGAATGACCGCAACCGTGGAACGTCCGGAGCACGACGCCCCATCCGGGGGCAAGGTTCCCCTCGTCGAGTTGAAGAACGTCGGCAAGTCATACGGAAACATCACCGCGCTCAAGGACATCTGCCTGCGCGTGCACGCAGGTGAGGTCACCGGCATCCTCGGTGACAACGGCGCGGGCAAGTCCACCCTCATCAAGATCATCTCCGGGCTGCACCAGCAGACCGAGGGTGACCTTCTCGTGGACGGCGAGTCGACGAAGTTCGCATCCCCGGCCGACGCGCTCGCCAAGGGCATCGCCACGGTGTACCAGAACCTCGCCGTCGTGCCGTTGATGCCGGTATGGCGCAACTTCTTCCTTGGCCAGGAACTGCGCAAGAAGTCGTTCCCGTTTTCGTTGGACGCCAACGCGATGCGGGCCACGACGCTCACCGAGCTGGCCAAGATGGGCATCGAGCTGCCCGACGTCGACGCACCGATCGGTTCGCTCTCCGGCGGCCAACGTCAGTGCGTGGCGATCGCCCGCGCGGTGTTCTTCGGGGCGCGGGTACTGATCCTCGACGAGCCGACGGCCGCGCTGGGCGTCAAGCAGTCGGGCGTGGTGCTCAAGTACATCACCGCGGCCAAAGAAGCCGGGTTCGGTGTCGTGTTCATCACCCACAACCCGCATCACGCGCACATGGTGGGTGATCACTTCGTGCTGCTCAACCGTGGCAGGCAGAAACTCGACTGCGCCTACGACGACATCACCCTCGATCACCTCACTCAGGAGATGGCCGGCGGAGACGAGTTGGCGGAGCTTACGCACGAGCTGCGCGGCAGCAAGTAGCCGTCACGAAACTTCGAGCACCGCTTTGCCTGGTATCCGGCGGTCGAGCAGCTTCGAAGCCGCTGCGGCCACGTTGTCCCAGGAGTCGCGCAGTCCAAGCTGCGGGTCGAGTTGGCCCTTTGCCACCAACTCGACCAAGTACTCGAGATCGGCGCGGAACGGCACCCGAACGTTGAAGGGCTCCAACCGCTTTCGGATGGCAGCGTGACGTTCTGCCTCGAAGTCGATGATGGTGGGTTGGCCGGAAGCCATGCCGATCGACTGCGCAGAACCGTTCTCGCCGACGAGCCTGAAGGCCTGGGCCAGTAGCGGACCGCCGACGTTGTCCAGCACGCCGAACACCGGTTCGGTCACGTCGTCGAGACCTACCACCACTTCGGCCGCACCGAGTTCGGCCAGGCCCGCCCCGCGCGCGGTGCTGCCGACGGCGGCGATGACGTGCGCACCCGCGCGGGCGGCCAGCTGTACGGCGAATCGGCCGACGCCACCTGACGCGCCGGTGATCAGCACGCGCCGCCCCACGACGGGCCCAAGGGCGCGGATCGCCTGCAGCGCAGTAACGCCGGCGACGGGCAGGGCGGCGGCGGTGGCGAAGTCAACGGAGTCCGGCACGACGGCGACGTTGCTGCTGGCGGCGACTCGGCGTTGCGCCCAGCCACCCGCCCAGTTGAAGGCCACCACGCGGGTGCCGACGGGCGGACCGCTGCCGTCGGCCGCGGCGTGGACGACGACCCCCGCGGTATCCCAGCCGGGCACCTCGCCCGGCTGGCGGGCGTTCGCGATCCATGCAATCTCGCCGAAGTTCAACGCAATCGCCTCGACCCCGACCACCACCTCGTCGGGCGCGGGGACGGGTTCGGCGACATCGTCGTCAAAGCTCAGCTTCGTCGGGGCATCGGGATCGTAGACAACCGCTCGCATGCTTGTCGCCAACGGTCCTGTATCCGGCCTTATTCCGGCGCCGACCAGTTGGATCGCTGTTCACCATCACGACATCGACACGGGTGGACGCGTCAAGTCGACAGATGCCGAAGACGCGTCACAATGGAGCCGTGGACATCGAACGCGACGCATCGCCGGGCACCCCGCTCTGGCGTGACCCGCTGTCGCTCTCGTTCCGGGCGCATCGCCAGGTGCTGTTGATGAAGCTGCGGTGGCACGCCCGCCGAGACGCGGCGACGGATCGTCGGCGCCCGCTGAGCCGGGCCCGACGCGCCGAACACCGTCCGTAGCGGCCGTGCGCTAGCGGGGGGTCAGCCCCGCGGCACGATAGGCCGAATCCACCATCACCATGTTGGCCACTGCGTCCTCGGTGCCGAACGGCAGCACATTGCCGTGCTGCACGTGATCGGCGAACGCCTCCAATTGGTAGGTGTACGACGAGCGGGTGCCGAGCCGTTCGACGGTGGCGTCCGTCGGGGTGCGCAGGGTCAGCCCGTCATCCCGGTTCGGGCGGATGAAGTCGTGCACTAGCAGCTCGCCCGCCTTGCCGACGATGCGGATCGTGAACGAATAGTCGTCGGCCACCATCGAATTCGCGGACAGTCCGGTGGCGCCGCCGGGGAAGCCGAGTTGGACGTCACACCAGGCGTCGACGTCGGGGGTGCGCTGTTCGGCGTGGGCCCGCGTGACGGATGGGCGGCCGTCGAGGCCGGGTACCGACAACCGACCCAACGTGCGCATGATGTGCAGGCCGTAGCAGCCGAGGTCCATCAACGCGCCGCCCGCCATCTCGAACGACCAGCGCGGATCGCCGTTGTCGGGGGCAGGCATGGCCATCCGCACCTCGACGTGGGTGACCTCGCCGACCGCGCCATCGGCGGCCAGGGTGAACGCGCGCTGCGTGACGGGATGGAAGTAATAGTGAAACCCCTCAAGCACGGTGATGCCTGCCGCGGCTGCGGCGTCGGCGACCCTTCGGGCCTCGGCTTGGTCACGGGCGAACGGCTTCTCACTCAACACCGGCTTGCCCGCTGCGATGGCGGCAAGGTTCCACGGCGCATGCAGCGAGTTGGCCAGCGGGTTGTAGACGACGTCCACCTCGGGATCGTCGATGACGTCCTGGTAGGACGCGACGGCCCGCTCCACGCCGTACTTGTCGGCGAACGCGGCGGCCCGCTGCGGATCCCGCGCCGCCACCGCGACCAGGCGGTGCCCGAGTTCGGCGGCTGGCCCGACGATCGACGACTCGGCGATCCGCGAGGCGCCAAGCACCCCGATGCGCAACGTCATGCCGTGACGGCGTTGAGGTACCCGACGCTGGCCACTACGTCGCGGACCGGGCCCTCGCCGGTGGGTTCGCCGTCCAGGATGGTGTCCTGCTCGAGCACGAACCAGCCGTCGAAGCCGTTGTCCCGCAACACCGAAACGATGCCTGCAATGTCGACGTCACCGGTGCCCAGCGGCGTGTACATGCCGGCCTTCACCGCATCGGTGTAGGTCAGCTCACCCGACTGGACCTTGGCCGCCAGCGCCGCGTCGACGTCCTTCAGGTGCGTGTGCGCGATCCGGTTGGGCACCGCCTTCGCCAGCTCCAGCGGATCGGTGCCGCCGATCAGCAGATGCCCGGTGTCCAGGCACAGCGGAATCGACGAGCCCGCCAGCACGCGATCGACGTCGGAGCGCGTCTCGACCACGGTGCCGACGTGCGGGTGCAGCACCGCGAGCAGGCCGCGCGCTGCGACGATGCCCGCCAGCCGGTCCAGATTGGCCAGCAGCGTTGCCCACTGGGCGTCGTCGAGCACGGGCCGCGAGTCGTAGCCGTCGGCGCCGGTGGCCGCGGCCAGCACCACCACGCCTGCGTCCGCAGCGACCAGCGCGTCCAGAGGTCCGGCCAGGTCGGCGGCCGGATCGTGGTCTTCGTCGTGCAGCACGACCGGAACGAACCCGCCGACGCAATCCAACTCGTTGGCGCGCAGCACGTTCCGCAGTTCGGCAGAGTTGGTGGGAAGGAAGCCGTCGGGCCCCAGTTCCGTCGCGCTCAGCCCGGCGCCGCGCATCTCCCTCAGCACGCGGTCGGGCGTCAGCTGATAACCCCAGCCGGGGACTTCGCAGACGCCCCAGGAGATCGGTGCCCCGGCGATCTTGATCGTGCTCACGAGTTCCGGACCTCCGCGATCGTCACGGGCGCGTGCCGGCGAAGCGATTCGGTGGCGGCTTCGGCCAGCCACGCCACCTCGACCGCGTCGGCCACGGTGGCGCCCTGAATGGCGTCGCCCTTGGTGACGCCGACGAAGGCGGCCAGCTCGGCGCGGAAGGCCTCGGTGAAGCGGTCCATGAAGAAGTGGTGGGCCGGGCCCTGCGGGAACTCGTTGCGCGGGTCCATGTTCCGCAGCGGCACACCCTGATCCCAGCCCGCAACGACGCTGTCGTCGAAGCCGTGGACCTCGAGGCGGCAGTCGTATCCGCGCGCGTTGTACCTGGCGGCCGACACGATGCCCATTGCGCCACCGTCGTAGGTCACCACCACGGCGGCGGTGTCGACGTCGTCGTACTCGGCGAAGAGCGGGTCGCCCTGGACGGTTCCCGTCGCGTACACCTCGACGGCCCGCTGGCCCGTGATCCAGTTGAGCACGTCGAAGTCGTGCACCGCGCAGTCGCGGAAGATGCCGCCGGAGCCCTTGATGTAGTCCATCGGCGGGGGAGCGGGATCCATCGTGGTGCTGCGCACGGTGTGCAGGGTGCCGAGCGCCCCGGCGTCGACGGCGCGCTTGGCCGCCGCGAACGCGGCGTCGTACCGGCGCTGGTAACCCACCTGCACGGGTACGCCGGAACGCGCGATCACCTCGGCCACGCGCGCGCTCTCGACCGCCGTGGCGGCAATCGGCTTCTCGCAGAACGTCGGGATGCCGCGCTCGACGGCCGCCAGCGTGAGCTCGGCATGGGCGGGCGTCGCGGCGGCTACGACCACGCCATCGATGCCGGAGGACAGCAGTTCCTCGACCGTGTCCACGGCCTTGACGCCGTGCTTGGCGGCCACGGCGGCCGCGACGTCGGTGCGCTCGTCGGTGATCACCAAACCGTCGAGACCGGCTAGGCCACTGAGGGTTTCGGTGTGGAAGGCGCCGATGCGTCCGAGTCCGATTACGCCGAGGGTGGTCATGGGATTCTCCGTTCGTTCTGTGCGCTGAGTGCGACGTCGAGTGCTTCTGGGGAAATTGCGTCGGCCAGCGCGGCCAACACGGTGTCGACCTGGCTCGGCGGCGCCAGGCTGCCGATGGGTTGGTCGTGGTCGAGATTGGTGGGGAAGGCGTAGCCCTCGGCGGTGGCGTTGACGACGTTGCCGAGGTCCCGCTGAGAGCGACCCGCCGCCTTCATGGCGAGCAGCGCGGGGTAGACCGCGCGCACCATCGCCGTGCGGTCGAGCGACTCCATCGCGCGCCCGAACGGCGAGGAGATCTGCAGCAGGTTGGCCATCCGGCGGATGTCGGACGACGTGTTGGTACCGGCCCCGTGGTAGAGCGCGGGGTTGAAGAAGACGGCGTCGCCCTTGCGCAGCGGCACCTGGACGTGGTGCTCGGCGAAGTACTCGATGAACTCGGGGCGGTAGAACGCCACGTAGCCGCCCACGAAGCGCTGCGAGTACGGCAAGAGCATCGTCGGGCCGCTGGCCAACGGCATGTCGCAGTGCGCGACGGCGCCCTGCAGGGTCAGCGCCGCCGACATCCGGTGCAGGTGTGCCGGATACGCGGTCAGCTGATCCTCGTCGACGAAGCCGAGGTGGTAATCGCGGTGTGGAACCTGCGCTGCCCCACCGGGATTGACGACGTTGACCTGTGAGGTGACCTGGTAGCGCGGGCCTAGCCACGCTTGCGACACGATCGCCAACGCATCGGCGGCGTAGTAGTCGGCGAACACCTCCGGTGCGTGCAGGGCGAGCTTGTGCGCGGCGTTCCAGATGCGGTCGTTGGCGCCGGCCTTGCCGAAGTGATCGCCTGCGGTGGCGCCCTCGGCGCGCTGGGCGTCGATGAGCGCAGTGAACGCGGTGCTGGCCCGATCCACCACGTCATCGTCGACGGCACCCTCGAACACCATCACGCCAGGGCCGTCCGCGAGGGCGCGGATGAGTTCGGCCTGCAGGGCGCGGCGGTCGGGCCGGGCCAGCGCGTCGGCGGAGTAGACGAGCACGTTCTCGCGGACGTCCGTCGCGAACGGGTAGTCGGCGAGTGCGGTGTCGCGGGAGACCTGCGCGCGGAAGTCATCGAGCTCGCAGTCCGACGGCTCGATCCACGCTCCGCCGGTTGCGGTCATCGATGCGGTCATGGTCGCTAGTCTGGTTGTGACTTGGACCGCAATCAACACCAGAAACCCATCAAAAAACCATCACGCCTGAGGGGGCACTAGAGCGATTTCGGCGCGGAAACGCTCGCTCAGCGACGGTTTCCACGCCGAAATCGCAAGAGGGGGGAGGGGCGGGACATGGCGCACCGCTACAAGGTCCGCGAGATCGCCCAGCAAGCCGGGCTGAGCGAGGCCACCGTCGACCGCGTGCTCAACGATCGCCCCGGCGTTCGGGAGAACACGCGGGCCGAGGTCGCGCAGGCGATCGCCGACCTGGACAAGCAACGTGCGCAGTTGCGCCTCAACGGTCGCCGCTACCTCCTCGACGTGGTGATGCAGACGCCGCAACGGTTCTCCGACGCGTTCCGGGCGGCCGTCGAGGCTGAGCTCCCGGCGTTCGCCCCGGCGATGGTGCGGGCGCGCTTCCACCTTTGGGAGTCCGGCTCGACGGCGCAGATGGTTGACGTCCTGGCCCGCATCCGAGGCAGTCACGGCGTCGTGCTCAAGGCCCAGGACGAGCCCGAGGTCGCCGAGGCCGTCGACCGACTCGTCGACGCTGGCGTGCCGGTGGTCACCTACGCGACCGACGTGCCGACGAGCGCGCGGTGTGCCTACGTCGGCATCGACAACCACGGCGCCGGAGTGACGGCGGCTTACCTGATGGACCAATGGCTCGGCTCGGCGTCCTCCGACGTACTGATCACGCTCAGCCGGACGGTGTTCCGCGGTGAGGGAGAACGCGAAGTGGGGTTCCGAGCCGGATTGCGTGGGTCGGGTCGAGTCATCGTGGAGGTGAGCGACAGTGACGGCATCGACGCCACCAACGAGCGGCTAGTGCTCGATGCGCTCGAACGGCACCCGACGATCGAGGCCGTCTATTCGGTTGGCGGTGGCAACACCGCGACCGTCGCCGCGTTCGAGAAGTTGGGCCGGGTGTGCCGGGTCTTTGTTGCCCACGACCTCGACGCCGACAACCGACGATTGCTCCGCGACGGCCGGATCTCGGTGGTGCTGCACAACGACCTGCGCGCCGACGCGCGGCTCGCGATGCGCCTGATCCTGCAGCAGCGCCGGGCGCTGCCCCCAGAGCCGGCCCGTCCCGTGCCCATCCAGGTGATCACGCCGTACAACCTGCCCGCATGAGCTCGGATCGCTCATTGACAGCGATCCCGGTTACGATTTCCGCCCAAGGCGACGACTTCGCGCCGACGCGAACCATGGGTAGACCGGGAGACTCGATCGGTGCGGCGACAGCCAGACACGCTCGTCCACGGTGTGACCGTGCTGGGCAACCTGGCGATCGACGTCATCGACGGCGCGCCGAGGAGTCCAGGTGGCTGTGCGTCGTTCGCGGGCGTGGCGCTGGAAGCCTCGGCCGGCCCCGGTCGGATCGTCGCGATGGGCGCCGAGCAGGACCACGTGCTCTTCGACCCGCTGCTCGAGCGGTTCGGCGACCTCGTCCGGATCCTGCCGAGCGACCGGACGAGCGCGTTTCGGCTGGACTACGACGACCTCGACCACCGACACATGTTCGTCGAGGCGATCGGTCCCGTGTGGGGCGAACCCGAGGTCGATGCGGCTGATCCCGACACCACGTGGGTGCACCTGGCGCCGCTGCTGCGCACCGATTTTCCCGCGGCGACGCTGGCGCACCTCGCGGCGCGCGGCCATCGCGTCGCCTATGACGGACAGGGTCTGGTCCGCGCCGATCGGTTGGGGCCACTCGTGGAGAACCGCGACTTCACGCCCGCCCTGCTCGCCAACGTCAGCGTGCTCAAGCTGGCCGAGGACGAGGCGGTCGTCGTGGCCGACGGTGAGTTCGACGCGGCCACCGCGGCGCGCCTCGGGGTGCCCGAGATCCTGGTCACCTTCGGTTCCGCGGGATGCGACATCTATACCGACGGCGCGGTGGTCCGGGTGCCCGCCGCCTGGCGCGTCGAGGGCGTGCAGACCACGGGTGCGGGCGACATGTTCACCGCCTGTTACGTGGCCAACCGTGCGGCAGGCGCCGACCCGCGCCGCGCCGTCGAGGTGGCCAGCGCGCTCGTCGCTCGGGAGCTCGACAAGCGGCCCCGCGTCGGCGTCAGCTACCGCGTGTAGCGATCCCTCCCGAAAGCGCTAGCAGGTGGCTACTGGCGAGTAACCGAAACCTTAGAGAATGTCGTTCTCTAAAAAGTGACGAAAACCACAATTGTGTTGGCGGTTGCCCGAGTTCACGCGGTTGACCTGCGTACTTCATCGAGCTTTACCTGCCGGTAACCGGCGGGTCCTGACCAGGTCAGCCTAAGAGAAGTGCAATAATCGGTACTGCCAGTGACAGACAATATCTGGGTCGACGCCATACCGGCGGCGCATCGTTTCGAAGCAGCCCTCGATCGCGACGCGGAATGACGTGACCTGACCAAACGTGAAAGGCAGGGGTCGTGGGTCAAAACGGCAACGGCGCCGCGCCGCGGCAGAAGCTCGAGAAGGTCGTCATCCGCTTTGCCGGTGACTCCGGAGACGGCATGCAGCTGACCGGCGACCGGTTCACCACCGAAGCCGCGCTCTTCGGCAATGACCTTGCGACGCAACCGAATTACCCCGCCGAGATCCGCGCACCACAGGGCACGCTTCCAGGGGTGTCGTCGTTCCAGATCCAGATTGCCGACTTCGACATCCTCACCGCCGGTGACCGGCCCGACGTGCTCGTCGCGATGAACCCCGCGGCACTTATGGCCAACGTCGAGGATCTGCCACGTGGCGGCCTGATCATCGCCAACGCCGACGAGTTCACCAAGCGCAACCTCGCCAAGGTCGGTTACGAGTCCAACCCGCTGGAGGGCGACGAGCTCTCCGACTACGTCGTCCAGGCCGTGGCAATGACGTCGCTGACGCTGGGTGCCGTCGAGGCCATCGGCGCGACCAAGAAGGATGGCCAGCGGGCGAAGAACATGTTCGCGCTCGGGCTGCTGTCGTGGATGTACGGCCGCGAGCTCGAGGCCAGCGAGGCCTTCATTCGCGAGAAGTTCGCCCGCAAGCCAGAGGTGGCCGAGGCCAACGTGCTTGCGCTCAAGGCCGGCTGGAACTACGGCGAGACCACCGAGGCGTTCGCCGTCACCTACGAGGTGGCCCCGGCGAAGCTGAAGTCCGGCGACTACCGGCAGATCTCCGGCAACACCGCGCTCGCCTACGGGCTGGTGACAGCCGGCCAGCTCGCCAACACGCAGATCGTGCTGGGCAGCTACCCCATCACGCCCGCGTCGGACATCCTGCACGAGCTCTCCAAGTACAAGCACTTCAACGTGCTGACCTTCCAGGCCGAGGACGAGATCGCGGGCATCGGTGCGGCCATCGGCGCCTCCTACGGCGGCGCGCTCGGCATCACCAGCACCTCTGGCCCTGGCATCTCGCTGAAATCCGAGGCCATCGGCCTGGCCGTGATGACCGAACTCCCGCTGATCATCATCGACGTGCAGCGCGGTGGTCCGTCGACCGGTCTGCCCACCAAGACCGAACAGGCCGACCTGCTACAGGTGCTCTACGGCCGCAACGGTGAATCGCCGGTCGTCGTGCTCGCGCCGGCAACCCCGTCGGACTGCTTCGACATCGCCGTCGAGGCCGCGCGGATCGCGGTGACCTACCACACCCCGGTGATCATCTTGTCCGACGGCGCGATCGCCAACGGTTCGGAGCCCTGGCGCATCCCCGACGTGAGCCAGTACGCGCCCATCGAGCACACCTTCGCCAAGGCCGGTGAGCCCTTCCAGCCGTACGCCCGCAACCCGGAAACCCTTGCCCGCCAATTCGCGATCCCAGGGACTCCCGGTTTGGAGCACCGCATCGGCGGCCTCGAGGCGGCCAACGGCTCGGGCAACATCTCCTACGAGCCCAAGAACCACGACCTCATGGTGCGGTTGCGCCAGGCCAAGGTCGACGGCGTCAAGGTCCCCGACCTCGAAGTCGACGACCCGACCGGCGACGCCGAGCTGCTGCTGGTCGGCTGGGGCAGTTCCTACGGTCCGATCGGCGAGGCGTGCCGGCGGGCCCGGCGCAAGGGCATCAAGGTGGCCCACGCGCACGTCCGCCACCTCAACCCGTTCCCCGCGAACCTCGGCGAGGTACTCAACCGCTACCAGAAGGTCGTCCTTCCAGAGATGAATCTGGGCCAGCTGGCGATGCTGTTGCGCGGCAAGTACCTGGTCGACATCCAGTCGGTCACCAAGGTCGAGGGCATGGCGTTCCTCGCCGACGAAGTCGAGGGCATCATCGATGCCGCGTTGGACGGAACGCTCGCCGAAAAGGAAACTGACAAGGCCAAGTTCGCGCGGCTGGCAGCAGCCACGGTGGATACTGGTGTGGGAGTTGACGCATGACTGATCTGATCGGGGCCGACCTCGGGCTCACCTCCGTTGGTTTGACGAAGACCAGCGGGGTGCCGACCACCGACGAGCCGCAGAAGGCCAAGGACTTCACCAGCGACCAAGAGGTGCGTTGGTGCCCCGGCTGCGGTGACTACGTCATCCTCAACACCATCCGCAACTTCCTGCCGGAGTTGGGCCTGCGTCGCGAGAACATGGTGTTCGTCAGCGGCATCGGCTGCTCCAGCCGCTTCCCGTACTACCTGGAGACCTACGGCTTCCACTCGATCCACGGCCGCGCCCCGACCGTCGCGACCGGCCTGGCGCTGGCTCGCGAGGATCTGTCGGTGTGGGTCGTGACCGGTGACGGCGACGCGCTGTCCATCGGCGGCAATCACCTGATCCACGCGCTGCGCCGCAACATGAACCTCACGATCCTGCTGTTCAACAACCGGATCTACGGCCTGACCAAGGGCCAGTACTCGCCGACGTCCGAGGTCGGCAAGGTCACCAAGTCGACACCGATGGGCTCGCTGGACTACCCGTTCAACCCGGTCTCGCTGGCGCTTGGCGCCGAGGCGAGCTTCGTCGGGCGTGCGCTGGACTCCGACCGCAAGGGCCTCACCGAGGTGCTGCGCGCCGCGGCGTCACACCGGGGTGCGGCGCTGGTCGAGATCCTGCAGGACTGCCCGATCTTCAACGACGGTTCGTTCGACGCGCTGCGCAAGGAAGGCGCCGAGGAGCGCCTTATCAACGTCGCTCACGGTCAGCCGATCACGTTCGGCGCCGAGGGCGAGTTCTGCGTGGTGAAGTCCGGCTACGGCCTCGAGGTCGCCAAGACCGGTGACGTGGACCCCGGGGAGATCGTGATCCACAACGCTCACGTCGACGATCCCGCGTACGCATTCGCGCTGTCGCGCTTGTCCGAGCAGAACCTCGAGCACACCGTGATGGGCATCTTCCGTCAGGTGAACCGGCCGACGTACGACGAGATGGCGCGCAATCAGGTCAGCTCGGCAATGGATTCCAAGCCCCATGACACGGCGGCTCTGCAATCCTTGCTGCGTGGGAAAGACACCTGGACCGTCGAATAATTCAAGGCCCGAACTGAGCCCCGCGCTCGCCGCCATCGTGCTGGCGGGTGGCGCTTCGCGGCGCATGGGCCGTGACAAGGCCACGCTGCCGTTCGTCAGCGACACCGGCGACACGACGCTCGTCGAACGCGCGGTGACGACGCTGCGCGCGCGATGCGCGCCGGTGTTCGTGGTCGCTGCGCCCGGCCAGCCCTTGCCCGAGCTCGACGCCGAGGTGCTGCGCGACGAGATACGCGGGGTTGGGCCGCTGCTGGCGACGGCACGGGGCTTGCGGGCGGCCGCCGAGGCGGGGCTGGACCTGGCGTTCGTGTGTGCGGTCGACATGCCGTACCTGGACGTCGAACTGATCGACGAGCTCGTCGGGCCCGCGGTGCGACTGGGCGCCGACGTGGTGCTGCCGTGGGACGGCCGCGACCACTATCTGGCGGGTGTCTATCGCACCGCGCTGGCCGACCGCGCCGACACGCTCGTCGCGGCGGGGGAGCGCAGCATGCGGTCGTTGGTGACGGTGTCGGACACCCAGCGCGTGGTGATGCCGGAGCAACGGTCGCTCACCAACGTGAACACCGCCGCAGATCTCGTCTGAATTAATCCAGCAAATACCGAATTAGGACGTTTTTTCTGGCGAATTCACACCGGAGTCGCCAATTCACATTATTTGTTACGGATGTGGCGTGGTGTTGGCGCATTAATGGCGCGACCGATCGATGGTGTCACGCAGGCCGAGGTGGCGAGATCTGTTGGCGGGGAGCGTATCTGATGCCTCACTACGTCAATTCTGGTCCAATACTCTGTTATTCGGGGCGGCGCGACGGGCCTGAATGGCATGACCCACGTCGGTAGTCGCCCAGCTGGTGGCACGCTGGTGGTGTGTGACGGTCGAACGGCTGTCCGGGCCCGCGACCGGCTCAGTGCTGGCGGTCACAGATTCGCGAAATGCCCTGCCGAGCAACGGAATAGAGCGCATGTGACCGTCGCGTCGTGAACCGCCCCGGGTTCAAGTGGATCGGCGGGCCGCGGAGTGCGTCGAACGCGAAAGCCGTTTTGCTGCAACGACTCCCGTGAGGCAGTGGTTGAATCCAGCTGGTGCGGGCCACTGGCGAACGATATTCGCCAGCACGGCCGTCGAGATACTTCCACGTTGTCGCACAGTCGATTTCAGTGACGGTTGATACGCATGTGGTGCGCGACCTGTGGGCCACGTCACAAAATCATGGTGATATGGCTCACGGCGACACGCCTGACGTGCAGATTCGGCACCTACGCAAAAGCGCACGGTGACCTGCATAGATGATTCTCAGGTTCGATCGTGATCTGTCTGTTATCTGCCCACGACACGCGGTGGGCCAAACATGACTTTGCCCAGAAATATTTGTACGGTTCCCAGGTCTCCATATGGAGCAAATAATTTCAAAACCACGAACCTGAGTGTGAGTGGGGCCGCGGCCGGCCCGGGTTGATCCCGGCGCCAGGGCGGCCGCCGGGTGTTCTCACTCGGCGAGGCGGATCTTGCCTCCCGCTGTCGTGCCCGACCGAGACGGCGCGACCCAACCCTTCCGCCTGCCTGGCGGGCAATCTGCGCTCCGCGTATCTGCGCGGGCGTTGTTGGCGCGCGCTTGGCGAAAGGATCGAAGTTGAAGAACATCCGCAAGACGTTTGGGCTGGCCACCATGGCCGGGGCGATCGCTGTCGCACCCATGGTCCTGGGAACCGGTACCGCCAATGCGGACGGGGTGAACTGGGATGCCGTCGCGGCCTGTGAGTCCGGCGGCAACTGGAGCATCGCCACCGGCAACGGCTACTACGGTGGTCTGCAGTTCAGCATGGGCACCTGGCGTTCCAACGGTGGCAGCGGCTCGCCGCACCAGGCCAGCCGTGAGGAGCAGATCCGGGTCGCCAACAACGTCCTGAAGACGCAGGGGATCGGTGCTTGGCCGACCTGCGGTCGACGGGGCTAAGTCTCGGTCAACGTTTGTCGAAGGCGGTGTCGGGCCAATGGCCCGGCACCGCCTTTCTCTTGCCCCTCGTCTGTCCCCTCTACCTCAGCTTTCTCTGAAGTCCATCACGCCCCGGTAAAGAACGTTTACCTCTTCTGTAACAGGTGAACCCGGTCACACGAACTACCACATGACCGTGTCAGGCAAGCGCAGCGACACGCCGGTAGCGGTCCTCGTGTCAAAAGGTCGGGGAAGGACCTCAAGAGATGAACGTTCGTCGCACCATCCGCAAGGCAGTCCAGTTCGTCGTGTTGACCGGCGCATTTGCCGTCGTCGCGATGGGCGTGTCCACGCTGTTCGGCGCAGGCTCCGCGCACGCCGACAGCATGAACTGGGACGCCGTCGCCCAGTGTGAATCGGGCGGCAACTGGGCCGCCAACACCGGAAACGGCCACTACGGCGGCCTTCAGTTCAAGCAGGCCACCTGGACGTCCAACGGCGGTTTCGGCTCGCCCGTCAACGCGCCGCGCGAGGAGCAGATCCGCGTCGCCGAGAACGTCTTGGCCAGCCAGGGCCCCGGCGCCTGGCCCACGTGCGGCTCGCGCGGCGGTGCGCCGGCCCTGTGGAGCCTGCCGAGCGCACCCAGTGCCACCACGGGCTGCGGCGCGATCCGCCCCGGCGGCATCCTCGGGTTCATCGATCTCCGTCAGATCTGCTCGACGTTCCTGGCCCCATTGACCAACCTGGCGACGCCACGCTGAACGAATTGCCGTCAGGGTCGACGAACGAACCGTCGTCGGACCTGACGCCGCCGGCGGCCGTGACCGCCTCGGTCGCGCCCCGAATGCTCCACCGCCACCGGTTGGGCTCGACGCGCTCGTCGGTGACCCTGACGAACTTCCAGATCATCGACTCCCACCCAGCAGGCCCGTACAGCCAGCGCGGCGTGCCATCCGGCCCGTCCCGCACCTCCGCGCCCACCAGCGGAGCCCACCACGCCGCGATTTCCTCGGGCCGCGCACTGTCGGTGCACACCGCGAAGGCCCGTGCGACGGCATCGTCGTTCATCGCGGGTTCGACGAACGCACAGAACTCGTTGCCCTCGACGTCGGCCAGGGTGACCCGCTGCGGTAGGTATTCCGCGAGCACGCTGGCGCCAAGCGCGAGTAGGTGCTCCGGGTCGCGGACGCACACGTCGAGATGCACCCTGTTCTTGACGACCTTCGGCCCTCGCTGCGCCCGCACGACCAGATGACGATGGAACGCGTCGGGTCCCAGTGCGGCCGTCCAGAAGCGGGCCACGGCCGTCGGGTCGGCCGCCTCGACGAGCAACGGACCCAGTTCGACGGTCACCGTAAGTCCGGCAGCACGAACGCCGACCCCGCGGCGATGGATGCCAGATGCCGCGTCAGCACCGCCTCGGGCACCAGGCTCGACGCCCGCATCGCCACCGCGCCGAGGAACGCCGGCCGCACGTTGACGAGCTGGCCGATCAGCTTCGACTCCCGTGCCAGTGCCCGAACCCGCGGCCGGCGCGCCGCGACGAACCGGGCGAACGCCGTCGCCGGGTCGGCCGTCGGCCCCAAGCAGTGCGCGAGGATCGCGGCGTCCTCCAGTCCCTGACATCCGCCCTGGCCGAGGTGCGGGCGCATCGGATGCGCCGCGTCGCCGACGAGCACGATCGGTCCGTGCGCCCATTGGCGGGCCTCGTCGCGGTCGTAGAGGTCGTTGCGCAGCACGTCGGCCGGGTTGGTCGCCGCCAGCAGTGCCGGGATGGGGTCGGCCCACGACCCGTACTTCCACTGCAGGTACGCCAGTTCGCCCTCGGGGGAGGTGCGGCCCTCGGGACCTCGTTCGGTAGCGAACCAGTAGGTGTGGTCCGGCCCGAGCGGTGCGTGGCCGAACTCGGTTCCCGAGCCCACGGTTTCGCCGGACAGCGCGGGATCGAGCTCGTGGGCGGCGACTCCGCGCCACGCCGTGTAGCCCGCGTACCGGCGGTTCAACGTGCCGTTGAGCTGACGGGCAACCAGCGAGCCGACCCCGTCGGCGCCCACGACCGCATCGGCGTCGCGAGTCGTGTTGTCCGACAACGTGACCCGTACCCCCGATTCCGTGGTGTCGAGTGCGCTCGCCGCTACACCGGACTCGATGGTTCCGACCGCGAGCGCGTCGGCAAGCAGCTTCATCAACACCACCCGCCGCACCACCACCAACGGCTCGCCGAGTGCGGTGACGATGCGCTCGGCGGATGGGCGGCGCAGCCACGAACCGTCGTGCCAGCGCATCGCGCCCGCAGTGACGCGACCCCCCGCGGCCCGCACGGCGTCCCCGAGGCCAAGTTCGTCGAGCGCTGCCAATGCGTTGGGCCAGATGCTGATTCCCGCGCCCGACGACGTATCGCCGCGTTCTTCGACGATCGTCACGTCATGGCCGCTCCGTTGCAGGCCGACCGCCGCGGCCAGCCCTGCGATGCCAGCGCCGACGACAAGGATCCGATGCGTCACATGATGAAACTAGCGGTCGGGTCCCGCCCGCCGGTTCAGAGGTCGAACACGAGCAGCGTGCTCGTCGCGGTGGCGACGACGGCGCCGGTGGCGTCGGTGACGACGCCCTCGGTGAAGCCGACGCGCGACCCGGACTTGACCACGGTGCCCGTCGCGGTCAGCAGCCCGCTGCCGAGCCGAACCGCCTTGAGGTAGTTCACCTTGATCTCGATCGACGTGTAGCCCTTGCCCTGTGGCAGCGCGCTATGCAGCGCGCAACCGGCGACCGAGTCAAGCAACGTGCACACGAGGCCGCCGTGGATGGCGCCGATGGGGTTGTACGCCGACTCGTCGGGCCGGCAGGTGAACACCACCTGGCCGGGTACGGCCGACACGAGCGCGAACTCCATGAGCCCGGAGATCGGCGGCGGAGGCAACGTGCCGTCGATCATGGCGTTCAAGTAGTCGATTCCGGCCATCGAAAGCCCGCGCGCGGTCGTCGGCGTCGGATCGTGCCATTCGACGACCTTGGAGCGACGCTCGCCCCAACCGTTGTCGATGGTGGTTTCGGTGAGCTCGGCGGTCACGGGGTCTCCTCGCGGTCGGTGAAGGTCGAATATCTGCGTTGCCGGTCGGGATCGCCCGAGTCGACGGCGTACGCCGTGCCCCAGGTGAGCAGCGCGTCGAGCACGGGGAGCAGGGCGTGACCGGAATCGGTGAGCCGGTACTCGTCGCGTGGTGGGTGCGTCTGATACGGCACCCGGACGACGACGCCCGCTTCCTCGAGCGCCTTGAGCCGCGCCGCGATGCGGTCCCGGGGCGCCCCGGTGCCGCGCACGATGGTGCTGAACCGGTTGGCCCCGAGTGCGATCTCCCGCACGACCAGAAGCGCCCAGCGCTCGCCGACGAGGTCCAGCGCCGCGGCGATGGGACACGGCCGGCCGGGCAGCGTGGCGAGTGGAGCGGTGGTCACTAGACCAGGTTGCCAGAAGTCAGTTTGATAATCAAACTTACGGGTCTTGACGACCCTGGTTACTGTCTCGGCGAGGTCGAACGTCGCGGCATGTGCTACCAACGGCACGTGACCACGACGCCGTTCGACGACCTCGACACCTACCTCGCCCTGCCCCGCGTTTCCGGGTTGGCGGTCTCGCCCGATGGATCCAGGGTGGTGACGGCGATCGCCGAACTGAACGAGAAGCGCACCGAATACGTCAGCGCGCTATGGGAACTCGACCCCGCGGGGGTGGCGCCCGCCCGACGGTTGACGCGCGGCGCAAAGGGAGAGGCCTCACCCACCTTCACCGCCGATGGCGACCTGTTGTTCACCGCGGTGCGGCCACGGGCCGACGGCGCCGATCCTGACGACAAGCCGGTCGCCTCCCTGTGGCGACTCCCCGCTGCGGGCGGCGAGGCCGTCGAAGTGCTCGCGCTCGCGGGCGGCGTCGACGGGGTGCGCACCGCGCGCGAGGCCGACGTCACCGTGGTCAGCGCCTCGCTGCTGCCGTCGGCCGGCGACGTCGACGACGACAAGCGATTGCGGGCCGTGCGCAAGGACGCCAAGGTGTCGGCGGTGCTGCACACGGGTTACCCAGTGCGGCACTGGGACCACGACATCGGACCCGCGCAGCCGCATCTGCTCGATGTCGCCGGACGGCGGGATCTGACACCCGACCCGGGCCAGGCCATGCGCGACGCGCACCTCGACGTCAGCCGCGACGGCCGCTTCGTCGTCACGTCGTGGCAGGTACCTGCGCCGCGCGCCGCCATCCGGTCGGTGTTGATGCGCATCGACGTCGCGACCGCCGAGCGCACCGTCGTGGCCGACGATGACGGTGCGGACCTGTCCGCCCCGGCGATCTCACCGGACGGGACGTCGGTCGCATTCGTTCGCGAGACCATCTCGACGCCGACCCAAGCGCCGCGAGTCACGTTGTGCGTCATGCGCTTCGGTGAACCGTTCGCCGAAATCGCCACCGACTGGGACCGGTGGCCCAGCTCGATCACATGGGCCGACGACGGAGCGACGTTGGTCGTGACCGCCGACGAGGGCGGGCGCGGGCCGGTCTTCCTGGTCGATCCGGTCAGCTCGGCGGTCACCAGGCTCACCCACGACGACTTTGGCTACACCGACGTGCGCACCGCGCCGGGCGGGGTCAGCTATGCGCTCCGCAACTCCTACGCGACGCCGCCGCACCCGGTGCGCATCGATCGCGACGGTGCCGTTTCGGTGCTGCCGTGCATCGAATTCCCCACGCTGCCAGGCGAGTTGACCGAGCTGACAGTGACCACCGACGACGGCACGGTCGTCCGGTCGTGGTTGACGCTGCCCGCAGGCGATCAACCGGCACCCCTGGTGTTGTGGATTCATGGCGGTCCACTGGGCAGTTGGAACGCGTGGCACTGGCGGTGGAACCCGTGGCTGCTCACCGCGCAGGGGTACGCGGTGCTGATGCCCGATCCGGCGCTGTCGACCGGCTACGGGCAGGAGTTCATCCAACGCGGATGGGGCGCCTGGGGTTTCGCGCCCTACACCGACCTCATGGCGGCCACCGACGCCGCGTGCGCTCACCCCCGGGTCGACGAGACCCGCACCGCCGCGATGGGCGGGTCCTTCGGCGGCTACATGGCGAACTGGATCGCGGGCCAGACCGCTCGATTCGACGCGATCGTGACGCACGCCAGCCTGTGGGCACTCGACCAGTTCGGACCGACCACCGACGGCGCGTACTGGTGGGCCCGCGAGATGACCACCGAGATGGCCGACCGGAACTCGCCGCACCGCCATGTCGGCGCCATCGCGACCCCGATGCTGGTGATCCACGGCGACAAGGACTATCGCGTGCCCATCGGTGAGGGACTGAGGCTGTGGTACCAGTTGCTTTCGGAGTCGGCGGTGCGTGCGGCCGACGACGGCACCAGCCCGCACCAATTCCTGTACTTCCCGACCGAGGGGCATTGGGTGCTGGCTCCCGGGCACGCCAAGATCTGGTATCAGGTGGTCACCGCGTTCCTCGGCAGACACCTGTTGGACGAGGAAGGTGAACTCCCCGAGGCCCTCGGCTGACCTTCGCGACGGGGTTCCACCGACCGGTAGGTTGGGTGCATGGCCGCAGCGCAGCGTGAGTTCGACATCGTCCTGTACGGCGCGACGGGCTTCGTCGGAAAGCTGACCGCGCAGTACCTCGCCCAAGCCGGTGGCACCGCGCGAATCGCGTTGGCCGGCCGGTCCGTCGACCGGCTGCGCGCAGTGCGCGACGCACTGCCGGAGGCCGCAGGGGAGTGGCCGCTGATCGCCGCCGACGCGTCGTCGCCGGAGACGCTGGATGCCTTGGCCGAGCGGACGCGAGTGGTGATCACCACCGTCGGGCCCTACACGAAGTACGGGCTGCCGATGGTCGCCGCGTGTGCCAAGGCGGGCACCGACTACGCCGACCTCACCGGTGAGACGATGTTCATCCGCGAGAGCATCGACCTCTATCACAAGCAGGCCGCCGACACCGGAGCGAGAATCGTCCATTCGTGCGGATTTGATTCCATCCCTTCAGATCTCACCGTGTACGCGCTGCACAAGCGAGTGGTCGAGGATGGAACGGGTGAACTCGGCGAGACCAACCTGGTGGTGCGCTCGTTCGCGGGCGGCGTTTCCGGAGGCACGCTCGCCTCGATGATGGAAGTGTTGGAGACGTCGTCGTCGGATCCCGACGCGCGACGCGCGATGGCCGACCCGTACACGCTGTCGACCGACCGAAATGTGGAACCAGAGCTCGGGCATCAGTCGGACACTCCGTGGCGGCGAGGCAGGGACATCGCGCCAGAACTCGACGGCATCTGGGTCGGCGCCTTCGTGATGGGGGCGACGAACTCGCGAATCGTGCGCCGCAGCAACGCGCTGCTCGACTGGGTCTACGGGCGCGCACTTCGCTACTCCGAGACGATGAGCATGGGTTCCTCGGTCGTGGCACCGATCGCCGCCGCGATGGGCACCGCCGGGAACGCGGCCGTGGTCGGGTTGGGCAGCCGCTACTTCAACAAGTTGCCACGCCGCCTGCTCGAGCGCATCGCCCCCAAACCGGGCACCGGGCCCAGCGAACGGGCCAGGGAAAACGGGCACTACCGCGTCGAGACCTACACCACCACGTCCACCGATGCGCGCTACCGGGCCACGATGGCGCAGCGAGGCGACCCCGGCTACAAGGCGACGGCGGTGCTGCTCGGGGAGTGCGGGTTGGCGCTGGCCTTCGACCGCAACAAGCTCTCCGACCTCGTGGGCGTGCTGACCCCCGCGGCGGCGCTCGGCGATGCTTTGCTGGTCCGGCTGCCCGCGGCGGGTGTCACGCTGGAGACCGTCCGGCTGTCCTGATCAGGCCGCGCCGAACTCCTGTCAGCCAAGATCGAAACGACTAGTGTCGAAAACGCGATTGCGCAAACATCCCAGCGACGAAGGTGGACATGTCATGGCTGGTCTCGACGAGCTCTTCAACGAGATTCCGGTACAACAAATTGCGGCCCAGTTAGGTGCTGACGAAGGCGAGGTGAACACCGCCATCAGGACGTTGGTGCCTGCGCTCGTCGGTAGCCTGCAGCACAACGTCGCGGCCGACGACGTCGATACGAGCGGGCTCGAGTCCGCTGTCACCGAGCATGCGGCCAGCGGGCTGCTCGACGGTGGCGTCAGCGTCGACCAGGTCGACGCGAAGGACGGCGAGAAGATCGTCGCCAACATCTTCGGTGGCAACGACACCAACACCGTCGCCTCGGCGTTGGCCGGCGGTGGAGCGGGCAGCAGCGGTCTGCTCAAGCAGCTGCTGCCGATCCTGGCGCCGATCGTGTTGGCCTACATCGGCAAGCAGCTGACGAAGGGCGGGGGAGGCGCAGCCGCACCCGCCGAGGCTCAGGCGTCCGGTGGCGGCGGGCTCGGCGACGTTCTTGGCAGCATCCTCGGCGGCGCTGGCGGAGGTGGCGGCAACAATCCGCTCGGCAGCATCCTCGGCAGCGTGCTCGGGGGCGGCCAGGGTGGCGGCGGGCTCGGCGACATCCTTGGCGGGCTTCTTGGCGGCAAGAAGTAACCCAGCGGCACCAGACATAAAAGCCCCCGCACGCCCGGCGTGTCGGGGGCTTTTATGTCTGCTGGCCGATGCTTCCTAGACTGTCGAGGTGACCGCCACCTCCAAACCCGCCGAAGATCCCGGGGCGCAAGCGCTGCCCAAGTCGTGGGATCCGAGCGCGGTAGAGGCTGACCTGTACCAGGGTTGGGTGGACGCCGGCTACTTCACGGCGGACGCCACCAGCGGCAAGCCGCCCTATTCGATCGTGCTGCCCCCGCCGAACGTCACGGGCAACCTGCACATGGGCCATGCGATGGACCACACGCTCATGGACGCACTGACGCGCCGCAAGCGAATGCAGGGCTACGAGGTGCTGTGGCTGCCCGGCATGGACCACGCGGGCATCGCCACCCAGAGCGTCGTCGAGAAGCAGCTCGCCGCCGACGGGAAGACCAAGGAGGACTTCGGCCGCGAACTCTTCATCGACAAGGTCTGGGACTGGAAGCGCGAGTCCGGCGGAACCATCGGCTGGCAGATGCGCGCGATTGGCGACGGCGTCGACTGGAGCCGCGACCGCTTCACCATGGACGACGGCCTGTCACGGGCGGTGCGGACGATCTTCAAGCGGCTCTACGACGCCGGGCTGATCTATCAAGCCGAGCGGCTGGTGAATTGGTCACCGGTGCTTCAGACCGCGATCTCCGACCTCGAGGTGAAGTACGAGGACGTCGAGGGCGAACTCGTGTCGTTCCGCTACGGCTCGATGAACGACGACGAACCGCACCTCGTCGTGGCCACTACCCGCGTCGAGACGATGCTGGGGGACACCGCGATCGCCGTGCATCCCGACGACGACCGGTACCGGGACCTGGTCGGCAAGACGTTGCCGCACCCCTTCCTGACGCGGGACGTCCTGATCGTCGCCGACGCGCACGTCGACCCCGAATTCGGCACGGGCGCCGTCAAGGTCACCCCGGCGCACGACCCGAACGACTTCGAGATCGGACTGCGGCACCAGCTGCCGATGCCGACCATGTTGGACACCAAGGGCCGGATCACCGGTACCGGAACCGAATTCGACGGCCTCGACCGCTTCGAGGCCCGGGTGGCGGTGCGGGAGGCGCTGGCGGCGGAGGGTCGGATTGTCGCGGAGAAGCGGCCCTACCTGCACAGCGTCGGACACTCCGAGCGCAGCGGGGAGCCCATCGAGCCGCGCCTGTCGCTGCAGTGGTGGGTCAAGGTCGAATCCCTGGCCAAGGCCGCGGGTGACGCAGTCCGCAACGGCGACACGGTGATTCACCCCGCGAGCCTTGAGCCGCGCTGGTTCGGCTGGGTCGACGACATGCACGACTGGTGCATCTCGCGTCAGCTGTGGTGGGGGCACCGCATCCCGATCTGGCATGGCCCGGGCGGCGAGAAGGTGTGCGTCGGCCCCGACGAGACTCCGCCGGAGGGCTGGGAGCAGGACCCCGATGTGCTCGACACGTGGTTCTCGTCGGCGCTCTGGCCGTTCTCGACCATGGGGTGGCCGGACGCCACGCCGGAACTCGAGAAGTTCTATCCCACCAGCGTTTTGGTCACCGGGTACGACATCCTGTTCTTCTGGGTCGCCCGCATGATGATGTTCGGCACCTTCGTCGGCGACGACGACGCGATCACCCAGGGCGGCCGGCGCGGGCCGCAGGTGCCGTTCCAGAACGTCTTCCTGCACGGGCTGATTCGGGACGAGTTCGGCAGCAAGATGAGCAAGTCCAAGGGCAACGGCATCGACCCGCTGGATTGGGTGCAGGCCTTCGGCGCGGACGCCCTGCGGTTCACCCTTGCCCGTGGCGCAAGCCCGGGGGGCGACCTGTCCATCGGTGACGACGCCGCCCGCGCGTCGCGCAACTTCGCCACCAAGCTGTTCAACGCCACCCGGTTCGCGTTGATGAACGGCGCCGCACTGGCGCCGCTTCCCGGACTCGACGAACTCACCGACGCCGACCGGTGGATCCTTGGCCGGTTGGAAGAGGTTCGTGCCGAAGTGGATTCGGCCTTCGACGGCTATGAATTCAGTCGTGCCTGCGAATCGCTCTACCACTTCGCCTGGGACGAGTTCTGCGACTGGTACCTCGAGCTCGCCAAGGTCCAGTTGTCGGACGAGGGCGCCGCCGGATCCACCAATGCGGTGCTCGCCACGGTGCTGGACGCGCTGCTGAAATTGCTTCATCCGGTCATGCCGTTCGTCACCGAGACGCTGTGGAAGAACGTGACCGGCGGCGAGTCCGTCGTCATCGCCGAGTGGCCGGTGTCTTCCGGCATCGTGTTGGATGCCGTTGCTGCCCAGCGCATCACCGACATGCAGAAGCTCGTCACCGAGGTGCGTCGGTTCCGCAGCGACCAGGGCCTCAACGATCGTCAGCGGGTACCTGCCCGGCTGGTGGGTGTCGGCGACGCCGACCTCGAAGCCCAGGTGCCCGCCGTCCAGGCGCTGGCGTGGCTGACCACGCCGGGAGCCGGCTTCACGCCATCGGCGTCGGTCGAAGTGCGGCTCTCGCGCGGCACGGTCGTCGTCGACCTCGACACCTCGGGCACGGTCGACGTGGCCGCCGAGCGGCGCAGGCTGGAGAAGGACCTCGCGGCCGCGGAGAAGGAATTGGCGCAAACCGCAGCCAAGTTGGGCAACGCCGAGTTCCTGGCCAAGGCGCCCGACGCCGTCGTCGACAAGATCAAGGCGCGGCAGCAGGTGGCGCGCGAAGAGGTGGAGCGCATCACGGCTCGCCTGTCCGGGCTCAAATGACCGAACCCACGCCGGACGAGGTCGCGGCGCTGTTTCAGGTCGAGCACCTGCTCGATCAACGGTGGCCCGAAACGAAACTCGAGCCGAGCACCACGCGGATCACTGCGTTGATGGAGTTGTTGGGCTCACCGCAGCGGAGCTATCCGAGCATCCACGTGGCGGGCACCAACGGCAAGACGTCGGTGACGCGGATGGTCGACGCGCTTCTGACGGCGCTGCACCATCGCACCGGACGCACGACCAGCCCGCACCTTCAGTCGGCCGTCGAGCGCATCTCGATCGACGGAAAGCCCGTCACGCCAGCGCAGTACGTCGACACCTATCGCGAAATCGAGCCCTTCGTCGAACTCGTCGACGCGCAGTCCGAGGCCGCAGGCGGGCCCAAGATGAGCAAGTTCGAGGTCGTCACCGCCATGGCGTTCGCAGCCTTCGCCGATGCGCCGGTCGACGTCGCGGTCGTCGAGGTCGGGATGGGCGGGCGTTGGGACGCCACCAACGTCGTGGACGCCCCGGTCGCGGTCATCACCCCGATCGGACTCGACCACACCGACTACCTCGGTGAGCACATCGCGGAGATCGCCGCCGAGAAGGCGGGCATCATCGCCAGGCCCACGGACGACCTCGTTCCCACCGACACCGTCGCCGTGATCGGACGACAACTGCCCGAGGCGATGGAGGTGCTACTCGCCGAGTCGGTCCGCACGGACGCCGCGGTGGCCCGCGAGGACTCGGAGTTCGCGGTGCTCGACCGTCAGATCGCGGTCGGGGGACAGGTGCTTCAGTTGCAGGGGCTCGGCGGGGTGTACCCCGAGATCTTCCTGCCCCTGCACGGTGAGCACCAGGCGCACAACGCCGCGATCGCGCTCGCGGCGGTCGAGGCCTTCTTCGGTGCAGGCGCCGACCGGCAGCTCGACATCGACGCGGTCAGGGCGGGTTTCGCCGCCGTCACCAGCCCGGGCCGACTCGAACGAATGCGCAGTGCCCCAACGGTGTTCATCGACGCAGCCCACAACCCGGCGGGCGCCGCGGCACTGGCCGACGCGCTCGGCCAGGAATTCGACTTCCGGTTCCTGGTCGGGGTGATCTCGGTGATGTCGGACAAGGACGTCGACGGCATCCTCACCGCGCTGGAACCCGCCTTCGACCAGGTGGTCGTCACCCACAACGGGTCGCCCCGCGCGATGGACGTCGAGGCGCTGGCCTGGCGGGCCGAGGAACGGTTCGGCCCCGACCGGGTGATCACGGCGACGACGCTGGCGGACGCCATCGAGATCGCCACCGCGCTCGTCGAAGAAGCAGGCATCGATGACGGCTTCTCCGGCGCCGGAATGGTGATCACGGGCTCGGTGGTCACCGCGGGCGCCGCGCGCACCTTGTTCGGACGGGACCCGGAATGACCGACGAACCAGGCGGCACGCCGGCACCTCCGGACCCGTGGAAGAGCTTCCGCGGCGTCATGGCGGGCACGCTGATCTTGGAAGCGATCGTCGTGCTGCTCGCCTTGCCCGTCGTCTCCTTTTCCCACGGCGGCCTGACTCCGCTCAGCGGTGGGTTCCTCATCGGCTTCGCGGTGGCCTTGGTGCTGCTTGCGGGGATGCAGGGCCGGCCGTGGGCGCTGTCGGCGAACCTCGCGATGCAGGTGGTGCTCGTCGCGGGGTGGTTCGTGCATGCCGCCATCGGGTTCATCGGCGTGGTGTTCGTCGGGGTCTGGGCGCTGATCGCGTACCTGCGTGCCGAGGTCAAGCGCCGTCAGGAGCACGGCCTGCTGCCCGGGCAGCAGGCCCCGCCTACTGACGAGTAGGCTTCTGCGACGTGACGGAGCGGACACTGGTTTTGGTCAAGCCCGACGGCGTCAAGCGACACCTCGTCGGGGAGATCCTCAGCCGAATCGAACGCAAGGGGCTGACCATCGTGGCCCTCGAACTCAAGACCGTCGGTGACGACCTCGCCCGCGCTCACTACGCCGAGCACGAGGGAAAGCCGTTCTTCCCGTCGCTGCTCGAGTTCATCACCTCTGGACCCGTGGTCGCGGCCATCGTGGAGGGTCCGCGGGCGGTTGCCGCGTTCCGGCAGATCGCCGGCGCCACCGATCCCGTGGAGAAGGCCACCCCGGGCACGATCCGCGGTGACCTGGCCCTCGTCACCCAGGACAACCTCGTGCACGGCTCGGATTCGCCCGATTCGGCGGTCCGCGAGATCGACCTCTGGTTCCCCGGACGTTAGCTGCTGAGGCCGGTTCGTCAGATTCCACGCCGTGATGTGGGATACTGGCCTCGGGTGACCTGCTTCACCGAGCACGTTGCAGTGGCGTGGGCCACCCGGATGAAGACTCAAGACGAGCGCGACCACCTAGGAAATTCCGAGTGCGGCGCGAAGTCCAGCCATCATTCAGCCAGGCACCGAGGGTTCCCCAGAGCCGCTCGGAGCGAGACCACAACAAGCTCGGGAACTTCCCGGGCCCATAGCGGAAGCCCTCGCGTGGCCGCGTCGACACGACGCGCCCGGGGGCTTGAGGAGAATACGTGCCCGACAATGACTTGTCTGAAGCCCAGGATTACGACGCAACAGAAGAGGCCCGACACGAGGATGTGCCGGCGCCCCTGAGCGGCGATTCCGACGGTGACGATGCGCCTGTGGGCGCCAATCTGTTCAGCGCCGTCGATCCGGCCGCTGGGTACCCCAACGGCGTCTCGGCACCCGAGCCCGTCGAGGCCCAGCCGGAGCCCAGCGCCGACGCGGAGCCAGCAGCCGTCGACGACGACGAGCTGCCCGTGGTCGCCGACGCCGAGCCCCCGGTGGAGGACGAGCCCGAGTCACGGCTGATGCTCGAGGCCCCGGCGCCGGCCCCGGAGCCGGCTGAGGCCCCGCCCGCCGACTACCTGCCGCTGTTCGTGGCGCCGCAACCCGTGGCGTTCGTGCCGGTACCCGTGGTCGAGGTCGAGGAAGACGACGACGAAGACGATGACGCGTCCGACGACACCGACGACACTGACGACACCGACGACGATCAAGCCGACAGGCCTGCCGCACGGCGGCGGCGCCGCGGACGGCGTGGCCGGGGCCGCGGTCGCGGTGAGCAGAGCGCCGACGACGACGGTGACGACGCGCCGGACGACTCGGGTGAGACGGCCGACTCCGACGACGACGATGACGACGACGACTCCGACGACGGGACCAACGGCGACGGGGCCACCCGCCGCCGGCGTCGCCGCCGGCGGCGCAAGTCCGGCGCGGCCGACGGTGACGACGGCCCGGCGTCGCCCGACGACCCGCCCAACACGGTCGTGCACGAGCGGGCGCCGCGGGAGAAGTCCGCGAAGAACGCCAAGGATCCCGACGAGATCCAGGGCATCAGCGGCTCGACCAGGCTGGAAGCCAAGCGGCAGCGTCGCCGCGACGGCCGCGACGCAGGTCGCCGCCGCCCGCCGATCCTGAGCGAGGCCGAGTTCCTCGCCCGTCGGGAGGCTGTCGAACGGGTGATGGTGGTGCGCGACAAGGTCCGCATCGAACCGCCCCACGAAGGCGCTCGCTACACGCAGATCGCGGTGCTCGAGGACGGCGTCGTGGTCGAACACTTCGTCACCTCCGCGGGGTCGGCCTCGCTGGTCGGCAACATCTACCTCGGCATCGTGCAGAACGTGCTGCCCTCGATGGAGGCGGCGTTCGTGGACATCGGCCGCGGCCGCAACGGCGTCCTGTACGCGGGCGAAGTGAACTGGGAGGCCGCCGGGCTCGGTGGCGCTCAGCGCAAGATCGAACAGGCGCTCAAGCCGGGCGACTACGTCGTCGTGCAGGTGAGCAAGGACCCCGTCGGACACAAGGGCGCGCGGCTGACCACTCAGGTGTCGCTGGCCGGGCGCTACCTGGTGTACGTGCCGGGCGCGTCCTCGACCGGGATCAGCCGCAAGCTGCCCGACACCGAACGGCAACGGCTCAAGGAAATCCTGCGCGAGGTGGTGCCCGCCGATGCCGGCGTCATCATCCGAACCGCATCCGAGGGCGTCAAGGAAGACGACATCCGCACCGACGTGAATCGGCTGCAGGAGCGTTGGACGGAGATCGAGGCGAAGGCCACCGAGGTGACGGCCAAGTCGGCGGGCGCCGCGATCGCGCTCTACGAGGAGCCCGACGTCCTGGTCAAGGTCATCCGCGATCTGTTCAACGAAGACTTCTCCGGGCTCATCGTGTCGGGCGACGATGCCTGGCAGACGATCGACGAGTACGTGAATTCCGTTGCGCCCGAACTGGCGCCGCGGATGACTAGATACCAGCCCGCGGTCGAGGATGGCCCCGACGTGTTCGCGGTGCACCGCATCGACGAGCAGTTGACCAAGGCGATGGACCGCAAGGTGTACCTGCCGTCCGGCGGCACCCTGGTGATCGACCGGACCGAGGCCATGACCGTGGTCGACGTGAACACCGGCAAGTTCACCGGCTCGGGCGGAAACCTCGAGCAGACGGTGACGCGCAACAACATCGAGGCCGCCGAAGAGGTGGTCCGCCAGCTGCGACTGCGCGACATCGGCGGGATCATCGTCGTCGACTTCATCGACATGGTGCTGGAGTCCAACCGCGACCTGGTGCTGCGCAGGCTCACCGAGGCGCTGTCCCGGGACCGCACGCGACACCAGGTGTCGGAGGTGACGTCGCTGGGCTTGGTGCAGCTGACGCGCAAGAAGCTCGGCACGGGCCTGATCGAGGCCTTCTCGACGAACTGCACCCTCTGCGCAGGCCGCGGCATCGTGTTGCACAGCGACCCCGTGGACTCTGCGCCGTCCGCCGGACGCAAGTCGGAGTCCAGCGGGCGACGCAAGCGTGGCAAGAAGGGCGCCCGCCCCGACGACGACGTGCAGGTGGCCACGGTGCCCACCCATTCGCACGGTGAGCACCCGATGTTCAAGGCGATGGCTGCCGCGGTTCGTCCCGAGGACGGCGACGAGGACGAAGGTCTCGACGACGAGGCCATCGACGAGTCGACCGACGCCTCGGTGGACGCGCCGACCGAGGACGTGGCGGAACTGGTCACCGACGAGGATTCGGACGAATCCGAATCCGAATCCGACTCCGCCGAAGACGAAACCGACGACGTCGAACTCGACGAGGACGACGAGGACGCCATCGAGGACGACATCGTCCTGATCGACGAGGATTCCGACGACGAATCCGACGACGACGATGACGATGATGACGACGACGAGGACGACGATGAGTCGGACGACGAGGACGACGACTCGGACGACGATTACGACGACTCGGATGAGGTTGACGACGACGATGACGACTCGGATGACGCTCCGGTCGAGGTCGCACGGGTCGGCAGGCAGCGCAGACGCGCGGCGGCTCGCCCGGCAGGCCCACCAGCCGGCGTCGACTGACGGGGCGGTTTGACCCCTTACCCGCTGGTCACGTAACCTTGAGCAGTTGTCTGTCGGCTCGCTTGAATTCGAGCCGGTGACAGTGGGGGACAACCGAGACCCCGCACCCCAGACCCGCGCTCGCAACCTTCGGGTAGCGCGCGCCCGCAACAGACGTAGAGGATGACGACAACGATGGCGACGTACGCAATCGTCAAGACCGGCGGCAAGCAGTACAAGGTCGCGGTCGGAGACATAGTCAAGGTCGAGAAGCTCGAGCTCGAGGCCGGCGCCTCCGTCTCGCTTCCCGTCGCGCTCGTCGTCGACGGCGCAAAGGTCACCACCGATGCCAAGGACCTCGAGAAGGTCGCGGTCACCGCGGAGGTGCTCGAGCACACCAAGGGTCCCAAGATCCGCATCCACAAGTTCAAGAACAAGACCGGCTATCACAAGCGCCAGGGCCACCGTCAGAAGCTGACGGTCGTCAAGGTCACCGGAATCAAGTAGCGAGGGAGCGAACCAATGGCACACAAGAAGGGCGCTTCCAGCTCGCGCAACGGTCGCGACTCGAATGCTCAGCGACTCGGCGTCAAGCGCTTCGGCGGCCAGATCGTCAAGGCCGGCGAGATCCTGGTCCGCCAGCGCGGCACCCACTTCCACCCCGGCGTGAATGTCGGCCGCGGTGGCGACGACACGCTGTTCGCCACTGCACCCGGTGCGGTGACGTTCGGCGTGAAGCGTGGTCGCAAGACGATCAACATCGTCCGCGTCCCTCGACCGGGGTCTGATGTCGCCGCCGGGGCGGCTCCGGAGGCCTAGAGGCCTGAGGACTTTCCGCGAATGTGAAGCTGCCGCGAGTTCTCTCGGGAAATCACGGAACAGCTTCACAGGCGGGAAGGACAGGCGATGCCCCGGTTCGTCGACCGCGTCGTCATTCATGCGAAGGCGGGCAACGGCGGTCACGGTTGCGCTTCGGTGCACCGTGAGAAGTTCAAACCACTCGGCGGCCCCGACGGCGGCAACGGCGGTCGTGGTGGCAGCATCGTGCTCGTCGTCGATCCGCAGGTGCACACCCTGCTCGACTTTCACTTCCATCCTCATGTCGACGCCCCGTCCGGAAAGCCGGGTCAGGGCAACAACAAGGACGGCGCCGCAGGTGGCGATCTCGAGGTGCGGGTGCCCGACGGCACCGTCGTCCTCGACGAGGCCGGTCGAATGCTCGCCGACCTGGTCGGTGACGGCACCCGTTTCGACGCCGCCACGGGCGGGCGCGGTGGGCTCGGCAACGCCGCGCTGTCGTCCCGCGCGCGCAAGGCCCCCGGCTTCGCGCTGCTCGGCGAGAAGGGCCAGACTCGCGACCTCACCCTCGAGCTCAAGACCGTCGCCGACGTCGGACTCGTCGGCTTCCCCTCGGCGGGCAAGTCGTCGTTGGTCTCGGTGATCTCGGCGGCCAAGCCGAAGATCGCCGACTATCCCTTCACGACGTTGGCGCCGAATCTGGGAGTGGTCTCGGCGGGTGACCACACCTTCACCGTCGCCGACGTGCCCGGGTTGATTCCCGGCGCATCCGAGGGGCGAGGGCTTGGCCTGGACTTCCTGCGGCACCTCGAGCGCTGCGCGGTGCTGGTCCACGTGGTCGACTGCGCGACCATGGATCCCGGCCGCGACCCGATCTCCGACATCGACGCGTTGGAAGCAGAGCTCGCCGCGTACACGCCGACGCTGCAGGGTGATTCGGCGTTGGGCGACCTCGCGGAACGACCGCGGGCCGTCGTGTTGAACAAGATCGACGTACCCGATGCGCGTGAGCTGGCCGACTTCGTCCGCGACGAAGTTGCCGAACGCTACGGGTGGCCGGTGTTCGAAGTGTCCGCCGTCACCCGAGACGGACTGCGGCCGTTGACGTTTGCGCTGTGGGACATCATCGCGGCATACCGCGCCGCTCAGCCCGTCGTCGCGCCGCGCCGTGCCGTGATCCGGCCGGTCGCCGTCGACGACAGCGGGTTCACGGTGGTGGCCGACGGCGAGGGCGGCTTCCGCGTGCGTGGAACGCGGCCCGAACGCTGGGTCAGCCAGACGGATTTCACGAACGACGAGGCGGTCGGCTACCTCGGCGATCGGTTGGCCCGACTCGGCGTCGAAGACGAGTTGATCAAACAGGGTGCCCGACCCGGTTGCGCCGTCACCATCGGCGACGTGACCTTCGACTGGGAGCCGCAGACGCCTGCTGGTGTCGACATGACGATGTCCGGGCGCGGCACCGACATCCGACTCGAGCAGACCGATCGGATCGGCGCCGACGAGCGCAAGATAGCCCGGCGGGAGCGTCGCCGCCCCGGCGGTGACGAATGACCAGCGCGCACCGCGATGCCGTCCGCACCGCGCGAAGCGTCGTCGTCAAGGTCGGCACCACCGCGTTGACCGCGCCCAACGGCATGTTCGACGCGAGCCGACTTGCCACCTTGGCCGACGCGATCGAAGCGCGGATGAAGGCGGGTTCGGACGTCGTCATCGTGTCCTCGGGTGCCATCGCGGCGGGTATCGAGCCGCTCGGACTGACGCGGCGGCCCACCGATCTGGCGACCAAGCAGGCCGCGGCCAGCGTCGGCCAGGTGGCGCTCGTCAACGCGTGGAGTTCGGCGTTCCACCGCTACGGGCGGACCGTCGGCCAAGTGCTGCTGACGGCGCACGACATTTCGATGCGTGTGCAGCACACCAACGCTCAGCGCACGCTCGACCGGTTGCGCGCGCTGCACGCCGTCGCGATCGTCAACGAGAACGACACGGTGGCCACCAACGAGATCCGGTTCGGCGACAACGACCGGCTCTCGTCGCTCGTCGCTCATCTGGTCGGTGCCGACGCCCTTGTGCTGCTGAGCGACATCGACGGCCTCTACGACTCCGACCCGCGAAAGTCGGATGCGCGCTTCATTCCCGAGGTCGCCGCCCCCGACGACCTCGACGGCGTGGTGGCGGGTGGCGGAAGCAGGCTCGGCACTGGCGGTATGGCCTCCAAGCTGTCCTCGGCGCTGCTGGCTGCCGACGCTGGGGTGCCCGTGCTGCTCGCCGCCGCAGCTGATGCGGGCAAGGCGCTCGACGACGCCTCCGTCGGCACGGTTTTCGCGCCGCGGGCCGAACGCATGTCGGCGCGCCGATTTTGGTTGCGCTATGCCGCCGAGTCGGCGGGCGCGCTGACGCTCGACGACGGTGCCGTGCGGGCGGTGGTGAAACAACGTCGCTCGCTGTTGCCCGCCGGGATCACCGCAGTGACGGGGCGCTTTCACGGTGGGGACGTCATCGAGCTCCGCGGATCCGATGGCGACACGGTGGCGCGAGGCGTGGTGGCCTATGACGCAACGGAACTCGCGGGGATGATCGGGCGCTCGACGTCGGACCTGCCTGCCGAGCTACGTCGGCCCGTGGTGCACGCCGACGACCTCGTCGCCGTCTAGGGCGCCTCGAGATACAGTGCGCCCCAGACGATCTGGGTCAGGGTGCGCGCCAGCTCGGCGTCGTAGGACGGCGGCCCGCCCGGCAGATTCTGTTGGCAGGTCCGCTCGGTCATCCAGGTGAGCGTGCTGGCGGCGGTCGCCGCCGACAGTTCGCGACGGATGCTGCCGTCCTCCTGTCCCGCCTCGATGACGGCGGTGAGCCGCGCCGCGATGGCCGTGAGGATGTCGCGATAGGTGGTGCCCACCTGTGGGTCGTAGCCGGCCATCTCGTTGAGCGCGACGAGCAGCGGTTGGTGACGTCGGTAGCTGGCGACGAGTTCGGTCATCGCGGCCAGTACGTCTGCCGGGTCGCGTCGACGAGCGACACCCCACCAGAGTTCTGCGGCGCCCGCGAGGTCGTCGAAGACCTGGCCCGTAAGGCGCCTCAGCAAGTGGCCCTTGTCCTCGAAGTAGATGTAGAAGCTGGCGCGGGAGATCCCCGCCTCGGTGGCTAGTCGGTCGACGCTGAGCTCGGTGAAGCTGGCTCCGTCGGCCATGAGGCGCTCGGTGGCGTCGAGCAGCTGGCGCTCGATCTGCTCGCGCCGCTCCTGCCGCTTGGCCTGCGGCTTCCTCGTCATCGACGGCATGTCCCAAGCGTAGCGGGAAGCAATGCACCTTGACTAGACATAGTGTCTAGACTTATCGTCACAGTCATGACTGTGTCGCCGCTCACATCGGTTCCATCACGGCCCTACGACCCGACCGATCTGTCCTCGCGGGCGTTCTGGTCCACCACCGCCGCCGACCGCGAAGTGGCGTTCGCCGAACTTCGTGCGCAACGTCCCGTCAGCTGGCACCCGCCTGTCGAGGACGCGCTGATGCACGACCCGAACGACCCCGGCTACTGGGCAATCACCCGGCACGCCGACATCGTCGCCGTCAGTCGCGATAGCGAGACCTTCCTGTCGGGCAAGGGCGTGCTGTTCGAGAACGTGCCCGAGGAGCTGCTCGAAGCGTCACAGTCATTCCTGGCGATGGATCCGCCGCGGCACACCGTGATCCGCAAGGTCGTGCATGCCGCCTTCACCCCGCGCCAGGTGCGCCGCATCGAGGACTCGATCAAGGCCAACGCCCGCGACATCGTCGGCGAACTCCGATGGACGGGCAGCGGAGCCGACTTCGTCGAACACTGCGCCAAGGAACTGCCTATCCGCACGCTGTCCGACATGGTCGGGATTCCGGCGTCCGAACGCGAGCAGGTGGCACACGCCGCCGACGCGATGGTGTCGACGGGAGATCCAATGTTCCTCGACGGGCGCAACCCGTTGGAAGTGCTGGTGACCGCTCAGATGCACCTCCACCAGGTGGCGGGGTCATTGGCCGCTGACCGGCGTGAGCACCCTGGAGACGACCTGATCAGCGCACTGGTGCACGCCGAGGTCGACGGCGACCGGCTCACCGACGCAGAGGTCGCGGCGTTCTTCGTACTCCTTGCGGTCGCTGGCAACGACACCACCCGACAGACCACGTCCCATGCGATGAAGGCGCTCACCAACTTTCCCGATCAACGTGCGTGGCTGATGAGCGCCTTCGATGACCGGATCGGAGGCGCCGTCGAGGAGTTCGTCCGCTGGGCGACTCCGGTGATGACGTTCCGCCGCACCGCATCCCGCGACTGCGTGGTGGGCGAGCAGCCGATCGCCGAGGGCGAAAAGGTGGTGATGTTCTACGCGTCGGGCAACTTCGACACCGACGTGTTCGACGCGCCCCATCAGCTCGACCTTGGGCGCAAGCCCAACCCGCACGTCGGATTCGGTGGCGGCGGACGGCATTTCTGTCTCGGCGCGCACGTCGCCAGGGCTCAGTTGCGGGCGATCTTCGCCGAACTGCTCACCCAGCTGCCCGACATCCAGGCGGGCGAACCCGACTACGTGGCAGGCAATTTCATCCACGCAGTCCGCGCGATGCCGGTCAGCTTCTAGCGCGCCGAAATCGCTGGGGTGAGCTCGTCGGCGAGCAGGGCCAGCATCTCCGAGCAGCCCGCGTCGACCTTGACGGTCGCCAAATCGTCGCCGCGAGTGGGCCCGCGGTTGATGATCGCAATCGGCATGCCCGCGGCGGCCGCCTGCCGGACGAAGCGCAGCCCGGAGAACACCGTCAATGACGAGCCCGCGACCAGCAATGCGTCCGCCTCATCGACCACGGAATGGGCTTGGGCGACGCGCTCTTTGGGTACGTTCTCACCGAAGTAGACGATGTCGGGCTTGAGCATGCCGCCGCACTGCGGGCAGTCGACGTACCGGAACGACGCCGTCTCCGAGACCATCGCGTCCGCGTCGGGCGCCACCGCGATGCCGCCGACCTTCTCGGCCCGCTCGAGGAAGCCCGGATTCAATGCCTCCAACTCTGCGGCCAGCGCCGCGCGCGTCATGGTGTGCTCGCATGCCAGGCAGACGACTCTGGAGTAGGTGCCGTGGAGGTCGATGACGGTCGTGCTGCCCGCCTTGGTGTGCAACAGATCGACGTTTTGCGTGATGACGCCGGTGACGACACCGGTGGCTTCGAGGCGGGCCAGCGCGCGGTGCCCCGCATTGGGCAGGGTGGCGTCCATGTGCCGCCAGCCGACGTGGTTGCGCGCCCAGTACCGTTGCCGGAACTCCGGATCCGACGTGAACTGCCGGATGGTCATCGGGTTGCTCGGCGGTGAGTCCGGGCCGCGGTAGTCCGGGATGCCCGAGTCGGTGGACAGGCCCGCGCCGGTGAGCACGGCAATGCGCTGACCTGCGAGCACGTTGATCAGTTCGGGAGCTGCAGGACCGTTCATCGGTGTCCAGGGTAGGCGACCTGCGACAATTGAGCCGTGGACTTCCATTCCGCCTACCGGCACGGCTTCGTGCGGGTGGCCGCGTGCACCCACCACACCACGCTGGCCGACCCCGCCACCAACGCGGAATCCGTGCTGCGGCTGGCCCGCGACTGCCACGACGACGGCGTCGCGCTTGCGGTGTTCCCGGAGTTGACGCTGTCGGGCTACTCCATCGAGGACATCCTCCTGCAGGACGGACTGCTCGACGCCGTCGACGTCGCGGTGGCCGACGTCGTCGCGGCGTCGCGAGAGCTCCTGCCGGTGCTCGTCGTCGGGGCCCCGCTGCGCCACCGCAACCGGATCTACAACACCGCGGTGGTGATTCACCGCGGCACCGTGCTAGGCGTCGTGCCCAAGTCCTACCTGCCGACCTACCGTGAGTTCTACGAGCGTAGGCAGCTCGCCCCTGGTGACGACGAGGGCGGCACCGTCCGCGTGGCGGGCGCCGACGCGCCGTTCGGCCCCGACCTGTTGTTCGCCGCCGCCGACCTTCCGAACTTCGTCCTGCACGTGGAGATCTGCGAGGACATGTGGGTGCCGATCCCGCCCAGCGCAGAGGCCGCGCTGGCGGGCGCGACGGTGCTCGCGAACCTGTCGGGCAGCCCCATCACGGTCGGCCGAGCCGACGACCGCAAGCTGCTGGCTCGCTCGGCGTCGTCGCGGTGCCTGGCCGCCTACGTCTACGCAGCCGCTGGCGAGGGGGAGTCGACCACCGACCTGGCGTGGGACGGCCAGACGATGATCTACGAGAACGGGCTGCTGCTCGCCGAATCCGAGCGCTTCCCCAAGGGGGAACGACGCAGCGTCGCCGATGTCGACACCGAACTGTTGCGCGCGGAGCGCATCCGGATGGGCACGTTCGACGACAACCGCAAGCACCACCGCGGGCGCACCGACGAGTTTCGGCGCATCGAGTTCGTCGTTGACCCGCCGCCCGGTAACATCGGCCTGCTCCGCGAGGTGGAGCGGTTCCCGTTCGTACCCTCGGATCCGCAGCGGCTGCAACAGGATTGCTACGAGGCATACAACATCCAGGTGTCGGGGCTGGAGCAGCGGTTGCGTGCGCTGAACTACCCGAAGGTGGTCATCGGCGTCTCGGGTGGGCTGGACTCCACCCACGCGTTGATCGTGGCGGCGCGCGCGATGGACCGGGAGGGCCGGCCGCGCAGCGACATCCTCGCGTTCACCATGCCCGGCTTCGCCACGGGCGAGCGAACCAAGGGCAATGCGATCGCGCTGGGCAAGGCGCTTGGCGTGACGTTCGAAGAGCTCGACATCCGCGACACCGCAACGTTGATGCTCACGGAGCTGGGGCACCCGTTCTCGCGTGGCGAGCACGTGTACGACGTCACGTTCGAAAACGTGCAGGCCGGGTTGCGCACCGACTACCTGTTCCGGCTGGCGAACCAGCGTGGCGGCATCGTGCTGGGCACCGGTGACCTGTCCGAGTTGGCGCTGGGTTGGTCGACGTACGGTGTCGGCGACCAGATGTCGCACTACAACGTCAACGGCGGAGTGCCCAAGACACTGATCCAGCACCTGATCCGGTGGGTGATCGCGTCGGAGCAGTTCGACGACGAGGTCAACCGGATCCTGCAGTCGGTGCTCGAGACCGAGATCACGCCCGAGTTGGTGCCGACAGGTGAGGACGAACAGGTTCAGAGCAGTGAGGACAAGGTCGGACCCTATGTCCTGCAAGACTTCTCGCTGTACCAGGTGCTGCGCTGGGGGTTCCGGCCGTCGAAGGTCGCGTTCCTGGCCTGGCACGCGTGGGGTGACGTGCAGCGCGGCGACTGGCCCGCGGGATATCCCGCCGACAAGCGCCCGGCCTACTCACTGGCCGAAATCCGGCACTGGTTGACGGTGTTCGTGCAACGGTTCTATTCATTCAGCCAGTTCAAGCGGTCGGCGCTGCCGAACGGCCCCAAGGTTTCCTCGGGTGGCGCGCTGTCACCGCGCGGCGACTGGCGCGCTCCGTCGGACATGTCCGCGCGGGTCTGGCTCGACGAGCTCGAGCGCAACGTGCCGAAGTCCTGACGCCAACTGGCTCTCGCGTGTGACAGGATCGTTAATTGTGGGGGGTCCGAACGACGGAGCGCCGTTGGTGTCCGCGGCCGCGGGTGTACCGCTGCACCGTCAGCTGTTCCTCGTCCTTCACGACGAGATCGTCCGCGGCGCATTGGATCAGGGTGATCCGCTGCCCACCGAGCAGACGTTGTGCGACCAGTTCGGCGTTTCCCGCATCACCGTGCGGCGCGCGCTCGCCGATCTGGCGGCCGTCGGCCTGATCGAACGCCGCCACGGCGTGGGGTCGTTCGTACTCGAGGCTCCCGCGACGGGCCAACGCGACGTCGGCGGCTCGTACCTGGACGAAATGCGCCAGGTGGAGTTCGAGACCGAGGTGGAGGTGCTCGAGTTCGGCGTGCGAGCAGTTCCACGCCCCGTCGCCGAACAGCTGAGGTCAGACGATCGCGCACTGCATGCGCTGAGACTGCGTCGCGCCCGCCGAACCGGTGAGCCGCTGATGACCACCGAGACGTGGCTGCCCGTCGCGCTTGCCGAGACCATCACCAGGGATGCGCTCGTCGCCAGCCCGCTCTATCGACTACTCGCGGAAGCGGGAGTCGCGTTGGGGCGACTCGACCACGAGTTCACGGCCGAGCTCGCCGGGCCGCGGAGCGCCCAGCTGTTGGGCACGGCGATCGGTGCGCCGCTGATCCGCGTCAACCGAGTGGCGTTCGCGGACGGCGAGCCACACCACGTGATGTCGATGGTGTTGTCGCCGAGCCGAAGTCGGGTCGTGCTGAACCAATCCGCTGCCGAGGTGGAGTCCAGCACCGGGCTGGCGATCGCCCACGACGTCCGCAGGCCCATCGCTTGACGCCAGCTCCCGGCCCGAAGCGTGATAGTCCTACAGACGCCCGTCGATCCGCAGGTCTGGGTGCACCCAGCTGGGGGATCGCCGCTCCTTGAATGCCATGAATCCCTCGATGGATTCCGGCTCCCCGAGGCTGGCCTGCATCCCGATCCGGTCGTAGAGGCCGAGGTAGTTATCGATGCTGGACTTGATCACGGTCCTGGCCCTCGGCGCCGTGCGACAACACTGGGCGAGCACCTCACGTGCGGCGACGGCAAGATCGTCGTGCGGGACCACCCGCGCCACCATGCCCCAGTCCCTGGCCTCCTCCGCGCTCAGCGTGCGGCCGGTGAACATCAGGTCCCGGGTCCGGACCGGCCCGATCAGCCGCGCCAGCATGTGGCTGTAGTAGGTGTCGGCGATGCCGCGGTACAACTCGGGCACGCGGAACGTGGCGCGGTCACTCACCACGGCCATGTCGCTGCACATCGCGATCTGCAGGCCGCCGCCCTGACACAACCCGTTGACCGCGGAGACCACCGGCTTGGACGACTGGCGCAGCGTCTCGAACGGTGTGACGTCCATGCCGAGCGCCGAGCCGAACGTCAACCAGTTGTCCGCGCCACCTCCACCCATGTCGCCGCCCGGTGCGAACACGTCACCCGTGCCCGTGATCAGCAGACCCGCGAGGTCCGGGTCGGAATCGACCAGGCGCACTGCGTATCTGATGCCGAAGTACATCGCCGGGGTCATCGCGTTGCGCGCCTCGGGGCGGTCCAGGGTGCACACGCCGAACGCGCCTTCCCGGGTGAACCGCAGGAACGGGGTGCCCAACCAGTCGCCGTCGGGCGGGCGGGGAGTGTTCTGCGTGGTGGCCGTCATGGATCTCCTACTCTGTCGGTCGCGTCGAGCACGTCGTCGATCGCTTCGGCGGACGGTGCGCATGCGCCCGCCCCTGGTATCAGTGTGGCCAGCGCACCTGCTGCGCACGCGCGCCGCAGTGCCCGCTCGGGTCCGGAAAGCCATTCCGCGGCAAGCACTCCGGCGAACACGTCGCCCGCACCGGTGGTGTCGATCGGTTCGACGGCTGGGGCGGGGACGTCGACGGTCGTGCCGTCGTGGACGTGGCGCGCGCCTTCCGCGCCGCGGGTGATCACCAGATGCGGCACCGGCCAACGCCATTCGCGGGCCTCGTCTTCGTTGGCGACGACGACGTCGGCGATGCCGGCCAGGGCGTCGAGGCCGGTGCGTGCCGGTGACGCGTTGACGATGACGACGGCGCCCGCGTCGCGCGCCGCACGCGCCGCCGCCAACGCCGTCTCGATCGGGATCTCCAACTGGATCAGCACCACGTCGGCTCGAGCGACGACGGCCTGCACGTGCGGTGAGGTCATCGTCAAGTGGGCGTTGGCGCCGGGCGCGACCACGATGGTGTTCTCACCCGAGGCGTCCACGACGATGGCCGCCGTGCCGCTGGGACCGGGCACCGTCACCACGCCGTCGAGGGCGACGCCGTTGTCGCGGAGATGAGCGCGCAGCCCGGCGGCGGTGTGATCGTCGCCGAGCGCCGCCACGAGGTGCACGGAGGCGCCCGCCCTCGCGGCTGCGACGGCCTGGTTGCCGCCCTTGCCGCCCGATGCGGACGACACTGCGCTGGCCAGCACGGTCTGGCCTGGTCGCGGCAATGCCTCGACGGTGAACGACTGGTCGACATTCACGCTGCCAACCACACACACCCGCGCCACCCCCTTACCGTAGCCCCGACGGGGCCGCCCCCGGGTTTGGCCGATAAGCTGGCTCAATGGGTGTGCAAGCGGATGTCGAGCTACGGGAGCAGGTACACGACGCCGCCCGGCGCGCGCGCGTCGCCGCTCGCACGCTCGGCACGCTGAGCACCGAGACCAAGAACCGGGCGCTGCACGCCGCGGCGGATTCCGTGCTCGCCCGCGTTCACGAGATTCTGGCCGCCAACGCCGAGGACCTCGACGCTGCCCGTGCCGCGGGCACCGCCGAGGCGATGCTGGACCGGCTGGCCCTGAACCCCAATCGCGTCGACGGCATCGCCGCCGGATTGCGTCAGGTGGCCGGTCTGCCCGATCCCGTCGGCGAGGTGTTGCGCGGCAGCACGCTGCCCAACGGCCTTCAGATCCGCCAGCAGCGCGTCCCGTTGGGCGTCGTCGGCATGGTCTACGAGGGCAGGCCGAACGTCACGGTCGACGCGTTCGGGCTCACGCTGAAGTCGGGCAACGCGGTGCTGCTGCGCGGGAGTTCCTCGGCGGCGCGCTCCAACGAGGCCCTCGTGATCGCGCTGCGCGCCGCGCTGGTGGCCGAGGGGCTGGAACCCGACGCCGTGCAACTGCTGCCCAGCGCGGACCGGGCCAGCGTCACACACCTGATCCAGGCCCGCGGCCTCGTCGACGTCGTGATCCCGCGCGGTGGGGCTGGGCTGATCGACGCCGTCGTCCGCGACGCCACCGTGCCCACCATCGAGACCGGCGTCGGCAACTGTCACGTCTACGTCCACGAAGCGGCCGACCTCGACGTCGCCGAGCGAATCCTGTTGAACTCCAAGACCCGTCGCCCCAGCGTGTGCAACGCCGCCGAGTCGCTGCTGATCGATGCGGCCATCGCGGAGCAGGCGGTGCCCCGGCTCGTAGGCGCGCTGCAGGATGCCGGAGTGACGGTTCACCTCGACCCCAGCGAGGACGAACTGCGCGCCGAGTTCCTGTCGATGGACATCGCGGTGGCCGTCGTCGACGGCGTCGATGCCGCCATCGCTCACGTCAACGAGTACGGCACGGGGCACACCGAAGCCATCGTCACCACCGATCTCGCTGCCGCGCAACGGTTCACCGACCGGGTTGATTCCGCGGCGGTCATGGTCAACGCGTCCACGTCCTTTACCGATGGTGAGCAGTTCGGGTTCGGCGCCGAGATCGGCATCTCCACGCAGAAGCTGCACGCCCGCGGACCGATGGGGCTGCCTGAACTGACCTCGACCAAGTGGATCGTCTGGGGCGACGGCCACACCCGCCCAGTTTGACCGCACAGGAGAGTGACTTGAGCGTCCCCGCCATCCCGGCACCGCTGTTCACCGACATCGACGACGTCGCCAACCGACTCGCCGAAACCGGCTACCTGCCCGACACCGCCACGGCCACGGCCGTATTCCTCGCCGACCGGCTCGGCAAGCCGCTGTTGGTGGAGGGCCCGGCGGGTGTCGGCAAGACCGAACTGGCGCGCGCCGTCGCGCAGTGCACGGGCTCGGAACTGGTCCGGCTGCAGTGCTACGAGGGGGTCGACGAGGCCCGCGCACTGTACGAGTGGAACCACGCCAAGCAGATCCTGCGCATCCAGTCCGGGTCCGGCGACTGGGACCAGACCAAGATGGACGTGTTCAGCGAAGAGTTCCTGCTTTCCCGCCCACTGTTGACCGCCATCCGGCGCACCGACCCGACCGTGCTGCTGATCGACGAGACCGACAAGGCCGACATCGAGATCGAGGGCCTGCTGCTGGAAGTGCTGTCCGACTTCGCCGTGACGGTGCCGGAGCTCGGCACGATCGTCGCCGAACGCAAGCCGTTCGTGCTGCTGACGTCCAACGCGACCCGCGAACTGTCCGAGGCGCTCAAGCGCCGCTGCCTGTTCCTGCACATCGACTTCCCCGACGCCGACCTCGAACGGCGCATTCTGCTGTCGCGGGTGCCGGAGTTGCCCGAGAAGATCGCCGAGGAACTCGTCCGCATCATCGGGGTGCTGCGCGGCATGCAGCTCAAGAAGGTGCCGTCCGTCGCCGAGACCATCGACTGGGGCCGCACCGTGCTGGCCCTCGGGCTCGACACCATCGACGACGAGATGATCGCCGCCACCCTCGGTGTCGTGCTCAAGCACCAGTCCGACCAACTACGCGCGGCGGGCGAGCTACGTCTGAATTAAAAGCGGAGCCTGATACTGAGGAGTTCGACTGATGGCCGTTCGACGCACCCGCCCACCGCAACCGCTTGCACCACATGGGATTCCCGGGCACCTGGTGGAATTCGTCGAAGCGCTGCGCAGCGTCGGCATCAACGTCGGACCCTCGGAGACCGTCGACGCGGGCCAGGTGATGGCCACGCTCGGCCTCGGTGATCGGAACGTGTTGCGGGAGGGGCTGGCCTGCGCCGTGCTGCGCCGCGCCGACCACCGCGAGACCTACGACGCGATGTTCGACCTATGGTTCCCCTCCGCGCTGGGGGCGCGGACCGTGGTGGACGACGAGGACGACGACGGCGAATCCGAAGGGCCGCCGCCGCAGGACGTCGAGGCCATGCGCGAGGCGCTGCTCGCGATGCTGGAGAACAACCCGGAGCTTGAGAACATCGACGATCGGCTGGCGGCGATGATCGCCCAGATCGTGGAATCGTTCGGCCGGTACAACTCCAGCCGCGGCCCGTCGTACTCGTCGTACCAGGCGCTCAAGGCCATGGCGCTCGACGAACTCGAGGGTCGGCTGTTGGCCGGCCTGCTCGCGGGCTACGGCGAGGAGCCCACGCCGACGCAGGAGGAGATCGCCAAGGCCATTGCGGCCAGGCGGATTTCGCAGCTTCGCCGAATGGTCGAGGGGGAGACCAAGCGGCGCACCGCCGAGCAGCTGGGCCGCGATCACGTGCAGATGTACGGCATCCCGCAGCTGGCCGAGAACGTCGAGTTCCTGCGTGCCTCAGGGGATCAGCTACGCCAGATGCGGCGCGTGGTGGCCCCGCTGGCGCGCACGCTGGCCACCCGGCTGGCCGCGCGGCGGCGCCGGCATCGTCGCGGCGAGATCGATCTGCGCAAGACGCTGCGCAAGTCGATGTCGACGGGTGGCGTGCCCATCGACGTCGTGCTGAAGAAGCCGCATCCCGCCCGCCCCGAACTGGTGGTGCTGTGCGACGTGTCGGGATCGGTGGCGGGGTTCAGTCACTTCACGCTGATGCTCGTCAGTGCGCTGCGCCAGCAGTTCTCCCGGGTCCGGGTGTTCGCGTTCATCGACACCACCGACGAGGTCACCGAGCTCTTCGGGCCGGACGCCGACCTCGCCGTCGCCGTGCAGCGCATCACCCGCGAGGCGGGCGTCTACACCCGCGACGGCCACTCCGACTACGGGCACGCCTTCGTGTCGTTCATGGACAAGTGGCCCAACGTGTTGTCGCCGCGGAGCTCGCTGCTGGTGCTCGGCGACGCCCGCAACAACTACCGCAACCCCGAGGTGGATCTGCTGACGCACATGGTCAGCGCGAGCCGCCACGCGCACTGGCTGAACCCGGAGCCCAAGCACCTGTGGGGCAGCGGCGACTCGGCGGTGCCGCGCTACGAGGACGTCATCACCATGCACGAATGCCGGTCGGCGAAGCAGCTGGCCTCCGTGATCGACCAGCTGCTGCCCGTCTAACGCCCTGAGTCACTCCCGTAAGCTGCATGTTCATGACTAGGCGACTGGGAGTGATGGGTGGGACGTTCGATCCCATCCATCACGGACACCTGGTCGCGGCCAGCGAGGTCGCCGACAAGTTCGAGCTCGACGAGGTCGTCTTCGTGCCCACCGGCCAGCCCTGGCAGAAACGCAGCCGGCCCGTCACCGCCGCCGAGGACCGCTACCTGATGACGGTGATCGCCACCGCCGCCAACCCGCGCTTCTCGGTCAGCCGCGTCGACATCGACCGCGGTGGGGCCACGTACACCAAGGACACCTTGCGCGACCTGGCCGCGCTCAACCCCGGCACCGAGCTCTACTTCATCACCGGCGCCGACGCACTCGCCTCGATCCTGTCGTGGCAGAACTGGGAGGACATGTTCTCGCTCGCCCGTTTCGTCGGCGTCAGCCGGCCGGGGTACGAACTCGACGGTCAGCACATCGCGGCGGCCATGAAGGAACTGCCGCCGGACGCCTTGACGCTGGTCGAGGTGCCTGCGCTGGCCATCTCGTCGACCGATTGCCGCAGGCGTGCCGAGACCGGCCGGCCCATCTGGTACCTGGTGCCCGACGGTGTGGTGCAGTACGTCTCCAAGCGTGGGCTCTACAAGGCGCGCACGATGACGGAAACCTCGGCATGACGGCGTCCGAGGAAGCCACGGTGATGGCGACGGTGGCCGCTCGGGCCGCGTCGGCCAAGCTCGCCGACGACGTCGTCGTGATCGACGTGTCGGGTCAACTGGTCATCACCGACTGCTTCGTCATCGCGTCGGCCTCCAACGACCGGCAGGTGAACGCGATCGTCGACGAGGTCGAGGAGAAGATGCGGATCGCGGGCTACAAGCCTGCGCGACGCGAGGGCACCCGGGAGGGCCGATGGGTGTTGCTCGACTTCGTCGACATCGTCGTGCACATCCAGCACCAGGACGAGCGCAACTTCTACGCGTTGGACCGACTGTGGCGGGACTGCCCGGTGCTGCCCGTCGACCTCGACGACGTGGCCGACGTCGACGGTGAGGGATCGCCGTGAGGATCCGTCGGTTGGTGATGCTGCGCCACGGGCAGACCGAGTGGAACGCGGGCAGCCGCATGCAGGGGCAGCTCGACACGGACCTGACGGACCTGGGCCGGGATCAGGCGGCCGCCGCCGCCGAGGTGCTCGCCAAGCGCCAGCCGCTGTTGATCGTGTCGTCGGATCTGCGCCGCGCGCTCGACACGGCGACGGCGCTGGGGGAGCGGGCCGGGTTGCCCGTCGAGATCGACACGCGGCTGCGCGAGACGCACCTCGGGGACTGGCAGGGCTTGACGCACCTCGAAGTGGACGAGCTGGCTCCCGGCGCGAGGCTGGCATGGCGCGACGACGCCCGTTGGGCTCCGCACGGCGGCGAGAGCCGCGTCGACGTGGCGGCCCGAAGCACGCCCGTTGTCGACGAACTGATCGCCGAGCACGAGGAGTGGGGGGTCGACGAACCCGACCGCCCCGTCGTGCTGGTGGCACACGGTGGGTTGATCGCCGCCCTGACCGGCTCGGTGCTCGGCATACCCGTCGACAACTGGCCGATATTCGGCGGCATGGGCAACGCCAGTTGGGTTCAGCTGTCCGGACATTCGGCGCCGAATGCCACGGACGTCAAGTGGCGACTCGACGTGTGGAACGCCTCGGCCCAGGTCGCCAACGATGTCCTCTGACGCTCCCACCCGGCGCACCCTGCTGATCTTCTGCGACTCGCTGTCGTACTACGGGCCCACCGGAGGACTACCCGCTGACGATCCGCGTATCTGGCCGAACATCGTTGCCGCCCAATTGGACTGGGACGTCGAGCTCATCGGACGCATCGGCTGGACGTGCCGCGACGTGTGGTGGGCGGCCATCGGGGATCCCCGGGCGTGGGCCGCACTGCCGAAGGCCGGCGCGGTGATCTTCGCGACGTCGGGCATGGATTCGTTGCCATCTCCACTTCCGACGGCGGTGCGCGAGCTCATCCGCTACGTTCGGCCGCCGCGATTGCGCCGTTGGGCGCGGGACGGATACGGGTGGTTGCAGCCGAGGCTGTCGCGGGTCGCCCGGCCTGCCCTGCCCGCGCACCTGAGCGCCCACTATCTCGAGAAGACCCGTGCGGCAATCGACTTCAACCGGCCGGGGATTCCGTTCGTTGCATCGATACCGTCGGTGCACATCGCCGACACCTATGGGCGGTCACATCGGTGGCGCGACGACACCGTGGCTGCCATCACCGAATGGGGCCGCGCGCACGACGTTCCGATCGTCGATCTGAAGGCCGCCGTCGCCGACCAGGTGATGAACGGATACGGCAATCCCGACGGCATCCACTGGAACTTCGAGGCGCACCGCGCGGTCGCCGAGTTGATGCTGAAGGGGCTCGCCGAGGCCGGTGTGACGCCCGAAGGCGACGGCGACTAGCCATGCCCGTCAAGGTGGTGACCGACTCGTCGGCCCGGCTTAACCCAGATGAGTTGCAGCGGTGGGGCATCGAACAGGTACCCCTGCACGTCCTGGTCGACGGGGACGACCTACGCGACGGCATCGATCAGGTGCCCTACGACGTGTACTCGCGCGCGCACGTCACGACCGCAGGCGCCGCACCGGCCGAGCTCGCCGACGCCTACCGCAAGGCGCTCGCCGACAGCGGCGGCGACGGCGTCGTCGCCGTTCACCTGTCCGCGGCGCTGTCGAGCACGTTCAGTTCGGCCGTCGCGGCGGCCCGCGAGTTCGGACCCTCGGTGCGCGTCGTGAATTCGCGTTCGGCGGCGATGGGCGTCGGCTTCGTCGCGTTGGCGGCGGCGCGGGTGGCGACCGCTGGTGGCTCGCTCGACGACGTGGAGGCGGCGGCCCGCGCGGCAGTCCCTGCGGGCCGGGCGTTCATCGTCGTGCACCGGCTGGACAATCTGCGGCGCAGCGGGCGGATCGGCACCGCCGCCTCGTGGCTGGGCACCGCGCTGTCGCTCAAACCGCTGCTGTGCCTCGACGTGGACGGCCGCCTGGTGCTCGCCCAGCGGATTCGCACGGTGTCGAAGGCGCATGCCGCCCTCGTGGACGCGGTCGTGGAGTTCGTCGGCGACCGCAGGGCCGCGATCGCCGTGCACCATGTCGACAACCACGACGACGCCGACGTCATCGGCGCGGCGTTGACGGACCGGCTCCCTCAAGTCGAGTCGTTGGTCGTGACGGACATGGGCACGGTGCTGTCGGTGCACCTCGGCGGTGGCGCGGTCGGTGTCGTCGTTCAGGTCGCCGAGGGATGACGCAAAAGGAACTCGCCCGCGACGAACGCCTGGACTTCGCCGACTTCCTCGCCGGACTCTCACCGCAGCAGTGGGACAGCCCCACGCTGTGCGACCGGTGGCGCGTGCGCGACGTGGTGGCCCACACGATGAGCTACGAGGGCATGCCACCCGGCGCCCTGGTTAAGCGGTTCCTCGCGGGCCGGTTGCAGACCGATCGCATCAACGAGCTGGCCGTCGCGGAGATGTCGGACACATCGCCCGAGGAACTGATCGACACGATTCGGAGGCACGCCGAGCCCAGCGGACTCGGCGCCGGTTTCGGTGGCCGGATCGCGCTGACCGACAACATGATTCATCAGCAAGACATTCGACGAGTGCTCGGCATCCCGCGTACCATCGCGCCGGAGCGGTTGCTCGTCGCGCTGGACTTCGCGCGGTGGGCACCGCTGATTCGCGGGGCCTGGCGGGCCCGCGGCGTCCGGCTTGTCGCGACGGACGTCGACTGGTCGGCCGGGCGCGGCGCCGAGGTGCGCGGACCCGGCGAGGCCTTGCTCATGCTGATGGCAGGCCGTCGCGATGCGCTCGCGGATCTGACTGGGCCGGGGCTGCCGACGCTCACTGTGCGGCTCTGAGCGCTCCCCACCGAGCCGACGGCGAAAAAGTGTCGGAATCCGGGGGCAACACGCTCCTAGTCAATGAGTGCGGCGGGGGCCGCAACCGACCAAGGAGAACGACATGACCGCCACCAAGAGCGCCGACACCACCAAACTCGTCGTGGCCACGGCCGTCATGGCGTTCGGCGCATTGACGCTCGGTGCCCCTGTCGCGCTCGCCGACGACGCCGTCGTCGACCAGGCCTCGATCGTCGAGCAGCAGCCGACCACCGCTGGCGATCAGGGCACCACGGAACGCCGCAAGGGCAGGGTCTACATCATCGGTAAGACCACGAAGCCGCACGCCCGCCAGGGTTAGCCGACGCTGTGCAGTGGAACGGCTCGCCGAAGGTACGCTTGTTTGCGGCCTTACTCGGGCGATCTGTACAACAACCGTACCTTCGACGTTTGGTCCACTAGCCGACGAAGCGGCCCGTCACCGGCGGCAGGTCCTTGAGCGTCACGATGCCGGGCGCTGCGGCGACCACCGCAGGCACCGCGTTGGTCACCGGCATCGCGGTGTAGATCATGCCCAACCCCATGAAGCCGGGCTCCGTCCAATCCCGCGGTGGCAGGCAGTGCAACACCGTGCGCATGTTGGGCGTCCCGAACACCTGGATGACGTGGCCGTGTTCGAGCGGCTTGGGCGGGGTGACGTGGCTGCCCATGATCCAGTTGAACCCGACGCTGACGACGTTCTTCTCACCGACCCAGCCACGGTGGTAGCCATACACGCCCGCGACCGTGCCGTTCGGGATCTGCATGAAGCCCAGGTCGCTGTCACCGGTGGCGGTGGTGAACTCCACGTCGAACGTCATCCGGTCGAGTTTGGCGCCGATGGCGTCGGCCATCATCGCCGCGGACTCCGCGAACACCTCGCTCTCGCGCTGCACGCTCTCGGCGAGGTCGGGAGTCTGCGGGTCGCAACCGAAGCCCATCGCGGCCTGCGTGCCCGCCGATTCGTAGGTGGAGCAGTCGACGGACTCGGTGATGCGGATCTCGTCGACGCCTTCGCAGGCGCCGGACAGCACCATGCCGACCATGTTCGTCATGCCGGGGTGCGCGCCGCTGCCGAATATCGTGGAATTGCCTTTCTCGCAGGCCTTTCGGATGCGGTCCAGCTCCTCAGGCGGGTGCTTGCCACCGGTGATCCACGCGGCGCTGGAGCAGACATTGACACCGGCTTCGAGGAGTCGCGTGAGCTCGTCGACATTTGCCCACAACGGGTTGTAGCAGCACGCGTCGGGCTCGAGCGCGAGGAGAGCGTCGACGTCGTCGGTGGCCGTGACGCCCGTGGGTTCTGGCCACCCGGCTAGTGCGGCGGCGTCGACGCCCAGCTTGTCGGCGCCGTGCGCGTACACCCCGACCAGTTCCATGTCGTCACGGGAGATGATCGCGTGCAGCGAGCGCTTGCCGATGTTGCCGGTGGTCCACTGGATCACCTTCAGCGGTCGCTTGGTCATGCGCGCCTCCTCGTCGTGGCGGTTCAGTAGACACCTTCGGTCAATATGTATACCTGCCGAGTCGCTCGACGGGCCGGGGGACGGCTGCGCTGGCATCATCTCTGCGATGCACCACTTCCTGCCCGCCGTCCCGTCGACGGTGCACTGGGGTTTCTTCGACCCGCGGCTCGCGCCGACACTGACCGTCGCATCGGGTGATCTGGTGTCGATCGAGACGCTCACCCACCACGCCGGCGACGCGCCCGACCTGCTGATGGATCCGCGCATCGCCGAGGTGTTCGACGTCGTCACCGACCGCGGACCTGGGCCGCACCTGCTCACCGGACCCATCGCGGTCGAGGGGGCCCAGCCCGGTGACGTGCTGCAGGTCGACATCCTCGAGGCCCGCCCACGCCTGCCCTACGGCTCCAACCTGGCCGGGCACTGGGGCTACCTCTACGACGAACTGCCGACAGAGCGGGTCACGATCTACGAACTCGACACCCACGCCATGCTGGGCCGCGCGCTGTTCGGATACGACTGGACCGCCACGCCACTGGCCGACAGTCCCGGCACGATCGTGGTGCCCGACCCAGCCGCGCGCACCGCGGCGCTGCCCGGCGTCGTCGTCCCGCTGCGACCGCACTTCGGCACCATGGGCGTCGCCCCGGCCGCACCCGAGCGGGTGTCGTCGGTACCCCCGGGCGACCACGGCGGCAACGTCGACAACTGGCGGATCGGCGCCGGTGGCCGCATGTACTACCCGGTGCAGGTGCCCGGCGCGCTCCTGTCCGTCGGCGACCCGCACGTCTCGCAAGGCGACGGCGAGATTAGCGGCACCGCTCTGGAGTCGTCACTGAATGGGTTGCTGCGCTTGACGATTCGCCGGGACCTGCCGTTCACCGTGCCGGTGTTGGAGACGGCGACCGAACTGCTGGTGCATGGCTTCGGTGACACGTTGGACGCCGCCATGAAGGCCGCGGCACTGCGCACGCTCGACGTCTTGGTGCGCTATTTCGGTCAGACGCGCGCCGACGCCTACTCGTTCATGTCGGTCGCGGTGGACTTCACGGTCACCCAGGTGGTCGATCAACGTCAGGGCGTTCATGCCCGCGTCGACAAGCGGTGCTTCCCTCGGTGGGCGGACCCGGCGGCGTGAGCGGCATCCGTTCGTTCACCTTCACCCCCGACGACGGCGTGCCGCCGAGCGTCGCCCCGTTCGCTCACGCCACCGCGGCCGGCGAGACCCTCTACGTCACCGGGCAGATGCCGACCGACGTCACCGGCGCGGTCGTCGGCGACGACGTGGCGACCCAAACCGACCAGGTGATGCGCAACCTGGTGCGGGTCACCGAACTGTGCGGCGGCGCAGTGACCGACGTCGTGTCCGTGCGCGCCTACCTCCTGGATTGGGCGGACTATCCGGCCTTCAACGACGCATACGCGGCGTGGTTTCCCGTCCGGTTGCCGTCGCGGACCTGCGTCGGGGTCACCGGCCTCGCGGTCGGCGCGCTCGTCGAGGTCGACTGGGTGTGTTGGCGCGCAGCCGGGTGGGCGTAGCCACGGCCGTCATCCCCAGAAGCGGATTCATCCACAGCGGGCACGGAGCAGCCGGGTCGACGGACGAGGTGAGCCGGTAGGCGGTCCTACCGTCGCGGCATGCGAACCGAACTGCCTGCCGACCGGGTGCGCCGACGCCTGGCCGGCGAAGCCGAGGCCGACGCGGAGCCCGATGACGATGCGTCGGACACGTCGCTGTCCCGGTGGCTGCCCGACAACGCGGCAAGCGACTCGTCGAACTGGGTCGCCGCCATTCGCGCCGATCCGGGACGCGCGGGCCTCATCGGGCTAGGTGTGGTCGGACTCATCGCCGTCCTGGTCACCATCTTCACGTTGGCGCGTGACGATCAACCGCGGGTGGTGTCCGCGAATCTTCCCTCCGTGCAGCCAGTTTCGTCGACGGGTGGCACGGCCGTCGCGCCGTCGTCACCAGCGCCGAACGCCTCGGTGGTCGTCAGCGTCGTAGGGCTGGTGCGCACGCCGGGGTTGGTGACGCTCGGGCCGGGTGCGCGGATCGCCGACGCGCTCGAGGCCGCCGGCGGGGCACTGGACGGTGCCGACATGACGGGTTTGAACATGGCCCGGCGCGTCGCCGACGGTGAACAGCTCGTCGTCGGCATCGCCTCGCCGCCGGGCACTCCGCCTGCGATGGGCAGCTCGATCAGTACCCCGCCTGGCGGGGCTCCTGCTCCTGGACCCGCCGCGCCCAGTCCTGCGCCTGCGCAGGTGGATCTCAACGAGGCCACGCTCGAACAACTCGACACGCTGCCCGGGGTCGGGCCAGTCATGGCGTCGGCGATACTCGCGTGGCGGACGGCAAACGGCCGGTTCGCCAACGTCGATCAGCTCGGTGAGGTCGACGGCATCGGACCCGCGCGGCTGGAGAAGCTGCGCGACCTGGTCCATGTGTGACCGCGCCCTCGCCCGATGCGGCGGGTCTGGACCTCCGTCTGGTGCCCGCGGCCGTCACGTGCTGGTCGGTGACGGCCGCGGGGATCCTGTGGGGGCCATGGTCTTCGGCATGCGTGCTGACCGCTGCGGTCGTCGCGACGGCCGTCCTGGGTCGGTGGTTGCGGAAGCGGGTGCCCGAGCCGCGGGCGGCGTGGCCGATCGTCGTGGCCGTTGCGGCGATCGGCGTCGCATTCACCATCGCCGTCGGACTTCGCGTCCACGACCTCGGAACGCACCCCGTCGTCTCTCGATATGGTGCGACGGCCACCGTCACGGTCACTCCCAGCGAGTCGCCCCGGCTCCTGGGCGGCGCTCGATTGATGTTCCGCGCAGACCTGCGGAGTCTCGACGGAGTCGAATCATCCGGACGTGTGGTCGTTTTCGCTTCCTCCGTCGGATTCGGCGCGCTGACCGCGGGCCGCCCGGCGACGTTCCGTGCCCGCGTCGGCAGGCCCACCAGGTCCGAGCTCACCGTGGCGGTGCTGTCGGCGACGGGCGAGCCGAGCCTCGGCGACGCGCCTGGGTGGCAACGCGTGGCCGCCCGCGTGCGGGCCGAGTTCGCCGAGCAGGCCCGCGCGGTGCTGTCTGCCGACCAGGCGGCGATGCTGCCCGCGCTGGTGCTCGGGGACACGTCGACCTTGACTGCGCAGACCACCACCGAGTTCCGGTCCGCTGGGCTGACACACCTGACGGCGGTGTCCGGTGCGAACGTCACCATCGTGTGCGGGGCCGTCCTGCTCACCGCCGCCCTGGTGGGCCCACGTGCCGCCGTCGCGGCCGCCGCCGTCGCGTTGATCGCGTTCGTCGCGGTGGTACAACCGTCGGCGAGCGTGCTGCGCGCCGCGGTGATGGGCGGCATCACGCTGTTCGCCATCGTGTCTCGCCGCCGACGTCAGGCGGTGCCCGCACTGTCGGCCTGCGTGATCGTGCTGATGATCGCGGCGCCCGAACTGGCCGTCGACGTCGGGTTCGCGCTCTCGGTGACGGCAACGGCGGCGCTCGTCGTCATCGCACCGGCGTGGTCGCGACGGCTCGTCGCACGGGGTTGGCCCAAGCCGCTGGCCGACGGCGTCGCGGTCGCGCTCGCTGCGCAGTTGGTCACCGCCCCGATCGTGGCCGGCATGTCGGGCACGCTGAGCTTGGTGTCCGTCGCCGCGAATCTCTTGGTGGCCGTGGTCATTCCGCCCATCACCGTCGTCGGCACCGCGGCCGCTGCCCTGACGGCGCTGTGGCCCGCGGCGGCCCGGCTGCTGATCCGGTTCACCGGACCCGAACTGTGGTGGCTCCTACACGTCGCCCGCTGGTGCGCGTCGCTGCCGGGCGCCACCGTCCCGGTGCCGTCGGGGCTGCCCGGCGTCGTCTGCGTGGCCGCGGCGGGAATCGCCGTCCTCGTGGCGTGGCGGTGGCGGTGGGGACGGATCGGGGTGGCCGCAGCGCTGCTGTGTCTGCTCGCCTGGACGTCGGGCCACGGTGTCGGTGCTGTCGGGCCGCCATGACACGATCAACGGCGTGAGCCAATTGCACCTCGTGCTGGGCGAGGAGGAACTGTTCGTTGAGCGGGCCATCGCCGGCGTGCTGCGGTCCGTCCGCAAGCAGGCCGGATCCGGCGACGTGCCCGTCGACCGACTACGCGCGGGCGAGGTTTCGACCAGTGAGTTGGCCGAGCTGCTGAGCCCGTCGCTGTTCGCCGACGAGCGCGTCGTCGTCCTGGAGGCCGCCGCGGAAGCCGGCAAGGACGCCGTCGCGCTCATCGCCGCGGCGGCGGCCGACCTGCCCCCGGGCACCCTGCTCGTCGTCGTGCACTCAGGCGGTGGCCGGGCCAAGGCGCTCGCCGATCAACTGAAGAACCTCGGCGCCGAAGTTCACCCCTGCGCCAAGATCACCAAGGCATCAGAGCGGGCCGACTTCGTCCGTCAAGAGTTCCGCGAGCTCAAGGTCAAGGTGTCCGATGACACCGTTACCGCGGTGCTCGACTCCGTCGGCTCCGACATCCGCGAACTCGCCGCGGCGTGCTCACAGCTGGTCGCCGACACCGGCGGCGACGTCAACGCGGCTTCCGTGCGGCGCTACCACAGCGGCAAGGCGGAGGTGAAGGGGTTCGACATCGCCGACATGGCGGTCGTCGGCAACGTCTCCGGCGCGGCCGAGGCGTTGCGCTGGGCGATGATGGGCGGCGAGCCCCACGTCGTGTTGGCCGACGCACTCGCCGAGGCCGTCCACGCGATCGCCCGGATCGGGCCGTTGTCGGGTGATCCGTATCGGCTCGCAGGCGAGCTCGGCATGCCGCCGTGGCGGGTGCAGAAGGCGCAGAAACAGGCCAGGCGTTGGTCGCGGGAATCGGTGGCAGAGGCCATGCGCGTGGTCGCGACGCTCAACGCCGACGTCAAGGGCGCAGCGGCCTCCGCGGACTACGCGTTGGAGACTGCGGTGCGCAGGGTCGCCGAACTGGCCGAGGGAAGCTGACCGCTCAGAGCTTGTTGAGCGCCACAGCCAGTGCCGACTTCTTGTTCGCGGCCTGGTTCTTGTGGATGACGCCCTTGCTCGCAGCCTTGTCCAGCTGGCGGCTCGTGGCCGTCAGCATCTCGGCGGCCTTGTCCTTCTCACCAGCGTCGACGGCCTCACGGAACCCGCGGACAGCCGTGCGAAGAGCCGACTTTGCCGACTGATTGCGCAGCCTGCGGCGCTCGTTGGTGAGGATGCGCTTCTGCTGCGACTTAATGTTGGCCACGCGTTAGTTCCTTCTGAAAGTCAGGTTGGATTCGGCAAAGTCTTCATGGGGTGCCCGAGGGTGGGCAGCGAGGGATCAGATTACCAGTTCAGCGGGTAGATCCCCAAAGTGACGTCGGTGGCCTGCCGAAATGTCGCAGTTGGGGCACCATGTCAACGGTGAGCCTGCGAACATTGCCCGTCGAAGCCGCCCGGTCCTCGCGAAACCGGGCTTCGAAACGCCATGAAGGCATCTTCGATGGCTACAACAGCCTCGGCGGCTACTCCAAGGCGTTCGACGAGATGTTCGACGCCGACGGCAACGTGCGCGGGCCGTACAAGGGCATCTTCACCGAGCTCGCGCCCTCGGACGCCTCCGAACTCGCGGCCCGGTCCGACGCGCTTGGACGTGCGTTCACCGATCAGGGCATCACGTTCTCGCTGTCCGGTCAGGAACGGCCCTTCCCGCTCGACCTGGTGCCGCGGGTGATCTCCGCCGCCGAGTGGACGCGGTTGGAGAAGGGCATCAAGCAGCGCGTCAAGGCCCTCGAGTTGTACCTCGACGACATCTACGGCGATCAGGAGATCCTGCGCGACGGCATCATTCCGCGCCGCTTGATCACCTCGTGCGAGCACTTCCACCGCGAGGCCGCAGGCATCGTGCCGCCCAACGGCGTCCGCATCCACGTCGCGGGCATCGACCTGGTGCGCGACGCGCAGGGCGTGTTCCGCGTGCTCGAGGACAACCTGCGCTCGCCGTCGGGCGTGTCCTACGTGATGGAGAACCGTCGCACGATGGCGCGGGTCTTCCCGAACCTGTTCGCCACGCACCGCGTCCGGGCCGTCGGCGACTACTCGTCGCACCTGCTGCGGGCACTGCGCAACGCGGCCGCGTCGAACGAGGCCGACCCGACCGTCGTGGTGCTCACGCCCGGCGTCTACAACTCGGCCTACTTCGAACATTCGCTGCTCGCCCGCCAGATGGGCGTCGAACTCGTCGAGGGTCGCGACCTGTTCTGCCGCGACAACACCGTCTACATGCGCACCACCGAGGGCGAGCGGCAGGTGGACGTCATCTACCGACGCATCGACGACGAATTCCTCGACCCGATGCACTTCAAGCCCGACTCGGTGCTCGGTGTCGCAGGCATCCTCAACGCCGCCCGCGCGGGCAACGTCGTGATCTCCAGCGCGGTGGGCAACGGAGTCGGCGACGACAAGCTCGTCTACACGTACGTCCCCACGATCATCGAGTACTACCTCGGCGAGAAACCTCAGCTGGCCAACGTGGACACCTTCCGCTGCTGGCTCGACGACGAGCGCGAGGAGGTGCTCGACCGCATCGATGAACTCGTCATCAAACCGGTGGAGGGGTCGGGCGGCTACGGCATCGTGTTCGGACCCGATGCGTCGGAGAAGGAACTGGCCACCATCACCAAGAAGGTTCGCAGCGACCCGCGCGGCTGGATCGCCCAGCCGGTCGTGCAGCTGTCCACGGTGCCGACGCAGATCGACGACAAGCTGGCGCCGCGCCACGTAGACCTGCGGCCCTTCTGCGTCAACGACGGCGACGACGTGTGGGTGCTGCCCGGCGGGCTGACCCGCGTTGCGCTTCCCGAGGGCTCGCTGGTGGTGAACTCCAGCCAGGGCGGCGGCTCCAAGGACACCTGGGTGCTGGCCTCGCGCGCCTCGGTCGCCGACCGCGAACTGGCCGCCGCCGAGGTCGTCCGCGCACTGCCCAAGACCGCCAAGAACGGCAAGTCCGACAAGAACGGTGACGACTCGTCGCAGCAGCAGCAACAGCAACAGAGTCAGGCGCCAGTGCCCGGGCAGAGTCAAACCCAGACTCAGCAACAGCAACAGCAACAGCAACAGGCGGTGAGTGACTGATGTTGGCGCGCAACGCGGAATCGCTCTACTGGATCGGACGCTACGTCGAGCGAGCCGACGACACCGCCCGCATCCTCGACGTCACCGTCCACCAACTGCTGGAGGACTCCAGCGTCGACCCCGACCAGACGTCGCGCACGCTGCTGAAGGTGCTGGGCATCGAAGCACCGCCCACCGCGCTGGACGTGTGGTCCCTGACCGACCTGGTGGCATTCAGCCGGGACACCGACGGTGGCTGCTCGATCGTCGAGTCGATCTCCGCGGCCCGCGAAAATGCCCGCGGCGCACGCGAAGTCACGTCGACCGAGATCTGGGAGTGCCTCAACACCACCTACAACGCGTTGCCGGAACGGGAACGTGCCTCCAGACGACTTGGGCCGCACGAATTCCTGTCCTACGTCGAGGGTCGCGCGGCGATGTTCGCAGGTTTGGCCGACTCCACGCTGTCGCGCGACGATGGATACCGGTTCATGGTGCTCGGCCGCGCCGTCGAACGTGTCGACATGACCGTGCGGCTACTCCTCGCCCGTGTCGGTGACAGCGCTTCGTCACCGGCCTGGGTGACGGTGCTTCGCTCGGCGGGCGCACACGACACCTACCTGCGCACCTACCGCGGCGTGCTTGACGCGGGCCGCGTCGTCGAGTTCATGCTGCTGGACCGGCTGTTTCCGCGCTCGGTGATGTATTCGTTGCGCCTTGCCGAACACAGCCTCGACGAACTGCATCACCGAGCGCTCAACCGGGTCGGCGCCACTGCCGAGGCGCAGCGCTTGCTCGGACGCGCGCGCAGCGAGCTGGAATTCCTGCGGCAGGGCATGTTGCTCGAGACTCTCGAGGAGCGCTTGGCCGGACTGCAGGAAACGTGTGCGGACGTCGGAGAAGCGTTGGCGCTGGAGTACTTCCACTCCGCCCCGTGGGTGGCGTGGACCGACGCTGGTCACCACGCTTCGCTGGTGATCGAGGAAGGTGAGGTCTGACATGTGGCGCATGCGAGTCGTTCATGCCACGGGCTATGCCTACAAGTCGCCCGTGACCGCGTCGTACAACGAGGCCCGGCTGACGCCGCGCTCGGACTCCCGGCAGAACGTGATCCTCAACCGCGTCGAGACCGTGCCAGCCACCCGGTCCTACCGCTACGTCGACTACTGGGGCACGGCGGTCACGGCATTCGACTTGCACGCTCCGCACACCGAATTGGAGGTCACGGCGTCGTCGGTGGTGGAGACGGACAAGGGGGAAGCGCCGACTGAGCAGGTCTCCTGGGACGATCTGCAGTCCGACGCGGTGGTCGACCGGTTCGACGAGTACCTGACCGCGACCGAGTACACACCGTCGAGTCGGCGCATCGCTCGCGTGGGGCAGAAGATCGTCAAGTACCACGAGCCACTGGCGGCGGTGGTGGAAGCGGCGAAGTGGGTGCATGGCGAACTCGCCTACGTGCCGGGCACCACCGGCGTGCACTCGTCAGGCCTGGACGCGCACCGCGAGGGCAAGGGGGTCTGCCAGGACTTCGCGCACCTCACGTTGATCCTGTTGCGCAGCATGGGGATTCCGGCTCGGTACGTGTCGGGCTACCTGCACCCCAACAAGAAGGCTGCCGTGGGAGACACCATCGACGGCCAGAGCCACGCCTGGATTCAGGCGTGGACCGGTGGCTGGTGGCACTACGACCCCACCAACGACAAGGGCATCAACGAGCAGTACATCAGCGTCGGCGTCGGCCGCGACTACGCCGACGTGACGCCCTTGAAGGGCATCTACTCCGGAGAGGGCTCGACCGATCTCGACGTCGTCGTGGAGATCACCCGACTAGCCTGACGGTCGCACCGAGACGCCGGGATGCACCTCGACCCGATGCAGGTCGTCGCCCAGCTCGATCTGGCGCGGGAACTCCGCGGCGGCCAGCGCCCGCCAGTCGTCCTCCTGGCCCGGTATCAGCGGCGGGACGTAGTGCGTGAGAATCAGCGTGCCGACCCCGGCCCGCGCCGCGGTGGCCGCCGCCTGCTCGACCGAGGAGTGGTAGTCGAGGATGTCCTTGAGTCGTTGCTGCGGCGCCAGTGCAACGAGATCCTTGCGTATCACGGTGTGCACCAACGCACCTGCGCCCGCCGCGAGTGCATCGAGGCCGGCGCAGGGAACCGTGTCACCCGCCAGCACCACTGACGCGTCGGCGTAGTCGATCCGGTAGGCGATGGTGGGTTCGACGGGGCGGTGGTCGGTGGGAGCCACCTGAATCCGCACTCCGTCGGCCTCCCAAACCTGGCCGGTGCTGACTTCGTGGACCTGAACCGTCGGCGGCTCGGTGATGTCGGCGTGGTGCGCGATCCGGTAGCTGATGTCGGGTGCGAGCGCCGCGAGGGTGGCGTCGACGAGCGCCGCGGTTCCGGGAGGTCCGAAGACGGGCAACGGGGTGCGCGTGAACGTCGTGACCCAGCGGGTGGTGATCACGTCGCTCAGATCGGTGATGTGATCGCTGTGGAGATGAGTGAGCAGCAGCGCCGTGATGTTCGCCGCCCCGACGCCGACCGCCGCCGCGCGCATCAGCACGCCGCGCCCACAGTCGACGAGGAACATTTGGCTGCCCGCCCGCACCAAGGTCGAGGGACCCGCCCGATTCGCGTCCACCATCGGAGAGCCGGTGCCGAGCAGCGTCACATCGATCATGACGTCATACCTAACTCGTTCCGATCCCGACTGGGGCCGGAACGGAAGGACCGACCGGCTCTCGTCGGACGTGCGCAACGCGGCGCTTCCTCAGGTTTCAATAACCTATTGACGATGTCGAGTGAATCCGCTGGTAGATCGAATCGACTCGGCGTAATCGCTGGTGAGTAATTTCAATGAGGCATTTACCACGACGAAACAGGCCAGCAACAGAGCTTGCCTACCGTCGCCTCATGACATTCGACTACTCACGGCTCGCCGCGACCTGTGCGGTCGAGTCACCCGAGAACGCGGTCACGCTCCCGCCCGAGGCCTACGGCAGCGACGAGCTATTCGCCGCCGAGGTCGATCGGATCTTCAAGCGTGGCTGGATCCCGCTGTGCCGCATCGAGCAGGTGCCCACGGACGGGAGCTACTACAGCATCGACATCCTCGGCACGCCGCTGGTCGTCACCCGCGACCGCAAGTCCGACATCCGGGTGTTGTCGCGCAACTGCAGCCACCGATGGATGGAGGTATGCAGTGGAGCGGGGGAGGCCAACGTGCTCCAGTGTCCTTATCACCTGTGGTCCTTCGGCCTCGACGGTCATCTCGCCGGTGCGCCGGAGATGAAGCATTCTCCTGGCTTCGACCGGAATGACTATCCGCTCAAGAAGTTCCGCCACGAAGTGTGGAAGGGCTTCGTATTGGTGAACTTCGACGGGCAAGCGGAGTCCTTGGCCAGCCAGTACGCGGCTCTTGACCCGATCGTCGACGTCTACGACCTGGAGAACTACCAAACCGTCGAACAGACGGACTGGGGAGTGTGCGACTGGGACTGGAAGATCATGGTGGACAACTTCATGGAGTGCTACCACCACATGGGTCCGCATCGCGGTTCGCTCGAGGACCAATTCCCGGCGGCCCTGAGCTCCACCGGTGAGGTCGGCGACTACTTCACCACCATGTGGTCGGGGCAGGCTCCCGGCTACCCCGCGGACCCGCCGTTCCTCAACCCGGGCGCCGAGACGCTGAGCCCCGAGCACCACCATAAGTCGCTGATCTTCATCGCCTATCCGCTGTTGCAGATCGCGATGGGCCCCGCATACATGTACTGGCTCAAGACACTTCCGCTCGGGGCGGGCAAGATCGAGCTACAGCTCGACATCTGCATGTCGCCTGCCGCGCTGGCCGCGCCTGGGGTCGAGGAACGCCGCAGCCAGCTGATCAAGACGATCTGCGACATCCACCGCGAAGACATCGACGCCTGCACCGCCGTCCAGCGCGCCGTCCGCTCCGGGGTGACCGGAGTGGGCCGGCTGTCACACCTCGAACGTCCGCTGTGGGAGTTCTATCGCTACCTCGGCCGCGAACTCGGAATCGTCAGCAACGCCGCCGATCTCGCATCGACAGGCTAGGGGAGAACCTATGACCACCACATTGAATGGGCAGACGTCGACGGCCGGCATCGAATCGACGGCGCGTGATGTCGCGGATCGGCTGGCCGGCTCGGGCGTGAAGTACGCGGCGATCAGCTTCGTCGACATGCACGGGAAACCGAAGTCCAAGATGGTGCCGCTGGGCCATCTCGTCCAGGCGGCGCTCGGATCGGAGATGTTCACCGGCGCCGCACTGGACGGGGTTCCTCAGGACGTGAACGACGACGAGGTCGCGCCGCATCCCGACCTGAACGCGCCGATCATCATGCCGTTCAACCGCGAGGTCGCGTGGTTCCCTGGGGATCTGTGGATCGGCGAGACTCCTTTCGAGGCGTGCAGCCGCCAGATCCTCAAGCGCGTGACCGCGGACGCCGCGACGCTGGGCTACACCTTCAACCTCGGCATCGAGACCGAGTTCTTCCTGCTCACCGATGACCGCACACCCGGGCCGGCCGACCCGGACGACACCCTGGACAAGCCGTGCTACGACCTGCGCGGCATGCTTCACAACTACCCGGTGGTCGACGAGATCGTGTCGGCGATGAATGAATTGGGCTGGGACGTCTATTCGTTCGACCACGAGGACGGCAACGGTCAGTTCGAAACCGACTTCACCTACACCGATGCGGTGTCGATGTCCGACCGGCTCGTCTTCTTCCGGATGATGGTCGGCGAGATCGCCCGCAAGCACGGACTGTTCGCGTCGTGGATGCCCAAACCATTCGCCGACCGCACAGGTAGCGGCGCCCACTACAACATGTCACTGGCCGACGAGGGTGGCGCGAATCTGTTTGCCTCCGACAATGATCCACGCTCCTGCGGGCTTGGCGCGCTGGGATATCACTTCATCGCGGGGGTATTGCGGCACGCGCCGGCCATCTGCGCCGTGATCGCCCCGACCGTGAACAGCTACAAGCGACTGGTCAAGCAGGGCAGCATGTCGGGGCTCACCTGGGCGCCCGTCTTTGCCTGCTACGGCGACAACAATCGAACCAACATGCTGCGCATCCCGAAGGGGGGCGGACGGGTCGAATGCCGTGCCGCCGACAGCGCCAACAACCCCTATCTCGGGGCGGCGATCATGCTGGCGGCGGGCCTGGAAGGCATCCGCGAGGGACTCGACCCCGGTGAGCCCAACCGCGACAACCTGTATCGGCTCTCCGAAGCCGAGCTCGCCGATCGCGCCATCGGTTGGTTGCCTCGTTCCCTCGATGAGGCGATCGACGCGCTCGAGGCGGATCCGCTCGCCCGGTCGGTGTTCGGCGACGTGATGTTCGAGTCGTACGTCGCCGAGAAACGGGCCGAATGGGACTCCTACACCGCGCACGTGTCCGCGTGGGAAACCGAGCGCTACCTGAGGTTCTGGTGACCGCGCGATGGGGTGAGCTGTCCTCGGCGCAGCTGGCCGACCGCATCGCCGCCGATCCGGACTGCGTGGCGCTGATTCCCGTCGGGGCCACCGAACAACACGGACCGCATCTGCCGGTCGGTACCGACACCATCATCGCCACCGAGCTCGCCGAGGCCGCAGCGGGGGAGTCCGCGGTCGTGCTGCCGGCGCTTGCCTTCGGCGCCAGCTATTTTCACGGCTTTAAAATGGCTGGCACCGTGGGATTCTCGGGTGAGGAGACCGCCGCGGCGGCCGGCCTGGTCGCCGAAGCGTGCGTCGACTCGGGTTTTCGTCGGGTGCTGTTCGTGAACGGTCACGTCGGCAACGCGGCACCGCTCTGGATCGCCTGCGATGGGTTTCGCCGAGTGTTTCCCGACCGCCGGATCGGTGTCATGCAGTGGTGGGATTTGACCCCCGACATTGCTCGACGAGCGACCGAGGACGCGGCCGACTGGCACGCGAACGCCGCCGAGACGTCGATCATGCTGGCGCTGCGACCGGAATTGGTCGACACGGAAAAGATGCAAACGGCCGACGATCCCGACCGGACGGAGCACACCGTCTTCCGCTATACGGTCCAGCACGTGTCCACCAACGGCGTGACGGGCTACCCATCGCGGGCGTCGAAGTCGTTCGGTCTCGAGCTCTGGCGCGACGTGGTCTCGGCCGCACGCGACACGGTCGAGCGCGCACACGACGAGCACCCGCCGCTCGGCTAGCGGCCGCCGTAAGATGCACGTCGTGCCGACACCCGAGCGCCGGGCGCCGGTCCGCGCCATCGGACGACCACGCAACGACGCCGACGCGGCGCCGACGGCATCGCCGCGCGCGGGGATCGTGAACGCCGCGACGAAGCTCTTCTCCGAAAAGGGCTATGCGCAAACGACGATGAGCGATATCGCCCGCGCATCGGGCCTGCAGCAGTCATCGCTGTACTACTGGTTCCGCAACAAGGAACAGCTGTTGCAGGAAACCTTGCTCGTCAACCGGGCGCCGTTGAAGTTCATCGCGGAGGTCGGTGCCGGGTCCGGGTCGCCTGCCGTCAAGCTTTTCCGGCTGCTGCGGTTCGACACCATGCAACTGGCGATGTCACCGATCGACTTCAACGAGATCCAGCGCATCGCACACGAGCAGCGCAGCGAATTCCACCAGTTCTGGACGGATTACGAACGACTCAAGGATTGGGTCGCCGACCTCATCGGGGCGGCGATCAACGAAGGCAAGTTCGTCGACTGCGACAAGCAGGACACCGCTGGGTTGCTTCTCAACTTCGACGAGGGTGCGCAGAAGCGGACACGACTGCACACCGACCAGGGCGACCGGGTGGAGGAGGCGATCCGCGTCGGCGAACAAGTCGCGATCATCGCCCTGCGCGGATTGCTCAAGCGGCCAAGCGAGATCGAACGCATCCGTGCACAGGCCGCCCAATTCGACGATGCGGCCGTCGCCCTGCAGATCGCCGCGCCGCCGGCGGATTGACCGGCCGACACCGGCTCGGCGGAGAAGCTACTCCACGGCTGTCAACGAAGCGTATTTTGGGTGATAACTCGATGTGAGTCATGTCACAACAGGAGGCGCTCGGTGCGGATCGCAGACGTATTGAAGAACAAGGGAGCCGGCGTGCTCACCGTCGCCCCCGACACGATCGTCAGCGAGTTGCTCGCGGGCCTGGTGACGCGCAACGTCGGGGCGATGGTGGTCGTAGGACCAGACGGGCTCGTCGGAATCGTGTCGGAGCGTGACGTCATGCGCAAGCTCCACGAACATGGCGCCGGGGTGCTGCACCGCTCGGTCGCGGACATCATGACCGTCCAGGTGATCCACTGCACCTCCGACGACACGGTCGACAGTCTCAGCGGGCTGATGACCACCCACCGCGTGCGTCACGTCCCGGTCGTCGACAATGGCCAGTTGGTCGGCATCGTCAGCATCGGTGACGTGGTGAAGACACGGATGGAAGAACTGCAGGCCCAGCAGGAACAGCTGGAGGCGTACATCACCCAGGGGTGATGAATACGCTGACCTCGTGAACACCGCCGCGGCCCGACCGGCCACCCGTGCCGACATCGGTGCGCTCTCAGTCACGTTGGGCAAGGCGTTCTTCGACGACCCGGTCATGTCGTGGATGCTTCCCGACGCCGACCTGCGTAGGCGCAAACTGCACCGCCTATTCGCATCGCTGACCCGACACCATCATCTGGCCCGCGGCGGAGTCGAGGTCGCCCCCGAGGGAGCCGGCATCGGCGCCGCCGCGCTGTGGGATCCGCCCGGCGAGTGGAAGACGACCCGCGCCGAGGAGCTGCGGGCGATGCCCGGGTTGTTCCTGGCCTTTGGGACGGCACTCAATCGCGGGCTTGCCGTCACCGAGTTGATGAAGGCGGCGCATCCCGAAGAGCCGCACTGGTATCTCGCGGTCATCGGGAGCGACCCGGAGGTGCGGGGCAAGGGCTTCGGCAACGTGTTGATGCGGTCGCGGCTGGAGCGCTGCGACGCCGAGTACGCGCCTGCCTACCTGGAGTCGAGCAACCCCGACAACGTGCCGTACTACGAACGGTTCGGCTTCGAGGTCACCGGTGAGCTCCAGCTGCCAGGCGGCGGGCCCAGCCTGATCCCGATGTGGCGCGCTCCGCGCTGACCCTGTGAAGCGGCGGGGAAAGAATCCCGCAGATTTCATGGCTACCACCGCGAATGCCCTTGCGTCATCGTGACGGAGCGATTCTCAATGCGTCAGCAGCAGCGCTTCGGCTCGTCGCTGCTCGCAAGCCTGCCCACCGCCGAGATGCACGCCATCCCCGAAGGCCGACATGACCCGACAGATACTTCTCAACGCGTTCGACATGAACTGTGTGACGCACATCGTGGCAGGCACCTGGCGGCACCCCGAGTCGCAGGCCGCGCGCTACAAGGATCTGCAGTACTGGCTCGACTTGGCGAAACTGCTGGAGCGCGGCTTGTTCGACGGGTTGTTCATCGCCGACGTGCTCGGCATCTACGACGTCTACGGCGGTGGGCCCGAGGCCGCCCTACGCTCGGGCGCGCAGGTCCCCGTCAACGACCCACTGATGGTGGTACCCGCGATGGCCACTGTCACCGAGCATCTCGGATTCGGCATCACCGCGGCCACCTCGTTCGAGCATCCGTACTCGTTCGCGCGGCGGATGTCGACGCTCGATCACCTCACCAAGGGACGCGTGGGATGGAACATCGTCACCGGGTACCTGGAGAGCGCGGCGCGCAACCACGGCCTCGACACCATCACGCCGCACGCCGACCGCTACGACATCGCCGACGAGTACACCGAAGTCCTCTACAAACTGTGGGAAGGCTCATGGGACGACGACGCCGTCGGCACCGATCCGGCCCGCGCTGAGTACGCCGACCCCAGCAAGGTGCACCCGATCGAACATGAAGGCAAGCACTTTCGCGTGCCGGGTCTCCACTTGTGCGAACCGTCGCCGCAGCGCACCCCGGTGCTCTACCAGGCGGGCGCGTCCAACCGGGGCCGCCAGTTCGGCGCCGAGAACGCCGAGGTGATCTTCATCGGCGCGCCGACCAAGGAGGCGCTGAAGGAGGCCGTCGCCGATATCCGCGGCCGGGCCGCGGCCGCCGGACGCGACCCCTACGACGTGAAGATCGTCAACGGTCACGTCGTGGTCACCGGTGCCACCGAGGCCGCGGCACAGGCCCGCCACGAGGAGTTCCGGCGCTACATCGACCCCGAGGGTGCGCTGGCGCTGTGGTCGGGATGGCTGGGTACCGACCTGTCGCGCTTCGATCTCGACGACCCCGTCGCGGTCACCGACAACGAGTACCTGAAGTCGTCGGTGCAGACGTTCGGCCAAGGCCAGTGGACGTTGCGCGACTTCGTCGACGCGCACGCGATCGACGCGGAGGGTGGGTTCAGCGTCGGGTCGCCGGAGCGGGTGGCCGACGATCTGCAGGAGTGGGTGGCCGAGACCGACGTCGACGGATTCAACCTCACCAACGTGATCACGCCTGGCTCGTTCGTCGACTTCGTCGACTACGTCATCCCGGAACTGCAGCGCCGCGGCGCGTACAAGACGTCCTACGCCGAGGGCACGCTGCGCGACAAGCTGTTCGGCGATGGCCCGCGGCTGCCAGAGACCCACCGCGCGGCGCGCTATCGCCGCGTCACAGAGGAGCTAGTCAGATGACGGTGACCGAATCGCGCACCGAGCCGCTCGTATCCGGTTCGGGCCGGAAACCAGTGGACGGTTAGCTCCAGGAGTACTCGACGCGCAACCGTGTCGCGACCACCTCGAACGTCTCGCGGTCGAGCACCGCCCCCTCGCGCCGGATGCCCTCCTCGGGCACGTCGAGCACGCGATCGAGCCGCACCCAGCTGGCCCGACCCTCGTAGTCCCAGCTACCCGCACCGATGCCGACCCAGTCCCGGTCGGTCTCGTGACGTTCCTGGCTGGACAACATCAGCCCGAGCAGCGTGCTGCTGTCGCGGCCGACGACCAGCACCGGCCGGTCCTTGCCGCGCGACGGGTCCTCCTCGTAGACCACCCACGTCCAGACCACCTCGCCGGGATCGGCGCGACCGTCGAGGTCGGGTGCGTAGGCGATCCGACGGGCCCGATGCGCCGTTGGCACGCTGTCCTTGGTGACGGGCCGACCAGCGGAGATGGCGGGACGAGGCTCGGCCGTCGCGCCTGCCAGCATGGACAGCCCCGCATCGATGCCCAGCTTGATGCCCTGCTGGATGGTGCGGGGCACACTCTCGGGCTTCTGCAGCTGGCGGATGAGCTTCGGCGCCTCGTTGAACACCAGGTGGCCCGCCAGCCGCTGAAACGTCTTCCACTGCGACGCCATGGGGTCGAGCATATGCACGATTGTGTCGTCGCGACGGTTGGTCGATACCCTGGTAGCGCATCAGCGACTGGACCCAACCATGTTCAGGCCCCGCCCCACCAGGAGATTCCCATCAGCAGTTTCGCCGACCAGACCTTCACCGCGCCGGCGCAGATTCGGAACTTCTGCATCATCGCCCACATCGATCACGGCAAGTCGACCCTGGCCGACCGGATGCTCGGCATCACCGGCGTCGTGGCGGACCGGGACATGCGCGCGCAGTACCTGGACCGGATGGACATCGAGCGTGAGCGCGGCATCACCATCAAGGCGCAGAACGTCCGGCTGCCATGGGAGGTCAACGGGGAGCAGTTCGTGTTGCACCTGATCGACACCCCCGGCCACGTCGACTTCACCTACGAGGTGTCGCGCGCGCTGGAGGCGTGCGAAGGCGCGGTGCTACTGGTCGACGCCGCCCAGGGCATCGAGGCCCAGACGCTGGCGAACCTGTACCTCGCGCTCGACCGCGAGCTGACGATCATCCCGGTGCTCAACAAGATCGACCTGCCCGCCGCCGATCCGGACCGCTACGCCGGCGAGATCGCCCACATCATCGGTTGCGAACCGGAGGACGTGCTGCGGGTTTCCGGCAAGACCGGGGTTGGCGTCCGCGAACTGCTCGACGAGGTGGTCCGGGTGGTGCCCGCCCCGGTCGGCGACGCCGACGCGCCCGCCAGGGCGATGATCTTCGACTCCGTCTACGACATCTACCGCGGCGTGGTCACCTACGTCCGCGTGATGGACGGCAGGCTTCGCCCGCGCGAGAAGATCAAGATGATGTCCACTGGGACGACCCACGAACTCCTGGAAGTCGGCATCGTCTCACCCGAGCCCAAGGCCACCGAGGGGCTCGGCGTCGGAGAAGTGGGCTACCTGATCACCGGCGTCAAGGACGTGCGGCAGTCGAAGGTCGGTGACACGGTTACGAGCGCCCGCAACGGCGCGACTCAGGCCCTGACCGGATACCGCGAACCCAAGCCGATGGTCTATTCGGGCCTGTATCCGGTCGACGGCTCCGACTACCCGAACCTGCGCGACGCGTTGGAACGGTTGCAGCTCAACGACGCGGCGCTGGTGTGGGAGCCGGAGACGTCGGTGGCGCTTGGCTTCGGCTTCCGGTGCGGCTTCCTTGGCCTGCTGCACATGGAGATCACGCGCGAGCGCCTCGAGCGGGAATTCGACCTCGACCTGATCTCGACCGCGCCGAACGTCGTCTACCGGGTCGTCAAGGACGATGCCACGGAGATCGTCGTGACGAACCCCTCGGACTGGCAGGAGGGCAAGGTGCGCGCCGTCTACGAGCCGATCGTCAAGACGACCGTCATCGCGCCCAGTGAATTCATCGGCACGATCATGGAATTGTGCCAGCAGCGCCGCGGCGAGTTGGGCGGCATGGACTACCTCTCGCCCGAGCGCGTCGAACTGCGCTACACGATGCCGTTGGGCGAGATCATCTTCGACTTCTTCGACTCGCTGAAGTCGCGCACCCGCGGGTACGCCAGCCTCGACTACGAGGAGGCAGGCGAGCAGGAAGCCGACCTGGTGAAGGTCGACATTCTGTTGCAGGGCGAGGCGGTCGATGCGTTTAGCGCCATCGTGCACAAGGACTCGGCGGCGGCCTACGGCAACAAGATGACGACGAAGCTCAAGGAGCTCATCCCGCGCCAGCAGTTCGAGGTCCCCATCCAGGCCGCGATCGGCTCGAGAATCATTGCCCGCGAGAACATCCGGGCCATCCGCAAGGACGTGTTAAGCAAGTGCTACGGCGGTGACATCACCCGCAAGCGCAAGCTGTTGGAGAAGCAGAAGGAAGGCAAGAAGCGCATGAAGACCATCGGACGGGTGGAAGTCCCGCAGGAGGCCTTCGTCGCGGCACTGTCCTCCGACGCCGCCAGCGACAAGCCCAAGAAGTAACGCTCGTCGGCGTAGTCGAACATTCATGATCGGCATCGGCGACAATGGCTGGGTGAGCAAGGTCCGTTCGCCAAGCCGCCCGTGCGCCGTCGCGCTGGTCGTCGCGGCGTCGGTGCTGCTGTCGGGCTGCGCGAACGTCGTGTCCGGTTCAGCGATTCGGGACGAGCACGTGGTGCCGTTGAGCGTTCCGCCCCTGGACGCCTCGCAGTTCGACGACCTGCTGCTCGGAGTCGACGAACTCAACGACATCGTCGGGTCGTCGACCATGGAGCTCGACATCGACGCGACCGATATGACGGACAACTCCGACACCGTTTCCGATCCAGACTGCCTCGGTACGGTGTTCGGCGCAGAGGAGCAGGTGTACGGCGACGAGTGGACCGCGGTGCGCGACCAGGTGGTCCGCGAACCCGGCGATGACAAGGAACACTGGGCCGAACAGACGATCGTCACGTTCCCGTCGGAGCAGCAGGCGCAGAAGTTCTACGTCGAGTCCACGACGGCTTGGGAGCAGTGCGGCGGCTTCTCGGTGACCGTCGACAACGACGAGTTCACCTACATCTGGCAGCTCGACCAGGCGGCCGTCGAGGGCGACTACCTCACCCAGAACGGCACCCAGGAGGAATCCGACGGGTGGGAATGTCAACACGCACTGGCGGCCATCTCCAATGCCGTCGTCGAGACGTGGGCCTGCGCGTACGGCGTCGGCGACGAGGCCCTGGAGATGGCGCGCAGAATCGTCGCGAACGCGGCGGCGGCGTAGCGCTCGAAACGACGCCCTTCGGACCAGCCTGATCGAAATGCCTGGCTCCATGGTGCTGGGTGTGGCTGCTCTGAAAGATGCTGAACGACAGCATGTTTCGCGATGATCTCCATCCCGGAAGCTCACGGCTTGCCGACGACCCGTCCGCGTCGAGTTGGACGCGCGGGCGGACGCGACAACGCTGGGGGAGAAGGTGCTCGATGGGAGCGCCCGCCGACGCTTTGGAGTTCGCGTGTCCGACAACGTGTTCGACGGGCTGTACGCGCCGTCCCTGGCCGCACTGACGCGAAGGGGCCACCGGTGGCCGTGGGTCGTCGCCGCGCTCGGAACGGCCGTCGTCGTCATCGGAGGAGCCGCGTACTCCGACCCCGCGCTACATCGGGGCGTTGGCCGGCTGGAACACCCCGGCGCCGTCGGCTTCGTCTTCGGCCCGGATGACGTGCACGACAGCGTTGATCATCGCCAGGTGGGTGAACGCCTGAGGGAAGTTCCCCAGGTGACGCCCGGTGCGCGGCTCGATCTCCTCGGCGTATAGGTGCAGCGGGCTCGCGAACGACAGCAGTCGCTCGCACAGGTGCTTGGCGCGGCTGATCTCGCCGATCTCCACCAGCGCGGACACCAGCCAGAACGAACAGATCGTGAAGGTGCCCTCCTCGCCGGCGAGTCCGTCATCGGTCTCCTCCGTGCGGTATCGCAGCACCAGCCCGTCCTCGGTGAGCTCGTCGGCGATCGCCAGCACGGTCGCCCGCACCCTTGGGTCGTCCGACGGCAGGAAGCGCGTCAGCACCACCAGGAGCAACGACGCGTCCAGCGCGTCGTCGCCGTAGCGCTGCGTCAGCACGCCGCGCGAGTCGACGCCGTTGGCCAGGATGTCGGCCTTGATCTCCTCGGCGATGACCCGCCACTGCTGGGCGTAGCTCTTCTCGCCTTGTAGCTCAGCGAGTTTCGAGCCACGGTCGAGCGCCACCCAGCACATCACCTTGCTCGACGTGAAGTGCTGCGGCTCGCCGCGCACCTCCCAGATGCCACGGTCGGGTTCGCGCCAGTGCTTGATGGCCTCTTCCACCTGGCGCTTGAGCACTGGCCACAGCGCGTCGGGGATCTGCTCGCGGGACTTGGCGTGCAGGTACACCGAGTCGAGCATGGTGCCCCAGATGTCGTGCTGCATCTGGTCGAACGCCCCGTTGCCGATGCGCACCGGACGGGAGTTGTCATAGCCGGAAAGGTGGTTCAGCTCCTCCTCGACGAGGCTGCGTTCGCCGCCGACGCCGTACATCACCTGAAGTGGGTGGCGTTCACCGTTGTTGGCGCCGGACACGTCGGCGATGAACGAGAAGAAGTCGTCGGCCTCGCGGTCCAGACCCAGTGTGTAGAGCCCCCACAGCGCGAACGTCGAGTCGCGCACCCAGGCGTAGCGGTAGTCCCAATTGCGTTCGCCCTGAGGCGTTTCCGGTAGCGACGTGGTACTGGCGGCGAGCAGCGCGCCGGTCGGGGAGTAGGTCAGCCCCTTCAGGGTCAACGCGCTGCGCTGCAGGTACGCGCGCCACGGGTGATCGGGGAAGTCGCCGATGTTGATCCACTGACGCCACGACTCGCTGGTCTTCCACATCTTGTCGGTGGCTTCTTCGTAGGTCTGCGGCGCCGGGTGTCCCGACCAGCTCAGCGCGACGAAGACGTTGTCGCCCTCGTTGAGTCGCGTCCTGGCCCGCGCCTCCCGGCCCTCCAGCCCGATGCGCAGGTTGGTGGTCAGCCGCAGCGTCGGGTGGGCCTCCGGGTCCTTGCTCGCGCGCGCGATCGCCTCGCCGTACGCCGCTGCCGAGTACTCCCATGACGCGCTCTGCCGGTGATAGTCGAACGACGGCTCGCAGCTCATCATCAGCTCCACCACGCCGCTGACGCAGCGCACCGTGCGCAGCAGGATGTGCTCTGCGTCCCAGTCCATCGGCGTTCGCCGGTGGGTTCGGGAGCGGGCCTCGAGGTCGTGCCAGGGCCCCATCACCAGCGTGTCCCGCACGATGAGCCAGCCGGTGTGGGTCTGCCAGGTGGTTTCGAGGATCAGGCTGCCCGGCAGGTAGCGCCGCGCAGCGGGCACCGACACCCCATACGGTCCAAGCCGGAAGTGCCCGGCGCTGCGATCGAGGATCGCGCCGAACACGCTTGGCGAGTCGGGTCGCGGCACGCACATCCACTCGACCGAACCGGCCGACGAGATCAGGCAGGTGTTCTCGCAGTCCGACAGGAACGCGTAGTCGGCGATCGGCGGGAACGGGTTGCGCAGCGGCCCGCTCGACACGTACGGCACCGGGGCCGTCACCGTGAACGGGGCCTCCGGGGGGTGCTCGGCGCGATCGGCCTCGTCGGCGGGCCCAGTGTGCTGCAAAACCATTCGCACATCATCGGTCGGGGCAGCGCTCGCCGTCCACTTTTCGGTCAGTTGTGGGCGCGTGTCGCCCGTGGCCGTGCCAGGCGAAGGGTGGGACCAGGTTTTCAGCGGCGGGTCTGGGCGGGCGCGTGTTCGGGCAGCGGGCCGATCGCGACGCCGTATGCCACGGCGGTGCGCAGCGCGGGAATCCGGTTGGCGATCTTCACCGCGCGCGGCGCCGTCGCCATGGTGGCGTCGGGGCCGATCGCCACGGCGATGGCCCGGTCCTGGACCGTCCGCTGCACCCGCTGGATCAGCGCGGCGGGCAGCCAGCGCCGCGCTTGGATGCGTGCGAGGTGCCGCGTGTGCACCGTGTGCGTGCGCAGCGGTTCGGCCAGGATCCGCGCCGTCGCGACTGCATCGGCGACCGCCAGATTGATGCCCACGCCGCCGATGGGCGACATCGCGTGTGCCGCGTCGCCGATGAATAGCAGCCCGTCGACGTACCAGCGGCGAAGCCTATTCAGTTGCACGTCAAGCAGTTTCACGTCATCGAACGACGTCAGCGTGGACACCCGGTCGGCCAGCCACGGCACCAGCGTCACGAGTTGGCGCTGAAGCGACTCGATGCCCTCGGCCCTCATCTGTGTGTCGGCGCCCTTGCGGATCAGGTACGCGACCTGGAAGTAGTCGCCGCGATCGATCAGCGCGCAGCCGTGGCCGGACTGGAAGATCCCGTTGAGCCCGTGCGGATCGCCGTCGCGCCGCGGCACCCGGAACCACCACACGTCCATCGGCGCGCCGAAGCTACGGGGCGTCAACCCCGCAGCGGCACGAAGCGTCGACGCCCGACCGTCGCAGGCCACCGTCAGGTCGGCGCGCAGCACGTGCTCGCCCGTGGCGTCGCGGTAGCGGACGCCGACCACCTTCCCGCGCTCCTCGACCGGACCGAGCACTTCGGTGCTGCGCAACAGCCGGAAACCCGGCTCCGCCTCCGCGGCGGTGGCCAGCAGTTCCAGGAAGTCCCACTGCGGCACCAGGGCGATGTGCTTGTGGGGGCCCGGTAGCCGGCGCAGATCGATCTGAACCGGGGTGTCCTGAACGGTGGCGTTGACGCTTTCGATCATCCGATGCGGCAGCGCTGCGAACGCGGCGCCAAGGCCCAGTTCGTCGAGTAGGCGCAGCGTGCTCGCGTGCACCGTGTCACCGCGGAAGTCCCGCAGGAAGTCGGCGTGCTTCTCCATCACCGTGACGTCGACGCCGGAGCGGGCGAGTAGCAGGCCCAGCATCATGCCCGCGGGCCCGCCACCTGCGACCAGGCACGTCGTCGCCTGCGGTGGCTCCGTTTCGGGGCGCGTCACGGAATGATCGTAGGGTGGGGACGGTGAGCGGCATCCTCAATTGGTGGGACGGCGTTGAGCTCTGGTTGTCCGGGCTCGGGTTCGTCTGGCAGACGGTGATCGTCATGCCCGTCGTGCTGCTGCTCGCCTACGGGATCGCCGTCCTGCTCGACGGCGCATTCGGCAACGGAATTCGTCTGCTGCAACGAATGCGGCACCAGGACGAAGACCAGTCGTGAACGGAATGCCACGCTCGCGCGTCACATTGGTGCTGGTCGCGCTGGTCGTACTCGTCATCGTCATGTGGCTGATCACCCGTTGATCAGCGCATGAACAGGAAAATCGTAGCCCGCAAGCCCCCGGGTTCAGCCAGGGACAAGTGGTGTGGACTTGTCGGCGATGGCTGCTACGGTCACGACTACAACAGAATCCCCCGGAGAGATCCCAAGGTCAGGACATCGACCGGCGTCGGGGAAAGTAACCAACGAGGCCACTGGCATCGCAGGTGTGGCGCCCGCAAGGGACAGAGTTGGTCGGCGCAAACGCAAAAGCCCCCGGCTTACGGCGGTGCAGTGATGAGCACCGAGACAGCCGGATATCGGCACGCGGGAATCCCACGCCGTCAGGCGGGGGAGGATGTCAATAGGTCTGCTACGCTTCGCGCCATGCACGCAGCGTCCGGCATCTCTGAGAGCCATGTCTTGGCTCTCATTGCCGTGGGTTCATGCGCTGTTGCAGACGTCCACTGTTGTCGCTGATTCCACGCCCGTACGCGGTTTGGGGTCGATGGTGACTGCGCGCATCTTCCAGTGCTGATCCAATTCCTTGCCGTCGTGACGGGGTATCCCTCCCGTTTGTCCCGCAAGGAAAGGTCATCACCCCCGTGAAGAAGCCCACCACCACCAAGTCCCGCTGGCTTCCTGCCGCGGCGCTCGCGCTCACCGCGACACTGCTGGCCGCGTGCGGCGGCGGCTCGAGCGACGTCGCGGGCGGTGACGGACAAGGCCCGGCCGACACCACGCTGACCCTGGTCGCGTACGCCGTTCCGGAGCCCGGCTGGAGCAAGATCATCCCGGCGTTCGCCGCCACCCCCGAGGGCAAGGGCGTCGCGGTGACGACGTCATACGGCGCGTCCGGTGATCAGTCCCGCGGCGTCGTCGACGGCAAGCCTGCCGACATCGTGAACTTCTCGGTCGAGCCCGACGTCAGCCGCCTGGTCAAGGCGGGCAAGGTCGCCGAGGACTGGAACAAGGACACCACCAAGGGCATCCCGTTCGGTTCGGTGGTGTCGCTCGTGGTGCGCAAGGGCAATCCGAAGAACATCAAGGACTGGGACGACCTGCTCCAGCCGGGGCTCGAGGTCGTCAGCCCTAGCCCGCTGAGCTCGGGTTCGGCCAAGTGGAACCTGCTCGCGCCGTACGCGGCCAAGAGCGACGGCGGCAAGAACGCCCAGGGCGGGCTCGATTTCGTCAGCAAGCTGGTGTCCGAGCACATCAAGACGCGACCCGGATCGGGCCGCGAGGCCACCGACCTGTTTCTGCAGGGCACCGGTGACGTGCTGATCAGCTACGAGAACGAGGCCATCAACATCGAGCGCCAAGGCAAGGACGTCGAGCACGTCAATCCGCCCCAGACGTTCAAGATCGAGAACCCCGTCGCGGTGGTCAGCAGCAGTGCGCACCTCGAGCAGACCAACGCGCTGAAGAATTTCCTCTACACCAAGGAGGGGCAGAAGCTGTGGGCCGAGGCCGGCTTCCGCCCGGTCGACCCGGCGGTCGCCGCGGACTTCTCCACTGACTTCCCGACGCCAGAGAAGCTGTGGACCATCGATGACCTCGGTGGATGGAAGACCGTCGATCCCGCGTTGTTCGACAAGGAGAACGGCACCATCACCAAGATCTACAAGGCGGCAACTGGATGACGACGGCAGTCGACCCCAATCCGGAGGCAGTCCGGCCCGAAGTCACCGGTGACGGTGCCTCGGGCGGGCCGCGCCGCAAGGTCGGCAACGCGTTCGGCACGACGGGCCTGCGCGTAGGCGCGGCGACGTTGTGGCTGTCCGTCATCGTGCTGCTGCCGCTGGCGGCGATCCTCTGGCAGGCCGCCGGCGGAGGGTGGTCGGCGTTCTGGAGCGCGGTGACGTCCAACGCGGCGCTGGAGTCGTTCCGGGTCACGGTGACCGTGTCGATCGGTGTGACGGCGATCAATATCGTCTTCGGCCTACTGGTCGCCTGGGTGCTGACGCGCGACGACTTCCCAGGCAAGCGGCTGGTCGATGCCGTGATCGACCTTCCGTTCGCCTTGCCGACCATCGTCGCGAGTCTGGTGATGCTGGCCCTCTACGGGCCGAAAAGTCCTGTCGGACTTCACCTTCAGCACACCCAGTGGGGCATCGGCGTCGCGCTGCTGTTCGTGACGTTGCCGTTCGTGGTGCGGTCGGTTCAGCCGGTGCTGCTGGAGCTCGACCGCGATGTCGAGGAGGCCGCGGCGTCGCTCGGCGCCAGCAACTTCACCATTCTCCGGTTCATCATCCTGCCCGCGTTGCTGCCGTCCCTGTTGTCCGGCGCGGGACTAGCCTTCTCGCGCGCGATCGGCGAGTTCGGCTCGGTGGTGCTCATCGGTGGCGCCGTCCCCGGAGAGACCGAGGTGTCCTCCCAGTGGATCCGGACGCTCATCGAGAACGACGACCGAACCGGCGCGGCGGCGATCTCCATCGTGCTGCTGGTCGTCTCGTTCGTGGTGCTGTTCATCCTCCGCGCGGTCGGCTCGCGCGCCGCCAAGCGTGAGGAGTTGGCCCAGTGAACCTTTCGCCGCTCGTCCGGAACCTCTTGCGCTACACCGCGCTGGCATACGTCACAGTGCTGGTGATCGTCCCCGTCGGCGTGATTCTGTGGCGCACGTTCGAGCCCGGAATCGGGGCGTTCTTCACGTCGATCGGTACGCCCGCGGCCATCTCCGCGCTGCAACTGTCGCTGCTCGTGGTGGCCATCGTCGTGCCACTCAATGTCGTCTTCGGCATCCCGACCGCACTGGTGTTGGCGCGCAACCGGTTTCGCGGCAAGAGCGCGCTACAGGCCGTCATCGACCTGCCATTCGCCGTCTCGCCGGTGGTCGTCGGCGTCGCCCTGATCCTGCTGTGGGGGTCTGCGGGCGCGCTTGGCTTCGTCGAGAACGACCTGGGTCTGAAGATCATCTTCAGCTTCCCCGGCATCGTGCTGGCCTCCATCTTCGTGACCGTGCCGTTCGTGATCCGCGAGGTCGAGCCCGTGCTCCACGAACTCGGCACCGACCAGGAGGAGGCCGCCTCGACCCTGGGGGCGTCCTGGTGGCAGACGTTCTGGAAGATCACGCTGCCGTCCATTCGGTGGGGCCTCACCTACGGCATCGTGCTGACGGTCGCCCGCACCCTTGGCGAGTTCGGTGCCGTCATCATGGTGTCGTCGAACCTGCCAGGAACCTCGCAGACATTGACCCTGCTGGTGGCCGACCGCTACAACCGCGGCCAGGAATACGGCGCCTACTCCATCGCGACGCTGCTGATGGCCGTCGCCGTATTCGTGCTCATCGCCCAAGTGATCCTCGACGCGCGACGCGCTCGAGCGGCAAAATAGCTCCCGAAGGACAGGACTCTCCGCTCATGACCAATGCGATCACCGTGCGAGGCGCCAACAAGCGCTATGGCGACTTCGTCGCCCTCGACAACATCGACTTCGACGTGCCCGAGGGTTCACTGACCGCGCTGCTCGGTCCCAGCGGCTCCGGAAAGTCCACCCTGTTGCGCGCCATCGCCGGGCTCGATCAGCCCGACACCGGCACCATCACCATCAAGGGTGACGATGTCACTGGTGTGCCGCCGCAACGCCGGGGCATCGGCTTCGTGTTTCAGCACTACGCCGCGTTCAAGCACCTCACCGTGCGCGACAACGTGGCGTTCGGACTGAAGATCCGCAAGAAGCCCAAGGCAGAGGTCAAGGAAAAGGTCGACAACCTCCTCGAGATCGTCGGGCTGGCGGGTTTCCAGACCCGCTACCCGAATCAGCTGTCCGGCGGGCAGCGCCAGCGCATGGCGCTCGCCCGAGCACTCGCCGTCGATCCGCAGGTGTTGCTGCTCGACGAACCCTTCGGGGCGCTCGATGCGAAGGTGCGCGAGGACCTGCGGGCGTGGTTGCGCAGGCTGCACGACGAGGTGCACGTGACCACCGTGCTGGTCACGCACGATCAGGCAGAGGCGCTCGACGTCGCCGATCGCATCGCGGTGCTCAACAAGGGGCGCATCGAACAGGTGGGGTCGCCCACCGAGGTGTATGACAGCCCGGCCAACGGGTTCGTGATGTCGTTCCTCGGCGCGGTGTCGTCGCTGAACGGAACCTTGGTGCGGCCGCACGACATCCGCGTCGGCCGCAACCCCGACATGGCGATCGCGCAGGCCGACGGCAGCGTGTCGTCGACAGGTGTCGTCCGCGCGACCATCGACCGAATCGTCGTGCTGGGCTTCGAGGTTCGCGTCGAGCTGACCAGTGCCGCAGACAACACGCCCTTCACCGCACAGATCACCCGCGGCGACGCGGAAGCGCTGGGACTGGGGGAGGGTGACACCGTCTACGTGCGGGCCACCCGGGTGCCGCCGATCCCGGGGAGCCTCGAAATTCCCGTGACCGACGAGGCCGAGCAGCTGACGAAGGCCTGACGTCCCCGTTTCACCCGGCGACCAGGTTGGGTGGTCGGCCACCGCGTGCGAACACGTCGATCTGACGCAGCGCCACAGCCCACGCTCGTTCCCAGGCGCCGACGGTGCTCCCCGCCACGTGCGGGGTCAACAGGAGCCCAGGCGCCGACCACAACGGATGCTCGTTGGGTAGCGGCTCTGGATCGGTGACGTCGAGCGCGGCGCGGAGCCGACCCGATGTCAGCTCCGCGAGCAGGGCCTGGGTGTCGACCGTGCCGCCCCGGCCCGCGTTGACGACCACCGCACCGTCGCGCAGCTTGGCGAGGAACTCGGCGTCGATGAGGTGGTGGGTCGACTCGTCCCCGGGCAACATGGCGACCACGACGTCGGCGCTTGGCAGTAGCCCGTCGATGTCGGTCAGTGCACGAACTCCCGGCCTAGCCCGTCGCCCGACCAATGTCACTTCGGTCTCGAACGGTGTGAGTCGGGCGGCGACATTGACCGCGAGGTCGCCCGCGCCGAGCACGATCACTCGCTTGCCGATCAGCGTGTCGGTGTCCTTCGGCCGCCAGACCCCCTCCGATTGGTGCTCGGCGAACGTCTCGAGCTCGCGGTAGATGGCGAGCAGTGCGGCCACCACCCACTCGGCCGACGAGCCGCCGTGCGCGCTGCGCCCGTTGGACAGCATGACGCCGCGAGGCACCAGTGGGAGCCACTGCTCGTAGCCGGCGTTGAGGGTCTGCACGAGACGCAGGCGCGGCAGCTCGCCGAACCGCGCCCCGGTGGCCGGAGCGTCCTCGTACCCGACGACCACCACCGTCGCGTCGACGTGCTCGCTCGGCCATGGCTTACCAGGCTCGTAGGGGATTGCGTCAACATTCGACGGGGTGGGCATTCGTTCGAGGCCGAGGCCCCGGGGGATGAGCACTTTCAGCGGCGGCGTCCCCGCGTCCCAGGTTTCCATCTCATCCTCTCGTCGCTTCGTCAAAACGAACGACGGTTGCCCACTTGTTATTTCGTCGCAGCCGACGACGAGGAAACCCGAAGGTTCAGCGAGAGCGCAACCTCGGTTGGAGTCGACCGCGCCGGTAAGACCTTCTCATGGCCAACCCCCGGACATGAGTTCAGCGCGGCGGATCACCCCGCCAGCTGAAGCTGTTGACGTACTTGGCCATGTCCAGCGCGAGGAAGAAGTTGGTGCCCGACGGGTGCCCGGAACCGAAGTCTGGGCTGAATTCGTGATACGGCCCGGCCGCCGCCGCGACGAGCGCGAAGTCGTTCTTCACGGCGACCATCACCAGGATGCGCAGCCGGTCGTCGTCGCCGATGGAGTCGGCCGGGTAGAAGTCGGCGACCACGCCGTAGCCCAACTGATAGCCGACGAGCGCATTGGGCAGCTCGTAGTCGGTCGTGGCGTCGGGGTAGGTGCTTTGGACGAGGTCGTCGGCGATCTGTCGCGGTGTTCGTCCGGCCGCGGGTTCGCCAAACAGGCGCAGCGTGCCGCCGTCCCCGACGAGCAGCTCGGCCACGACGCCGTTCGGCTCGAACGTCGCCTCGTACGACGTGCCCTCGCCGGGGTAGGCCACCGAGAACTCACCGGTGTCGGGCGTGAATCGGGGGTACGTCGCGACGGGCTTGCTGATCGGCGGGCGTCCGCAGTCCGGCGGGCAGACGTAGTTCGGCTTGGGCGGCGTCAGCCACAGGGACAGCCCGACCGCGACGGCCACCACCACCGCTGAAACGCCGCCAAGGATCAGGAGCAGCCGCGCGGGGGGCGTGGACCGCGACGTCCGCGACGCCGCGTCGTCGGGGGTGTCCGCGAGCGCCGTCGCCTTCAGCACGATCCGCAGCGCGAACAACGCCAGCACTGCCGTCAACGCGTACAACCCCAACTGGACGTAGCGCGAAGGCGCGCCGAGGTCGATCACCCCGAGCCCCAGAAAGAGCAGAACGCCGCCGACGACCGACGGGGTTGGGGAACTCGGCGAGTACCAGCGGTAGGTGCGACCGGTGTCGGTGCGCTGGGTGCACCACAGCGTCGCGCCAACCGCACCCGCAACCGCAGCCGCCACTAGCGGTATCGCCAGGCCCTGGATGACGGCCGCGACCACCAGGCCGGCCGCGGAGCGGTCGTCGTCGGCCACGGTCCCACCGGCGAACTGCGGTGCCAACCGGGTCAGGGTGCCCGCGGCCGTGAAGCAGTATCCGGCAAGGGATCCGATCGTGAATCCGTCGAAGGACTCGCGTACCCCGGAGGCACGCCGCAGTCTCGCCAGCACTACGGGGGCGAGCATCAGGATCACGAACCCGAGCGGGATCGCCAGCCCCGTCACCAGGAGCCGGACCGGACTCACCGGGATGCCGAGTGCGGCGTCGTCGGCGCGTGCGACGGCCGCGTCGGTTCCGAGTGCCCACCCCACGCCGAGTCCGACGGACAGCGTCGCCGTGACCAGCAACACCGAGCGTGACACCTCGTCGACCGCATTGCTCTCGTAGAGGTAGGCGAGGAATAGCAGCGGCATCCCCAAGGAGACGAGGCCGACGAGCGGAGCTTGCCACCGCATCGCCGCGGCCACGGTGATCAGCACGACCAGGCCGATCACCGCCACGCGAAAAGCCGTGCGGGAGCGCCTCGGCAGCCGTGGGAAGACCGTACTCGTGAGCGACGGGCCGTCCGTGCTCACCGCGGCGCCACCCGCTTTTGGACGTCCAGGAAGTCCTTCACTAACGCGTCGACGTTGGGGCTCCCGAGTCCGGTGACGAGGTCGTAGCCGGGGGTCGAGACGTCGACTGCGTTGCCGCCGAGGCTCACGTCACGGAATCCCGGTGAGTTCGCGCCCGCGGCCACCCGGTAGAGCAGTGGGTTGATGTTGCCGAGTGCGTGGCCGCCGTTGGCGAGCAGCCACTGGTTCATCACCGCCGTCAGGGCCGCCCAGATCGGCGCGGACTGCGAGGTGCCTGCGCCGACGAAGTCCTGTCCGTCGAATCGGATTCTCACCCCCGTGAGCGGGTCGGCGGTGGCGGAGACGTCGGGCGTCAGCCGGCGCATGTCGGAGTCGCGAGCCGCGGAGACCCGCTGCTGCCATGCGGGGCGGGGGAACAACTTGGACACCCCGCCGCTGGTGCCTTGGGATAGCGGCGAGTCGACCCAGGCCTGCTCGGCCTGCCATCGGCCCTGCTCGTCGGTCGACAACGACGTCCCGCCGACCGACGTCATCGCGGGCAACGATGCGACGGCGTCCAGCCCGATGTCGTCCGGTCCCGGCGGGGCCGACCAGTTGGCGCCGCCCTTGCATTCCAGTCCGCCGGTGTCTCCGCTGGCATCGAACGCCGACGTCCCGTGTGACTGAGCGCGTTCCAAGGCGGACTGCACGGGCTTGAGGTCGGTGGCGGTGACCAACGCGTCGCACCCCCAGCCGATGGACAGACTCCACACCGCGCCGGGGAACTGCCGGTCGACCGAGTCGAACATCTCGCCGATCTGTTCGTACGTGCGACCGCCCTCGAGGGTGGGCCGAGCGTTCACGACGACCATCCGCGCATCGGGCGCGATCGCGTGCGCGACCTCGATGTCCATCGTCGCCTCGCCGTGCGGTTCACCGGGCTGGCCGCCGACGAGGATCGGCTTGAGCGGTGGCAGCCCCGACAGCTCGGCGAAGTCATCGAGATCGGCCTGGTCGTAGCCGTCGAACTCGTAGAACACGATGGTCTGGCCCTTGCCGGTGAAACCAGCTGCCGCAAGGGGATTCGCGTTGTACGCGGTCAGTAGGGCGTTCGGCGACAACCCTTGCGGCGGAACGTCGAGCGGAGGCATTGCCGGCTGTGCCCGCCGGTGCGGGGTGTACCCGAGGATGCGCCCGAGGTCGCTGACCGTCGCGCGGATCGGCTGCGGGACTCGGGGCTGCTCGGCCGATGCGTAGAACACCTGCCCGCCCAGGCCGCGGTAGTCGTGCACCGGCACGTCGAACGCCCTGGCGACGTCGCGGGCAGCGCCCTCGACGATCGCCCAGTCCTCGCCGGGCCGCCATCGCACGGCAAGCCCTTCGCCGGCGGCCCACCGCATCAACGGCTCGGGTCGCTTCGCATCGTGAAGTGCCGCGGTGAGCTGCGCGTGCGCAATGCGTGACGACCCGAGATCCGTCGAGCTGGCAAGCAACAACGCGTACGGGCCGGCGATGTTCGTCGCATCGCTGTGCTGAGTATTAGCTGGGTGTGCCGAGCCGAGCATCACGGCCGCGGCCGCCAGCAACGCCGTCATCCAACACCCGAGTAGCCGCCGCAACGGCCGGTGCGTATGCATCAATGAACTCCACAGCAGCCGAACCGGCGCGTCATACCGCCGCGGCGGTCAGGGTAGTCGGACGCACCTCCCGCAGAGTGGCGATACGAGTGCCCTCTGCGGGAGGAGCGGTGGACCGTCAGCTGGGGCGGTGACTTCCGTCCGACCGGTGGTTGCCTGGTTCCTGCGTAGGAGCAGGCGGCGCCTTCACCGGCGGCGAGAAGCTGTTGCCTCCACCCGGGGTGATGTTCTTCTCCGTTGGCGAAGGGGCTGCCGACGACGAGGGAGGTGTCGTCGAGCTCGATGGGGCCGGTGTTTCGCTGCCACTACAGCCGGCAGTCAACGCGCCCATCGCGATGATCGCGCTTCCGCCGGCAACGAGTGCAAGTCGACGCGCAAAGCGACCTGAGGTCATGTTCCTTGTGTCCTATCTAGTCCGTGATTACCCGTTGGGGTTTGCGGACGGTCGGGTGATAATCGTTAGCGTCAATATTCTGCCCCAGTTTTAGCAAACTATGGTCCAAATCATGAGAACTGGATCGAAAGTTCACAGAACAGGTCGGAAAAGGATAAACGCCCGCATGTGGTCAAGATTGCGTTAACGGTGTTTTTCGTGGTGGGCGCCACGCCATCAGCTAGCTACTTCTCGAGCCCACGGAACCGGGCGCGAGCAGGCGTAGCGGGATGTGCAGGGAGTTCGCTCGATGCCTAGGTGTGATGTCCTAGGCGGCGAGCCGTCCCGCGCGCTGCTCGTCGAAGCGGTCCAGTAGTGCGGCCGCCACCAGGTTGTGCGCGCCGAGCGGCTGCGCAGTCGGAATGCCCAGTTCGGCCGCCGTTTTCGCCACGCGGTCGGTGATGGTGCCGGGCGCCAGGAACCATGGGGCCACGACGAGTGCGCGAGCACCCCGACGGCGAAGTCGCTTGGCCGCCTCGGCGACGGTCGGATGCGGTCCGGTGGCGAATGCCACTTCGGCGCCCGCCCACTGTGCGCCGACACTCAGCGCGCTGGCCACCCTTGCGGTTCGGGCGTTCGCGGAGTCGCTCGACGAACCGACGGCCGCCACGATGACCCCGAGGTCGCGGTCACCCGGCGACACGCCGGCTTCGGCGAGCCGCTGCGCGAGCACCGCGAGCAGCGCGGGATCCTCGCCGAGCACGTCGGCTTGCCGAACGCGGGCGCCCGAAGCCTCGATCATCGAGGGAATGTCGACCCCGGCGTGATAGGCGTCGGCCAACAACATCGGCACCACGATCGCGGAGCCGCTGCGGGCGGCGACGTCGGCCAGCACGTCGGACAGGCCGGGTTCGGACCGCTCGAGGAATGCCGTTCGGACGTCGAGCCACGGACGCAGCCGCCGGATCCGACCGGCGAACGCACTAGCCACTGCGGCCGAGCGCGGATCGACGCTGCCGTGCGCCGTCAGGATCAGTGCGTCGGTCACGACGCGTGGAGCCCGCATTCCGTCTTGGACTGACCTGCCCAGCGACCGCTGCGCGGATCGGCCCCCTCGATCGGCTTCGCCGTGCACGGGGCGCAACCGATCGACGGGTAGCCCTCGTCGACGAGCGGGTTCACCAGGATGTCGTTTTCCTCGATGTAGGCCGCCATCTCGTCGTCGGACCACGCGGCGATCGGGTTGATCTTCACCAGTCCGAAGGCCTTGTCGAAGCTGATCAGCGGGGCGTTCGCCCGCGTGGGCGCCTCGACGCGCCGGATGCCCGTCACCCAGGCCGAATAGCCATTGAGCGCCTTGCCCAACGGCTGGACCTTGCGCATGTTGCAGCACTCGGCGGCATCTCGCTCGAACAGGTTCTTGCCGAACAGCTTGTCCTGCTCGGCGACGCTGTGCTTCGGAGTGACGTTGACGACGTTGACCCCGTACACCGCCTCGACGGCGTCACGCGTGCCGATGGTCTCGGCGAAGTGGTAGCCGGTGTCGAGGAACAGCACGTCCACGCCAGGGCGCACCTTGGCGGCCATCGAGACCAACGCCCCGTCCTGCATGTTGGAGGCGACCACGTAGTTCCCGCCGAAGTTCTCGTCGGTCCAGCGCAGCAGTTCCTCGGCCGACGCGTGCTCCAGTTCCGCCGCGCCACGTTCGGCCAGCTCGACCAGAGCCTCCTCGGTCATCATGTCCGTCACCTCAAGTCCGCCTCGTCTGCTCGCAACGCCCAGTTAGCGAAACGCTCGCCGTCCTCGCGTTGTTTCACGAAGTTGCGAACCACCCGCTCGATGTAGTCCCCGAGCTCGCCCGACGTCACCTTGTGTTGGCGCAGTTTGCGGCCGAAACCGCTGTCCAAACCGAGGCTGCCGCCCAGGTGAACTTGGAAGCCCTCGACCGGGCCGTCGCCGTCGTCGACCATCTGGCCCTTGAAGCCGATGTCGGCGATCTGGATGCGGGCGCACGAGTTCGGGCAGCCGTTGACGTGGACGGTGACCGGTACGTCGAGCTGCGCGTTGATGTCCTCGAGCCGCCGCTCGAGGTCGGGCACCAAGGTCTGCGACCGCTTGCGGGTCTCTGCGAACGAAAGCTTGCAGAACTCGATGCCCGTGCACGCCATCAGGTTTCGCCGCCAGTGCGACGGCGTCGAGGGCAAGCCGAGCGCGTTGAGCCCGTCGCGAAGCTCGGCGAGCTTGTCGTCGGGCACGTCGAGCACGACCAGCTTCTGGTACGGCGTGAACCGGATGCGATCCGAGCCAACCGCCTCGGCGAGGTCGGCGACCTTGGTCAGGATCGTGCCGGACACGCGGCCCGCGATCGGGGCGACGCCGACGGCGTTGAGTCCGTTCTTCAGCTTCTGGACGCCGACGTGGTCGATGGGCCTGACCACGGGTGTGGGCGCTGGCCCGTCGATCAGCGTGCGCTTCAGGTATTCGGTCTCGAGAACTTGCCGAAACTTTTCGATGCCCCAGTCCTTGATCAGGAACTTGAGCCGCGCCTTCGCACGCAGCCTGCGGTAGCCGTAGTCGCGGAACACGCTGACCACGCCCTCCCAGACGTCGGGCACCTCCTCGATGGGCACCCAGGCGCCGACCCGCTGGCCAAGCATGGGGTTGGTGGACAACCCGCCGCCGACCCACAGGTCGAAGCCGGGACCGTGCTCGGGGTGGTTGACCCCGATGAACGCGACGTCGTTGACCTCGTGCACCACGTCCTGCAGGCCCGAGATCGCAGTCTTGAACTTGCGCGGCAGGTTGGAGTACTCGGGCTTGCCGATGTAGCGCTTGACGATCTCGTTGATCGCCGGGGTGCCGTCGATGACCTCGTCGAGCGACTCGCCGGCCAGCGGCGAGCCGAGCACGATGCGCGGGCAGTCACCGCACGCCTCGGTGGTCTGCAGCCCGACCTCGTCGAGCCGTTTCCAGATCTCGGGCATGTCCTCGACGCGGATCCAGTGGTACTGGATGTTCTGCCGGTCGGAGATGTCGGCGGTGTCGCGCGCGAACTCGGTGGAGATGCCGCCGAGGGTGCGCAGCGCCGCCGCGGTCAGCGCGCCGCCGTCGCAGCGCACGCGCAGCATGAAGAACTCGTCCTCGAGCATGTCGGTGTTGTCGTCACCGGTCCAGGTGCCGTCATAGCCAGGTTTGCGCTGCGTGTAGAGCCCCCACCAGCGGAAACGGCCACGAAGGTCGCCCTTGTCGATGCTTTCGAAGCCGTTCTTGGCGTAGGTGTTCTCGATCCGAGCCCGCACGTTGAGCGGGTTGTCGTCCTTCTTGGACTGCTCGTTCGGGTTGAGCGGCTCGCGGTATCCGAGCGCCCACTGGCCCTCGCCCTTGGGTCGCTTGACGGGCTTGGGCTTGGATTCGGCCTGGGTCATTGGTTGGCCCCTTAAGGGAGGAGCCGGCTTTGGGGTCGCGCGCTATCACCGGTGGCTGTCCGGCGGCGCAGATCCGGCGGCCAGCTGAAAGTACAGGTGGGCAGGTCTACGACATCAAGGCAGACAGCAACAGGTACAGACCCGCATGAAGTCGACGTGCCGCCGCGCCACGAGCGATACGCGGCTGGTGGAGCTGGGGGCGGCGGTCACGTCGCCCATTGTGCCACGGACACCCGCACCGGCCCTAACCGGGACAAACTTGCGCTCAGCGTGAGTAAAACCGCATCTGGGACACTCGTGGGGTGACGATTCGGGCCGAGCCTGCGGTATTGCCGCAGCTGCGCAGTGCGCCAGGCCGGCCGTTCGGCATCTACGTCCACGTGCCGTTCTGCGCGACGCGGTGCGGGTATTGCGACTTCAACACCTATACGCCCGCCGAGCTCGGGGGCGCCAACCCCGACGGCTGGCTCGCCGCGCTGCTGCTGGAGTTGGCCGAGGCGGCCGCGACGCTCGGTGAGCGGCGGCCCGAGGTGAGCACCGTGTTCGTCGGCGGGGGAACGCCGTCGCTGCTCGGCGGAGCTGGGCTCGCCGCGGTGCTCGACGGGATCAGAGCGCACTTCACGCTGGCCGACGACGCCGAGGTCACCACTGAGGCCAACCCCGAGTCGACGTCGCCGCGGCTGTTCGCCGAGCTGCGCGCCGCGGGCTTCACTCGCATCTCGCTGGGCATGCAGTCGGTTGCACCTCGCGTGCTGGCCACGCTCGACCGGGTGCATTCGCCAGGGCGGCCGCTCACCGCCGCCGCCGAGGCCCTGGCCGAGGGCTTTGCACACGTCAACCTCGACCTCATCTACGGGACACCGGGGGAGACGGACGACGACTTGCGCCGCTCGGTCGACGCTGCGATCGAGGCTGGAGTGGACCACGTGTCCGCCTACGCACTGGTGATCGAGGACGGCACGGCGCTGGCGCGCCGGGTACGGCGGGGCGAACTCGCGGCACCGGACAACGACGTGCTCGCGCACCGCTACGAGTTGCTCGACGCGCGGCTGTCACAGGCCGGCTTCGACTGGTACGAGGTGTCCAACTGGAGCAGGCCCGGCGGGGAGTGCCGACACAACCTCGGCTACTGGGACGGCGGCGAGTGGTGGGGCGCGGGGCCAGGCGCCCACGGCTACGTCGGCGATACCAGATGGTGGAACCTCAAGCACCCCAACGCATATGCGCAATCGCTGGCGGCGGGTCGACTACCCGTTGGCGACTTCGAGGTGCTCGACGACGGCACGCGACACGTCGAGGACGTCATGCTGCGGCTGCGGCTGCGCTGGGGGTTGCCGCTGTCCTCGCTCGGTGCGGCCGAGGTGCGGCGCGCGGACGTCGCGGTCGCCGACGGGCTCGTCGAGCAGCGCGCCGACAATCTGGTGCTGACCGATCGGGGTCGGCTGCTCGCCGACGCCGTCGTACGCGACCTGCTCGACTGAAGACGCCCCCGGAAGGCCGGCCGACGGTGATCGGGGTAACTCCGACGTAGCCTGCCCAGGGCTTAGTAGGTTAGGCTAAATTAACTTGCTGTGACGCAGACGAGCATCGAGACCAGCCCCGAGGACGCCGCGTCGATCGCCCTCGCGCTGCCCGCGGGTGTGACGCCAGCCGATCTGATCGCCGAAATCGTCAATGCGCTGCCGGAGCAGGACGACGAGGAATACCTGGTCTACGAGCGTGACGGCGAATGGACGTTGGCGAGCGGCGTCCGCGCGGCCATCGAACTCGACAGCGATGAACTCCGGCTCGTCGCGGGTGAAGTCGTGCAGCGTCAGCCCTGGACCGGCACCCCCGGTCCGGTGCTCGGCGAGGCCGTCGACCGGCTGCTGCTCGCCACCGACCACCTCTACGGCTGGGTGGCGTTCGAATTCGGCGCGTACCGATTCGGGCTGCAGGATCGACTGCCGGCCGGCACACCGCTGGCGCGCATCTTCCAGCCACACACGCAACTCGTCGTCACGGCAACCGAGGTTCGTCTCGGCGACGCGGACACCCGTTACACACGGGTGGTGAAACGGCTTCTCGCCGAGGGGGTTCCCGTAGCGGCGGCCCCAAGACCGGTCGACGTCGGCGACGACCATGCGGGCTACCGAACGCGGGTCGCCGCCGCCATCGCCGAGATCGTGTCTGGCAGCTACCAGAAGGTCATCCTGTCTCGGAAGTTCGACGTGCCCTTCGCGCTGGACTTCCCCGCCACCTATCGCGTCGGTCGGCGACACAACACGCCTGCGCGGTCATTCCTGTTGCGGGCAGGCGGAATTCGGGCTCTGGGATACAGTCCCGAGTTGGTCGCCGCGGTGCACGGTGATGGCACGGTGGTGACCGAACCCTTGGCGGGCACCCGGGCCTTCGGCCGCGGCAGCGACCACGACCTCGCTGCGCGTGACGATTTGGAATCGGACTCCAAGGAGATCGTGGAACACGCCATCTCGGTGCGCAGTTCGCTGAAGGAGATCGCCGAGGTTGCCGAGCCCGGTACCGCGGTGGTCACCGACTTCATGACCGTGCGCGAGCGCGGAAGCGTGCAGCATCTCGGCTCGACGGTGGGTGGCCAGCTGAGCGCCTCGATGAACCGGATGGACGCGCTCGAGGCGTTGTTCCCGGCGGTCACCGCGTCGGGCATCCCCAAGGCCGAGAGCGTGGACGCGATCCTGCGGTTGGACGAGTGCCCGCGTGGGTTGTATTCCGGTGCGGTGGTGACGTTCTCGGCCGACGGCGGGATGGATGCCGCGCTGGCGTTGCGCGCCGCCTACGAGCACGACGGGCAGACCTGGCTACGCGCCGGCGCGGGCATCATCGCGGCGTCGACGCCCGAGCGCGAGTTCGAAGAGACCTGCGAGAAGCTCACGACGCTGGCACCCCATCTGGTGCCACGGGGTTAGTCCGGCCAGCGCGACTTCAGCGGCTCAGGCGTCCAGGCCGGCCAGGTGGGCGAGCCGACGACGACTCCGCCGCTCATCTGGGCCACGATCCGCGGGCCCTCCCGGCGGGAGTTGTCATACACCGTCGCGGTGTCGGATTGGGTGATGGCCGTCGCGACCAACGTCCAAAGGCGTTGGTACCGCGCCCGAATCTTGTGCTCCGGCACGTCATGACCGCCCGCCAGCACCCGACGCTTGACGCGCTCGACGGCGAGCTCCTCGGGTATCAACACGACGTGCAGTACCACCGTGTACCCGGCGGCATGGGCAGTGCGGATCAGCTCGAGCTTGGACGGATGCGAGAACACCGTCTCGGCGATGAACGAGCGGCCCAGCTCGATGAGTCTGGACCGCGTCTCGGCAGCGACCTGCGAGGCGTCGTAGGCATGTGACACGGGGTCATCGGGCCAGCGTTGCCTGGCGATCTCGTCGGCATTGACGAACACACCGCGGGGCAGCAGCGGCGCGAGCGTCAGCGCGACGAACGTCGACTTTCCGGCGCCGTTTGGCCCGACGACGAGGTCAGCGCGCTTCACCGTCGATCAGCGCTCGGCCTCCACCGCGGAAGACGAGCCGTCCGGCCAGTACTCGACGATCTCGCCTTCGTCGTTGAGGGCGACCATCGTGATGCCCCGTGCGGCGAGGACGTCGCCGTAGTTGGTGCGCCTGAGGCTTTCCTCGATGGCCGCGGAGATCTCGGCGTTGAACACCACGCCCTCCTCGACGGTCAACTCGCTCGTGTCGAGGTCGCCAGCGAGTGCCGATTCGATGCGGCGGCGCGACGCCGTGTGCTGGGTCGATACCGCCCGTCCGACGCGGGCCCAGTGGTCCAGCTGTTGCTTGGCCGAGCGGCTCTGGCGAGCGCCTTCGGACGTGGCGCTGTCCATCAAGTCAGCAGCGACCCGGGTGACGCGATCGGCGACCTCGGACATGCCCAACCTCCTGCTAGGTAGCAATCTGTTACAAGCGTAGCAGATTGCTACATAGCAGGTCAGCGGGTCAAGTGGGCCACGATCGCCTTCTTGTCGATCTTGCCGACCGCGGTGGTGGGCAACGAGGGCATCGCCACCAGCACGTCGGGCCGCGAGTGCGCCGCCACGCCTCGCTCGTCGAGGTAGGCATTGAGTTCGGGCAAGGTCACCGGCGCTCCGGTGAACACCACTGCCGCGCAGATCTTCTCGCCGAGATACTCGTCCGGCACCGGGACGGCCGCTGCGGACCAGATCGACGAGTGGGTGAGCAGATGCGCTTCCAGGTCGAGCGCTGACACCGTCTCGCCGCCGCGGTGGATGACGTCCTTGACCCGTCCAGTCACCTCGAGGTATCCGTTCGCGAAGCGACGCACCTTGTCACCGGTGCGGTAGTACCCGTCCGGGCTGAAGGCGCGCTCGTTGTCACGCTCGGCGTTGAAGTATCCGTTGAGCGTGTAGGGCCCGCGTACGAGCAATTCGCCCTCCTCGCCCGCTGCCACCTCGTGGCCGGCTTCGTCGACGACCCGGAGTTCGTCGGCCTCGGACAGCGGTCGGCCCTGAGTGCGCTCGACCAACTCGTCGGGGTCGCCCAGCCTCGTGTAGTTGAGCAGCCCCTCGGCCATCCCGAACACCTGTTGTAGCCCAGGGGCCAACGCGGCCCGCACGGTACGGGCGTCGTCGGCACCGAGCTTGGCGCCACCGACCTGCAGTAGCCGCAACGTGGTGGGCGCCTGAGGTTCCCACTCGCACGCGTGCGCCCACAGCTTGGCGAGCGCGGGCACCAGTGCGGTCATTGTGACGCCGTGGCGCGCGATCGTCGCGAAGGCCGCTTCGGGACTGGGGTCCGTGGTGAACACCGTCGTCGCACCGACGCTGATGGCGCCGAGCAGGCCGGGGCATGCGAGCGGAAAGTTGTGCGCCGCAGGCAATGCCACGAGGTAGACGTCGTCGGCGGTCAGGCCGCACAGCTGCGCGCTCGCGGAGAAGTTGTACCAGTAGTCGTCATGGGTACGGGGGATGAGCTTCGGCGCTCCGGTGGTGCCGCCCGACACCAAGAGCAGCGCAGGCGCCGACGTGTCGACGACGAGTTCCGGTGCAGGCGCCGATTCGGTGAGCAGGTCGGCGAGCGCAACGTTGGAATCGTCACCGGAGCCTGAGCTGCCATCGACGACGACGTGGCGCACCGCGGGATGTTGGGCCACCAGTTCGCGGGCCATCGCGGAAAAGTCGAATCCGCCCGCCTGGTCGACGATGACCACCGCGACGGCGCCACTGACGCCGGCGAAGTGGCTGAGCTCTGCGAGCCGGTGTCCCGGCAGGCACATCACCGGGATGGCGCCAGCCCGAAGCAGAGCAAAGAACGCGACGGCGAACCGGTTCGAGTTGGGCAGCTGCAGCAATACCCGGTCTCCGGGTGCGATCCCGAGCGCCGCGAAGCCCGCCGCACCGCGGTCGGCCAGCCGATCCAGTTCGGAGAACGTGTGGGCTCCGTCGGCATCGGCCACGGCGACTCGCTCGGGCCAGGTCGAGGCCGCGTGCCGCAGTACCGAATCGAGGCGATTTCCGGTCCAGAACCCCGCCCGCCGGTAGGCCGCCGCACGGTCCGGCGGGAACGGCACGAAGGCCGGTGCGGAACCTGACTGCGAGGGCGATTGTGCTGCGGATTCCGATGATTCGGACGTCGGTTCTGGGGTGGTCACGGTCACTCTTCGGCCCCTCGGGGTAGGCGTGTCGGGTCAGCCAACCATAGGGTAGCCTCATCAAAATTAGGGCAGCCTTTGCTAACAGAAGGAGGCGCAAAATGGGTGTTGCTGCTGTGAATTCGACGACCATCCGTGAAGAGGTCGCCGAACTCCTCGGCATCAGCACCGGCGACGTCGACCCGGAAGCCGATCTCATCAGTCAGGGGCTGGATTCGATCCGGATGATGTCGTTGGCCGGCAAGTGGCGCAAACGCGGCGTCGACGTCGACTTCGCCTCCCTGGCCGCCAATCCGTCGGTGCGGGCCTGGTCCGAATTGGTGGCGACGGTCGAGGCCGGCGACGAACCGTCCGCCGCAGTGGCGACGGTGCAGCTCGACGCGGACGGCGATGAGCCGTTCCCGCTGGCGCCCATGCAGCACGCGATGTGGGTGGGGCGTGAAAGCGATCAGCGGCTCGGCGGGGTCGCAGGCCACCTGTACGTCGAATTCGACGGCGCCGCAATCGATCCGGACGCGTTGCGGCAGGCCGCCACGGCACTCGCGGAACGCCACCCGATGCTGCGGGTGGAGTTCCTACCCGACGGCACGCAACGCATCGGCGCTCAGCCGCAGGGGTTTCCGGTGGTCGTCGAAGATCTGCGCGGCGTGGCCGCCGACGACGTCGAGACGCGACTGGCCGCCATCCGACGGGAGAAGTCGCATCAGCAACTGACCGGGGCCGTGTTCGAACTCGCGCTGTCGCGATTGCCAGGCGATCGCACCCGGTTGCACGTCGACCTCGACATGCAGGCCGCCGATGCGATGAGCTACCGCAACATCATGGCCGACCTGGCCAGCCTGTACCGCGGCGAACACCTCGCACCGCTCGGCTACACCTACCGCCAATACCGGACGGCCTCGAGCGAGCCGGCCGCTTCCGTCGAGGCGGACAGGCAGTGGTGGAGCGAGCGCATCCCCGAGCTACCCGATCCGCCGCGGCTGCCGCTCGTCGCCGAGACCGAGCAGGCGGATCCGCGCCGAACCACCCGCAGATGGCACTGGCTCGCTCCCGAGACTCGCGACGCATTGTTCGCGGCCGCCCGACGACGCGGCGTGACGCCGGCGATGGCGCTGGCGGCGTCGTTCTCCGATGCGTTGGCCGGTTGGTCGGCAGAGCCCCGGTTCCTGCTCAACGTGCCGATGTTCGGCCGCGAACAACACCACCCAGACGTCGACGGGCTGGTCGGCGATTTCACGTCGTCCCTGCTGCTCGACGTGGACCTCGCTCAGGCCCACACCGCCACCGAACGTTCGCGGGCCGTGCAGGCCACGTTGCACGCGGCGGCCGCACACGCCTCCTATCCGGGGCTGTCCGTCCTGCGCGATCTCGCCCGTCACCGCGGCGCGCAGGTGCTCGCGCCCGTCGTCTACACCAGCGCGCTCGGCCTCGGCGAGTTGTTCGCCCCTACCGTGAACGCCGCGTTCGGCACGGCGGTGTGGATCAACTCCCAAGGCCCGCAGGTACTGCTCGACGCCCAGGTCACCGAATTCGACGGCGGCGTCCTGGTCAACTGGGACGTCCGCGAGGAGGCCTTCCCGGCGGGCGTTATCGACGCGATGTTCGAGCGCCACGTCGCCGAACTGCGTCGCCTCGCCGTCGACGAGGCCGCGTGGGACGCCCGGCGGGCGCCATTCATCACCGCCGCGCAGGGCGAGGTACGCGCGGCCGCCAACGCGTCGACCGCCCCGCCGAGCGGGGACAACCTGGTCGACGGGTTCTTCCGCAACGCACACCGCGCGCCAGAGGCCACCGCAGTCATCGGCAGCACGGAGACCCTGACCTACGCCGAACTGAAGGACAAGGTGCTCTCGGTCGCCACCGCGCTGCAATCCAGGGGCGTCGGCCACGGTGACGTCGTCGCCGTCATGGGCCCCAAGAACGCCGAGCAGATCCCGGCGCTGTTGGCCATCCTCACCGTCGGCGCGGCGTACCTCCCGATAGGCGTGGACCAGCCCGCCGACCGGGCAGCGCGCATCCTGGACACCGGGGGCGTCGAGTTCGCGCTCGTCACCGGCCGCGACATGCCGGACGTCCCGGTGCCTGCGCTCACCGTGCACGACGCCGAGATCATCGGGGACCCAGCACAATTCGAGCCCACCGCGGTGACTCCCAACGACCTCGCGTACGTGCTGTTCACGTCCGGGTCCACGGGCGAACCCAAGGGCGTCGAGCTCACTCACGATGCCGTGATGAACACCCTCGAGTTCCTCTACCGTCACTTCGACATCGGGCCAGGGGACCGCGCGTTGGCGCTGTCACACCTGGAGTCCGACATGTCGGTTCCCGACGTATTCGGCACGCTGCGCGTCGGCGGAGCGATCGTCGTGGTCGACGAGGAACACCGCCGCGACCCCGATACCTGGGCCCGGCTCATCGACGAGCACCGGGTCACGGTGGTCAACTTCCTTCCGGGCTGGCTGGAGATGCTGGTTGACGTGGGCGGCTCGTTGGACTCGCTGCGGGTGGTGCTCACGGGCGGGGACTGGGTGAGGCCGGAACTGGCCCGCGCACTGCGCAAGCGTTCGCCCCAGGGGCGCTTCGCCGGGCTCGGCGGGGCCACCGAAACCGCCATCCACGGAACACTTTTCGAAGTGGTCGAAGAGCCGCAACCGAACTGGGCATCGATTCCCTACGGCGTGCCGTTCCCGAACAACGCATGCCGAGTGGTCAGCGCCACCGGCGAGGACTGCCCCGACTGGGTCCCAGGAGAACTCTGGTTCTCCGGCCGCGGCATCGCGCGCGGCTATCGCGGCAGGCCCGATCTGACCGCAGCGAAGTTCGTCGCGCACGACGGCCGGACGTGGTACCGATCGGGCGACCTCGCACGCTACTGGCCCGACGGCACACTGGAATTCATCGGACGCGTCGACCACCGCGTCAAGCTCAGCGGGTATCGCATCGAACTCGGCGAGGTCGAGGCGGCGCTGCGGCGAGTCTCCGGAGTCGGAGCAGCGGTTGCCGCGGTGGTCCCGGTGGACGGTGGCCGCGACGTGCTGGGCGCGCTCGTCCGAATCGACGACTCCGGGCTGGACACCGCCGCCGTCGCAACGGCGATGGCCGACATCGTTCCGCCGCACATGATCCCGACACTGTTCGTGGTGACCGACCGGATTCCGTTCACGTTGGGCGGAAAGATCGACCGCAAGGCAGTCGCGCTGCGGCTGGCCGATGCAGAGCTCGCCGCAGGCAGCGGCTACCGCGCACCGAGCACGCACCTCGAGTCGGCACTGGCCGCCATTCTCGGCGACGTGCTCGGCCGTGCCGACGTCGGCGTCGACGACGACTTCTTCTCGCTGGGAGGGGATTCGGTGATGGCCACCATGGCCGTGGCCCGCGTCCGCGACTGGCTGGACACGCCAACCGTCATGGTGCCCGACGTCTTCGCCGCCAGGACCGTCGCGCTGCTCGCGAACCGGCTGTCGGCGCGCGAGCCAGGAAGCGACCGCCTCGAGCAGGTGGCCGAGCTGTACCTGGACATCGCGCACATGGATGACGCCGACGTCGAGTCCGCGCTCGACACCGCCGCGACGTCGTGAGTGGCATCCGGCCCGACGCCCAATTCGCGTTCAAGCCGTGGATCAAGCGGTACCCCAGTGCGGATGGGCGGGAAAGTGCCCGCGCGACACTGGTATTCCCGCACGCCGGAGGTGCGGCGCTGGCCTACCGTGCCTTGGGTACCGCGCTGGCCGCGGCCGGATCAGACGCGTATGTCATGCAGTATCCGCAACGCGGTGACCGGCTGACGCATCCGGCACCGGCGTCCGTGGAGGCGTTGGCCGAGGAGCTATTCGCGGCGGGCGACTGGGCTGGGCTCGGTCCGCTGCACCTGTTCGGGCACTGCATGGGCGCGGTGGTGGCGTTCGAGTTCGCGCGGGTCGCCGAACGACACGGTGCCGACGTCGGAGCGCTGTGGGTGTCGGCCAGTGAGGCACCGTCGGCCGTCGCGGCGTCGCCGAAACTGCCGATGGCGCAAGCGGAGATCCTCGCCGAACTGGTCGATCTCGGCGGCACCGATGCCCGGCTGCTCGACGACGACGACTTCGTCGAACTCCTGCTCATGGCGGTGCGCGCCGACTATGCGGCATTCAACCGGTACGCGTGCGATGCCGTCGTTCGCATCAACGCCGACATCCACACGCTCGGCGGTGAGCGCGACCACCGGATCAGCGAGGACATGTTGCGTCGCTGGGAAACTCACACCACCGGCGCGTTCACCGTCTCGATGTTCGACGGTGGCCACTTCTACGTCAACGACGCAGGAGCGGACGTCGCGGAGTTGATCAATGCCTTCTAACGAGTTCGCCACCGATCCCGTCGTGATCGTCGGGATGGCACTCGAAGCGCCCGGCGGCATCGACACCGCCGACGCCTACTGGACCCTGCTGTCCGAGCAGCGGGAGGCGTTGGGCCATTTCCCCACCGACCGCGGCTGGCCGGTGAGGGATCTGTTCGACGGATCGCGCCGCGACGGGTTCAAGCGCATTCACGACCTGGGCGGTTTCCTCTCCACCGCAGCGACCTTCGACCCGGCGTTCTTCGGCATCTCACCGCGCGAGGCGGTCGCGATGGACCCGCAGCAGCGGATCGCATTGCGCCTGGCGTGGCGGACGCTGGAGCACAGCGGCATCAATCCCGACGACGTCGCCGGGCACGACGTGGGGTGCTACGTCGGAGCGTCGGGGCTGGAGTACGGGCCCGAATTGTCCGAATTCTCGCACCACAGTGGCCATCTGATCACGGGCACGTCGCTCGGCGTCATCTCCGGGCGGATCGCCTACACGCTGGACCTCGCCGGGCCCGCGCTCACCATCGACACGTCGTGCTCGTCGGCGCTTGCGGCCTTCCACGTCGCGGCGCAGGCGGTGCGCACCGGGGACTGCGACATGGCGCTGACCGGCGGCGTGTGCGTGATGGGCACGCCCGGCTACTTCGTCGAATTCTCCAAGCAGCACGCCCTTTCCGACGACGGTCACTGCAGGCCCTACAGCGCAAACGCGAGCGGCACCGTCTGGGCCGAGGGTGCGGCGATGTTCCTGCTGCAGCGCAAGTCTCGGGCATTGGCCGACGGCAGGCACGTGCTCGCGGAGATCCGGGCCACTTGCGTGAACCAGGATGGGCGCACCGTCGGGCTCACCGCGCCGAGCGAAACCGCACAGACGCGCCTGTTCCAGAAGGCCATCGCCGCGGCGGGGGTGCGCCCCGAACAGGTCGGCATGATCGAGGGGCACGGCACCGCGACGCGACTCGGAGACCGCACCGAGCTTCGGTCGCTGGCACAGACCTACGGTGCGACGTCCCCTGGTGCAGGCGCAGTGCTCGGCTCGGTCAAGTCCAACGTCGGACACGCGCAGGCCGCCGCAGGGGGACTGGGACTGGCCAAGGTGCTCCTGGCCGCCGAACACGCGACGGTGCCCGCCAGCCTGCACGCCGAAGCCGCGAGTCGCGAAATCGACTGGGATGCTCAGGGATTGCGCTTGGCCACCGAGTCGAGCCCGTGGCCCGCGGTCGGCGGTCAGCGGATCGCCGCGGTGTCGGCCTTCGGCATGAGCGGAACCAACGCACATGCGATCGTCGCCGTCCCTGACCGCGCCGACGGGGCGGCCGCCTGATGTCGCCCGTCACACCGCCCGACGGGCGTACCCCGGTCCTGCTGAGCGCACACGCCGAAGAGCTCGTCGGCGAGGACGCAGCGGCCATCCTGGACTATCTGCAGCGGCGGCCCGAGCTGGTCGACGTGTCCGACGTGGCGGCTACGCTGCGACGCACGCGGCGGGTGCGCCGCCACCGGGCGGTGGTACGGGCCGCCGACCGAACCGAGCTCACCGACGGGCTGCGCGCACTCGCCGAAGGCGTTGAGCACCCGCTGGTGACCCTGGCCGCAACGTCTCCTGGCTCGTCGCAGCCCGCGCCTCGCATCGCATTCGTCTTCCCGGGTCAGGGCAGTCAGTGGCCGTCCATGGGCGTCGAGGCCTACAGCCGGCTGCCCGAGTACCGCGCCGAGGTGGACCAGTGCGCTTCGGCCTTCGCCGCCGCGGGCGCCCCGTCGCCACTGGACTACCTGCTGGTCGACCCGGGCGCAGGCGCGCAGACGAACGACTTCTCCCAGCTCCAGATCCAGGGTGCGCAATTCGTGCACGGGGTGGCGCTGGCCAGGGTCTGGCGGTCCTACGGCGTGCTGCCGGACGTCACGGTCGGGCACAGCCTCGGCGAGATCGGGGCCGCGTACGTCGGGGGCGCCATCACGCTGCGCGAAGCGGTCGCGATCGTCATTGCGCGCGCCACGGTGCTGGACGGACTCACCGGGCCGTACCGAGTCGCGGTGCTCGGGATCACCCCCGACCAAGCGCAGGCCGTGATCTCGGAAACGCCGGGCTGGTTGGAACTGTCCGTGGTGAATTCACCGTCCTCCGTTGCCGTTTCGGGGGATACCGAGGCCGTCGCCGCGGCGGTGCGGGCCGTCACGAAGCGTGGGTCGTTCGCCAAGGAGATCGAGATGTGGTTTCCGGCGCACACCACCGCGTTGGACGCGGTGCGGCCGGAGCTCGACGCCCTGCTACCGCGTGGCGAGTTCGTCGACACGCCAGTGCAGTTCATCGGCACAACCACCGCTGACGTCGTGCCTGCAGGCACGGACTTCGCCGACTACTGGTACACGAATCTGCGCAGCACGGTCCGGTTCGACCGCGCCGTGTTGGCGGCAGTTGGACACGGCGCCCGAATCTTCGTGGAACTGTCTGCGCACCCGGCGCTGTTGTTCGCAATGGGCGACGTGCTCGAGGACGCTCCGGAACTGGCCGGTGGGTCGGCCGCGATGGTCGGTTCTGGCCGTCGCGACGAGCCGCTCACCGACCGGCTGTCCGCCAACCTCGTCTCCGTCGCGCTGGCCGACCCCGGCCACCGGTGGGCGGACGCGTCCGACGAGTCGCGGAAGCCGCTGCGCGACTTCCCCTTCGCGCCGATGCGGGCCGAGCACCACTGGGCGCGGTCGGAACGGCTTCCCCCCATCGCCGGGCTGACGGTCGCCGTCGAACGGTGGGACGTCGTGCGAACGATGCCCAGTCCCGTCGGGCCCCGCCGCGCCGCGGTGATCGGGCAGGACGCGGGCGGCCGTGTCGTCGACGCACTCCGTTCCGCCCTGGACCGGCACCACGGCGTCGCGATGACCCAGCCGTCCGACGCCGATCTGTTGATCGTCGTCGCGCCGGAACTCGATCAGCCCGACGTGGTCGCGGCGGCCGACGAACTCGGTCGCCTCGTCGACGAAGGGCTGCTCGACTACGCCGGCGCCGTCACCGCACGGACCCGCGACGTCTGGCTCGTCACGGCAGGCGGCGAACGGGTCGCCACCGATCCGACCCCGCGGTCCGTTGCGGCCGGGCTGGCCGCCATGCATCGCAGCGTCGGCCTCGAGCACCCCGAGCAGAGTTTCCGCCAGCTCGACCTGCCGACGCAGGGGATGGGGGACGCTACCGCCGACGTGGCCGTGGCCGTCCTGCTCGGCGCGACGGAGGATATTGCGCTCAGGGAAACGGGCACGGCGCCAACGCTCTACCGCAGAACCAGCTCCGACCAGCAGGCGCTCGAGCCGTCGTGGCGGCCCGAGTCGGGCATCTTCGACGAGGTGGTCATCACCGGGGGCTCCGGCGCGGTGGGTTTGCACTACGCGCGCTACCTCGCCGAACACGGGGCCCGCCGGATCGTGCTGTTGAGCCGCGGTGGGGTGGACGCCGCTGCGCTCGACGAACTCAACTCGGCGCGCGGTGTCGACGTGCTCGCTCCGCGCTGCGACGTCACCGACGCCGCTGCGGTGGCGGTAACTGCAGCCGAATTCTCGGGTTCCGGAGCGACTTTGGTGATTCACGCCGCCGGGACGGCCACCATGATTGCCGCGCGCGAGCTGACTTCGGCGGCCATTCGGGAGACCTGCTCGGCCAAGCTGGTCGGGCTGGAGCACTTGACCACATTGTGGCCGATGCGGGCGGACGCGCGAATCATGTTGTGCTCGTCGGTGTCCGGACTGTGGGGCGGGCAGGGCCACGCGGCGTACTCGGCCTCCAACCGGCTGCTCGACGTGATGGCGGCACAGCAGCGAGCGCGGGGCCGACGCTGCACGTCGGTGCGCTGGGGGCTGTGGCAGGGCGCGGGGATCCTCGAACAGGACGAGGTCGCCCGAGTCGAGCGATCCGGCCTGACGAGCATGCCCGGCGAACAAGCCGTCGAGGCCAGCCTGCGCGACTACGCGGCGGACCCACTGGTGTTCTCGGCCGACGCCGAACGGTTGCGACTGTTCCTCGGCGGCGCCGACGCGTCCGACGCCGACCATCCGAGTGCCGTCGTCGTCGAGCCCGACGTCGACACGACCGAACTGGACGCCGCGACCGCCGTCCGCGCCGCGTTGGGCGCCGTGCTGAAGCTTGCCGACACCGTGGGACTGGACCTCGACGGGTCGCTGATCGACCTCGGCGTGGACTCGCTGCTGGCACTCGACCTCCGCAAGAAGCTCAAGAAGACCACGGGACAGAACGTTCCGCTGGCGACCATCCTCGGCGGCGTGACGGCCACCGAGTTGATTCGACATCTGGAAAACCCAGAGAATAGGGCACTTTCGCGTGACTGACATTGCCGACCACACCCGGACCAACGATGCTCGTCTGGAGTTGATGCGACGCAGGCTCGCAGAGCGCGGATTGGCCGCAGACCCAACGGCCTATGCGGACACAAGCGCGCTCACCGACGGCCAGCGACGGATGTGGTTCGTCCAGACGCTCGACCCCAGCGGCGTACTGCTCAACGTCTGCCTGTCGTACCGCTTGACCGGTGCACTCGACGGCGCCCGGCTGCACGACGCGGTCAACGCCGTCGCCCAACGCCATCCGATCCTGCGGACGACCTACTCCGCCGACGAACACGGCGAACCCCGCGCGACGGTGCACGACGAGCTGTTCCCGTCGTGGACCGGGACCGATCTGTCCGAGTTGTCCGAGCGCGCCCGCAAGCTGCGGCTCGAGGTGCTGGCCCAACGGGAGTTCGGCACCGCATTCGACCTGGCCGCCGAGGCTCCGCTGCGCATCACCCTGATCAGGACGGGTCCAGCCGAGCACGTGATGCTCTTCGTCGCACACCACGTCGCATGGGATGACGGGTCGTGGCGAGTGTTCTTCGCCGACCTCACTCGCGCATATGCCGGCGAGCAGCTTCCGCCCGCACCGGCGCCCGCAGTCGCCGCAGACACCGTTGGTGAGGACCTGGCCTACTGGCGGGAGGTGCTGGCGGATCCGCCTGAGCCACTGGAGCTTCCGGGTCCGTCGGGGTCGGCGATTCCCACCAGCTTCCGGTCGCAGCGCAGGTCGGTGACGCTGACCCCACGGACCGTGGAACGCGTGACGGAGTTGGCCCGGGAGACCGGCTCCTCGCCGTACATGGTGCTGCTGGCGGCATTCGGCGCGCTCATCAACCGCTACACGCACACCGACGACTTCCTGGTCGCCACCCCGGTGCTCAACCGGGGCGTCGACGACGTCATCGGCTACTACGGCAACACCGTCGCGATGCGGCTCCGTCCGCAAGGCTCGCGCTGCTTCCGCGAGTTGATCGCGGCGGCGCGTGACACCGCCCTCGGCGCGTTCGCCCATCAGCGGATCAACCTGGACCGGGTGGTGCGCGAGCTCAACCCCGATCGGCGGCATGGCGCCGAACGCATGACAAGGGTGAGCTTCGGCTTCCGTGAACCGGACGGCGGCGGCTTCCGCCCGGCCGGCGTGCGCTCCGAACGCGCGGAGCTGCGCGGTCACCACACCCAGCTGCCACTGGGTTTCATGGTCGAGTTCGATTCGACTGGTGGTACCGGGGCCGTCGTCGAGGCCGAGCACCTGACGGAGGTCATCGACGTCGACCTGGCCAGACAGCTGCTCGAGCACTTCTCGGTGCTGTTGGACAACGCGTTGGCCGAACCCGACGTCCCACTGTTCCGGCTCGGGCTGTACTCCGCCGCCGACGCGGAGTGGATGCGCCGGGTGTCGCATGGCGAGCAGTTCGACACTCCGGCAACGACACTCACCGCGCTGGTCTCCGAGCAGGCGGCGCGCACCCCCGACGCGACCGCCGTCGTCTACGAGGGCAGGCACTACAGCTACCGCGAAGTCAACGAATCCGCGAACCGCTTGGCGCACTGGTTGATCGAGCAGGGGATCGGCACCGAAGACCGGGTGGCCGTCCTGCTCGAAAAGTCACCGGAACTGGTGATCACCGCACTCGGCATCGTCAAGGCCGGGGCCGTGTATCTGCCGGTCGATCCGACCTATCCGGAGGATCGACTGGCGTACATCTTGGGCGACTCCGACCCCAAGGTGGTGCTCCGCGAGCCGGTTACCGGGCTGGACGGCTACCGGTCGGACGATCCGAGCGACGCGGACCGGGTTCGTCCGCTGCGACCCGAGAACACCGCCTACCTGATCTACACGTCGGGCTCGACGGGGCAGCCCAAGGGCGTGCCGGTCGCTCATCGGCCGATCGCCGAGTACTTCGTGTGGTTCGGCGACGAGTATCAGGTCACGAACAACGATCGCCTCCTCCAGGTGGCCTCGCAGAGCTTCGACGTGTCGATTGGCGAGATCTTCGGCATGCTCGCCGCGGGCGCACGGTTGGTGATCCCGCGTCCGGGTGGCCTTGGCGACATCGGCTATCTGACGGATCTTCTTCGGAACGAAGGCATCACGTCGATGCACTTCGTACCGTCACTGCTCGGGCTCTTCCTCTCGCTACCCGGCGTGAACCAGTGGCGCACGTTGGAACGCGTCCCGATCGGCGGCGAGGCGCTCCCCGGTGAACTCGCCGACAAGTTTCACGCCACCTTCGACGCCCTGCTGCACAACTTCTACGGCCCGACGGAGACCGTGCTCAACTGCACCCGGTTCAAGGTCGAGGGCAAGCAGGGTGCCCGCATCGTCCCCATCGGGACACCGAAGATCAACACGGCACTGCACCTACTCGACGACGCCTTGCAGTCGGTCCCGGTCGGAGTGATCGGCGAGATCTACATCGGCGGAACGCACGTCGCGCACGGCTACCACCGCAGGGCGGGCCTGACGGCGGAACGCTTCGTCGCCGATCCGTTCAACCCGGGCGGCACGATGTACCGGTCCGGCGATCTTGCCCGACGCAACGCCGACGGCGACATCGAGTTCGTCGGGCGCGCCGACGAACAGGTCAAGGTGCGCGGGTTCCGCATCGAACTCGGTGAAGTGGCCGCGGCCATCTCGGTGGATCCATCGGTCGGCCAGGCCGTGGTGGTCGTCAGTGACCTGCCGACGCTCGGCAAGAGCCTCGTCGCGTACGTGACGCCCGCGAGCGCGGTCGAGACCGTCGAACTCGACAGAATCCGCGCCCGCGTCGCGGCGGCCCTGCCGGAGTACATGATCCCGTCCGCCTACGTGGCGCTCGACGAGATCCCGATCACGACGCACGGCAAGATCGATCGACGAGCGCTACCGGAACCAGAGCTCAAGTCGGCCAGCGAGTTCCGCGAGCCGGCCACCGAAACGGAGCGCCAGCTCGCCGAGCTGTTCGCCGAGTTGCTGGACCGGCCGGAGGTCGGCGCCGACGACTCGTTCTTCGAGCTCGGTGGACATTCCTTGCTGGCGACCAAGCTGGTGGCGGCCGTCCGGTCGCGGTGCGGGGTCGACATCGGCGTTCAGGACATCTTCGAGCTCGCCACGGTGTCCGACCTGGCGGCGCGCGTCGACGAGCTCGCCGCGTCGGGTGCGACGTCGGCCCGACCCGGCATCGTCCCGGTGAGCCACGAGGGTCCGCTGCAGATGTCGGCCGCACAGCTGCGGCAATGGTTCCAGTTCCGCATCGATGGGCCCGCGCCGGTCAACAACATCCCCTTCGCGGCACGGCTGACCGGACCCACCGACGTCGATGCGTTCGTCGGCGCGATCAACGACGTAGTCGCGCGCCACGAGATCCTGCGCACCACCTACACCGAAATCGACGGTGCGCCATACCAGCTCGTCAACCCTGCCGCACCGCTCGTCGTGCGCCGGGCGCGCGGCGACGGCGACGAGTGGCTGCAGTCCGAGCTCGACGCCGAGCGCCGATACTGCTTCGACCTGGAACGGGACTGGCCGATACGCGCCGCGGTGCTGTCCACGCCCGAGCATCAGGTGCTATCGCTGGTGGTGCACCATATCGCGGCCGACCATTGGTCGGCGGGCGTGTTGTTCACCGACGTGCTCTCCGCGTACCACGCCAGGCGGGCGGGCCGGTCCGGTGCGCTGCCGCCCCTGGAGGTGCAGTACGCCGACTTCGCGGACTGGCAGGCCAAGCTGCTGTCCGATGAGGGCGACGCCCTGGTGGCCCAACGAGACTACTGGAAGCGGCAATTGGCCGGCTTGCCCGAGGAGAACGGGCTGCGTCCGGACTTCCCGCGGCCACCCGTGCCCACCGGCGAGGGGGCGGCGCTTGACTTCACCATCGCAGGCCCCACCCGCGCCAAGCTCGTCGAGCTCACGCGCGAGCTCGGCGTTACCGAGTTCATGCTGCTGCAGGCGGCCGTCGCCGTCGCGTTGCATCAGGCCGGCGAGGGCACCGACATCCCGTTGGGCACCCCGGTCGCCGGGCGTACGCTTCCGGAGCTCGACCAGCTGATCGGCTTCCTGATCAACATCGTGGTGCTGCGCAACGACCTTTCGGGCAACCCGACCCTGCGCGAAGTCCTGCGCCGGTCCAGGGAAATGGCGCTCGAGGCGTACGCGCATCAGGACCTGCCGTTCGACCGGGTCGTCGACGCCGTCAGCCCCGTTCGCTCGCTGTCACGCAACCCGCTGTTCGGCGTCGTGGTGCACGTGCGTGAGGAATTGCCCGCCGATCAGGTCATCGACTCCGGCCCCGAAGGCGATACCCGATTCACCGCCCTCGAGCCGACGTTCGACGTCGCACACGCCGATCTGTCGCTGAACTTCTTCGCAGGCAACGGCTCTGGTGAGGACGGTGGCTACCAGGGCTCGATCATCTACCGCACCGAACTCTACGAGCGGGCCACAGCGCAGCGCTTGGTCTCCTGGCTGCACCGGGTGGTCGACGCCTTCGCCGCCAACGCCGACCAGACGCTGCGCGACATCGCGGTCATTGAACCGGACGAACGCAGCAAGCTCGTCGAACAGTGGAGCCGAACCGCAGTGCCGCCCGCGGGGTTGCCGCAGACCCAGGGCGCCACGGCCGTGTACGTTCTCGACGAATGGCTGGAGCCGACGGCGATCGGCGTCATCGGCGACGTCTACTACGCCGGCGGGGCGGTGGACGGCGCACAGCGCGCCGCGAATACCGCCTCCGCAACCAGATTCGTCCCGAATCCCTTCTCGGACTCCGCGGCCGCCGACGCCTGGCTCTACCGCACCGGTGACCGGGCGCGCTGGACCGACGACGGCAGGCTCGACGTCGTGGAGTCCGGCGATCACCGGCTGCAGGCCGCCTTGGAGGCCGTCGACGGGGTCGCGGCGGCGGCCACCAGGAACTGGGCGGGACGCGGCAGCACGATCCTGGCCGGCTACGTCGTCCCGGACCGGGCAGTCGACCACGCGGAGGCGTTCGTAGAGCGAGTGCGGGCGGCGCTGCCCGCCGACGTCGCCCCAGCGGCCATCAGCATCGTGGCGACGCTCGACAGAAGCGAGTTCACCAGGCCGACAGTGCAAGTGAGCGGACCCAACGAGCCGGCTCGCACGGACACCGAACGCGCCCTGGCCTTGCTGCTGACCGACCTGCTCAGCGTCCCCGAGGTCGGCCGCAACGACGAATTCTTCACCCTCGGGGGTGACAGCATCCTCGCCGTGCAGCTGGCTGCCCGCGCCCGCGACACCGGACTGGCGCTGACCGCGCGGATGGTGTTCGAGCACCCGGTGATCGCCGAACTCGCCACCGCGATCGACGAAAGCGGTTCGGCAGCCCAGTCCGCGTCCGGAACCGAGCACCACGCACCAATGTCCGCGTCCGGGCTGTCGGCCGACGACTTGGCCTCGTTGACCGCAGGCTGGGCGGCCACCCACGACGGGACACCATGACCGCACCCGCAGGCGTCGAAGACGTCATGGCGCTCAGCCCCCTGCAACTGGGGCTGTACTCCATGGCGGGCCTGAGCGACGGCGACGGGGCCGATCCGTACGTCATCGCGATGGCCGCCGACGTCGTGGGCGACCTCGATGCCGCACTGCTGCGCGCGTGCGCGGAGAAGATGCTGGTGCGCCATCCGAACCTGCGCGCCAGCTTCTTTCAGGGCAACCTTCCCCGCCCGGTGGCGGTCGTCCCGACGGCCGTCGACCTGCCGTGGCGGCACGTGACGGCGTCCGCCGAAGAGGCCGTCGCGCTGGAGGCCGGCGAGCGGCGGCGACGGTTCGACCTCGCCCGCGGGCCGGTACTGCGCTTTCTCCTCATCGAGAAACCGGACGCACATTGGCGGCTCGTCGTCGTGGCTCACCACATCGCGATCGACGGATGGTCCCTGCCGGTCTTCGTCGGCGAGCTCCTGGTCCTGTACCGGCTCCGGGGGGACGTCACCGCGCTGCCACCCGCGCCGCGCCCGTACCGCGACTACATCGGGTGGCTTGGCGGTCGGGACGCCGAGGCCAGCCGGGAACGCTGGCAGACGCACCTCGCTGGCTTGGACGGTCCGACGCTGCTGTCCCCGGCGCTGACGGGACGCCAGCCGGATCCGGGCCTTCCCGCGCGCACCGAGCTGGTGCTCGACGAGCAGGCCACCGCAGCGCTATTCGATTCGGCGCGGGTGCGTGGCGTCACCATCAACACGTTGTTCCAGATGGCCTGGGCGATGATCCTCTCGGCCCTGACCGACCGTGCCGACGTGGTGTTCGGGGTGACCGTCTCCGGCCGCCCGGACGAGTTGTCCGGCGTGGAAACCATGGTCGGCCTCTTCATCAACACCGTTCCACTGCGGATCCGACTCGACCCGGTCGGCCGAGTCGGTCGGCAATGCCTTGCGCTGCAACGGGAAGCGGCCGAGCTTCGCGACCACAGCTACCTGAGCCACACCGAGCTCCGTGCTGTCGGCGGAATCGGCGAGCTCTACGACTCGCTGCTGGTGTACGAGAACTTCCCGCCAGGCGGGCTCGTCGGAAGCGACGAATTCGCGCTCGACGGTGCGGTGCTCAAACCGGCTGCGCTGGAGAGCCTCTCGCACTTTCCCGTCACCATCGCCGCGCACCCGACGCACGGCAGGCTCACCGTCCTGGTGGAGACGCTCGACGGGGCGCTTGGCATGCTCGACGAACACGAGCTCGCGCAACGGGTGTTGGCCGTCGTCGAGCGGCTCCTGCAATCGTGGGATCGGCCGTTGAGGGACGTCGCGATCACCCTCGACGGCGAACTCTCGTCTACCGCTCCAACCAATACCACGTCGCGAACGGGTGGCTTCCACACCGCCTTTCACCAGCTCGCGACAGAGCATCCGGACGCGATCGCGCTGAGCTGGGACGGAGGCGAACTCAGCTACCGGGGACTCGATGACGCCGCCGACCGGCTTGCGGCCGCACTACTGCGGCGTGGCGTGCGGGCCGAGACCCCGGTGCCGATCCGGCTTCGTCGCGGTCCCGACTACGTCATCGCGATGCTCGCCGTGCTCAAGGCGGGCGGGCTGATCGTGCCGCTGGATCCCGCGATGCCGGCCGAACGCGTCGCCGAGATCGTCCGGCAGACCTCCGCGACGTTCGTCGTCGACGAAGCCCTGCTGGCGTCGGCGGCCGACGAACCCGAGCCCGACTACCGGCCCGCCGACGTACGCCCGGGCCAAGGCGCGTACGTCGTCTTCACCTCAGGGACCACTGGAAAGCCGAAGGGCGTCATCGGAACTCACGACGCGCTCCTGGCGTACGGGGCCGATCACGCCCGAAACGTGCTGCGTCCCGCGGCGACGCGACTCGGCCGGCCGCTGTGCGTGGCGCACGCATGGTCGTTCACGTTCGACGCGGCCTGGCAGCCGCTCGTCGCACTCCTCGACGGGCACGCCGTGCACATCGTCGGCGACGACGTCCAGCGCGACGCGGAGGCGCTGGTCGAGGTGATCAGCAGGCACGGTGTGGACCTGATCGACACCACACCGTCGATGTTCACCCAATTGCAGTCGGCCGGCCTGCTTTCCACGGTGCCGCTGGCCGTGCTGGCACTGGGCGGGGAGGCCATCGACGCCGCCGCGTGGCGGGCCATTCGCGACGAATGCGCGCGCACCGGCATGACCGCCCACAATTGCTACGGCCCCACCGAGACCACCGTCGAGGCCGTCGTCGCCGCGATCGACCGGCACGACCAGCCGTGCATCGGAGCACCCACCGACTCGACGACGGCCTACGTCCTCGACGCGTGGCTGCGCCCGGTGCCCGACGGCGTCGCGGGCGAGTTGTACCTGACCGGAGGGCAACTCACGCGCGGCTACCTCGGCCGACCAGGGGAGACGTCGGGCAGATTCGTCGCCGACCCGTTCGCGGCGGGCTGGCGCATGTACCGCACCGGTGACGTGGTGCGCCGGACCAGAACCGGCGCCATCCAGTTCCTGGGCCGCAGCGACGATCAAGTGAAGATTCGCGGCTTCCGGGTGGAACCCGCCGAGGTGGCCGCCGCCCTGCACCGCCATCCCGGCGTGCGGGGCGCACACGTGGCCGTGCGGCGGCACCGCAGCGGCCCGCGGCTCACCGCCTACGTGGCGACCACCGCGACGGTCACCGAGCTGCGCCGCATGCTGACCGCGACCCTGCCGAGATACCTGGTGCCCCACCACATCGTCGTCGTCGCCGAGATTCCGCTGAACACGAACGGCAAGGTTGACGACGCCGCACTGGCCGCCGTGGACGCGGGTGCCGAGACCGATGCGGCGCAGGCACCTGCGACCGATACCGAGGCGGTGATCGCCGACGTGCTGGCCGAGGTGCTCGACGCCAAGGGCGTCGACGTCACCGCCGACTTCCTCGACCTTGGACTGGACAGCATCGTCGCGCTGTCGGTGGTACAGGCCGTGCGTCGGCGCGGAGTATCGCTGCGGGCGCGACTGATGTTGGACTGCACCACCGTTCGCGAGCTCGCTGCGGCCATCGACGCGGACGTCGACGTGCACCTGCGTGACGCAGAGGACGACGGCGAGCCCATCCCGTTACTTCCCAATGCGCACTGGTTGTTTCAATACGGCGACCCCCGCCGGCTTGCGCAGACCGAGGCGATCCGGCTACCGCGGGGCGTCACCCGCGATGCGCTCGAGGCCATGCTTCGCAGCGTCATCGATGGCCACGCCGTGCTGCGCAGTCGGCTGGACCGCGACACCATGACGCTCGTCGCCCACCCCATCGTCGACGTGCTGAGCGAGGTGACGGTCACCGGGGACATGCGAGCGGCGGTGGTCGAGCAGACCAGCCTTGCGGTGGACCGGCTCGATCCGGAACGCGGCGTGATGCTCGACGCGGTGTGGCTGCGAGCGTCCGACGGGACGGCCGACGTCCTGCTACTGACCCCGCACGTACTGGCGGTGGATCCGTCGTCGTGGCGAATCGTGTTGGGCGAACTGGAAACCGCGTGGCACGCCGTGGCGGCGGGGCGGGCGCCCACCCCCGCGCGCGAGCACACCTCATTGCGCATGTGGGCTCGGCTGCTCGCCGACCGTGCGCTCAAGCTCGACACGTGTGACTTCTGGGAGCGTCAACTCGAAGGCGCCGACCCGGAGCTCGGGACTAGGCGCATCCGCCCGGACACCGACCGGATGGGCGACGTGGTGGTGACCTTGTCCCTCGCCGATCCCGAGCTGACCGCCAAGGTGCTCGCAGGGCCGGTCCCGGTCACCGAGGTGCTGGTGGCGGCGACGGCGCGTGCGATCACGACGTGGCGCCGGCATCGCGGGCAGGAGACGCCGGCGCCGCTGCTCGCGCTCGAGACGCACGGGCGGGCCGACGCGACGGTGTCCGCCGGAATGGGCGACGACGCTCACGAGCTCGACACCGGGGACACCGTGGGACTGCTGAGCGCCATCTACCCGATGCGGATCGATGCCGCGGACGCCGCGGGTGTGGTCGACCAACTCGCGGCGATCCCTGGTGACGGCATCGACTACGGGCTGCTGCGTCACCTGCGGCCCGATACCGCTGAACGGCTGGCCGCACATCGCGACCCACAGGTGCTGCTCAACTACCTGGGTCGGTTCCACCGCGACGCGGCCGGCGACGCGCTGCAGTCGGACCGGACGCTGCTCACCGACGCGGCACGCCTGCCGGAACCCAATCTGGCGGTCCGCCACGAACTCACGTTGATGATCGCGGTGCTCGAACGTGACGGACGGCCGGTACTCGGCGTCCAGTGGCGTGCACTGCCCGACATCCTGTCCGCCGATGACGTCGCCACGCTTGCGGCGATGTGGTCGGACGCTTTGCGAGAGGTAATCCAATGACACCAACGACCCCGACCCTTGCCGTCATCGGTGCGGGTGCCAAGGGCATCGCCGTGGCGGCGAAGGCGGCCGAGCTGCGCGAGATGGGCGTTGCGGCACCGGACGTCGTTGCCGTCGAACGGTCCGGCGTGGCCGCCAACTGGCAGGCGGGCGGCGGATGGACCGATGGGCGCCACCAGTTGGGCACCAGTCCCGAGAAGGACGTCGGCTTTCCCTACCGTTCGTCGCTGGTGCCGCGCCGCAATGCGGAGCTCGACGAGCGGATGACCCGGCACAGCTGGCAGGCCTTCCTGATCTCGACCGGTCAGTTCGCCGAGTGGGTCGACCGCGGCAAACCGGCTCCCACACACCGCCGTTGGAGCCAGTACCTGCGGTGGGTGGCCGGGCACGTCGGGATGAACGTCGTGCAGGGTGACGTCGAGCAGATCGCGATGGCCGGCGACCGGTGGGCACTGGTCACGGCGGAGACCACGGTGCACGCCGACGCGCTGATGATCACCGGACCCGGGCAGGCGGAGCGATCGGTGCTGCCTGGCAACCCGCGGGTGATGTCGATCGCGCAGTTCTGGCACCGGGCGGCCCAGCACGACCGCATCGACGCCGAACGCGTCGCCGTCATCGGTGGCGGGGAGACCGCCGCGTCGATGCTGAACGAGCTCTTCCGCCATCGGGTTTCGACGATCACCGTGATCTCGCCGTCGGTCACGCTGTTCACCCGCGGCGAGAGCTTCTTCGAGAACACCCTGTTCTCCGACCCCACCGGATGGACCAGCCTCACGTACGCCGAGCGCCGCGACGCGCTGGCCCGCACCGACCGCGGGGTGTTCTCCGCACGGGTCCAGGACGCGCTGCTGGCCGATGACCGCATCCGGCACCTGCGAGGCCGGGTCGCACACGCCGTGGCCCGCGACGACCGAATTAGGTTGACGCTCAGCACCAATCAGAGCGGGGAAGCCATCGAGACCGTGCACGGCTTCGACCTGGTCATCGATGGGTCGGGCGCCGACGCGATGTGGTTCGTGTCGTTGTTCACTCAGGACACGCTGGACCTGCTGGAGCTCGGGCTCGGGTGCCAGCTGACCGCCGACGCGTTGCAGGACGCCATCGGCCACGACCTGGCGCTCACCGACGTGTACCCGAAGTTGTTCCTGCCCGGCCTGTCCGGGCTCACGCAGGGCCCGGGCTTTCCGAACCTCAGCTGCCTCGGCATGCTGTCGGACCGGGTGTTGGGCGCCGAGCTGTTCCACGACGCGACGAGGAGAGTCGATGAGCAACAATCCGTTCGATGACGAGGCGGGCACCTTTTACGTGCTGGTGAACGACGAAGAGCAGCACAGCCTGTGGCCGACGTTCGCCGAGGTACCCGCGCAGTGGCGGGTGGTCTTCGGTGAGAGCACGCGCGCCGACTGCCTCGCATACGTCGAGGAGAACTGGACCGACCTGCGGCCGAAGAGCCTGCGCGACGCGATGGCTGGCGATGCCTAGCCCCTTTGCTTTGCGAGATTGGCGTTAGCGCGGGGAAGTTCGAGTAGTGCTCGCAGCAGCGTCGATCTCGCATCGCTGACGGCTGCGCTAATTTGCTGCGCGACGTAGCGCGCTGCTCTAGCGTTGACACCCGTGGGGGGCTCGTCAACTAGTCGTGCCGTGGCGGCCGGTGCGACGCTGTGGGTCGTCGCAGCGGTCTGGTACTTCGTCGCGGAGGCGATCGCCGCCGCGGCCCTCCCTGGCTACGACTACGTCGTCGACTACGTCAGCGTGCTCGGCGCCCCTTACGTGTCGCCGCGAGCTGCGCTGATGAACGCCGCGTTCGTCGTGCAAGGGCTGTTCTTCCCGGCGGCCGCGATGTTGGTGATGAGCCGAACTGGGGTCCGAAAGTCGTTGCCGTTCCTCGTGTTCGCGACGCTCACCGGTGTGGGCAACGTACTCGTCGGTGTCATCCCCGCAGGAATCGGTTCGGATTGGCATCTGGCCGGGGCGGTGTTGGCGATTGCCGGCGGCAGCGCCGCGATCCTCACAGGCACGCTGGTGCTCTGGCGTGAGATTGCCTCCACGACATACATGCTGGCGTCGGTCGCGCTCGGCGCCACCGGCCTGTTCAGCGGCACGATGCTGGCAGTACACGCGCTGCCGATCGGACTCTGGGAACGCGGCGGCATCTACCCGATCCTCGTCTGGCAGACGCTCACCGCGTACGCGGTCTGTCGTCGAGCCAGCACCGCGCGATCGCGACCGCGAGCAAATTCCAACTCGACACCAGCACGTCGGCTACCGCCAGGCACGCTCGCGGTGGGGGACGGCAGCGACTAAGTCTGCTCGGCCAGCGGCCGGTCCATGTCGAACACCCGCGCGTGCAGCACGGTGCGGTTGCGCAGCGCGGCCCGGACGGCGCGGTGCAGCCCGTCCTCGAGATAGACGATGCCTTCCCAGCGCACCGCGTGGGGGAACAGATCGCCGTAGAAGGTGGAGTCCTCCGAGAGCAGTCGGTCCAGCGCCAGCACGGTCGTCGTCGTCACCAACTCGTCGAGCCGAATTTGCCGAGGCGGGATCTGCGCCCACTGCCGATAGGAAAGGCCGTGGTCGGGATACGGTTTGCCGTCACGAACACCCTTGAAGATCACTGGCGCCGCTTCGCTGATTCAGTCCCCCGAAACCTCGGTTTGGGCATGTCAATGAGGTTAATCCCACATCGGCACGTTGTCCTCACCATCGGGTCAGCGCGCCGCCCGGCGTGCTGGGTCGGTGTCGGCGCAGCTGGTAACCGTAAAATGGGTGCGAATGGAGGTGAACGATGAGTAGTGCCGACGACCGTCGGTTCGAAGTGCTGCGCGCTATCGTCGCCGACTTCGTGACCACCAAGGAGCCCATCGGCAGCAAGGCGCTCGTCGAGCGGCACAACCTCGGCGTGTCCAGCGCCACCGTGCGCAACGACATGGCGGTGCTCGAGGCGGAGGGTTATATCGCCCAACCGCACACCAGCTCGGGCCGCGTGCCCACCGAGAAGGGCTACCGAGAGTTCGTCGACCGGCTCGACGACGTCAAGCCACTGTCGACCAGCGAACGCCGCGCCATCTTGTCCTTCCTCGAGTCCGGCGTCGACCTCGACGACGTGTTGCGGCGCGCGGTGCGGCTGCTGGCGCAGCTCACCAGGCAGGTCGCGATCGTCCAGTACCCGACGCTGTCGTCGGCCTCGGTGCGGCACCTCGAGGTGGTCGCGATGACGCCGGCGCGCCTGCTGCTGGTCGTCATCACCGACGCCGGCCGCGTCGATCAGCGCATCGTCGAACTCGGCGACGCCCTCGACGAACATCAACTCGGCCAGCTGCGGGACCGCCTCGCTTCGGCCCTTGAGGGCAAGCCGCTGTCGGCGGCGACCATCGCGGTGTCTGACCTGGCCGTCCAGCTCAACGGGGAGGGCGGGCTCGGGGACGCCGTCGGCAGGGCCGCGACGGTGCTGGTGGAGACGCTCGTCGACCACACCGAGGAACGCCTGCTACTCGGTGGCACCGCCAACCTGACCCGCAACACCGCGGACTTCGGGGGTTCGCTGCGTTCGGTGCTCGAGGCGCTCGAGGAGCAGGTCGTGGTACTCAAGCTGCTGGCCGCCCAGCAGCAGGCCGGTAAGGTCACGGTGCGCATCGGCCATGAAACCGAGGCCGAGCAAATGGCGGGCACGTCGGTGGTGAGCACCGTCTACGGCAGTTCGGGCAAGGTCTACGGCGGGATGGGTGTGGTGGGACCCACCCGTATGGACTATCCGGGAACCATCGCTAACGTCGCCGCAGTTGCTCTATACATCGGCGAGGTCTTGGGCACCCGCTGACGGGTGCGAGTAACCGCCGCCACAGCGGCTTGAAGAGGCATTGAGAAGGGTTGAGGCGTGGCACGCGACTACTACGGCCTGCTCGGGGTGAGCAAGGGCGCGAGTGACTCGGAGATCAAGCGCGCCTATCGCAGGCTCGCTCGCGAGCTGCACCCGGACGTCAACCCCGACGAGGGCGCCCAGGCGCGTTTCAAGGAGATCAGCGCCGCCTACGAGGTACTGAGCGATCCCGAGAAGCGCCGGATCGTCGACCTTGGCGGCGACCCGCTGGCCACCGCGGGCGGTCCGGCTGGCGGTGGGTTCGGCGGATTCGGTGGGCTCGGCGACGTCTTCGAGGCGTTCTTCGGCGGCGGCGCGGGTACGCGCGGGCCGGTCGGGCGGGTCCGGCCCGGATCGGACTCGCTGCTGAGGCTGCGGCTCGACCTGGCCGAATGTGCGACCGGGGTGGCCAAGCAGGTCACCGTCGACACGGCCATCCTCTGCGACCTGTGCCATGGCAAGGGCACGCATGGCAACTCGACGCCCGTCACCTGCGACACCTGTGGTGGCCAGGGCGAGGTGCAGTCGGTGCAACGGTCGCTGCTCGGCCAGGTGCTGACGTCGCGGCCGTGTCCGGTCTGCGCAGGCGTCGGCGAGGTGATTCCCGACCCGTGTCACCGGTGCGGCGGCGACGGCCGCGTCCGGGCCCGGCGCGAGGTCAGCGTCAAGATCCCGGCAGGCGTCGGCGACGGCATGCGGGTCCGATTGGCCGCGCAAGGCGAGGTCGGCCCCGGTGGTGGGCCGGCAGGAGACCTTCACGTCGAGATCCACGAACGCCCGCACGACGTGTTCATCCGCGACAACGACGACCTTCACTGCACGATCTCGGTGCCCATGGTCGACGCGGCGTTGGGCACCACCGTGACCGTGGACGCGATCCTCGACGGTCCCACGGACGTCACCATTCCGGCGGGCACGCAGCCCGGTGCGGTCATCTCGATGCGTGGGCACGGCATGCCGAACGTCCGGACGGGGGTGCGCGGCAACCTGCACCACCACGTCGAGGTCGTCGTGCCCGCCCGGCTCGACCACCAGGACATCGAGATCTTGCACAAGCTCAAGGAGCACCGCACCCGGGACGCGGCCGAGGTGAAGTCGGCCAACGCGGCGTCGGGTGGAGGGTTGTTCAGCCGCCTGCGTGAGACGTTCACCGGCCGCTGAGTTCGCGTGAGTCGCGCTCTGTTCTACGTCGACGCGCTTCCTGCCGTCGGTGGGTTGGCTGTCGTCGACGGTGACGAGGGATTTCACGCCTCCAACGTGCGGCGCATCCGGCCGGGCGAGGAGCTCGACCTCTCCGATGGTGTTGGCACGGTTGCGCACTGCACCGTTGAGGACGCGGTCAAGGGCAGGTTGTCGGCACGGGTCGACAGCGTGCGCACGGTCGCCACGCCGACGCCGCCCGTCACCGTCGTGCAGGCGCTGCCCAAGTCCGAGCGCTCCGAGTTGGCGGTCGAATTGGCCACCGAGGCCGGCGCCGACGAGTTCCTGGCGTGGCAGTCCGAGCGGTGCGTCGCCCGGTGGGACGGGGCTGATCGCATCGACAAGGGGCTGCGACGCTGGCGTGCGGTGGCCCGGTCGGCGGCTCGGCAGTCGCGACGCCCGTACATTCCCGAGGTCAGCGCGGTGGTGTCCACGCCTGAGTTGGTGGGGCGCGTCGAGGTTGTCGTGGCATCGGGGGGAGTGGTGTTGGCCCTGCACGAGTCCGCCACCGAGCCACTGGCGGACGTCACGCTCGGGCAGGCCGATTCGCTGATGGTGATCGTCGGACCCGAGGGTGGAATCAGCGACGACGAGCTCGCCGATTTGCGCACCGCAGGGGCGCTGGCGGTGCGGTTGGGGCCGAGCGTGCTGCGGACGTCGACCGCCGCAGCCGTCGCGCTGGGTGCGCTGGGGGCGTTGACGCCGCGGTGGCGGTAGCCGGAGCCAGGGTTAACCATTGGGGCGTGACGGTCGTCGGCGGTAAACTGGCAGACGAGCACAACCGGCTAGAACAAAGGAAGCAGGCACAGACCTCCACGTGACATCCCGCGAGACAAGCGCCGCCGCGTCGACCGTACGCAGCAGCATCAATGTTCCGCCCGACCTCGTGGTGGGCCTGCTCGGTTCCGCCGACGAGAATCTGCGCGCGCTCGAACGACTCCTGACCGCCGACGTGCACGTGCGCGGCAACGCCGTGACGCTGTCCGGCGATCCCGCCGACGTGGCGCTGGCCGAGCGCGTCGTCTCCGAGCTGGTGGCCATCGTCAACGGTGGTCAGACGCTTACTCCCCAGACCGTCCGACAGAGCGTGTCCATGTTGACCGGCGACGGAGACGAGTCACCCGCCGAGGTGCTGACGCTCGACATTCTCTCGCGGCGCGGCAAGACGATTCGGCCCAAGACGCTGAACCAGAAGCGCTACGTCGATGCCATCGACAAGCACACCATCGTGTTCGGCATCGGCCCGGCGGGCACCGGCAAGACGTATCTCGCGATGGCCAAGGCAGTCAACGCGCTGCAGACCAAGCAGGTGTCGCGCATCATCCTGACCCGCCCCGCGGTGGAAGCCGGTGAGCGCCTTGGGTTCCTGCCCGGCACGCTGTACGAGAAGATCGACCCATACCTGCGGCCGCTGTACGACGCGCTGCACGACATGATGGATGCCGAGCTCATCCCAAAGTTGATGAGCGCCGGGGTCATTGAGGTCGCGCCGCTGGCATTCATGCGGGGCCGCTCGCTCAATGACGCCTTCATCATTCTCGACGAGGCGCAGAACTCCACCGCCGAGCAGATGAAGATGTTCCTGACCCGCTTGGGTTTTGGGTCGAAGATCGTCGTGACGGGTGACGTCACGCAGGTCGACCTGCCAGGGGGTGCCACGTCCGGACTGCGGGCGGCGGCGCGCGTCCTCAGCGACATCGACGACATCCACTTCGCCGAGCTCACCAGCGCCGACGTCGTCCGACACAAGTTGGTGTCCGAGATCGTCGACGCCTACGCCAGATCCGAGGAACCGACGGCGATGAACCGGGCCGAGCGCCGAGCCTCACCCGGCCGACCGCGACGGTCATAGCACCATGACCATCGAGGTATCCAACGAGTCGGGCATCGACGTCTCCGAGACCGAGCTCGTCAGCGTGGCACGGTTCGTCATCGCGCGAATGGACGTCAACCCCGCCGCCGAACTGTCGATGGTGCTGCTCGACACCGCGGCGATGGCCGACCTGCACATGCGGTGGATGGACCTGCCTGGCCCCACCGACGTGATGAGCTTCCCGATGGACGAGCTCGAGCCCGGCGGCCGCCCCGACGCGCCGGACCCCGGCCCGTCGATGCTCGGCGACATCGTGTTGTGCCCCGAGTTCGCGGCTACCCAGGCTGAGAAGGTCGGACATTCGTTGGGTCAGGAGTTGGCCCTCTTGACGGTTCACGGTGTGCTGCACCTGCTGGGCTACGACCACGCCGAACCGGACGAGGAGAAGGAGATGTTCGCCCTGCAACGCCAACTACTGGAGGAGTGGGTGGCTGATCAGGTCGAGGCCTATCACGTCGACCGGCAGAGCGAAAAGGACCGACGACTGCTCGACGGGTCGCGGTACTTCGACGAACAGTGACCGGATTGGCTCCACTTCTCGGCGCGGTCGCGCTCATCCTGCTCGGCGGGTTGTTCGCGGCCATCGATGCCGCCATCAGCACGGTCTCCATGGCGCGTATCGAGGAGTTGGTCCGCGACGAGCGCCCGGGTGCGGTGCGCCTGCTGCGCGTCGTCGACGAACGCCCCCGTTACATCAATCTCGTAGTGCTGCTTCGTATTACGTGCGAGACGGCCGCGACGGTGCTGCTGGTGGCGTACCTGTTCGAAGGCCTTGGGCTGCGCTGGGGGCTGGTCGGCGCGGCGGGGATCATGGTGGTGGTCAGCTTCGTCGCGGTCGGCGTCGGACCACGAACGCTCGGGCGTCAGCATGCCTACTCGATCGCCTTGTTGGCCGCGCTTCCGCTGCAGGCGATCTCGGTGCTCTTGGCGCCGATCAGCCGACTGCTGGTGCTGATCGGCAACGCGTTGACGCCGGGGCGCGGGTTCCGCAACGGCCCGTTCGCCTCCGAGATCGAATTGCGGGAAGTCGTCGACCTGGCGCAGCAGCGTGGCGTCGTGGCGGATGACGAACGGCGGATGATCCAGTCGGTGTTCGAGCTCGGTGACACACCCGCACGCGAGGTGATGGTGCCGCGCACCGAGATGGTGTGGATCGAATCGGACAAGACCTCGCGTCAAGCCACGTCGCTGGCCGTGCTTAGCGGGCACTCCCGAATCCCCGTGATCGGCGAGAACGTCGACGACGTCGTCGGTGTGGTCTATCTCAAGGACCTGGTGCAGCAGGCGTATTCGGCCAACGACGGCATCGACACCAGGGTCGGCGAGTTGATGCGCCCGCCGGTGTTCGTGCCCGACTCCAAGCCGCTGGACGAACTGCTGCGGGAGATGCAACGCGACCGCAACCACATGGCGCTGCTTGTCGACGAGTACGGCGCGATCGCAGGCCTGGTCACCATCGAGGACGTGTTGGAGGAGATCGTCGGCGAGATCGCCGACGAGTACGATACCGACGAGGTGGCCCCGGTGGAGGAGTTGGGCGACAAGAACTTTCGAGTGTCGGCGCGGCTGTCGCTCGAGGATCTGGCCGAGCTCTACGAACTCGAGCTCGACGACGAGCTCGACGTCGACACGGTCGGCGGATTGCTTGCGCACGAACTCGGCCGGGTGCCGCTGCCCGGGGCCGAAGTGACCTGGGATAGGTTGCGGCTGCGCGCGGAAGGCGGCGCCGACCACCGCGGTCGGGTGCGCGTCGGCACCGTGCTGGTCACGCCCGCCGAACCCGAGGGGGAGTCATGAGCCTCGATGCCGAGGACTCGAAGCTGGTGGTGCTCGCACGCGGCGCGATGGCCCGCGCCGAGGCGGGAAGTGGCGCCGCGGTGCGGGATCTCGATGGCCGTACCTACGCGGCGGCGCCCGTCCCCCTCGACGCGCTGACGTTGACGGCGCTGCAGGCCGCGGTCGCCGCGGCGGTGTCCAGCGGCGCCGCGGGACTGGAGGCCGTCGTGCTGGTCGGCGGCTCTGAAGACGACGCGGGAGTGGCCGCGGTGCGCGAACTGTCCGCCGACGCTGCCGTCATCGTCACCGACCGCGCGGGAAACCTCCAATGATCGCCGAAACTGCGGGGAGATCACCAAATTACGGATTTTCGCGATCTCACCGCAGTCTCGACGAGGCTGCGTGATGACCGAATTCCGCTCCGGCTTCGTCTGTTTCGTCGGACGGCCCAACACCGGTAAGTCGACGTTGACCAACGCGCTCGTCGGCGCGAAGGTCGCCATCACGTCGAACCGGCCGCAGACCACGCGCCACACCATCCGCGGCATTGTGCACCGCGAGGACTTCCAGATCATCCTCGTCGACACCCCCGGTCTGCACCGCCCGCGCACGCTGCTGGGGGAGCGACTCAACGAGTTGGTCAAGGGCACCTACTCCGAGGTCGACGTCATCGGCCTCTGCATCCCGGCCGACGAGACGATCGGACCAGGAGATCGCTGGATCTACCAGCAGATCCGCACCATCGCGCCCAGGACCACACTCGTCGTGATCGTGACGAAGACCGACAAGGTGAGCAAGGAGAAGGTCGCCGCGCAGCTGCTGTCCGTCAGCGAATTGACCGACGGCACGGCGGAGATCGTGCCCGTCTCGGCCACCACGGGTGAACAGATCGACGTGCTCATCGACGTGCTCGTCGCGCAGCTGCCACCCGGGCCGGCGTTCTATCCCGATGGCGAGCTGACCGACGAGCCCGAGGAAGTGCTGATGGCCGAGCTCATCCGCGAGGCCGCGCTCGAAGGCGTGCGCGACGAATTGCCGCACTCGCTGGCCGTGGTGATCGACGAGGTGAACCCGCGCGAGGGCCGTGACGACCTCATCGACGTGCACGCCATCCTGTACGTCGAACGCGACAGCCAGAAGGGCATCGTGATCGGCAAGGGTGGTGCGCGACTGCGAGAGGTCGGCACCGCCGCCCGCGTTCAGATCGAGAAGCTGCTCGGCACCAAGGTCTATCTCGACCTACGCGTCAAGATCGCAAAGAACTGGCAGCGCGACCCCAAACAGCTTGGCCGGCTGGGCTTTTAGGCGTGGCTATCCGGGCTGGCCGTACACCGCGACGGCGACGCTGCGGTCCAGGCTGTTCACCGACCAGACGCCGATCTGGGAGTTCGCGCAGTTCGACATGATCGCCATGTAGTCGGGCCGGTAGTACCACTGGTTCATGATGTCGACGCCGTTGATCGCCAGCGCCGGGTTGATCGCGACGGTCTCGGAGACGACGCCCGTGAAGCCGGCGGCATTCGCCCGGCTCTGGGCCGTCGAACCGTCCGAGCCGATGTCGCCGTCGAGGGCGCGGTTGTTCAGCACGTCGTTGGCGTGCCACTCGGCGGCCAGCCGTAGCTGCGGATTGATCTTGATTTCCGTCGAACAGCCGTGCTGATGCTGGACGGTGTAGACGTTCGCCACCACGCCGTCGTTGAGCCGCTTGTTGTCGGCGTTTGCCGTCGGCATGGCAACTATGGCGGCACCCGTGACGGCGAGCACCGGGAGCACCCGCCAAACAACGCTGACCTTCATGTATGTGGACACTACGCGACGGAGTCGTTCCACCAAACCTCTGGCTGCTTGGTAACCCACCCGCTGATGGCCTCGAGTTCGGCAGCGAGCGAGATCAACATGGGCTCGCTGTTCGCCGGACCCATCAGCTGCACGCCGATGGGCAGCCCCTCGGAGGTGAAGCCGGCGGGGACGTTGACCGACGGCCAGCCGACCAGATTCCATGGCCACGTCACGGGACAGGCCTTGATCATGGCCCGGTCAGTGGACAGTCCGCCGCGCCGGTCGAAGTCGTGCACACCCGGCGGGGGCAACGCAGTGGTCGGGGCCAGCACCACGTCGGCCACGTTGAAGATCCACCCGATCCGGCGCTGAGTCTGGGCTTCGCGGGCCCTGGCCTTGCGCAGCGCTTGCTGGGAGAGCAGCAGCCCCATCCGCATATTGCTCGTGGTGCGCTTATCCAGCGCGACCGTCGGCCCGAGCCGGTCCGCCCAATCCAGTAGCCCCGACGTCGACCGCGACAGGAAGTTCCACGACATGCGCAGTCCGTAATCGGGATCGGCGGGCGTGATGCTGTGCCCGAGGTCCTGAAGCTGGCTGGCGACCGAATCCAGGGCGGCGTGAATCTCGGGGTGCAGTTTGGCCCGGAACCCGTTGAACGGGAACTTCGTGGACACCGCGACCGTCAGTGGGCCCGGCGCCTGGCCGACGTACTCCGACGCGCGCACCGCGGGCGGTTTGTGCAGATCGCCATCGGCGTTGCCGGACGCGGCGTCGAGCACCAACGCCGCGTCGGTGACCGTGCGGGCGAGCACGCCATTGACGGTGATGCCGTTGAACGCCTCTGGCAGCGGCCACGTCGAGATGCGGCCGCGCTGCGGCTTGATCCCGACGAGGTGCGTCCACGCGGCCGGAATGCGGACGCTGCCCGCGCCGTCGGACCCGATCGCCGCTGTCACGAGTCCCGCGGCGACGGCGGCCGCGCTGCCGCCCGACGAACCGCCCGGCGTGTGTTCGCGCGACCACGGATTGCGGGTGTGGCCGAACGCCGGGCCGCTGGTGAACGGCCACTGCCCGAGCTCGCACGTATTGGTCTTGCCGACGATGATCGCTCCCGCGGCCCGTAGCCGGCGCACCACCTCGGCGTCCGCCGCCGCGGGCGCACCTTCGTACGACGTGCCGAACCGCGTCGGCACCCCTGCCACGTCGACGTCGTCCTTGACGGCGATGGGAATGCCGAGCAACGGAAGCTCTTCTCCCGCGGCGCGTTTGCGGTCAGCCTCCGCAGCGTCGGCGAGGGCCTGGGTGCGGAGCACCACGCGGAAGGCGTTGAGCGTGGGTTGGCTCTGCTCGATCGCGTCCAATGCGCGGGTGACGAGGTCGACGGAAGTGGCCCTGCCGCTAGCGAGCCGATATAGCTGCTGCGTCAGGGTAGGAAAGTTTCCGGTTTTAGCGGAGGAGGACGGAGACTGGACCATGTTGATACCGAGGATAATCGGTGCGGCCGAGCCTCACGGACGATGTCGGCTCACGGTGCAAGACTGTCGGGATGCGGTTGTACCGGGATCGGGCGGTGGTGCTGCGACAGCACAAGCTCGGCGAGGCCGACCGGATCGTGACCCTACTCACCCGCGATCATGGTCTGGTCCGCGCCGTGGCCAAGGGCGTGCGTCGCACCCGCAGCAAGTTCGGGGCGCGGCTGGAGCCGTTCGCGCACATCGACGTCCAGTTGCACCCCGGCCGGAACCTCGACATCGTCACCCAGGTGCAGGCCATCGATGCGTTCGCCAGCGACATCGTCAGCGACTACGGCCGCTACACCTGTGGGTGTGCGGTGCTGGAGACCGCCGAGCGGCTCGCGGGCGAGGAACGGGCTCCCGCACCCGCGTTGCACCGCCTCACCGTCGGCGCGTTGCGGGCGGTGGCCGACGACAACCGGCCGCGGGAGTTGGTGCTCGACGCCTATCTGTTGCGGGCGATGGGGATTGCTGGTTGGGCACCCGCCCTCACCGAGTGCGCCCGCTGCGCGGCGCCCGGCCCGCATCGGGCGTTCCACGTCGGCGCGGGTGGCAGCGTGTGCGTGCACTGTCGCCCGTCGGGCTCGGTCACGCCGCCGCAGGGAGTGCTCGACCTGATGAGCGCGTTGCACGACGGCGACTGGGAGGTCGCCGAGGCGTCCTCGTCGTCACACCGCAGCCAGGCCAGCGGACTGGTGGCCGCCCACCTGCAATGGCATCTCGAGCGCCAGCTGCGGACGTTGCCGCTGGTCGAGCGGGTCTATCGGATCGATCGCACGGTCGCTGACCAGCGTGCAGCCCTGGTCGGGCAGGATATTGCGCATGGCATCCAAGCGAGCGGGGAAGACCAGCTACCCACAGCTGCCGCCGGCGCCTGACGACTATCCGACCTTCCCTGACACGTCGACGTGGCCGGTGGTGTTCCCCGAGCTGCCGCCAAGGACCAACGGCCCGTTCTCCCGCCCGCCGCAGCACACGTCGAAGGAGTCGGCACCGCTGATTCCCCAGGGCCAGGTGCCCAACCACGTGGCCGTCGTCATGGACGGCAACGGCCGCTGGGCCACCCAGCGCGGGCTCGGTCGCACCGAGGGGCACAAGATGGGCGAGGCGGTGCTGATCGACATCACCTGCGGCGCCATCGAAATCGGCATCAAGCACCTGACGGTGTATGCGTTCTCGACCGAGAACTGGAAGCGCAGCACCGAGGAGGTGCGCTTCCTGATGGGGTTCAACCGCGAGGTGGTGCGGCGGCGCCGGGAGAACCTCAACGCGATGGGCGTGCGGATGCGCTGGGTCGGTTCGCGACCTCGCATGTGGCGCAGCGTCATCAAGGAATTCGACATCGCCGAGCAGATGACGGTGAACAACGACGTCATCACGATCAACTACTGCGTCAACTACGGCGGGCGGACCGAGCTCGTCGAAGCGGCCAGGCAGATTGCCGAGGAAGCCGCGGCGGGCAAGCTCAACCCGAGCCGCATCTCCGAGGCCACGATCGCCAAGCACCTGCACCGCAACGACATTCCGGACGTCGACCTGTTCATCCGCACCTCGGGCGAGCAGCGGGCCAGCAATTTCATGCTTTGGCAGGCGGCGTACGCCGAGTACGTCTTCCAGGACAAGCTCTGGCCGGACTACGACCGCCGCGACCTTTGGGAGGCGTGCGTGGAGTACGTCAACCGGAACCGGCGCTTCGGGCGAGCCGAATGACGAGCCTCCAGCAGCGGCTCTCGGCGGTGCTCGCCGAGGTGACCACCTTGATCGACGAAGACGACGACGGGCTGACCGTCAGCCACGACGGCACGGTGGCGTCATTGCGGGTGGTGACGATCGCGGACGGGTTGGAGATGGTGTCCCTGACCCAGCCGTTGGCGTGGGATCTGCCGCTGACCAACAAGACTCGCGAAACCGTCGCCGAGCACGCGAGCAAGACGATGCTCGGCACCGTCGTGCTGGTGGAGAAGACCGTCGAGGCTCCCGTCAACGGGGAGACGCAGAAGGGGGCGAAGCGTCGGTCGCCCGCGAAGAAGACGGGGGACGTGCTGCTGCGCTACAACTTTCCCGCCACCGGGTTGAGTGACGAGGCGCTGCGCACGCTGATCCTGTTGGTGCTCGCCACCGGACAGGACGTGCGCGACGCCCTTGCGCCGAGCTAGCGCTCACCCCTTCGCGCAGTCACCACACACGCCGAAGATCTCGATGGTGTGGCTGACGTCTGAGAAGCCATGCTCGCGAGCGACTTCGGCGGCCCACGTCTCGGCCGCGCCGCCCGCGACCTCGACGGTGGCGCCACACGCCCGGCACACCAGGTGATGGTGGTGGTGCGCCGAGCAGCGCCGGTACACCGACTCACCGGTGTCGGTGCGCAGCGTGTCGACGAGGTCGGAGGCCGCCATGGACTGCAACGTGCGGTACACGGTGGTCAGTCCGATGTTCTCGCCTCGGCGGCGCAGCTCGTCGTGAAGCTCCTGCGCCGAGCGGAACTCGTCGACGTTCTCCAGTAGCGCCGAGATCGCCGCGCGTTGCCGTGTCGCGCGAACTACCGTGCCGCTCAACGGGGTTCGGGGTCCGTGTACTCGGCGGCATGTGCGACCGCGGCCAACACGATCTCCGCGAGATGGTGGTCGACCAGCCGGTAGTGCACCTCGCGGCCGGTGCGTTCGCCCGCGACTACGCCCGCGGCCTTGAGGATGCGCAGGTGTTGGCTCACCAGTGGTTGCGGCACCGCAAGGGCGTCGACGAGCTCGTGCACGCAACGTGACGACTCGCGCAGTTGGAGCACGATCGCGATCCGCACCGGCGCTGCGAGTGCCCGCAGCAGTTCCCCCGCGGTGTCGAGTACGACGCCGTCGTGCTGGACGTCGCTGCTGTCCGCGGGAACGGCCAAGTTGGAAACCGTTTTCATTATGGGCTCAGCGTACATGCGCGGTTTCGCATGTCAACGGGGTCGCGGTCGTGGACCGGCCCGGCCAGCTCGCTACGCTGTCAACCCGTGGCTTCCATCATCGACACCGTCGCGAATCTGGCGAAACGCCGTGGCCTCGTCTTCCAATCCGGCGAGATCTACGGCGGCACGAAGTCGGCGTGGGACTACGGGCCATTGGGCGTCGAGCTCAAGGAGAACATCAAGCGGCAGTGGTGGCGGTCGGTGGTCACCGGCCGCGACGACGTCGTCGGCCTGGACAGCGCGATCATCCTGCCGCGCGAGGTGTGGGTGGCCTCCGGTCACGTCGAGGTGTTCAACGATCCGCTCGTCGAGTGCATGAACTGCCACAAGCGGCACCGTCAGGACCACCTGCAGGAGGCGTACGCCCTCAAGAAGGGCCTCGACGACCCGGACGCCGTGGCGATGACGGAGATCGTCTGCCCCGACTGCGGCACCAAGGGACAGTGGACCGAGCCGCGCGACTTCAACATGATGCTGAAGACCTACCTCGGGCCGATCGAGACCGAGGAGGGGCTGCACTATCTGCGGCCGGAAACCGCGCAGGGCATCTTCGTCAACTTCGCCAACGTGGTCACCACCGCGCGCAAGAAGCCACCGTTCGGAATCGGCCAGATCGGCAAGAGCTTCCGCAACGAGATCACCCCGGGCAACTTCATCTTTCGCACCCGCGAGTTCGAGCAGATGGAGATGGAGTTCTTCGTCGAGCCCTCGACCGCGCCGGAATGGCACAAGTACTGGATCGACACGCGGCTGCAGTGGTACGTCGACCTCGGCATCGACCGTGACAACCTGCGCTTGTACGAGCACCCACTGGAGAAGCTGTCGCACTACAGCGCCGGCACCACCGACATCGAGTACAAGTTCGGCTTCTCGGGCAACCCGTGGGGTGAGCTCGAGGGTGTCGCCAACCGGACTAACTTCGACTTGTCCACGCACTCAAAGCATTCCGGTGTCGACCTGTCGTTCTACGACCAGGCCACCGAGGAGCGCTACGTGCCGTACGTCATCGAGCCTGCGGCGGGTCTGACGCGGTCGCTGATGGCGTTCCTCGTCGATGCCTACACCGAGGACGAGGCGCCCAACGCCAAGGGCGGCGTCGACAAGCGCACGGTGCTGCGATTGGATCCGCGGTTGGCGCCGATCAAGGCTGCAGTCCTTCCGCTGTCGCGGCACGCCGACCTGTCGCCGAAGGCCCGCGATCTGGCGGCCGAGCTGCGCAAGTCCTGGAACGTCGAGTTCGACGACGCCGGCGCGATCGGTCGGCGGTATCGCCGCCAGGACGAGATCGGCACCCCGTTCTGTGTGACGTTGGACTTCGACTCGCTCGAGGACCAGGCCGTGACGATCCGCGAACGCGATGCCATGACGCAGGAACGGGTGGCGCTCGACGCCGTCTCCGACTACCTGGCCGTGCGACTCAAGGGCTCCTAACGTCCTCCGGCGAGCGCGCGTGTTTGCGGGCGACACGCCGGTCGGGTACCCGACTTTGCGCGCGCTCGCGCGGCGCCGTCGTCCACAGTTGCGCCGTCATCCACAGATGCGCCGCGCTGCCTATCGGCCGTCGTGACGCGCGACAACGCTCCTGGTCATGGACGACCAACTACGTCAGTTGCTTGACGCGCGTGGTGGCGTAGCGACATCGGGCGAATTGCTGACGGTGCTCAGCCGCAGCCAACTCGACACGCGGATAGCCAGCGGTCAGCTGATCAAGGTCTGGACGGGCATCTACACGGCTGGCGAGCCCGACGTGTTGACCCGCCTGCGCGGTCTCGACCTGCGCGTGGGGGCACCGGTGGCGATCTGCCTTGGCACAGCGGCAGCGGCGTACGGCTTCGACACCGAGGAGGACGACGACCTCCACGTCCTCACGCCGCCGCGCCACCTGCTGCGAGCCTCCGACGGATTGAAGGTGCACCGTCGCGAGGGCGCACCGCTCGTAATGGTCGACGGCAGGCGCGCAACCGCCCCGGCATGGACGGCAGTGGAGGTGGCACGCAGTCTTCGTCGTCCGCGGGCGCTGGCCACCTTGGACGCCGCCCTTCGCAGCGGGACATGCGATCGCCAGGGCATGCACATGGCTGCGGTGGAGCAGTTCGGACGGCGCGGCATCGTCGCTGTGCGGGAATTGATCCCACTGGCGGCAGGCGAGGCGGAGTCGCCGATGGAGAGCGAGGCCAGGCTGGTGATGATCGACCACGGGCTGCCCACGCCGAAACTTCAATTCGAGATCATCGACCTCAGCGGGCGGACGTGGCGGGTCGACTTCGCTTGGCCGGATCGCAAACTCGCCGTCGAGTACGACGGCTTCGACTTCCACAGTTCGCCCGAGGCCTTTCGTCGAGACCGCCAGAAGCGGGCCGCGTTGCGAGACCTCGATTGGTCGGTACTGGCGATCGTTGCCGACGACGTGAGGCATAGGCCCTATGAGATGTCGCGCAGCATCGCGTCGGAGCTCACACGTCCGTTGGCTGCGTGAGCGCGCGCAAAGTCGGGTCGATGACCGGCGTGTCGCCCGCAAACACGCGCGCTCGCCGGAGGACCGAGGCTAGAAGCGGCCGCCGCCGCCTCGGAAGCCACCGCCCCCGCCGCCCGACCCGCCGAACGACGTCGAGCTCCATCCGCCACCGATGCTTCCGCCGAGGCCACCGCGCAGCGCCCCGGACAGGATGTTGCCGATGATGATGCCGCCGAGCATCGCGCCCGTGTCGCTGCCGCCGCCATAGCGTCCCGCGTACGAACGCTGTGCCGCGCTGACGTCGGAGTTGGCCATCGACTGGGCCTGGGAGGCGAGCATCGCCGCGCCGTTGGCATGCGCGATAGCCTCCCCGAGGTTCGTCGCCCGCTTAGCCTGCGCCGCGTCCAGCTGCCGCACCGCTTCGGCCAACCGGGTCCTGGCTTCGGGTCCGATGCTGCCGCGCCGCGTGTCGATGAAGTCCGACACCCCGCGTACCCGCGACTGCGCGGAGAACAGCGCCTGGTCGAAGGCGCGGCTCAGCTTCTCGGCGGTGGCGCGCTCCTCGCTCACGGCGGCGAGCAGCCGGTCGAGTTCGGCGTCGGCCTGGGTGAGTTGGGTGAACGCTCCGAGCGGATCGGCGGTCCCATTGGCTTGCGCGGCGGTGACGGCCTTGACCGCGGCGTCGCGCGCGGCGCCCAGTTCGGAGCCGTGCGGCACGTTGTTCTGCGCCAGTTGGGCTGCCGCGTTGTTGATGCCGGACTGGATGTCGGCGATGGCGGCGGGCAAGCCGGCGACGGCCCGGTTGATGTCGGTGGCGGCGCTGTCGATCGCGTCGAGCATCGTGCGGGCCTGGCCGAGCGCCGACTCCGCCGCCCGCACGGCATCGACGAGCCCGCTCTGGCGGTCAGCCGGACGGGCGACCAGCGTGCGGGCGTTGGTGATGTTCTGGTCGGCGAATGCCAGCCTCTGCTTGGCGACGTCGACGTTGGTGGCGACCGACGCCAGCGCGGTGTCCGCGTACTGCGTGCGCAGGCTCGTCAGGGTCTGTTGCGCCGGCTCGATGCGTGCGGTCAGGTCGACCATCTGCTGGGTCATCGTGTCGAGCCGCGACGGCGCATTGATGATGAGGTCGCGCAGCGCCTGGAATGCGTCGCGTTGCGCGTCGAGCTCTCGGTCGGCCTTGGCCGCGGCGACGACGACGCGGGTGAGCAGATCGCGCCGCGCCTGTGGTGTCTCCGGAACCGCGTCGTCGAGGATCTGGCGCACGTTGAAGGCTTGTGCCAGCGTCGTTTTCGCGTTCGTCACCGCGGCCGTGAACGGCGCCGTGTCCTTCTCGCCGAACTCCTCGACGGCAAGTGTCAGTTCGTTGTCGCTGGTGCGCACCGCGTTGTCGACGTCCACGACCATCGACTTGGAAAGATCGTCGAGCGTGTCGAGGTTCAACGACGCGAGGGCACTGGGGTCGGCCGGGTCGACGCGCCGCGCGGCTTCGAACTCCGCCTCGCGGCGCTTGCGGCGGCGCCGCCGTGACCAGAGCACCAGCGCCAGCAAGACGAGGGCGACGATCGCCAGGAACACCAACACACCGACCCACGGGATGGGGGTGGCCGGCGGTGGGTACAGCCCATTCGCGGCCGCCACCGCGGCACCTGCCCAGTCGCTGTTGCGCAGCTTGGGCTCGATCTGCCCGACCCGCAACGTGTCGACGTCCACCCCGGGGGCCGTGGTGTCGGGCACCTGCAGGGAGTACTCCCTGGCGGTGGTGGCGATCGCGAGGATCACGTCACCGGGCTGAAGGTTGCTGAGATTGAACGTGTTTCGTGCCCAAGCGTCGGGCTGCTGGTTGGAGAAGTCGTCGACGTAGACCACCCACAACCGGATGCGCTGGGAGTTGTAGAGCTCGTCGACGGCGTTCTGCACCCCGGACAGCTGCCCTCCCGTGAGCACCCCCGCGCGATCGCTGACGTAGTTCGAGAGCCGGAACGGCGGCTCCGCGGTCGCATTCGGCGCGAACAGCACGCCCACGGTGAGCACCGCGAGGAGCAGGCGGAGGAAGCGGGAAGTGCGCATCATGTCAATGTAGTGACCGGGCCGACCGCCCCGCGGCGTGACGCCCGTAGCGGCTTCCGCAAGGCCGCGGCGCTGGCGTAGCCCACCAGCGGCGCGATCTGGTCGAGCGTCAGCGACGTCGTCTGGCGCAGGTGGTGGGCACGCTCGACACGCAGCCGCTGCACGAGCGCGTACGGGGTCACGCCGAGCCGGTCCCGGACCCGACGCTCCAGCGTGCGTCGCGTGGTCCCAATGGCGTGTGCCGCCTCCGGAATGCTGATGTCGCGCTCCAAGTTCGCGCGGACCCACGCTTCGAAGTCCATCACGAGCGCGTCGGCGGTCGCGAGGTAACTCTGTGCGGCGCCAACGCTTCTGGCCGGTCGCTCGTCGAACAGCAGTAGCGCGGCCGTGGCATCGGCCAGCTGCGCACTGACCGACGCCACGATGTGCATCGCCAGGTCGATGTGCGCGAACGCCGCCCCGGCGGTGGTGATCGATCCGTCTGCGATCACCATCTGCGACATGTCGAGGGCGACGCGCGGGTAGCGGCGGCGGAACTCGTCGACCAGCCACCAACTCGTGGTCGCGTGCCGGGCGTCGAGTACGCCCGCGTCGGCGAGCAGGAACGTGCCCGTGCAGGCCGCGGCCAGTGGCAGCCCAGAGCGAGCCCACTCCCGAACGGCGTTGCGCGCCGCGCGTACGTCATCGCGGAGCAGGACGTCGACGATGCCGCCGGGAGTGTTCATCGTCAGGGCGGGTACCACCAGCAGATCAAGCGCGCCAAGGTCTTCGGTGGTGAGGTCGATGGGCACGAGCAGTCCGCCCGCGGTGCGCACGGGTTCGGAGTCGGTCCCGACGGTCGACACCTCGAAGGCGGGGAGGTCGCGGTCGATCTGGAAACGGGCGGTGTTCGCTCCGCGCAGCACGTCGAGAATCGTCACCAGGCCCGAGTCCCAACACGCCGGGACCGCCATGACGCCGACATGCATGTCGCAAATGCTACGCGGCTTGTCGCGATCGATGCCGGACCGCTCCCTAGCGTCAGCGCCATGACGAATGCACTGATCGGCGACCAACCCCGCCACTTCGACCGGCTCGGCCTCACCGAAGGCGTCATCGCCGACTGGGAGGACGGACTGCGCACTGCCGCCGCCGACGGCACCTTCGAATGGTGGTACTTCGACGCGCACCTCGACGACGGGTCGACCGTCACCGTCGAGTTCCACACCAAGCCGCCCTACGTCTCGCCGAAGGCGCCGCTGACACCCTTCGTGTTGGTGACCCGTACCGACGCCGCGGGCGGGCGGACCGACTGGACCCATGTGGGCGCGCCCGAGGACTTCGCGGCCGCCGAGCGCGACTGCGACGTCGCCATCGGCGCGAACACCTTCCGCCGCGACGCCGACGGATATCGCATCCACGTCGAAATCGACGACCTACGAGCAGATTTCACGCTGCGTGCCGAGGTACCGCCGTGGCGGCCTGCCACCGGACATGCGTTCTTCGGTACCGACGAGGAGCACTACATCGCCTGGCTGCCGACGGTGCCAAGGGGTGCCGTCGAAGCCTTCATGACGGTCGCCGGAAACACCCAGCACCACGTCGGCACCGGATACCACGACCACAACTGGGGCAACGTTGCACCGCGCAAGGTGCTCGACCATTGGTACTGGGGTCGCGCCCGCGTCGGCGACTACACCGTCGTCACGCTGATGTTCGTCAGCCACGACCGATTCGCCAAGGCGCCGCTACCGGCCGTCATGGTGGCCAAGGACGGCGCCATCCTCGCATCGGCGGTGGGTGCCGACCAGGTCGCGTTCACCGGTGGACAGGTGGTCACGCACGCGGAAACCCAAGTGCCTGTGGACAAGCGGCTCGAGTACCGCGTGAAGGAGGGGGACGATTCGTTCACCGTGGTGTTCGACCACCGCCGGGACGTGTCAACGCTCGACTTCGGGACCGCCGGAGCCTATCTGCGCTTCATCGGCGACGTTTCCGTCGACCACCGCAACGGCGACGACGTGTCGACCGCATCCGGCCAGACGCTGTGGGAACTGCTGTACTTCGGCGAGCGCACCCGCCTCGACTCCTCACCCGTACCTCAGAACGTGCTCATCGGTCATCAGGCGTGATGGCCGAACGACGGTGCCGTGCTGGCAGACTGTGCGTCAGTGATCACGTCCCAGCACGACCCCTACGACGACTTCGACCGGCAGCGCATGGTGGTCGAGGCGCGCAAGGGTGCCGCGTTGCCCGGCACCGACACCGAGCACCGCACCGACTTCGCCCGCGACCGGGCGCGGGTGCTGCACAGCGCGGCGTTCCGGCGGCTGGCCGACAAGACGCAGGTCGTCGGCCCGCGGCATAGCGAGACGCCGCGCACACGACTCACGCACTCGCTGGAGGTCGCGCAGATCGGACGAGGCATGGCGGTCGGGCTGGGCTGCGACCCGGACCTCGTCGAACTTGCCGGGCTCGCCCACGACATCGGGCATCCGCCGTACGGGCACAACGGCGAGCGAGCGCTCAACGAGCTCTCCGTCGACTTCGGTGGCTTCGAGGGCAACGCCCAGAACTTCCGCATCCTGACCCGGATCGAGCCGAAAGTGCTTGACTCCCAGGGGCGTAGCGCGGGGCTGAACCTCACCCGCGCCGCGCTCGACGCCGTCACGAAGTATCCCTGGTACCGGGCTCCCAGCGGGGGCAAGTTCGGTTTCTACGCCGACGACGAACCCGCCGCGTCCTGGGCCCGCATCGGCGCGCCTGAGCGCAAGCCGTGTCTCGAGGCGCAGGTGATGGACTGGGCCGACGACGTCGCGTACTCGGTGCACGACGTCGAGGACGGCGTCGTGTCCGGCCGCATCGACATGCGCGTGCTCGCCGACGACGACGCCGCCGCGGTGCTCGGCAAGCTGGGCGAATCGCACGGCATGGGCGCCGGGCTCATCGCCGCCGACCTGACGGCGGCCGCGCAGCGCCTGTCCGCACTGCCGGTGGTCGCCGCCGTCGGCAAGTACGACGGCACCCTGGCCGCGTCCGTCGCACTCAAGAAGGTGACGAGCGAGTTGGTGGGACGATTCGCATCGGCCGCCATCGCCGCGACCCGCGAGGCCGCCGGCCCCGGTCCGCTGGTGCGCTACCAGGCCGAGCTGCGGGTGCCCGCGCTGGTCCGGGCCGAGGTGACGGTGCTGAAGATCCTGGCGTTGCAGTTCATCATGTCCGATCCGCGCCACCTCGAACTGCAGGCCCAGCAGCGGGACCGGATCCACCGAGTCGCCGAGTTCCTGCTGGCGCGGGCGCCGTCGACCCTTGACCCGATCTTCGTGCCGGACTTCAACGCCGCACCCGACGACGGTGCCCGGCTCCGGGTGATCCTCGACCAGATCGCCTCGTACACCGAGGGCAGGGTAGAGCGAATCGAACCGGAGTAGCCGGGTCGGTCCAGGTGCATAGACTGACCCAATGCCAGACGCGGCGAGGAGCGAAGCGACCCGGGGTCGGGGGCGGATTCCCGATCGCGACATCGCCGCCATTCGTGAACGCGTCAACATCGAGGACGTCGTCGGTGACTACGTTCAGCTGCGCCGCGCAGGCGTCGACTCGCTCAAGGGGCTGTGCCCGTTCCACGACGAGAAGTCGCCGTCGTTCCACGTCCGGCCGAACCACAGTCACTTCCACTGCTTCGGCTGCGGCGAGGGCGGCGACGTCTACGCCTTCCTGCAGAAGATCGAGCACGTCACGTTCGTCGAGGCCGTCGAGCTGCTCGCCGACAAGGTTGGCTACACCGTCACCTACACCGGCGGCTCGACCACCAACGTCCAACGCGACCGCGGCAGCCGCAGCAGGCTGATCGCCGCCAACGCGGCCGCACAGGAGTTCTACGCCGAGGCGTTGCAGTCGGCGGAGGCCGCGCCGGCTCGCCAGTACCTGGTGGAGCGCAACTTCGACGCCGAGGCGGCCAGGCAGTTCGGCTGCGGGTTCGCGCCGTCGGGGTGGGACACGCTGACGAAGCACCTGTTGCGCAAGGGATTCGAGTTCAAGGAGCTCGAGGCGGCCGGGTTGTCCAGGGAGGGCCGCCGCGGGCCGATGGACCGCTTCCACCGTCGGCTGCTGTGGCCCATCCGGCCGTCGACGGGCGAGGTCATCGGCTTCGGTGCGCGTCGGCTGTTCGACGACGACACCATGGAGGCCAAGTACGTCAACACGCCGGAGACGGTGCTGTACAAGAAGTCGAACGTCCTGTTCGGCCTCGACCTGGCCAAGCGCGACATCGCCAAGGGTCACCAGGCGGTGGTCGTCGAGGGCTACACCGACGTGATGGCGATGCACCTGTCCGGCGTCACCACGGCCGTCGCGTCGTGCGGCACCGCGTTCGGCGACGAGCACTTGTCGATGCTGCGCCGACTCATGATGGACGACAAGTTCTTTCGCGGCGAGCTGATCTATGTGTTCGACGGCGACGCGGCGGGCCGCGCGGCCGCGGTGAAGGCGCTCGAGGGCGAGCAGAACCTGGCCGGCCAGTCGTTCGTCGCCGTCGCCGACGACGGCATGGACCCTTGCGACCTGCGGCTGAAGTCGGGGGAGGCGGCGCTGCGCGACCTCGTCGCCCGTCGAACTCCGTTGTTCGAGTTCGCGATTCGCACTGCGCTGGCCGAACACGACCTCGACAGCGCCGAGGGGAGGGTCGAGGGCCTGCGCCGCTGCGTGCCGATGGTCGCCAAGATCAAGGACCCGACGCTGCGCGACGAGTACGCTCGCCAGCTGGCCGGGTGGGTCGGCTGGGCCGACGTCGCCCAAGTCATCAGCCGGGTGCGCGAGACCGCCAAGCCAGGGGCCGCCGCGCCGCGGCGCGAGGGGCGTCGACCCGCCGCCGCCGAGGGACCCGTCGTGACGCGCCCCGACCCCCGCGATCCCACGCTGTGGCCGCAGCGTGAGGCGCTCAAGGCCGCGCTGCAGTATCCGGCGCTCGCAGGCCCGGTGTTCGACACGCTGCACGTCGACAGCTTCACTCACGCCGGGTACGCCGCGGTCCGGATGGCCATCACCGCCGCCGGGGGCATGTCGGCCGGGCTGTCCGGTGGCGACTGGATCGAGGCCGTCCGGGCGCAGGTGACGGCGCCCGAGGCCGCAGGCATGGTCAGCGAACTCGGAGTCGAGTCCATCAAGGTCGACGACGACGAGCGGCTACCGCGCTACGTCGGCGGGGTGCTGGCCCGACTACAGGAAGTGTCGGTCGGCCGCCAGATCGCCGAGATGAAGTCCAAGCTGCAACGGATGTCGCCGGTCGAGCAGAGTGACGACTACAACGCCTTGTTCGGCGACCTCATCGCCCTGGAGACGTACCGAAAGAGCCTGCTCCAGCAGGCCAGCGGCGACGACCTTACTGCGTAGCTGCGCCCGTCGCGCTATGGTGGGTGCGCTGTCCAACTGCACGTTCACGCATGGAGGGGCCCGTACATGACCATCCGAGCACACCGACTCGTCGCCGCAGGCGCGCTGACGATCGCCGCCGTGGCTGCTCCGATCGCGATTGCCTTGACGAGCGGCGGCGTCGCCGCGACCATCGCGGGACCCCCATGCCTGGCGACAGTCACTTCCAACGGCGGCGAACCCGTGTGCGTGAGCGTCTCCAACGGCAACGGCATCAACGTGGGCACGCCTGACTTCGGCATCTACGGACCCAACTCGGGCACGGTGCCCGGTGGCGGCATCGGAGTCACCACCGGCAACCTGCTGCCCGGCCAGACCTGGCGCTCGCCCTAGCGCCTGTCCGAGCGCGTTTCGGGCTGTAGCACCGAGGTCGTTGAGTCGATCGGCGTCAGCGTGACCATCGTCGGATCGGGGGACACCCGATCGGCCACCTTGCGGCGCCCCGCGTCGATGATCGCCTTGGTCTTCGGGCTTTCGGTGATCGCCTTGTAGGTGCCCGCGAGCTGCTCGTAGCGACGACGGCCCGCCTTGGCGCCCAAGACGTAACCCACGGCCAGGACGGCGGCGAATCGGATCACAGGACTCCTCCCTCGTGACGCTGCATCGTGTCCATCCTGCCTCACTCCACCGGTGCCGCGCTGCCGGGCAGACGTCGGTATCCGAATTCCAAGTCAGGCGGTTGGTGCGCTAGAGTCTCCTTCGGTTCCGCGGGCTCAGTCTGCGTGCCGACAGCCAATCCCCTGTAGCTCAATTGGCAGAGCTTCCGACTGTTAATCGGACGGTTCCTGGTTCGAGTCCAGGCGGGGGAGCCAGTTGAGAGCGCTTTCGGCTAGCCGTCGTTGCCGTCGGCTCCGTTCGAGGTGCTGCCGGAGCCTCCCGCGCCGCCGGGACTACCGGGGCCACCGTCGCCTCCGCCGCCTCCCGTGCCCGCGCTTCCGGTCGAGCTTCCTCCGCTGCCCCCGCCGCCGTAGCCGCCGGGAGTCCCGTTGCCGCCGCTACCGCCCCTGCCGCCCTTGCCAGGACCGGTGCTGCCAGTACCGGCGCCGCCATGGCCACCTGATCCTCCCGCGCCGGCCGTGGCGTCACCCCCGGCGCCGCCGTTGCCGCCGCCGGCGTCTGTGCCTGCGGAGTTGCCGCCAGCTCCGCCGTTGCCCGCGTTGCCGAAGCCGGTCGCATCCCCGCCGTCTCCGCCTGAACCGCCGGAGCTCAGATTGAGCTCACTCTGCGAGTTACCGCCCGCGCCGCCACCGCCACCTCCGGCACCGCCGTCGCCGCCGTTTCCGCCCGCACCGCCGGTGGAACCACCTTTGTAGCTGTCGCCGCCGCCGCCCGCCCCGCCCGTACCACCGGCCCCGCCGATGCCTGCGTCGCCGCCGTTGCCGCCGTTGCCGCCATTGGCGGAGGCGGTGTTCGCCGTTGCGGTACCGCCGGTGCCACCGGTCCCGCCGTTGCCGGCGAGTATGCCCGCGTTTCCGCCGACACCGCCGTTGCCACCCTTCGCGGTGCCACTCGCAATCTGATCCGCCGTGCCACCCGAGCCGCCTGCGCCGCCATTGCCGACCAGCATGCCGCCGCTGCCACCGTTGCCTCCGTCGCCGCCGGTGGCAGGGGTCGTGGCGTTGGCGTTGGCGTAGTAGCCGCTGCCGCCTGCGCCGCCGTTGCCGAACAGGCCCGCATTGCCGCCGTTACCGCCTGCCCCGCCGTTGATGGCGTCACCGCCGCGGCCGCCGTTGCCGAACAACAGTCCCCCGTTGCCACCGTTCTGGCCGACGCCGCCCATGGCGCCGTTGCCGATGAGTAGACCGCCGTTCTCACCCGGCTCGTCACCGTTGCTGACGAACACGGCGATGAAGGCCCCGATCATGCTGCCGAAGTCCGCCCCACTGGGGGCGACGAGGTTCGGGCTGATGTCGATCGTCGGCAATGACACCGACGCGCCACCCACCCGTTGGGCGACCGCGCGCTTCGGCGCGCTTCCCGTCTGCGTCGTTGTCAGCCGCGCATAAACCGTTGGTACAGAACCATTTTCCGCTACCTCAACTTGCGAATCGTGATGTATGGCAATGCCGCCGCCGGCCGCATGGGGCACGAACGCAACCGGCGCCGCGCCGCCTAAGCCCGGACCGCCGTGAGGGCTCGAGGCGACGGCGCGCGGGATACCGGCTGCCGCGTAGCGGGAGTTTGGCGTGCTCAGCGCCGCCGCAACGGTCGTGCGGTCGCCAGAGCGTTCCGTTGCCGCGGTGTGCGTCTCGCCGGCAGCGCTGGTGCCCGCAACGGCCAGCACGCCTGCGGCCACAGCCGCGGTGATTGTCGAGTACTGCATGGCATATTCACCTCTGTCATGGATGGGTTGACCAATCGGCCAAAGACCTTGAAATTGCAGGGTTTCGGGCTGCTGACCGGCTCAGTGTCCGGTCAGCAGCCCGGGGCGTGCGGCCACGAGACCGCACCCCCGTCGTCGCTTCAATAGCTGAACGTGGTGGCTCCGTCGCCGATCCAGCTCCACAGCTGAACGGTTCCGCCGACCTCGGCGCCCCGGATGAAGTTGCCGGAGTCGAGCTTCTTGGCCTGCACGCACAGCGGGCAGACCAGGTAGCGGCCTCCGGCCCGCTCGTAACGTTCCATGAGCTCGGCCAGCGGCGGGCAGCCCTCGCATGCGGTCGCGACGCCGACTTCCGGCACCGCGAGGCGCACCGCCTCCTTGGTCAGGAACATCATCGTCGGGCGTCCCGCCTCGGCGGCGCCGAGCGCCACCAGGAACGCCACGGTGACCTTCTCGGGATCCTCCAGACCGGTGGTGAGGCTGATGGCGGCCTTGTTTTCGCTGTTCATGTCGTCCTCCTGTTGGTTGTCGTTGTGACGAGGAAGACGTTATGAAGGTTGGGGGCCCGCGGAATCGGTGCCGACCGCCGTGTTTGGCGCTCGAGACGTGGCCGCGATGGCGGCTGGCACGCAGGTCAGTTACTGAGCAACCGGGCGACGGCCGCGGCGCGCGCCGACCTCCCGGTGAGGCCGAGCTTGGTGTAGATGCTGGTGAGGTGTCGCTCCACGGTGCGAACGGAGAGCGCCAATTCCTTGGCCACCTCCGCGTTGTCACGACCCTGCCCGACCAGCCGCAGTACGTCGAGCTCACGGCTGGTGAGGGTGCGCAGTGCCGCTGGCGTGCTGGGAGCCGAAAGCCCCTCGGCGGCAAGGAAACTCGCTACCTCCTCGACGAACACCGGCCATGCCGGCTCGTCGGCGAGGGTGATGTGGTTGTCGCTGTCCAACGTCACGAGCCGGGCCTGAGGGATCTGCGAGGCGAGCTCGCGAGCCTCCGCGAATTGGTTCATCCGGTCGCCTCTGGCGTGTATCACCATGGTGGGCAAGGTGACTTGGGACAGCAGGGAGCTCACGTCGGCATCGGCGCGCGCACCGCGCGACCGGATCGCGTTCTCCGTCGACGTCGCGCGGGCCTGCAGTGCGTCCAGCCAGCGGGCCTGCTCCTCGGAGGCGCCGGGGATCATGAGTTGGGTGAAGACGCGGCGGAAGGTGCTGTCCGGCCGCGCCCAACCCACCTTGATCAGCTGCTGGAAGGTCTGTTCGAGCTCCAACTGCTCGGGGTCGGGCGTCCTGGCGCCGTAGGTGCCGTACAGAAGGAGTCGGCTCACGCGATCCGGATGCCGGACGGCGTACGTGATGGCCACCGGTCCGCCCTGTGACATGCCGACCATCGCGCACCGGTCGAGCCCCGCGGCGTCGACGACGGCTTCGAGGTCCGCCACGTTGGCCTCCAGGCCGAACTCGGACACGTTCCAGTCCGACATCCCGAAGCCGCGCTCGTCGTAGCGGATCACGGTGGCCAACCGACCCAAGTCGAGCAGGAAGTGCCGCCACACCGGGCTCTCCCAGTCGAACTCGAGGTGGCTCAGCCAGCACGTCGTGAGCAGCAGCGGCGGCCCCGAGCCGTGGATCGCGTACGCGATCCTGGTGCCGTCCGAACTACGGCAGAACCGGACCTCCTGCGGAGGTGCTTCGGGCGGCATGGTCGAAGCCTAAATGGCTGGCTGTGAGTTCGCTGTGGTTGTGCGGGTTTGCTCGGCGTGCTCGGGCACGGCCACCCGTAAGCTCGTGTCATGCGACTTGTCAGCAGTCTCGCAGCCGTAGCCTCGATGGCCCTGATCGTCGCCGGTTGCGGATGGAGCCCGCCGAGCGCGCCGCCGACGAAGGCCGACACCTGCACGGCCGCAGAAGGACCCACCGCCGACACGGTGAACTACGAACTCGCCAAGCTCGGCGCTGGCTTGAAGGAAACGGCGCGCGGCCACACCACGAACTGCAGGCTGTACTGGGTTCAGATCAGTCCGACGGACACCGCGCCGGACCGCCCGCAGCAGGTGTTGTTCTTCGACCACAACTCGCCGATCGGCACGCCGACGCCCGAGCCACGGCCCTACGTCGCCGTGGTGTCGTCGAACGAGGACACCGTCACCGTCCAGTATCAGTGGGCGCAAGGCAGCGACGAGCCCTGCTGCCCAACCGGTATCGGCACCGCACGCTTTCAGGTCGGTGACAACCTGACGCTCAAGGCGCTCGACCCGATCCCTGGCCCCTGACCTCGCTCAGTCGGCGTCCTTTGATTCGTCTTCGTCGGCGTCGGGAATGTGCTCGGGGTGCAGCATCTCGGCGTAGCGCAGCTGCTCGGGCACTCCGAAGCCGTCGACCAGCAGCTCAGCGTGCGGCCGGAGCTTGCGGCACCTCTCGTTGATCGCGCGGGTGACTGCCTTGGCGCGCTCGGTCGACAGGAAGCGGTGCTCGACGAACCAGGCCTTGTCGCCCTCGATGACCGATAGCGCGTACAGGTCACACACCAGCCCGAGGATCTCGCGGGCCTTCGGGTCCTCGCACGTGTCGATGCCCGCGACGAACGCCTCCAGGATGACGCGGTCGATGTGGGCCTGCGCGGTGTGCAGCACGTGGTCCTGCACCGAGTTGAAGGCGTCGAACGGCGACATCTCCTTGGCCTTGCCCTGCAGCCGGCGCGCCACCGAGGACAGCATGTACTCCTCGCGGTCCTCGAACATCGCGACCTGAGTGCCGCGGTTGAACAGCGAGCCCTCCTCTTCGTTGTCCTGCCGGGTGTCGAGGATGGTCTGCATGATGGTTTGCGCCGCAGTGCGCTTCAGTACCCGTTCGCCAGCGAAGTTCGCCGCGAAGCGCACCCATTCCACCGGGCTCATGCCCTTGACGTCATCGGCGTAGGCGGTCAGCAGTTCCTTGGCCACCAACTGGGTGAGCACGTGGTTGTCGCCCTCGAACGTGGTGAACACGTCAGTGTCGGCCTTGAGCGCGATCAGCCTGTTCTCGGCGAGATACCCTGCGCCGCCGCAGGCTTCGCGGGCCTCTTGGATGGTGCGGGTGGCGTGCCAGGTTTGGGCGGCCTTCAGACCTGCTGCGCGCGACTCCAACTCGCGCTGCTCCTCGGCATCGGGGTCGTCCGACGTCTGCAGTTCATGGCATTTGGCCACCAGCTCGTTCTGGGCGAACTGCAGGGCATACGACTTGGCGATCAACGGGAAGAGCCGACGCTGATGCACGAGGTAGTCCATGATGAGCACTTCTTGGTCGTCGCCAGGTGCCTCGAACTGCCTGCGCTCCAACGCGTATCGCGTCGCGATGTCGAGCGCCACCCGCGCGGCCGCGCCAGCACTGCCGCCGACGGTCACCCGACCGCGGATGAGCGTGCCGAGCATCGTGAAGAACCGCCGCCCCGGGTTCTCGATCGGCGACGAGTACGTGCCGTCGGGGGCGACGTCGGCGTACTTGTTCAGCAGGTTCTCCCGCGGGACGCGGACGTTGTCGAACTGGATGCGGCCGTTGTCGACGCCGGGCAACCCGCCCTTGTAGTGGCAGTCGGACGTCGTGACGCCGGGCAGGTCGTTGCCCTCTTCGTCGCGCAGCGGAACGACGAGGCAGTGCACGCCGTGGCTGGTCGGCTTGCCGTCGACGTCGGTGATCAGTTGCGCGAACACTGCTGCCACCCTTGCCGTTTGGGCGGCACCGCCGATGTAATCCTTGCGTGACGTGCGGGTGGGGGAGTCGATGACGAACTCCTCCGTCGCGGGATCGTAGGTGGCCGTCGTCTCCAGGGCCTGGACGTCGCTGCCGTGGCCCGTCTCGGTCATCGCGAAGCAACCCAGTAGCTCGAGGTTGATGATCTTCTTCACGTAGGCCTGGTGATGACGCTCGGTGCCCAGGTTCTCGATGGCCCCGCCGAACAGCCCCCACTGCACGCCAGCCTTGACCATCAGCGACAGGTCCGACATCGCCAACATCTCGATGCGGGTGACGGCCGCGCCGACGTCGCCGTTGCCGCCGTGCTCCTTCTTGAACCCGTCCTCGGCCGCGCCCCTGGCAGCCATGATCTTCAGCTGCTCGGCGACCTTGGTCCGCGCGATGACGGTGTTGGGCGTGTAGTGCGGCCGGAAGATCTCACCGGCCAGTTCCTGGCGTACACCGTTCTTCACGTCGCGCCAGCGACCGTCGAGGGCGTTGCGTAGGTGATCCGCAGTGGTGGTCATAAGTCGACGGTAGCCAACAACGCGCAGCGGGAAACGTGATGTCGCAAACCCAGGCGATCCTGACTTCGCCGGCCAGGGACGGGAGGCGTTGAATCATCCGCATGACCGAGTCGGACCCCTCGTCGTCGACGGACGACCTGCCGCACCAGATCGATCACCAACACGCCGACGTGACGGGAGGCTGGCTGCGCGCGGCGACGTTCGGCGCCATGGACGGCCTGGTCAGCAACACCGCGCTCATCGCAGGCGTCGCCGCGAGCGCCAGCTCTCATGCCGTGCTGCTGGCGGGTGCCGCCGGTCTGCTGGCCGGGGCGTTCTCGATGGCGCTGGGCGAGTACACGTCCGTGACGACCGCCAACGAGCAGATCGAATCGGAGGTCCGCGTCGAGCGTCGGGCGTTCCGCAAGCACCCGCGGGCCGAGCGCGCCGAACTGGTAGCGATGTTGATGAACATGGGCATGACGCGGGAGACGGCCACCACGGCGACCGAAGAGGTTCACCGCGACGAGAACAAGGCGCTGAACTTCCACCTCGTCCAGGAGCTCGGGGTGGACCCAAGCGAACAGCCGTCGCCGTGGGTGGCGGCCGGATCGTCGTTCCTGATGTTCGCGATCGGCGCGATCATCCCGCTGATTCCCTATCTCGCGGGTTACCCGTCGCTCTGGGCGGGGCTGGTATGCGGCGGCATCGGATTGGCCGTGGCGGGCGCGGTGGCGGCCCGGTTCACGCGAAAGGCGCTGTGGCTGGGCGGGGTTCGACAGTTGGTGTTCGGTGCTATCGCGATCGGTGCGACGTACGCTGTCGGCACGCTCATCGGAACGACGGTGGCGTAGCGCATCAGGATCGACAGAAGGGCGGCCAGTAGATGACCAATCCAGCGGAGGCGGCCAAGGCGGTGGTCCGCCGCAACACCGAACAAGTCCAGGGCCAAGGCGATTTCGCGCTATTCGACGAACTGTTCGCCGACGACTTCGTCGACCACACCCCGCAGCCCGGCACGACGCCCGACAAGGCCGGCGTTCGCGTGCTCTACAACCGACTGCGCGACGCGTTCCCCGACTTCCGACCCGAGATCCATTGGCAGACCGTCGACGGCGACATCGTGACTACCTTCAAGACCTACCACGGCACCCAGCTCGGCGACTTCCTCGGCATCGCCCCTACCGGCAAGGCCATCCACTTCGAAACGGTCGACGCCATGCGAGTCCGCGACGCAAAGATCACCGACCACTGGGGAGTGGCCAACCTGTACTCCGTCTTGCAGCAGCTCGGGCAGCTACCCACCTGACCGCGTGGACTGCTCGCTGCGGCGTTCACCCTCGTGCCAGTTCGCGAGCAGCCGCAGCGCCGTTTCGTCGGCCGATCCGGGTTCGGTGGTGTAGACGATGAGGACCTGATCGGGGTCGCCAGATGGGTTCAGCGCCTGGTATTTGACGGTGAGTTCGCCGACCAGCGGATGGTGGTAGGCCTTGGTTCCCGTGGTCCGGCGCTCCACGTTGTGCTTGGACCACCAGGACCGAAACTCGACTGACCGGATGGACAACTCGCCCACCAGTGCCGACAGCTTCTCGTCGTCGGGGTAGCGGCCCGCATCCAGGCGCAGCATGGCGACGGTGTCAGCCGCTACCTCGTTCCAGTCGGCGTAGAGCTCACGGGCGTGCGGATCGAAGAACACGAACCGCGCCTGATTGCGCAGCGGGGCGGGAAGTTCACGGAACTCGGTGATGAGCGCGCCCGCCAATCGGTTGTGCGCCAACACGTCGAGCCGCCGGCCGAGTACGAACGCCGGCGACGACACCTGGTCGAACATCTCCAGCAGTCGCAGCGTCGCGGGATCCACCGATTGCGGCCGGGGCCGCCGTTTGCGTTGCGCCGCTTCCGGCTTGGCCAGCAGGTGCAGGTGTTGGCGTTCGGCATCGTTGAGTTGCAGAGCGGCGGCCAACGCGTCGAGCACGTCGGTGGACGCGCTGGGGCTGCGGCCCTGCTCCAGGCGTGTGTAGTAGTCGACGCTGACTCCGGCGAGCCTGGCCAGTTCCTCGCGCCGCAGCCCTGGCACACGGCGACGCGCGGACTGGCCGTCCAATCCCGCGTCCTGCGGCGTGAGTCGGGCGCGTCGGGCACTGAGGAATTCCGCCAGTTCGGAAGCCTTCCGGTCGCTCATGCCAATCAGTCTGCCGTGCCGCGGCCCCGCCGTCGGTGCTTAGGGTGGCCCATCTTGTCCCCCGATAGGTCGGGCCAGCCTGACCCGGAAATGAGGCCGTTCGGAGATGTTGTGTCGGTGGTACTCATCAACCACTCTCGAAAGGGACGAAGCACATGTCCACAGTCATCACCACGACCCCGCTGGCGGGGCGCGTCGCCGTCGTCACCGGGGCCTCCAGCGGTATCGGCGAGGCTACCGCGTTCCGGTTGGCCACCCTGGGCGCCAAGGTCGCCGTCGCGGCGCGCCGCGCGGACAACCTCGAAGCCCTGGCGGCTCGCATCACCGCCGCCGGTGGCACCGCGCTCGTGCTGCCCCTCGACGTCACCGACCGGTCGGCCGTCAACGCGGCAGCCCAGCAGGTCGCGGATCGGCTTGGCCCGGTCGATCTGGTCTTCAACAATGCCGGTGTTCAACTGATCTCACCGATCGACGACCTGAGGGTCGACGATTGGCAGCAGCAGATCGACCTCAACATCACCGGCGTCATGAACGTCATCGGTGCGTTTGTCCCGAAGCTCATCGACTCGGCCGCGCAGGGCAATCCCGCCGACCTCATCACCACCTCCTCGATCGCGGCCACCCGGGTGCTGGAGAAGTTCTCGGTGTACTCGGCGACCAAGGCCTACATCAGCCAGCTGACCAGGCTGCTGCGCGTCGAACTCGGCCGAAAGATGGTGCGCGTGTCGACGATCGAACCTGGGATGGTGGATACCGAACTACCGCTTCACGTCACCGACCCCGACGCCATGCGGCTGATGGCGGACCTCATCAACGACATCGACGTGCTCACTGCCGCCGACGTAGCCGAGACCGTCGCCTTCATCGCGTCGGTGCCCCGCCACGTCAACCTCACCGAAATCACCATCCTGCCCACCCAGCAAGCCGTCTAGCGAAAGGCAACACCACCATGAGCAAGAACCCGAAGACGGTGCTGATCACCGGCGCCAGCAGTGGAATCGGCGAAGCCACCGCACTGCGGCTCGCCGAGGACGGCCACCGGCTGTTCCTCGGCGCCCGCCGCACCGAACGGCTCGAGGCCTTGGTCGAGCGAATCCAGGCTGGCGGCGGGACCGCGTCGTTTCGTCGGCTAGACGTCACCGACGCCGCCGACGTCCAACGATTCGTCGCCGACGCCACCGAGACCTATGGCGGAGTCGACGTGATGATCAACAACGCCGGTGTCATGCCGCTGTCCGCCCTTGCGGAGAACAAGGTCGACGAATGGAACCAGATGATCGACGTGAACATCCGTGGCGTGCTTCACGGGATCAGCGCCGTCCTTCCGGTGATGCGGGCCCAAGGTGGCGGACACATCGTCAACGTGGCCTCCATCGGCGCCCACGAGGTGGTACCGACCGGGGCCGTGTACTGCGCCACCAAGTTCGCGGTCTGGGCCATTTCGGAGGGGCTGCGCAAGGAACACTCCGGCGACATCCGGGTCAGCGTCATCTCGCCGGGGGTGACGGAATCCGAACTCGCCGACTCGATCTCAGATGCGCAGGCCCGCGACGCCATGCGCGAATACCGGGCCCTTGCGATTCCCGCGTCGGCGATCGCCGACGCCATCGCGTTCGCCATCGGGCAACCCCCCGAAGTGGACGTCAACGAGATCATCGTGCGGCCCGCCGCCAGCACGCAGTAGTCGCCATTGCCTAAGGTTGCGGCGTGGGCCTCTACCGAGTGAGCGGATGGTTCGTCAATCACGAGTATCGCTACTCGGGGATGGCGGAACTCGTCGTCGAGCGCGACGTCGCACCCACCGCGGCGGAGGCCGAACCGATGTTGTGGCCGCTGGCTGACGCTCAACTCAGGCAGGCGTACCCGGAAACCCAGGGCGATTCGCTGCTGCGCAATGAGTTCACCAGCGTGGACGTGCGGGCGCAACCGTGAGCTGGGATGCCATCGCACTCGTCCTCGGACTGATCGTCGTCATCGGGCTCGCCGCGCTCATCAGCCCGCTGGCGCAACAGCCCGATCCGGCGATGGCGTGGGAGGCCAGGACGGCCGTCGGATTCACTGCGCTGTCGTTCGTCGGACCGTTCTGGCTTGCGCAGGGCATCGTCACGTTCGTGGCGTCGTCCGCCGACGGCGGCATCAGGCCGGCGTGGCTGTGGGTGTGGTTCGCGGCGGCTCCCTTGGTGGGCGCGTCACCACCTGCCGCCGCGTTGGCAAGAGCACTTCGACGGGCACTGCCGCGAAGTTCCGGGCCCACGCATTCGAGTCGCGGGGCGGCGGCCGTGCAACAGGAGGCGAACTTCGCCTGGGCCGCAACGGTTGCCGAGCCCGGCTGGGAGTTGCGCCGTACCCCACCGCTTCCCGTCTCATGGCCGCCGAATGTCGGAGGGCCCGCGGTGTGGCTGTGCTACGCCGAACGGACGGACACGCCGCACACGTTCGAGGTCGCCGCACCGTGGGCGCGGATCACACTGGCGCTCGGCGACACGGCCTGGCCCGTCGTCGAACGGCTGTCTGAGGCGGTGGAGTCGCTGGGAGTGCAAGCGGTGCAGCCACTCTCGTCAGTGGGAGGCGCAACGGCGCGGGGGTCACTCCTGGACGCGGTGTACCAGGGCGATCCCAAAGCCAGGCTCGCAATGGCGTTGCAGGACTGGCGCACTCGTAATGGTCTGGTCGCCGCGCACTCGGCTATGAAAGGGCACCTGCCACCCGGCTGAGCTCAGCGTGCAGGAATCGGCGCTGCAGCAGACTGTTTGAGGCCGGACGACAGCACGAGCGCCGACAGGACGGCGGCGATCAACAGCAGCGCCGGGACGTCGCCCACCAGGTGTCCCATCTGGTGGGTGCCGCCGAAGGACTGCACCGCCATGATTGCGGCGTGTACGACGCTGGACCACACGGTGAACCAGATCAGGCTCAGATTGGCCCGTGGGTTTCGTGCCGCGTTGAGCAGGAAGACGCCCAGCGTCGCGTACAGGCCGACGATCATCATGAAGTAATCGGATTGGTGGGGTGCGCCGGAATGCCATGCCCACCCAGACGGCCAGACCACGGCCAGGGGATAGAGCAGGAGAGCAAGCGCGCCAAAGACCGCGAGCGCGAGCTGAAGAAGTTTGTAAGCGGATGGCATTGCGCCCTCCCGAGTGAGTTCCGTTGCGACAGTCTAGATACGTAGGCACTCGTCCCAAAGGTTCAAATGCAGCACAGTTGAGCTGTCTCAGCGGTGTTGTTGCGCGTCCTCGAGCATGTCGCGCATGACGCGGACGGCGTCGGCGAGCGCTTGACGGTCCGCGGCGTCGAGGCGCTCGAGGTACGGGTCGATGACGGCGGCTCGATCAGCGCGGACCTGGGCCAGCGCCGCGGTGCCCGCTTCCGTGATGCTGATCAGGACTGCCCTGGCGTCGGCGGGATCGCTGGCCCGCGAGACCAGGCCCGCGTCCTCGAGTCGGCGCACCTGGGTGGTCATGGTCGGCTGGGAACAATGGTCGAGGGCGGCGAGGTCGGAGATCCTTGCGGTGCCTTGATCGTCGATGGTCGACAGCAGCCGGGCCTGCGCGAATGGGAGTTGCATCCGCACGCGCTGCGTCGCCAGTCGGTTGATTCGGGCGACCACGGACAGGAGTTCCGCGGCGAGCGCGGTCTCGGTCGTGGATGACGGAGGCATGTGCCAAGGTTACATAGAATTCCTATGTAGAACAAAGGCGACGCTCCGTGGCTGCCGTCACAGCTGAGCGGCCCTCCAATGGGCGGCTGGCAGAATCGGGAGATGGCACCGGTCGAGTCGAACGCGCTTCGACGCACTGGGCCGCTTCAGCCCACCGAACTCGCGCACGCCGCCGTGATGGCGGCACTCTGTGCGGCGATCGCCGTCATCGCCGTCGCCGTCCCGTTCGCCGCGGGCATCTCGCTGCTGGGGACCGTGCCGATGGGTCTGCTCGCGTACCGCAACCGGCTTCGCGTCGTCGTGGCGGCCACCATCGCCGGCGGCGTCATCGCCTTCCTCGTCGCGGGTATGGGCGGCTTCATGACGGTGGTCGACTGTGCCTACATCGGCGGGTTGACGGGCATCCTGAAGCGCCGCGGCCGGGGCGCGCCGACGGCATTCGTCGCGGCGCTCGTCGCGGGCACGGTCTTCGGCGTGTTCGGCGTAGCGGCCCTGTTGCTCTTCTCGCGGCTGCGCACGCTGATCTTCGAGACCATCACCGCCAACGCCGAGGGTGTCGCCACCGTGCTCGGCTTCGTCCCGGCCTTCGAGCGGGTCGGGCAGATGCTGCGCGACGGCACGGCGACGATGCTGCAGTACTGGCCGCTGCTCATCGTCGGGACGTCGATATGGAGCATCACGTTCGTCACCATGGTCGGATGGTGGGCGCTGTCCCGCGTGCTGGCCAGGTTGTCCGGCGTGCCCGATGTGCACAAGCTCGACTTCGTCGACGACGCCCGGCCCGTCGCGCCGGTGCCCGCGGCGTTCCGCGACGTGCGCTTCCGCTATCCGAGAGCCCGCCACGACGCGGTCGGGCCGGTGACGTTGACCGTCGAACGCGGTGAGCACGTCGCGATCACGGGCGCCAACGGTTCGGGCAAGACGACGTTGATGCTGCTGCTGGCTGGCCGCGAGCCAACGGCGGGCACGTTGGAGCGGCCCGGCGCCGTCGGCCTTGGCCGGTTCGGTGGTACCGCCGTGGTGATGCAGCACCCCGAGAGCCAGGTGCTGGGCACCCGCGTCGTCGACGACGTCGTGTGGGGGCTTCTGCCTGGCGTGACCGTCGACGTGGACCGGCTGCTCGGCGAGGTCGGGTTGGACGGGCTCGGCGAACGCGACACCGGCGGGCTGTCCGGCGGTGAGTTGCAGCGCCTGGCCGTGGCCGCCGCGCTGGCGCGTGAACCTGCGCTGCTGATCGCCGACGAGGTCACCAGCATGGTCGACCAGAAGGGCCGCGACGGACTCGTCGGCGTCCTGTCGGGGCTGACCAAGCACCACGACATGTCGCTGGTCCACATCACCCACTACAACGACGAGGCCGACTCCGCCGACCGCACCGTCAACCTCACCGGCAACCTGGACAACGTCGAAATGGTCACCACCACGCCCGCGCCCTCGGCCACGGCGGCTCCCGTCCACCATGCGGGCGAACCGATGCTCGAGCTCCGCGGCGTCAGCCACGAGTACTCCCGCGGAACCCCATGGGCGTCAACGGCGTTGCGCGACATCGACTTCGTCGTCCACGAAGGCGACGGCCTTCTGATCCACGGGTTGAACGGTTCGGGGAAGTCGACGCTCGCGTGGATCATGGCCGGGCTGCTCGCGCCGACGGCTGGAAGCTGCCTGCTTGACGGCGAGCCCGTGTCGGATCAGGTTGGCGCCATTGCGATTTCGTTCCAGGCCGCACGGCTGCAACTGATGCGCGGCCGCGTTGACCTCGAAATCGCCTCGGCCGCAGGCTTCGACTACCACAACCACCGCCGCGTCGAACACGCGCTCGCCACGGTCGGACTCGATCCAGCGCTGGGGTTGCGCCGCATCGACCAACTCAGCGGCGGTCAGATGCGCCGCGTCGTGCTGGCGGGGCTGCTGGCCCGCTCGCCGCGCGCCATCATCCTCGACGAACCGCTGGCCGGGCTGGACGTCGCCAGTCGCCGCGGCCTGCTGACCCTGCTGGAGGACCTGCGCCGCAACACCGGCCTGACGGTCATCGTCATCTCGCACGACTTCTCTGGACTGCAGGAGCTGTGCCCGCGCACGCTGCACCTGCACGACGGCGCGCTGACCCCGGTGCCGACCATCGCGGGCGGTGCGTCGTGACGTCGCCGAACCGGCAGCGCAGGCCGGTGGTGCTGTTGCGGCCGGTGCCCGGTCACTCCGCCGTGCACGGGCTGTGGGCGGGAACCAAGCTGATGGTCGTCGCCGGAATCGGCTTGCTGTTGACCTTCTATCCGGGCTGGATTCCGATCGGACTGGTCGCGGCGCTGGTGCTGGGGACCGCGTGGCTGGCCCGAGTGCCGTGGGGTGCGCTGCCGTCGGTGCCCTACTGGGTGTGGATCCTCGTGTTCCTCGGCGGGGTGACGACTGTGTTCGCCGGCGGGGCCCCGTATCTCACCCTCGGAGGTGTCACGGTCGGTTTCGGCCAGCTACTGAACTACCTGCGCATCACGTGTCTTGCGATCGTGCTGCTCGGGCTGGGCGCGCTGGTGTCCTGGACCACCAACGTCGCCGACGTGGCTCCCGCGGTGTCGAAGCTGGGGCGGCCGCTGAAGGCGCTGCGGATTCCGATCGACGACTGGGCCGTCAGCCTCGCGCTCGCGCTGCGGGCCTTTCCCATGTTGATCGACGAATTCCGCGTCCTGTTCGCCGCGCGCAGGCTGCGGCCGAGGGATCCGGCGAGCACCCGCCAGGAACGCCGGCACCGCTGGGGCGCCGAGCTCATCGACCTGCTCTCCGCAGCCATCACCGTGGCGCTGCGGCGGGCCGACGAGATGGGCGACGCGATCACCGCACGCGGTGGGGCGGGGCAGCTGTCCGCGCTGCCGTCGCGCCCGAAATGGGCTGACGCCGTTGCTCTTGCGATCGTGCTGGCGATCTGCGCGCTGTCGCTCTACGTGGAGCTCGGCACGTCGCTGGCCACCAGCGCCTAAGGCTGAGCGGCGGAGTTCGCGGCGGTCTGGGCGGCGGCCACACTGTCCGCAACGTCGCGGCGGCCAAGGAACATCTCGTCGAAGTACGGCTTGAACGCCTGGTAGCCCGCCGCGAAACCCGGGCCGCCAGGGGCCGCGATGCGTGGGCCGTCGAGCACCCGGAAGAACGGCCGCACGTCGACGCCCCGGTTCGCCCAGTAGGCGAAGTAGCCGGGCTGCGCCGCCGTGACGGCCGGGATGGCCGCGCCGTTGGCGCCGAGGTAGGTGTTGCCGCGTGCGCTGCCCATCCAGGCCAGCACCTCACGCACCGCGTCGGGATGGCGCGTCGCCGAATTACCCGCAGCGGCAATGCCATTGGTGACGCTGACCCGGCCCGTCGGCCCGGTGGGCAGCATCGTGACTCCCCACCGGAAGGTGGCCTGATCGGCGATGGCGGCCAGGTTGTAGGTGCCGGACTGGAACAACGCCATTCGGCCCTGCAGGAACTGGTTGCGGGAGAAGTCTCCGTTGTCGTTGGTGTCCGAGGCGGGCGGGGCGACGTGGTCGACGTTGATGAGGTCGACGAGGTACTGGAACGCCTGGGTGGCGGCGGCATTGCCGAACGCGAACCGGTCGCCGTCCTGGAAGACGCCGCCGGCCGAGCCCACGTAGTTCAGGTAGATGCCCTGCAGGTCGTTGGCGGCGTTGTAGCCCCACTGCCGGACGCGGGTGGGGTCGAATTGCGGTGTGTCGGCGTGGTTTCCGTTCGCGTCGACGGTGAGCCGCGACAGCAGCGGCCGCAGCGTGTCCTCGCCGCCTGGCGACCAGCGCAACCCCAAGAGCTCGGCAAGGTTCACCCCGGCCTCGTCGAGCAGGTCGGCGTTGAAGTAGACGGCGATGCCCGCGTCGGTGAGTTGCGGTACGCCCCACAGCTTCCCGCCGCGGCTGAACTGCTTGACCACGGTCCGTTCCCATTCCCGCGCCGCGGCTGGCCCGAGCGTCTTGCCGATGTCGAGCAGCCTGCCGTTGTCGGCGTATCCCGCGAAGTAGGCGTTGGACAACCAGAACACGTCGTCGGCGCCGCCACCGGCGACGTCGGTGCGCAGCGTGTCGAAGTACGACTTGTAGGCGACGACGTTGACGCGCACCTCGATGTCGGGATGCTCGCGGGTGAACTCCTCGAACGATGCGCGGTACGCCGCGGCCACCTGCTCGTCCCACAACCGCACGGTCACCACGGTGCGCCCGCCCGGTTCGGCCGATCGACCCAGCAGCATCGCCGCCACCAGCAGCACCGCGAACGTGGCCGCCAGGCCTGCGAAGAACAGCGTCGAGGACCTCGGTGGCTTCACGACCGCCCCCGACCCTTCGCCGAGACTGCGCACAGATCGCGAATTTCGCACAGATCGCGATCTGTCAGCAGTCTCGACGGGGGAGCGGGCTTCACTTGAGCCCCGTCACGACGATCGAGCGCACGATGTGGCGGCCAAACGCGACGAACAGCACGATCAGCGGGACGATCGCGACCGTCGTCGCCGCCATCACCAACGGCCACTGGGCGTCGTAGCGCGACTGCAGGCCCGCGGTCGCCACGGTCAACACCCGCCAGGTGTCCCCGCTGGTGATGACCAGCGGCCACATGAAGTTGTTCCACTGCGAGACGACGGTGATCAGCGCCAGCGTCACGAGAATCGGACGGCTCGCCGGGAGCACCACGTGCCAGATGACGTCCAGCGTGTTGGCGCCGTCGACGCGCGCGGCCCTGATGAGGTCGCCCGGAATGGTGCGGAAGTACTCCCTCAGCAGGAAGATCGCATACGGCGAGCCGAACACGAAGGGCAACACCAACGCCCAGAACGTGTTCCGCAGCCCCGCCTCCGCCATCATCAGGTACAGCGGCACCACCATCACCGTCGCGGGCACCATCAGCGTGGCGACGTACACCCAGAACAGCGCGTCGCGGCCGGGAAACTCCAGCCGCGCAAACGCATAGCCGGCCAGCACCGAGAACGTCAGCTGGCCCAGCACGATCACCGCGGTCATCAACGCCGTCACCACCAGTGCCCGGCCGAATCCCGCGTCGGCGAGCCCGAAGTAGTTCGCAAGGGTCGGCGGGGTGGGCAGCGACAACGGCGCCTCGGTGTTGAACTGCTCCGCCGAGGTGAACGACGTCAGCAGGCCCAACCCGAACGGCACCAGCGTGATCACCGCGGCGGCGAGCAGCAGCGGGTAGATCACGACGCCCGAGGCGACCCGGCTAAGTGAGGTCATAGCTGATCCGCCGCCGGAAGTAGAGCTGCTGGGCGAGCGTGACGCCGACGAGCAGGGCGAACAGGACGACGGCCATCACGGCGGCCCGCCCGACGGCTGCGGCACCGAAGGCCTCGGCGTAGATGCGGTGGGCCACCAGGTCGGTCCGGCCCGCGGGGCCACCACCGGTGAGCGCGTATACGGTGTCGAAAACCTGTGCCGCACTGACGATTCCGGTCACCAGAACGAAGAATAGGGTTGGCCGCAGTATTGGAAGCGTGATGCGGCGAAACCGTTGCCACGCGTTGGCCCCGTCGGTGCGGGCGGCGTCGTGGATCTCGCGGGGGATCGCGAGGATGCCGGCCAGGAAGAACAGCGTCACGTAGCCGACGTTGGTCCAGATCGTCACGGCCGAGACGACGGGCAGCGCGAGTTGCGGATCGGTGAGCCATTCGATGCGGTGACCCAGCACGGTGCTGACCGCGCCGTCGGTGGGGGCGAGGATCCAGCGCCACAGCACGGCGATCGCCAGTGGTGAGCAGATCCACGGCAGCACGTACAGCGTGCGGAAGAGCCCGCTGCCGGGAAGGTCGCGCGCCAGCATCGCGGCGGCGAACAGGCCGAGCACCGTCTGCACGGGCACCACCAAGGCGATGAACACCGCCGTCACCACGAGCGACAATCCGAACGACGAATCACTGAGCACCGATTGCCAATTGGACAGTCCGACGTACTCCATCGGGCTCAGCAGGTCCCACCGGTGCAGGCTCAGCCACAGCACGACAAGCATGGGCAGCAGCAAGAAAACAACCACGCCGAACAGGCTCGGCGCCAGCAGGGCATACGCGGTCGCGGTCCTACCCAACCGGCGCAGCCACACGTAGTCATTAAAGGTCATGCGCCCCCGCCGGGGTCGACCGCACTACGGTGGGACCCGTGACAGCGCGCCGAAGAGTGGATGCCGATTTCCTAGCGCTGCCGCGGCACGAGCTTGCCGACGCTGCGGTGTCGGCTGCGCTCGCCGCAGGCGCGAGCCATGCCGATCTGCGGGTACACCGCATCACCACCGAGCTCGTGCAGCTACGGGACCGGGAGTTGGAGACGTCGGTGCTCACGCGCGAGGTCGGGCTGGCGGTGCGGGTCATCGTCGATGGCACCTGGGGCTTCGCCTCGGCCGCGGAACTCGACGTCGTGGTGGCCGCCGAGACCGCACGACGCGCCGTGCGGGTTGCGACGACGCTGGCGCCGCTGAACGCCGAACGCATCGAACTGGCGCCCGAGCCGGTGTACAGCGACGTCACGTGGACCTCGGAGTACGAGCTCGATCCATTCGACGTCGCCGCCGCGGACAAAATCGGCGTGCTCGACGAGTACTCGGGCCGGTTGCTGGCCAGCGACGGCGTCGACCACGTGTCGGCTGCCCTGCACGCGGTCAAGGAGCAGATGTTCTACGCGGACTCGCTCGGCTCGTCGATCACGCAGCAGCGAGTCCGGGTGCTGCCCACGTTGGAGGCCATCGCCGTCGACGCGTCGGTGGGCACGTTCGACTCGATGCGGACCTTGGCTGCGCCGACTGCGCGCGGCTGGGAGGCCGTCGCCGGTGACGGCGTGTTCGACTGGACGACGGAACTGGCGCAGCTACCCGCCCTGCTGGCCGAGAAGGTCAAGGCGCCCAGCGTGGTGGCCGGCCCGACGGATCTGGTCATCGATCCGACGAACCTGTGGCTGACCATTCACGAATCCATCGGGCACGCCACCGAATACGACCGGGCGATCGGCTACGAAGCGGCGTATGCGGGCACGTCATTCGCGACGCCGGACAAGCTCGGCACGATGCGCTACGGGTCGCCGGTGATGAACGTGACGGCTGACCGGACCGTCGAGTTCGGCTTGGCCACGGTCGGTTTCGACGACGAGGGGGTGCGCGCGCAGAGTTGGGACCTGGTGCGCGACGGGCTCTTCGTCGGCTATCAACTCGACCGGGTGTTCGCGCCGCGGCTCGGGGTGGCGCGGTCCAACGGCTGCTCGTATGCGGATTCGCCGCATCACGTGCCGATCCAGCGGATGGCCAACGTGTCGCTGCAGCCCGGGCCCGAGGACCTGAGCACCGACGACCTGATCGCCCGAGTGCAGGACGGCATCTACGTCATCGGCGACAAGTCGTGGTCGATCGACATGCAGCGCTACAACTTTCAATTCACCGGCCAGCGGTTCTTCCGGATTCGCGACGGCCGGCTGGACGGTCAAGTCCGCGACGTCGCCTACCAGGCGACGACGACGGACTTCTGGGGCGCGCTGGAAGCCGTTGGCGGACCGTCGACGTGGCGACTCGGCGGCGCCTTCAACTGCGGCAAGGCGCAGCCCGGCCAGGTGGCACCGGTGAGCCACGGCTGCCCGTCGGCGCTGTTCCGCGGCATCAACGTGCTCAACACCCGCGAGGAGTCCGGCCGATGATCGGCGCACCCGAGGTCATCGAGCTCGTGCTCGCCGAGGCTGCCCGGTTGGGTGGAGCCGACGAGACCATCGTATTGGTGACGGACCGGTCGACGGCATCGCTGCGCTGGGCCGGGAACTCGATGACCACCAACGGGGAGTCGGTGAGCCGGGACACCACGGTGATCTCGATCGTGCGGCGCGGCGACGCCGCCTTCGTGGGCTCGGTGAAGTCCAGTGAGGTGGACCCCGCGTCGATCGGCGCGTTGGTGGCGGCGTCGCAACAGGCCGCCAACGCGGCGCCCGAGGCGCGCGACGGTGCCCCCGCCCTGTCCGGCGCGGGGCTGCCCGCCGATTGGGAAGCCCCGGTCGCCGCGACGAGTTGCGACGTCTTCGCTGGTGTCGCAAAGGGTTTGGCGTGCCGCTTCAAGGGCACCGACCGGCTGTATGGCTACGCCCGCCACGAGTTGGAGACCACGTTCCTCGCGACGTCGACCGGGGTGCGGCGGCGCTACACGCAGCCGACCGGTTCGGTGGAGGTCAACGCCAAGCGCGCCGACGCCAGCGCCTGGGCGGGGGTGAGCACGGCCGACTTCGTCGACGTACCAATTGAATCCATGCTCGACGACCTGGACCTGCGGCTGGGCTGGGCGGCCAACGTCGTCGACTTGCCTGCCGGGCGGTACGAGACGTTGATGCCGCCGTCGACGGTGGCGGACATGATGATCTACCTGACGTGGACGATGGACGGCCGCGGCGCTCAGGAGGGCCGTACGGCGTTGTCGGGGCCCGGCGGCACGCGGGTGGGGGAGCGGCTGACCGACCTGGGTGTGACGCTGTTCTCCGACCCGGCCGCACCCGGGCTGGAGTGTGCGCCGTTCGTGGCGACGACGAACTCATCGGAGCGAATGTCGGTGTTCGACAACGGAATGGACATCGACCGTGTCGACTGGTTGCGCGACGGCACGATCAACGCGCTGGCCTACCCGCGCGCCTCGGCGGCGGAGTTCGGTGCGCCCGTCGCGGTGGGGGCCGACAACCTGCTGATGACGGGCGGCACGGCGAGCCTGGCGGACATGATCGCGGCCACCGAGCGCGGACTGCTGCTGACGACGCTGTGGTACATCCGCGAGGTCGACCCGACCGTGCTGCTGCTGACGGGGCTGACCCGCGACGGCGTGTACCTGGTCGAGGACGGCGAAGTGAAGGGTGCGGTAAACAACTTCCGGTTCAACGAGAGCCCGCTGGACCTGCTGCGTCGTGCTACCGAGGTCGGCGTCACCGAAGTGACGCTGCCCCGCGAGTGGGGCGACTGGGCGACGCGGGCGGCGATGCCGTCGCTGCGGATTCCCGACTTCCACATGTCGTCGGTGAGCCAAGCGCAATAATCGCGAGCATGGACGCTGACGTTTACCGCATGCTGACGCAGCTGATCGCGCTGTCACCCACCGGCGACGAGGCGCTCAACGCGCTGGTGCGGGTGACGTGCGCCAGGGCACTGGGATTGCCCCCGTTGCCGTTCGAGGGGGAGCCGGCCGACGATCCCGTCGTCGCGGACTTCGCCGAACAGTTCGCCACCGACGTGTCGTCGATCAGCCCCGAGCAACGCCAGGCCTTCCTTGCGCTGGGCGACAGGGCATTTCGGGTGACTGCACTGATGTTCGTCGCCGACTTCCTGCCCCGTGTGAAGGCGGGACTCGGAGCGCTCGAGCTCAAGCCGGTCGAGGACCCCACGGCGTGGGACCACGCAGGCGATCCCGGCGAGCTGGTGCTCAAGCGCTTCGTCCCGATGGTCGGAGCGCTGCGCTCGCTGGACCCGGTGACGACGGAGCTGGTCCGCCTGCGTGGGGCGGCCCAGCACAACTGCCGGTTGTGCAAGTCACGGCGCGAGGGTGCTGCGCTGGAGGCAGGCGGCAGCGAATCGATGTACGACGACATCGAGCGCTACGAGGCGTCGGTCCTGCTCGACGACCGGCAGAAGGTGGCGCTGCGGTACGTCGACGCGCTGATCTGGACGCCGTCGGCGATCGACGCCGACGTGGCATCCGGGATCCGCGAGCACTTCTCCGAGGCCGAGGCATTCGAAATCACGCTCGACGTGATGCGCAACGCCGCCAACAAGATCATGGTCGCCTTCGGCGCCGACGCGCCACGCGTGACCGAGGGCGTCGAGCACTTCCTGCTCGGCGTCGACGGCCAGCCCGTGTACAGCTGAAATGCCATGACACCGAGAATCAACCGCTACAACCCCGAGAACCTCCACAGCACACCGGGATACCACCACGTCACCGTCGTCGAGCCGGGCCGGCTGGCGTTCTTGGCGGGCCAGTGCCCGTTGGACGTATCCGGTGCGCTCGTCGGAGTCGACGACCTCGCTCGTCAGATAGATCAGGTAGCGGACAACGCCGCGGCGGCGCTGGCCTCGGTTGGCGCACAACCGGATCAGGTCGTCCGGTCGATCATCTACGTGGTGACCGACGACCAGGCGGTGCTGGCCGCCGCCTGGAGTCGGCTGTGTGAATCGGTCATCGGGCCCGCGTTCACCAGCGCAAGCACTCTGCTGGGCGTGGCGCAGCTCGGCTTCACTGGCCAACTCGTCGAAGTAGACCTCACGGCTGCGCTCTGAAGCGTCACCGAAGCAACGGCTGCACGTGCGCGCCGATGGTCCGGATGAACTCGACGGCGCCCGGCCCGGTCGGCGGCTGCAGGACGACGGTGTCCGCGCCTGCGGCGATCCATCGGCGGGCGCCGGCCGCGATGCGCTCGGGAGTTCCGCGCACGACGAGGTCGTCGACGTCCTCCGTCCGCTTGTCGTCGAGTTCGCACTCGACGTAGACGACGACGTGGTGTGGTCGCTCGCGTCCGACGATCGCCGCAGCCTCCCGAACGCCGTCCGGTGAGGTCCCGGACGTCAGGACCGTGCCCGCCGCCAACTCGGCACTCAGTTCGAGCGTCTTGGGTCCGGTCGCTGCGAAGAGAAGGTCCACGTCTGTCGTTGGCGGCCAGGCGAGTTGGACGTCGGAGAGGGTGACGTAGCGACCCGAAACGGTGACGGCCTCCCCGCGCAGGAGTGCCGACAGCGCGGTGGCGTATTCGCGAAGCAGGGTCAGCGGTGACGCGACGCGGGCGCCGACCTGGTCCATCCAGATCTGAACGCCGTGACCCACGCCGATGCGAAGTCGGCCGGGGAACGTTCGCTCGAGGGTGGCAATCTCCATGGCGGTGATCGCCACGTTGCGCAGCGGTACGGGCAGTACGCCAACGCCGACGACGAGGCGGCTGCTGTTGGCCAGCGCGACCGCGGCGGCGGTCAACCCGCCGTGGAAGAAGCAGTCCTCCCAGAGCCACAGTTCGTCGAGGCCGACGTCGTCGGCGATCCTGGCGGCATCGGCCAACGATTCGGGCGGGTTCTCGGGCCTGAACACGCACCCCACGCGGGGCGACGGAGCTGTCATGCGGCCATCATCCGATCTCCACGCGATCTCCACACTTCCTCCAAGCTCGACGACTCCCGCGCGAGCAGGCTGATGAGCATCAAGAACTTGGCCGACGACGGCCTCAACCAGGGAGACAAGTCATGAAGAAGTTCGCCATCACCGCCGCCGCATTCGCTGCCATCGCCGTCGGCGGTCTGGGGTTGGCCGCCAACGCGTCTGCCATTCCGCTGGCCGGCGAGCCTGCCGATCAGGCCGTCCGCGTGCTCGAGTCGGAGGGCTACACCGTGCGGATCAATCAGTCGGTCGACGTTCCTCTGTCCTCGTGCACCGTGCTCGGAGTCAGCGGTCTGCGCGGAACGCAGGAGAACGGCGTGCTGAAGGATCCCGGCAGCCTCAACGTCGCGTTCGTCGACGTGAACTGCCCGCCGCGTTCGTAGGCCACCCCCAACGGTCCGCCGCGCCCCCAACCTTGGGGGCGCGGCGGACCCATTTGCGGCTCGTCGCGTTGGTGCGTGGGAACATGGGTGCGCTTTCACGCACGGGGCGGTAGCTCAGTTGGTTAGAGCTGGGGACTCATAATCCCTAGGTCGCGGGTTCGAGCCCCGCCCGCCCCACTTCAGAGGGTAGATTTCAAGAGCGTTGTCGTCGAGTCGACGTTTATTCGACGTTAGTGGCCCGGTCCAGAAGCTCGGCCACCTCGATATGGCTCCGACCACGGGCCATGTAGCTGTCTTGCGTCATGGACACGTTGGTGTGCCCCAGGTGGTCGGCCCCGATCCGCGCTGACAGGCCACCCCCGTCGATCAAGGTGGCGACTGTCTTGCGGAAGCTGTGCGTCGTGACGCCGTCGGCACCGACCTGATCCCGCACATGCCGCCACTGCTTATTGAAGTTGTTCGGGTCTCGCCGAGTACCTGCCGTCGACGGAAAGATCATGGTTTGTTCGCCAAGGAACGGCAGGCGCCGCCGCGCCTTCAGACCGTCGACCGCGAGCCGGGGCAGCCGAAGTGTTCTCTTCCACTCCCGGGTTGTGCCGCGGCCGCCAGGTAGTGACCGACGCACCAAACCCAGGCATCTGTCACCCACTGCGTGACGGCCACCAACAGCGCACTGACCGTGCGATGAGTTCGCGAGCCCGGACCAGTCCTAACTGCATGACAAACGAAATATTCACCACCCTCCAATGCGTCGCGGTACCCGTCGCCGATCAGGACCGCTCGAAAGCCTTGTTTGAGGAGATCGGCTTCACCACGACGATGGACACTGAACTCCAGCCAGGCTTCCGTTGGATCGAGATGACTCCGCCCGCCGGTGGCACGTCGATCGCACTCGTGATGACCGGAAACGAACTACCGACTGGGATCGATACGGGCATCCGACTGCTCACCCGCGACGCGCGAGCCGCCTACGCCGCGCTCTCCGCGAAAGAACTCAGCGTGGGAGAGCTACTTGACTGGGAGTCGGTCCCTCTGATGTTCAGCTTCCGCGACTTCGACGGCAATCGCTTCTACGTCAGCCAGCACAACTAACGTCTCAGGCGTCGACTCTCTGGGCTCCGTACAAGTCGACGCAGTCACTGCCCCTTAATGGCGGCTCCGGATTTTGGTATGGCTGACGGGCCAGCCAGCATGCGTAAGACTCGCGCTAGGCGTTGCCGAAACCGCAGATGGTGTCACCGACGGAAGATGAGCGTCACCCGAAGTTGAACCGAGGGAGTGGACACCATCCGTCGGATCTTAAAGCTGACGAACGTGGTTGAAGGATAAGTACGAGCGTCAGGAAGCCCAAGGTGCGGCGTATTGGAAGGGGCTACATGTGCGACGCTTACCGGCAGCGATTCCATCAGACGCTGTCATTGCGCCTCAGCCCACTCTTTGGCCTGTCGCTGAGCAGCCTTCCGCGCTTCCTCCTGATCGCGCCCGAACACTTCCGACCCGATGCTCGTCCTGACTACGGCCCGCGTTGCATCGCGAACTTCGATCGTCGCCGCGGCGTAGTTGTACTTCTGGTATCGCAGAGGCGAACCAGACGCGGGCGAGTGGCTTGGTTCAGGGATCTCAGGCCAGGTCGGCGAGCGCCCTACGGGCGGCTTCGAGTTCGGCTTCGAGGGCGGCGACCCTAGCGGCCTGCTGGGAGCGCGCCTCCTCGATTACCTCGTCGATCGGGGTGGAGAGGTCTTCGTGGAGTTCCTTGGCCGCGCGGGAGACGGCGGCGGCCGCGACCGCGAGGTCGCGGGCCAAATAGGTTGTGCCCTGCTTGAGTTCGGCACGCCATTCGCCGTCGGCGGTACCGGTGACAGTGAGTGTTAGCTCGAGAGTCTTGGTCTTCTTGCCGGCCGCCTTCTTGGCCAGGACCTTTATGGGCTTCTCCCCGGCAGAAGCTTCAGCGGCGGGGGCGTCGGGCGCCGGCGCACTCCTAGGTGAGGTGCTCTCGACATAAGGAACTACGACGTCGGGAGCGTCGGAGTTGGTGGGCGGCGCTTCTGGTGCCAGAGTGTCTACAGTCATCGTTGCGGCGAACTCCTTCTGAAAGTCGCCCGCAGTGTGCGGGCTGGCGCTGAGAGCTATTAGAACACATGTTCGACTCTCGGGATGGACTCGCCGCGCACGTCCCAACTCGGACTAACGGTTCCACTAATCCGAGTTATCTAGTCAAGCCGGACTTAGCCAGCGCCTCGCCCTGGTTGACATTTCCGAGTCGGAGTCGTGCGGCGCTGTTTTGGGGCCGAACGTGGCTGTGCGCCACGTTGATCGCTCGCGAGCGCGCCTGTGCCGCGGACGGCCCCATCCACAACACGCGAGTGTCAAGGGATCAACCGCAACAAATCAGGACCATTATTCGGGATATCACAGCAAATTCCAGGCATAGGTACGCGAATGTGTCAATATGTCGACTGCGGGACGCTTAGCTCCCAGCAACCGTTAATCTGACGAGCCTGTCAAAATAAACCTGTCATCGATGTTTCTGCGCCGTACTCGATCTGTATTCCGCTCAATTGCTTCGCGACTACCGCGCCACCAGGGGCTACCTCGTCGGAGGAGGAGCGTGGCTGCCCCAACGCGGTCGTGGCTATGGCTACCACCATGCGACGAATCATCCTCGCCCTACTTTGCTCCGTGTGCTTCCGACGTTCAATGCTGGTCGCCGCATCCGGTATCCAAGACGCCAAATAACATGGTGTTCCTCGATATAACTGACTCCGAGACCGTCACGTGTCAATACGTCGTAGGGCTGAGGCACAGTAAGCTAGTAGCCCGTTGTCAGCCATCTGACCGGAACAAGGGAATGGCCGGATCTATCATTGCGCCTACGGCATGCGGTGGACGGGCAGCACCTCCTGCGGTATGGCTAACAGCAGCCGTTTCCTGACAATTCGTAGTGCGCGCCGCGGATCCGCGCGACGGCCCAGACGATAAGGACGATCACCGCCTATTTTCGTTCTACTTGAGCACCAACAATTCAGAGCTGAATTGCAGCCATTTGTACTTGAGACTCGCAGCCACGTCAGCTAACGTTCATCGATATCTCATTTGCGGAAGGCTTACATGAATCGGCGCTCTGTGGGACGCAGTAGTGGTCGGCATCGGCGATCAGCCGCGGCCAAAATTAGCGCCATCGTGGCCCAACCGACCGACTGCGGCCGACACCGCAAGGGGCACACTGAAATCCGCCAGCCGGAGTTCGCATTGCCTACGAGTCGACCAGTCTCTCGCCGCCGCCACGAGAAGCCACGTTCGGTAGGTCATCCGAGCTTCGCGGCCGCCGTTGCACTTGCCGGGGTTTCGGCCATCGTCGGCGCCTCGTTTGCGTCGGCCCCGAGCGACGAGGCGGGACGCGTGCAACTGAGCGCCGCACGCAATGCGGTGTCGCCCGACGTTCTGCTCGCAGCGGTCGTCCAAACGTTCTTTGGACCTGTGACGATCCTCCCGACGACACAGGCGGTCGATCCTGCCGTCTTCTCTGCCGCGATCGCGGCCCTAGTCGACGGCCACACGAACACGGTCAACACCCAAATGGCCGGCGCGAACGCCCTCAACATCCCTCTGTGGGTTCTGCCCGGAAGCACCGCCAACGCGGGCGGGGCAGTCAACAGCTCCGGAGGTCCCGCTGGCGGCACCAATGGCGCGGCCGGCGTCCTGGGGACCACCAACCAACTCGGTCCATTGACCTACATCCTCAACAACCTCGGAACCATTCGTTTCAGCAATCCACCGGACCCCACCGCGCCCGCCGGTAGCCGACCTGACTTCCACGCCGCCGACATGAATACGTGGTTGGCCGGGCTCGCCGGGGTTACCCAGAGCGCCGGCAGCACGGGCTGGATAGTCAACAACACCTTCGGCAGCAGCGACGGCGGCGTAGCGGATGCGACCGGCCTGCTGCAAACCGCGAACAACTTCGGTCCAGCCTTCTTCAATCTCAACGTGCTCAAGTCCCTGGCCTTCGTCCAGGCCCCGAACGGCACCGTCCTCCCCGATGGCCAGCTGGACGCCATCCATGCCACCGACATCGGGCAGTGGGCAGCCGGTATACCCGGGATCATCACGAACACTGGCACTACCGGTTTCGTGACAGACCGCGGCTTCGGCATCGGATACGGCACCGCGGGTTGGGTCGGTGGCCTGCAAACCACCACGACAATCGGTTCCTTCAGCTTTACCTTCGACTTCCTCCCGTCCATCGGATTCGGTGCCCCGCCGCCGACCATGACCCCGTTCGCCACCAGCCCACCACCGGCCACCCTCGTGAGTGCCGCCAGGACCAGCGCCGGCGACGAGGTGACGGCGTTCAAGGCGGCCGAGGCCGAGCCGACGGCCGAACCGTCGGAGGCTCCGGTACCGCACGCCACAACCGCCGTCAGCGAGGCCAAGCCGGCCGCCGATGACACCTCATCCACCGAGGCCGCTGCGCCGAAGAAGGCGTCGACGACAGCCCCGGCTACGACGACGACCACAGACCCCGCGAAGACGACCACCACGTCACCCGCGGGGGATGACCCCGTCAAGAAGGACCAGCCCACGCACACCAGCCACCAAAGACCCGCCGAAACCGAGAAGCCGGCCGATGCGACGGCATCCGACTCGGACTCGACGACTGCCAGTGCTTCACAAACGGCGGACAGTCCGAACGAAGCCACGGGCAAGCATGGCTCCGCCGACGATTCGGTGGGCAGACACCGCGCCGACGACGGACAAACGGGCAAGCATCGCTCGGACGACGGTTCGTCCAGCAGCCAAAGTGGCGGCGAGTCAAGCGAATCCAAGTCGGCCGGGTAGGAGCGCAAAGGGCGCCGTCGTCGGAGGTACGACGCTCATCGCCGCAGCGATGAGTCTGCCGGCGCGCACAGGTCTACCTCCTGACCGAGCCAACCAACTCATCAGGAGTAAGACATGGGCCTCATCGACATCGAGATGTTCGCGACCCTCGACCTCGTCGGGCAGGCGCCCGGCGGACCCGAAGAGGACCCGGAAGGTGGGTTCCCGTTCGGCGGCTGGCAGGCGCCCCTGATCGACGAGGTCACCGGGGCGCAGGTCGCTGCCGCGTACGAGGGCACGGATGCCCTCCTGCTCGGCCGGCGGACGTATGACATCTTCGCCGCCTACTGGCCGAACCAGGACGACGAGTTCGCCACGCTCTTCAACAACATCCCGAAGTACTTGGCGTCTCGCGGCAGGCCCGACCTCTCGTGGGCCGGGTCCACGCAGCTCGGCCCGGATCTGGCCGGCGCGGTGCGCGAGATCCGTGACCGGCACGAGCACGTGAAGGTCGTCGGCAGCCTGAATCTGGTGCAGACCCTGTTGCGCGAGAAGCTCTTCGACCGGCTCGACCTCTGGGTGCACCCGGTCGTGCTCGGCGTCGGGAAGAAGGTGTTCGACGGTGGCGCTGTGCCCACGAATATCACACTCCTCGAACCGCCGGTAGCCAGTTCGAAGGGCACCGTGTACCTGCGCTACGGACTCGCCGATGGCGCACCCGAGACGGGGGACATGAGCGCACCCGATCGCGGTGTCGGGTAGGAGTTATTGCGGGTGGTCGGCCAAGTAGGCGTCGACCGGTATCGGCGACGTCGACACGTAACCGACGGGCAGCAGTACGTCGCCGGCGGTCGTGCGGTAGTAGACGTCCCACCGGTAGTAGCCGCCGAACGCAGCGGGGTCGGCGGCCAGCACGGCGGCATAGTCATTGACAGCACGCACGTACCGGTCCGCGTTGTTGTACCGGAAGATGGCCGCATCGCGATCATTCGCAAAACCGTTGGCGGCCAGCATCCGACCCGCGGCCAGGATGCTGTCACGCGGCGAGTGGACGTCGCCGCCGTCGCCGTAGGCGTCGAATGTGGATGGCAGGAACTGCATGGGGCCTTGCGCACCGGCAGTGCTGAGCCCATCGATGCTGCCGAACCGGCTCTCGATCAGATTGATCGCGGCCAGGTAATTCCAGCCGACGCCGGACGCCGCCTCTGCTTCGCGGTAGTAATCGAGTAGCGCGTCGGCCGGGGCCGGAGGCACGATCCGCCACGCGGGGACCGTGTTCTTCACCTCCGTCATCGCGTACAGCTGACGTCGAGCGTCGACGTTGAGGTCGTAGGTCTCCAGAAGTGATGGCGGGATTCGGGGACGGGTGACCGAATCCCACTCCGTGTGGCGCCCGATGGCGCGGTACGCCGCCTGCTGGCGGCGTGCGGCGGCGGTGAACTCCGGCTCTGGCGTCGACGGGTCACGCAACGCCTGCTCGTCGGCGACGAGGTCGTCGGCCACTCGTGCTGGGTCTGACGAGATCGCGGGTTGTGCTCCGGCAGCCGTGGTCGCTTCGTCCATCATCTGAATTCGGACGGTCGCAGGAGCAGCCACCGTCGTCGGGGATGGAGGCACCGCCGGTGTGCCGTGACTGCAGCCGAGGAGTGCGCACATGCTGGTCGCGACGGCCAGCAACGCATGTCGATTCATAGCAACTTTCCTCTTCAGCCGAGGGCCGCAACCGCCATGTCGTAGATGGCTTTTGGCGCCTTCGAGGGGGAGCCCGCGTCGAATGGGGGATGCGGATCATATTCGATGGCAAGCTGAATGCACTGGGCCACTTCGGGTCCGGCGATCTTCGCGGCGAGGGTGAGGGCAAGGTCGATGCCGGAGGAGACGCCGGCGCCGGTCATGATCTTCCCTGAAGTGACCACGCGTTGTTCGGTTGGTTGGGCGCCGTAGGAGGCAAGGTCGTCGTAGGCGCTCCAGTGGGTGGTGGCGGGCAAACCGTCGAGCAACCCAGCCGCGCCGAGCAGTAGCGCGCCGGTGCAGACCGAGGTTGTCCACGTGGTGTGAGGGTGGGCCTGGCGGATCCAATCGACGATCGGGTGCCCGTCCGCGGCGTACTGGCCCGCGATGGGACCGCCGGGCACTAGCAGCACGTCCGGACGCGGCACGTCGGCGAACGTCGCGTCGACGCGCAGGTGCACCAGGTCGTTGTGGTCGTCGACGATGCCTGTGTGCTCGGCACAGATGACCAGCTCTGCGCCCGGCAGATAGGTGAGTACCTCGTAGGGGCCAATTGCGTCCAAGGCGGTGAATCCCTGGTAGAGGCCGAGGGCGATGATCACGACGTGCTCCTTTGTGCGTCAGCGTCACGTGCGCTCAGAATGACGACCGCGGGCCTGATCCCCACCGCTCGACCTTAACGTTCGACTGGTTCCTGCAACCCGTGTTCGCAATGCCCGCGCAACTCACGCGTCAACGTTCTGAGCGGGCGGTACGCGCGGAGCGCCTCTCCGTTGGTGCGCGTGAAAGCGGTCCAGATGAAGCGTTTGGCCAAGGTCTTCGGCTACCTCTGCGGGTTGGCCTTCGTCGTGCTCCTGGTCGTGATGATCGTGAACATGGTGAACAACAATCCATTCGTGAACTACGGGGTGATCGGCGTCGTATTGGCGGTGCTGGCCGTCGGTGCCGAACGGTTCGGAAACAGCTAGGGTCCTGCGGTTGGTCTTCGGGCGCGACTTCTGGCACACGCCTCCGTGGTTGCTGATCGGCCCTGGCGACATCGTGCAGAGCGCCCTTGGCCATGGGTTCGCTCACGGAATCATCGGAGAAGTGAGGGGCGCGGTGGGCCGCCAGTCGGGGGAGGGCAGCACCGCTAGCCGAACCCGCGCCGCCGCCCTCGTATGTTCCGCCCTCCGACGCCGTGCCGGGGGAGCAGTCGAAGCACATTGCCGCACTGCGTGACTCAGCGGCGCTCACCGACAGGGAGTACCTGTCCGAGAAGCGTCGCGTCGAAAGCGGCCAGCAGCGGACGGGCCAACGAGTAGCTACTCGGCTCGCAACCACGCCGCGCATCGATGGCGAGGTGGGCGGCGGTTTGGCGTGGTTGCTGGGCTCCGGCTCCCGCTGGAAGCGGGGAATCGAACGGTTGAAAGCCATATGTAGAGGCGCTAGGTTCAGGGGCGTCCGGGCGCGTCTGCTGGACTTTCGGGCCGTTGACCTCATCGGCCCTTCACAACTGTTCGTCGACTTGGTGCACGTCGGTGTGCCGACCGAGATTGAGGTGCCATGGGTAACGGCCAGCCGGATGAGGGTGAAGCACCGGTCATCGTCAGTGTCGCCGATGCGGCGATGCATATGTTCGACGCAGCGATCGAGACGCTGCCCGACCCCGAGGATCCAGAGTTCCCGTCCCGCTCGGCGGTGGTGTTGACGGGACTGCGCAAGCTTCTGGCTGCGCTGACGCAGGCGGCGAGCCGTAGCCGCGTCACCCCCGCCGTCATCGTCTCGCTCGCCAAAGTGCGCAACACCTACGACGACCTGATGACGAGGGCTGCCAACGCTCCCGGTGCGACCCTCGGTCAGACGCTCTACCTGACGCGCCGCAACGCGAAGCTGTCGGCGAAGGAGCTGGCCAACGGCGCCGGGTTGCGCGCCGACCTCATCGAAGCCATCGAGGCCGAGGAACAGCCGAGCGGCGACGAGGCCACCAAGATCAAGGAACTCATCGACGCCCTCGGCGGCTGAGTCACCGTCCGCGCGCCCCGGTAACGTAGCCGGGCGCGAGGGGGTGACGACGATGACGGTGCCGCAGGGGCCTCCGCACTTCGTCCTGACCGACGAGTTCAAGGATGCCCTTGAGCTATTTGCCGGCGGGCGGCACGTGTTCGTCACGGGCAAGGCCGGCACGGGCAAGTCGACCCTGATCCGTCGCTTCAGCTCCGAGACCGACCGCAACGTGGTGGTCGTCGCGCCCACGGGAATCGCCGCCCTGAACGTCGACGGCTACACCGTCCACCGGCTGTTCGGCTTCTCCACGACCACCACGATCGACGACGTTCGGACGGGCCGGTACTACCCCGGCCGGTTCGCCAAGACCCTCGCGTCGCTCGACACCCTGATCATCGACGAGGCGTCGATGGTGCGCGCCGACCTCTTCGACCAGGTGGCCGCGGCCCTCGAACGGTTCGGCCCCACACCGGGCACGCCGTTCGGCGGTGTGCAGATCGTGCTCGTCGGCGATCTGTACCAGCTTCCGCCCGTGGTCCACGAGGCCGAGGAGCGCTACCTCTCCGCACGCTACGAAACCCCGTACTTCTTCTCCGCCGAGCGCTACCGGTCCGAGGACTTCCCGACGATCGCGCTGACGACGGTGTTCCGTCAACTCGGCGACGACCGAATGACCTCAATTCTCAACGAGATTCGCGAAGGCGTCCTGGTCGGCCATGCGCGTGAGCAACTGAACGCGCGCACCGATCCGGACTTCGAGCCGCCCGACGACGAGTTCTGGCTCACCCTGGCCCCGACCAACCGACTCGTCACCGCCCGCAACCGGCAACGCCTCGAACGGCTACCCGGCGACGAAATCACCTACCTCGCCCGGACATCCGGCGACCTCAGCCTGTTCGACCCGCCGGTCGACGAAACCCTGCACTTCAAGGTCGGCGCCCAGATCATGATGCTGAACAACGACCAGCTCGACCGCTGGGTCAACGGCACCCTCGGGCGCGTGTCGGGCGCGCGGATGGACGACGGCCTGGTGGTCACGGTGGAGTTCACCGACGGTGAGACGGCGGACGTGAGGCCCTACACCTGGGAGGCGACCAAGCCCGTCGTCGACGGTGGGTCGCTGCGGCGCGAGGTCGTCGGCACCTACACCCAACTGCCGTTCAAACTGGCGTGGGCCATCACCATTCACAAGAGCCAGGGCCAGACGCTGGACCGCATGATCGTCGACCTCAGCGGCGGCATGTTCTCGTTCGGGCAGCTCTACGTCGCGCTCAGCCGCTGCACGTCCCTCGGCGGGCTCGTACTCAAACGGCCGGTGCTACCCAAGGATCTGCGGACCGACAAGCGCGTCGTCCGGTTCCTGCGCCAGACCGTGACCGACGACCGCCCCCGGAGGTACTGCGGGATAGGCATTCTCACCGTCGGCGACGAGGGGCGGATGTCCCGACCGCGACCGGTGGAACTCTGCGTGGCCTTCGACGACGGCACCGCGGTCACCAGCTTGATCAATCCCCAACGCGACCTGGCCGACGCCAGGCGGTCCTATGGCATCACGGTGTCCGACGTGTTGCTGGCGCCCACGCTCGCCGAGGCCTGGGAGGTCATCGCACCCATGCTCGCGGGCTGCACACCCGTTGGCGTCGGCATCGACGAGACGCTGGGCCTCGTCGACTTCGAACTCAAGCGGCTCGGGCTCGTCGTCCCGATGCCGCTTGGCGCCGACGTGCCGAAGTCGGCACTTGGGGCCGAACACCGCCGCGGTGTGGTTGCGGCAACAGCGCTCGAGCGGGCACGCGCGTCGCTGGAGGCGTTCTCACGTTCGGACTCAAGTGATTTGAGCTCGTCGGCGTTCGACGAGCCGGAACCGTCGGAGTCGTTCTCGGGGCACCTCGTCAGCCGAACCCCCGAGGTGGCCACGCCGGAGTCGGTGCACCTGCCGGGACTCTCGGCGCTGCTCGACGTCAGCAATCGCATCGGCGCGACCCTGCTGGGGCGCGCCGGTGCGCGGGAAGGGTACGTCGATGGCGATACGCCGTGGTATTCGGCGGCCCGGCTCTCGGTGGCCGACCAGTTGCGCGCCGCCGCGTCGCGGGCGCCGATGACGATGGAGTCGTTGGACCGGCTACGCGCGGTCGAGCTGTCGCTTGGCGTCGCCATCATCGACGAATCCGTTGAGGCGGCGCTCGTGGGCGACGACATCGCGGCCGTGCTCGAGCCGGGTGCGCGCGTGTGCTTCACCGGGACCGCAGAGGACGCGCACGGCAGGGTGGTGGCGCGCGACGAGATGGAACGCATGGCGGCTGCGGCCGGGCTGCGACCCGTGCCCTCGGTCAGCAAGACGCGTTGCGAGGTTCTGATCACCGCCGAGGTCGGCACACAATCGGGCAAGGCGCGCAAGGCCCGGGAGTGGGGCAAGCCGGTGTTCTCCGCGGCGGAGTTCTTCGCATGGCTTGGTCGAGCCTGACCGGAAAATCAGTTGCGCCGACGGAGGCGCCGCAATTGAATTGCTGTCATGGGCACGCGAAAGATGATCGGGCACAGCTGGAAGCAGCTGTGGTGTGTCGCCCAGCGCTCGCACGAGCGCGCCATCGAGCCCGGCTGGGACCAGCTGCAAATGAACGCGATCGGGTCGACGTGGGGTCGAGAGCGCATCCGGATGTCGGGCGTGGGTGCGGGCGTCGGCGACTGGTCGGCGACGATCGTCGCCGAGCTCACCCGCTGACTTTTCCGCACAGGCGCTGCCTCGGCGCGTATGGTCCGTCGCTATGAGCGACGGCGTCCCGCGCATCGACGACTGGAACCAGCTGCTCGAAGGGCGGGTCGCGGTGATCACCGGTGGCGGCGACGGCATCGGCGCGGGCATCGCCCGGCTGTTCGCGCAGCACGGCGCGCTCGTCGAGGTCGCCGAGCAGGACGAGGTGCGCGCCAATCGAATCCGTGACGAAGTCAGCGGGGACGGTGGTCGGATCCGCAGCCACGTCGTCGACGTCACCGCCGACGACGACGTGGCCCGGCTCGCCGAGGCGGTGCTCACCGAACACGGTCGGGTCGACGTGCTGGTGAACAACGTCGGCGACTACCGCCCCCTGGTGCCCTTCCACCGCTCCACTGCCGATTCGTGGCAGCAGATGTACGACGTCAACCTGCGTCACGTCTTCGCCGTCACCAGGGCTTTCGTCCCTTCGATGATCGAGGCCCACCGCGGCAGCGTCGTCACCGTGCACTCGGTGGAGGGCATGCGCGGCTATCCCAAGGATCCTGTGTACGGCGCCATGAAGGCCGCGGCCGCTCACTTCACCACCTGCCTGGCCGTCGACCTCGGCCGCCATGGCATCCGGGTCAACGGCATCGGGACCGACCTCGCCCAGACGCCGCAGGTCGACTATCTGACCGGATACGAGGACGTCGACGAGCTCTGGGCATCGTGGGCACCCGTGGGACGGGTGGGATGGCCCGAGGATCAAGCCCGGGTGGCGCTCTTCCTGGCATCTGACCAGTCCGCCTTCGTCACCGGTCACAACATTCCCGTCGACGGGGGCACGAAAGCCGGTGGCGGGTGGTTGTTCTCGCCGAGGGAGGGCCGCTTCGTCAACCGTTCGAGGCACTTGTGAAGGCGCTCGACGAAACGGTCGACGTCCTGGTCGTCGGCTCGGGGGGCGGGGGAGTGGCAGGCGCCTACACGGCTGCGCGCGAAGGACTCTCGGTGGCGCTCGTCGAAGCGACCGATCAGTTCGGCGGTACCACCGCCTATTCCGGGGGCGGCGGGATGTGGTTTCCGTGCAATCCGGTGCTCGTCCGGGCGGGTTGTGACGACACCATCGACGAAGCCCTGCGCTACTTCCGCAACGTGGTGGGCGATCGCACGCCCGCCGAACTTCAAGAGGCCTACGTGCGTGGCGGCGCAGCGCTGATCGAATACCTGGAACGCGACGAGCGTTTCGCGTTCAAGATCCTGCCGTGGCCGGACTACTACGGCGCGGTGGACGGCGCGCGCGCCGACGGCATGCGTCACATCGTCTCGAAGGCCTTGCCGGACAGCCGGCTTGGACGATTTCAAGGTCGAGTGCGTGGACCGCTGGACCACGAACGCCTCGGCGCACCACAGCCCGACTTGCTCACGGGCGGACGGGCGCTCGTCGGCCGGTTTCTCGCCGCGATGGCCGACGAACCCGCCGTGACGGTTCGCTTGAGCATGCGGCTCGTCGAGCTCGTCGTCGACGACGGCCACGTGATCGGCGGCATCGTGGACCACGCGGGAAACCGGCAGGTGATTCGGACCCGCCGCGGCGTGCTGCTCGCCGCTGGCGGATTCGAGCAGAATGCCGCGATGAGGGCCGAATACGGCGTCCCAGGAAGGGCTTCCGACACGATGGGCGCGCCGGGCAGCGTCGGACTCGCCCACCGGGCAGCCATCGCCGTCGGCGCGAGCACCGACCTGATGGACCAAGCCTGGTGGTCGCCCGGGTTGATCCACCCCGACGGCCGGGCGGCGTTCGCCCTGTGCTTCACCGGCGGCATCTTCGTCGACCGGGCCGGGCACCGATTCGTCAACGAGTCGAGTGCCTACGACCGGGCGGGCCGCGTCATCCTCGACGCGATGCGCGACGGCACCGTCGAAACTCCCTTCTGGATGGTCTATGACAGCCGGGCCGGAGTGCAGCCACCCGTCATGGCGCCGAACGTGTCGCTCTCGCCTGCGAGCGAGTACCAGTCCGCAGGCCTCTGGCGAGCGGCCGACACCTTGGCCGAGCTCGCGCACGAAATCGACGTTCCCGCAGCCGCTCTGGAGGACACCGTTCGTCGCTTCAACGAGCTGGCGCAGCGAGGCGTCGACGAGGACTTCGGCCGCGGCGACGAACCGTTCGACCGGGCGTTCGCCAACGGGGCCTCACCCCTGGTGCCGATCGACACGCCCCCGTACCGTGCTGCGGCGTTCGGGGTGTCGGACCTCGGCACCAAGGGCGGGCTGCGCACCGACGCCGACGCCCGCGTGCTGGACGCCGCGGACCAGCCGATCCCTGGCCTCTACGCGGCGGGGAACACCATGGCCGCGGTGTCGGGTACGGCCTATCCGGGCGGCGGGAACCCGATCGGGGCGTCGTTGTTGTTCAGCCACCTCGCGGCGCTGCACATGTCCCGGTAATCCCCCACGAGATCTGCACTGTGGTCGCTCAACGGCCAAATACACAGCCCTGGTGTAGAACTCGGCGAACTAGGAGGGTGTGCTAGTCGATCGCTCAGCGGCGGCCGGGAACGGCACCGGCAGCGGCCTAGTTCGGACGCGCTGCGGCCACCAGAACCAGCGGCCGAGTAGCGCCGCGATGGACGGCGTCATGAAGGCCCGGATCACCAGGGTGTCGAACAGCAGGCCCAGCCCGATCGTGCTGCCGATCTGCGCCACCACGGTCATCTCGCTGACCACCATCGACATCATCGTGAACGCGAACACCAATCCCGCTGCCGTAACGACGGATCCGGTACCACCCATGGCACGGATGATCCCGGTGCCGACGCCTGCCGGCAGTTCCTCTTTGAGCCTCGCCACCAGCAACAGGTTGTAGTCCGCGCCGACGGCCAACAGGATGATGACCGCCATGGCCATCACCATGAAGTGCAGCGGGACGCCCAATACGTGCTGCCACACCAGCACTGACAACCCGAATGATGCGCCGAGCGACATCACCACCGTGCCGACGATGACCGCCGCCGCGACGACACTGCGGGTGATGATCAACATGATGATGAAGATGAGCGTCAACGCGGCGATGCCCGCGATCACCAGGTCGTAGGCGTTGCCATCCTCCATGTCCTTGTAGACGGATGCGGTTCCGCCGACGTAGATCTTGGATCCTTCGAGCGGGGTGCCCTTGATGGCTTCCTTGGCGGCTTGCTTGATGGCGTCGATGCGTTCGATGCCGTCAGCGGACAGCGGATCGCCTTCGTGGCTGATGATGAATCTGACGGCGTGTCCGTCGGGCGAGATGAAGCTCTTCATGCCGCGTTTGAAGTCCTCGTTGTCGAAGATCTCCGGTGGCAGGTAGAACGAGTCGTCGTTCATCGCGTCGTTGAAGGCGTCGCCCATCGCCGATTGGTTCTCCGATGCCGCCGCCTGCTGATCCTGCTGGCCCTTCTGGGTGGCGTACTGGGTCAGCAACATCGACTTCATGTTCGTCATCGTCTCGATCTGCGACGGCATCAGCGCCTGCAACTGAGGCAGCAGAGCGTCGAGTCGTTGCAAGTCCGGAAGCAGGGCCTGGAAGTCGTCGGTCATGGTGTTGACGCCGTCGAGCAAGTCGAAGACCGACCTGAAGGCCCAGCAGCCGGGGATGTCGTAGCAGTGCGGTTCCCAATAGAAGTAACTACGGATCGGACGGAAGAAGTCGTCGAAATTCGAAATGAAGTCCCGCAATTCGGTGATGTCGACGGCGGTCTTTCCGAGCTTGAGCACCATCTCGTGCGTCGTCGCACTCATCTGGTCCATCAACGACATCATCTGCGTCATCATGTCGATGGTGGTCTGCATGTCGTCGGCCTGTTTCAGCAAGTCGGTCGACCGGTCCGCGTTGTACTTGCGGTTCATCTCCTGGCTGGTGTTGCCGAGGCTCATCTGCGCGGGGATGGTGCTGAACTCGATGGGCTTGCCGGTCGGACGCGTGATCGCCTGAACGCTTCCGATGCCGGGCACCCGGAAGACGGCCTTGGCGATCTTGTCGATCACCAGGAAGTCGGCCGAGTTGCGAAGGTCCTTGTCGCTCTCGATGAGCAGTAGTTCGGGGTTCAGCCTGGCCACCGAGAAGTGGCGTTCGGCCGCCGCGAAGCCCTCCTGGGCGGGCAGGTCGGCGGGTAGGTAGTTGCGGTCGTTGTAGTTGGGTTTGTAGCCGGGCAGGGTGAGCAGTCCGATCAGGGAGATCGCGACCGTCCCCAACAGCACGGGTCCGGGCCACCGCACGATGGCGGCGCCGATCTTGCGCCAACCACGAATCCGCATGGCGCGCTTGGGTTCCAGCATGGTGCCGAAGCGACTCGCGACGGTGATCAGCGCCGGGCCAAGCGTCAACGCGACCAACACGCCGACGGTCATCCCCACCGCCAGCGGGATGCCCAGCGTCTGGAAGTACGGCAGCCGGGTGAACGACAGGCAGAAGGTTGCGCCCGCGATGGTCATACCGGACCCGAGCACCACGTGGGCGGTGCCGTGGAACATCGTGTAGTAGGCCGACTCTCGGTCCTCACCCAGTGCGCGTGCTTCCTGATATCGCCCGACGAGGAAGATCGCATAGTCGGTGGCCGCGGCGATCGCGAGCGTGACGAGTAGTTGGGTGGCGAACGTCGACAGACCGATCAGGCCGTGGTAGCCCAGGAACGCCACCACGCCTTGTGCGGCAGTCAATCCGAGGAAGACCATCGCCAGCACCAGCAGCACGGTTCTGATCGACCGGTAGACGAGCAACAGCATCGTGATGATGACGCCCATCGTGGCGAACTCGATGAACTTCACGCTTCGGTCGCCGGCGATCTGCTGGTCGGCGGCCAGCGCGGAACCTCCGGTGACGAACACCTTGAGGCCCGGCGGGGGAGGCGTCCCATCGACGAGCTTCTTGACCGCCTCGACCGACTCGTTGGCCAGGGTCTCACCCTGGTTGCCCGCGAGATACACCTGAACGTAGGCGGCCTTGCCGTCGTCGCTCTGCGCTCCGGCCTCGGTCAGCGGATCGCCCCAGAAGTCCTGAACGTGCTCGACGTATTTCTTGTCGGCTTCGAGCTTGTCGAGGAGTTGGTCGTAGTAGCGGTGCGCCTCGTCGCCCAGCCGTTGGTCGCCCTCCAGCACGATCATGACCGCGCTGTCGGACTTGAACTCCTCGAAGACGGTGCCGACGCGCTTCATCGCGATCACCGACGGCGCCTCGTCCGGGCTCATCGACACCGAGCGCATCTGGCCGACGACCTGAAGCGGCGGCACGGTGATGCTCAGCAGGACGACGAGCCCGATCCAGCCGACGATGATCGGGATGGCCAACCGTCGAATCCACTTCGCCAACCCGGTGCGCTGCGCCTGCTCGGGGGCGGGAGCGGACTCAGTAGGTGTGACAGAGCTCATGATTAGCCCATCTTCACACATCGACGGATCGACCGGAGGGCCACAACGCGCGAGAGGGCGACCTCGGCGGCGCCTAGGTCGTGACGAACGCGCTCTTGGGAATGGTCAACGGCAGGTCGACGGAGCTCAGCAGCCCGGGTTCGGCGGCGACGACGTAGGGCACGGCGTTCACGACGCGCATCGCGGTGGCGACCATCGCGCCGGCCCCCGACGTCATGCCCTCGATGCCTGCGTGCCGCGGATCGCGCAGGCTCGCCGTGAGCGTGGCGTCGATGTCGGGCTCGCCGGTGATCACGACGCGGTAGGACAGGTCGCCGATACCCTTCGGCCAGTCCGGAGCGACGTCGTGTGCGAGCCGCGTGACGTGCTCGATGACGATCGCCTCGCGGCCGTCGACGACGCCGATGGCCTGCATCCGCAGCGCTCCGCACGTGCCCGCCTCGACGGTGCCCATCGCGACTTCGAGGGTCCGGTTGGTTGCCGCCCGGTCGAAGGTCTCGCGCACTTCTTGGATCTCGACGCCTAGCGCGTCGCCGATCAGCCGGAGCTGGCCCTGCCACTCGCCTGCGATCGCACCGGGAATGGCCACCCAGGGCTCGAAGTCCAGCGGTTGGCCGAAACCCATTCCGTTGATCATGATCTCGGGAACGCCGTAGTCGTCGTACAACCCGATCTCGTAGGAATGGATCTTCTCGATCGACGACGACTGCGTGCTGAGCACCAGAGGCAGGTAGTCGGCGGCGAAGCCCGGTTCGATGCCCGACGCGTACAGCGACGCCTGACCCTCCTTCGCGGCGGCCGCGAGTTGGTCGCGCCACTCCGCAGGCTCGTAAGCGTGCGGGTTGACCAGCCGGGTCGTGCTCGTCGTCACGACGTTGATGCCCGCACTCAATAGCTTCACGTAGTCGGGGATCGCCAGCGCGTCGCGTTCGGGCCCGCTGGCCGCGTAGATCACGCAGTCGGGCTTGAGCGCGATGAGCGCTTCGGCGTCGTTGGTTGCCGCGAGCCCGATCGGCTCCCCGTTGGCGAGCTCGCCTGCGTCCTTGCCGACCTTCTCCTCGGAGTGCACCCACACCCCGACCAGTTCCATGTCGGGTCGTCGGTCGATGGCTCGAATCGCGATCGACCCGATGCCTCCCGTCGCCCAGACCACTACGCGCTGCGAACCTGCGGCCATCGGGTCTCCTCGTCGCGCACTATCAGGGGTACCTAACGTTTGATCCGGAAGCTAACAGTCGGCGACGGACGTGGTCAAGTGATTGACGGGTGCCGTGCGGGTCCGGCCGTTGGGTGCGCTGCGAAAACCGACGGATGGAGAACAAAGGTTAGGTTATCGTGGGGCCATGCCGACGGACGCCCGCCGATGCTGACGCTCAGGTTCGACATGCGCGCCCCGCACTGGGCCGCGGAGCCCACTGACTTGTACGCCGCGGCCGTCGACATGTGCGCGTGGGCCGAGAATCGAGGTGCGATCGTCGCCGTGCTCTCGGAGCACCACGGCACCGACGACGGTCATCTGCCCACGCCGATGCTCTTGGCCGCGGCGATCGCGGCGAGGACGACCACGTTGCCGATACTCCTTGCCGCCGCGACGATTCCGTTGTGGGACCCAGTCCGGCTGGCCGAGGAGATGGCCGTCCTGGACCTGCTCAGCAGGGGGCGGGTCGGCTACGCCTTCGGCGTCGGCCATCGCGTTGAGGAGTATGAGCACTTCGGTGTCGACATGCGCCAGCGAGGTCGCCTCGCCGACGAGTACGTGGCGTTGATCCGCCGGCTGGTGTCGGGCGAGGCCGTCGAACATCGGGGCAGGCGGGTCCGCGTCACGCCCGCATGTGCGACTGCGGGTGGACCGCCCATGATGATCGCCGGAGGCAGCAGGGCGGCCGCCCGGCGTGCGGCCGCACACGGGCTTGGCTTCATCTGCCAAACCGATGCTCCCGAGCTCAAGGAGTTCTACGAGCAGCAGTGTCGGGCACGCGGACACCAGCCGGGAGCGGTTCAGTTTCCCGTACCCGGTGCTCCGACAGCAGCTTTCGTCACCGACGACGTGGATCGCGCCTGGTCCGAGTTGGGCCCACATCTGCTGCACGATGCCGTCATGGCGGCGTCGTATCGGCACGGCGACGATTCGGTGGCCAGTATCACCAGGGCTGACAGCGTGTCCGCGCTGCGCGAGTCGGGTGGTCCGTACCGAATCCTCACGGTCGACGAGGCGACGGCGTTCGTCCGGTCGGGGCGGCCACTGCCCCTTCATCCGCTGTGCGGCGGCGTGCCGCCGAAGCTGGCCTGGCGGTATCTCGAACTCGCGGTCGACGCAAACGCGCGTGCGACCACCCCAAGTGATTGAGGAGCCTGAAAGTGTCTCTGCCCCAACAGCCCTCCCGGCCTCTGCGCACCGTCGTGTGGGCAACGGGCGGAGTCGGGTCCATTGCGATCGACGCCATCCGGCGGCGACCGGATCTCGAACTCGTCGGCGTGTGGGTCCACTCCGACGAGAAGGTGGGCAAGGACGCCGGGGAATTGGCGGGCGGCGCACCGATGGGGGTGCAGGCTACCAACGACGCCGACGCACTGATCGCGCTGTCACCCGACTGCGTGGTCTACACCGCAAGCGGCCCCGACCGTGACGGCGCGGCGGTGCCGGACTACGTCAGGCTGCTGGAGGCGGGTATCAACGTGGTGTCGACGTCGTCGACCAGTTTGGTGTACCCGCCGTCATACTTCGCCCCGGATTGGCGGGCCGATCTCGAGCGAGCGGCCAAGGCCGGCGACTCGTCGTTGTACGTCTCCGGCATCTTCCCGGGCTTCGCCTCGGATCAGCTGGCGTTGCTCATGACGACGCAGTCGAAGAGCATCCGCACCATCACGGTCACCGAGGTCGCGCTCAACGACCACTACCCGGTCGCCGACGTGATGATGGACGGGATGGGCTTCGGCAGGCCGCTGGACTTCGAGCCGATGCTCAAGACGCCTGGCTTCATCGAACTGGCCTGGAAGGCGCCGATCGCCCTCATTGCGCAGGGGCTCGGCGTCGAGGTCGAGGAGGTACGTGGATCGCTGGATCGGCGATTGACCGACCGGGACATCGAGGTGGCGTTCGGCACGATTCCTGCGGGTACCTGCGGGGCCGTGCGTACGCGCGCGGCGGGGGTGGTCAACGGGCGGGAGGCGATCGTCGTCGACCACATCATCCGGATGGCCCGCCACGTCGGGCCCGACTGGTTGACCTCGGAGTTCGACGCGACCTACCGAGTGGACATCGAGGGCGACCCAGACATTCACTGCGCGATGACGTTGGGGGCGGCCGAGGGTCACGGTGCGGGCCACGCCGCGATGGCGTCGACTGCGATGCGGGTGGTCAACGCGGTGCCCTACGTCGTCGATGCGCCTGCGGGACTGCTCAGCTCGCTCGACATGTCGACGACGCTTCCGCGACACGTGTTCGAGTGATCACTGGAATTCATTGACGTGGTCCGCGTCCGCGTCCTACCGTGCGGTGAACAAATGTTAGGTAGCTAAGGAGCCGCCCGTGTTCACGCTGCACCTGAGCTCCGCGAAAGGGCCCATGCCGTGACGGGTGCCAGCGCGCTCGACGTGTACTACGACCCATTCGACTTCGACATCGACGACGACCCGTACCCGGTGTGGAAGCGGATGCGTGAGGAAGCGCCGCTCTACTACAACGAGAAACACGACTTCTACGCGCTCAGCCGCTACGACGACGTGTCGCGCGAGTTGCCGAACTGGGACACCTACCGCTCCGGCCGCGGCAGCACGCTGGACGTCATCAAGAGCGGTATCCAGGTTCCTCCCGGGGTGATCCTGTTCGAGGATCCGCCGCTGCACGACCTTCATCGCCGTTTGTTGTCAAAGGTTTTCACACCGCGCCGCATGGAGGCGATCGAGCCGTTGACGCGGCACTTCTGCGAGCGCGCGCTCGATCCGTTGATCGGCTCGGGGCGGTTCGACTTCATCGAGCACCTCGGCGCGTTGATTCCGATGCGCACCATCGGCTATCTGCTCGGCATCCCCGAAGCGGGTCAGGAGGCGATCAGGGACAACACCGACCGGGCCATCGGACTCAAGGACGGATCGTCCTACGTCGTCGCCGAGGACATGTTCGAGCAGGCATACCAGCTGTTCTCCGACTACATCGATTGGCGGGCCGAACATCCGTCCGACGACCTGATGACTCAACTGCTCACTGCCGAAATCGATGACGACGGCGGCAGCCGACGCCTGACGCGCACCGAGGTGCTCACCTACACCAGCATGGTTGCAGGCGCGGGCAACGAGACCACCACGCGCCTCATCGGATTCATCGGTCAGTTGTTGTCCGACCACCCCGACCAACGCCGCGAGCTCGCAGGTGATCCGTCACTCATCCCAGGCGCCATCGAAGAGGTGCTCCGCTACGAGGCACCCTCACCGGTTCAGGCCCGATACGTCGCCCGTGACACCGAATGCCGTGGCCAACGGATCGTCGAGGGTTCGATCATGCTTCTGCTCAACGGTTCCGCCAATCGGGACGAGCAGCGGTATCCCGACGGTGAGCGGTTCGACATCCACCGTGTTGGGGGACACCTGAGCTTCGGTCAAGGCCTGCACTTCTGCATGGGCTCCGCGTTGGCGCGGATGCAGGCACGGGTGGCGCTCGAAGAGGTGCTCAAGCGTTGGCCGGACTGGGAAGTCGACTACGCAGGCGCCAGCAAGGCACACACCAGCAGTGTGCGCGGGTGGGCGAAACTGCCGGTGGTCACCGGCTAACCCGAGGGCGCGACGACACCGCGTAGCACGGTATCCCTGATGTGCAGCAGTGATTTCCGCGTGCCGATGTCGCGCAAGATGTTCTCTGGGATCCACTTCAGCCCGATGGCGCACCGTGCCAACATCTCGCCCGGTGCATCGTCGATCTTGAGCTCGCCGGCCCGAATTCCCTTGGCGAGCAGCGACTTCGTCTGCTTCAACCGTTGCGGGAACTGCATGCTCGGGTTGGGTGCGTCGGGTGGGATCTGGCGCAGCCAGGCCAGCTGGATGCGAAACTCGTCACCGAACCTGTTCAGCGCGTTGGTGTTCACCCAGCTCAATGCGTCCAGCTTCTCCACCACCGACGAGTTGGAGCGGAAGACTGCCTGCGACCCCGCCTCCACCTTGTCCCCGAACGACTGCATGATCGAGACGAGGAGCTCGTCCTTGGACCGGATCAGCCGAAACACGGTGCCGTGACCGACTCCTGCCGCTGCGGCGATGTCCCGCACCGTGGTGCCTTCATACCCTCGGCGCCCGAACTCGGCGCGCGCCACCGCGCGAATGTGGGCGGTCTTGTCGTCGCCGTCGACGGGATCGTCGACCCAGTTGCCGATCACTTCGTCCGCGGCGCGGAACGCGGCGGACTGATCCAGCTCGGCGTCGGTGGGTCGACCGGTCGCCAACCCTTCCAACATGATTCGGCACAACAGGGTGGCCACCTGATCGGTGGGGGCACGGTGGCGCATGATGTCGAGCCCGACTTGCAGCATCGTCTGGGTCACCCGGTCGGCGAGCACTGCGAGGTCGACGTCGGATCGAACGTATCCGGCCCACCGCGCCGCTCGCAGCGTCTGGTACATCGCGTCCAGGATGGCGGTGGGCCTGCGCCGGGTCCACTCGTTGAGTTCGGGATTGGAACTCGGCGTTTCGTAGATCGACAGCTGCAGCGCGGCGCTGTGTGCGGTGGCACTTCGCGCGATCGCGGTGCCGAGGGCGGCTATCTGAGCGAAGCCGGGTCGGGTAGCGGGGTCGTCGAGCACGTCCATGCCGCGCTCGGCGACTCGGTCCAGATCGGTGTGATAGCGCCGGAGCAACTCGACCATGAGCGCCTCCTTGGACGCGAAATGGTGGTAGAGGCTCCCGGTTTGAATACCTGCTGCGCTTGCGATGTCGTGCATGGACGTTCGCAGCCCCGAGGTGGCGATCAACGATGCCGCGGTCTCGAGCACCTCGGCCCGGCGGGTGCCGTCGTCGTCACCGGGTTGGCCGGTGCGCTCGGGTACCGCCTTGGTGGCTTGGGATGGCCGTGGCGTCACCGGGATGCGCCCCGAAGCATGCTCACCGCTGCCGACTCCCGTCGCGATCGTGGCCAAACGGTCGGAATGGCCGAACGAAAGTTTGGTTAACGCTATCAGAAAGCGGCCGTCAGCCAGGTGCTCCGTGGCCGCCTCGGCTCGCCGGGTGCCTTGAGGCGCTGCGGCTCCGACAATAGGGTGTCGATCACGCCGGAGCAGCAGCGCTATCAGTTACGGTAGTTTGGACCAAGTGTTAGGTCAACTCGAAACCGACGGTGATAGGTTTCCGCTCGACGGGGATGGCCGACGGCGCCTATCGAACAAAAGTTAGGTTTGTTAGCCTTTCCCGATGTCGTAGGCGAGGCCGCCACGACGACGTCACGAGGAGCCGCCAGATGACCGAGCCGACCGTCGTCAGCCAGCCCGTCGACACCGAGGAACTGACGCAGGGCGTCAAGGATGCGCAAGCCAAGTTCGACGCAGGCATGGGTGCCGACGGCGAAGCGTCGCCCTACCCGATGCTCGCGGAACTGAGGACGGAGGCGGCGGTGCACCGCGGCTGGCCCGAGATGGGGATACCGCCCAGCCCCGAAGGCGCCCAGCAGATCTTCTCCGCCTACACGTTCGACGCGGTGAAGGCGGTCTTCACCGACAACGAGACCTTCAGCACCAAGTGCTACGAGGCCATCGTCCGTCCGCTCCAGGGCCCGACGATCCTGGAGATGCAGGAGCCCGAGCACGCGGTGTACCGCAAGCTTCACGAGTTCGCCTTCGCGAGGTCGTCGATGCGGCGCTGGGAGTCCGAACTCGTCCGTCCACTCGTCGAGCGGACGGTCGGCAGGATTCAGGACCGCAAGGGCGCCGACCTCGTCGAAGAGGTCTTCATGCCGATCCCGGTCAGGGTGATCGCCGCGCTCATCGGACTGCCGGAGTCCGACATCCCGGAGTTCCATCGGCTGGCCATCGACCTGCTGGGCTTCTACTCGGACATGGACGGGGCGCTGAAGGCATCCGCTCAGTTGAAGGAGTACTTCGTCGGAATCCTCGCCGACCGCAGGCGCGCGCCCAAGGACGACATGGTGACCGTACTTGCCGACGCCGAGCTCGACGGCGTCCGGATGTCCGACGAGCAGATCTACGGCTTCATGCGAAACCTGTTGCCCGCGGGCGCCGAGACGACGTCGCGGTCGACGGCCAGCCTGGCGCTGGGATTGCTCACCCACCCCGACCAACTCGCCGCGGTCGTGGCCGATCGCGGTCTGCTCCCGCAGGCGATCGAGGAAGGCATCCGGTGGGAGACGCCGCTGCTGAACTTCATGCGGGAGGCCACGCGCGACGTCGAGTTCTACGGAGTGCACGTACCTGCGGGTTCGACGATGTCGATGAACCTCGGGAGCGCCAACCACGACGCCGCGAGGTGGGATCGTCCCGAGGAGTTCGACGTCTTCCGGGATCGCAAGCCGCACATCGGTTTCGGACACGGCGCTCACGTGTGCCTCGGCATGCACCTGGCGCGCTTGGAGAGCACGATGATCTTCAACACCCTGTTCGACCGGCTGCCCGGGCTGCGGCTCGACCCCGACGCGCCGGCGCCCTACGTCGCGGGGACCTTCTTCCGCTCACCGCAGCACCTGAAGGTGAGCTGGGACTGAACGGGCGACTACCCGCGCGCCGACGCGATGAGCGGCTGCCCGTCGGCCGCCTGCAGTAGGCAGATGACGGTGCTGGGCAACGGGTTGTTGGACGTTCGGTCCTGCCGTGAGTCGATCAGGTACGTCACGGTGAACGTGGTGCCGGCGGATTGGCCCGCATAGGGGGTCAATCCCGCCGCGCACTCCTGGTTGGCGACGTCGGTGATGGCCGCGTTCACCGCGATCGGCGCCAGCAGGTACACCTCGGCTTGGTGCGGCGTCGCGCAGTCGACGAGCTCGGCGGTCACCTCACCGAACTCGACGGCGGGGACCGCGGCGACGCAGTCGCCGACTCCCAAGTCCACCCACTTCACCGTGCGCGGGCCTGGCGGCGCGAGCGCAGCCACAGCGGTCGTCGTGGTCGTGATCGTCGTCGCGGGTGCAGTGGCGCTGCTTTCGATGGCGTGGTCGCTCTGGCCGCACGCCGCCATCGGCACGGTCGCCACGCCGGCGCTCAGCAGCCAGAGGCGTCGAAGTAATCCCGCCATGCGGTGATCTTGCCTTCGCTCAGCGCGAACGTGCCCGTGACACGCGGCGAACGAGCGTGATGCGTAAACCGTTTCGTCGTTCGCATCACATTTCGGCAAACGTCGCTCCGCCGTGTAACGGATCCAAGGAGCCGACGATGAACGTACTGAGATTGAAGCAACACCTGCTGATCCCAGTATCGGCGTTGGGGGAGATGGCTGCTCGTGGCAGTCGTGGCGTAGCTCGCCACGCTCCTGAATCGAAGGAGTGGATGCGCGATGCGTACACCGCGGAAATTTAGCCCAAAGCGAAAAGCCGTTGCAGGCTTGACCACTGGCGTGGTCATCGCCATGACCGCCCTGACCGCAGGCCTTGCGCCCGCCGTAGCCGACCCGCGCCCCGACCCGGTAGTGCCGACGACGCCGGTCGTGGTCATCCCCGAGCAGCCGGCACCGCCCGTTGAGGAGCCGCAGGAGGCGCCCAAGCCGGCGCCTATAAAGGTGTCCGAGGCACCGCAAGCCCCAGTTGCCCCGCAAATCCCAGTGGTCCCGCCGGTCACTGTGGCACCGCCGGTCACTGTCGCGGAACCCGCGCCGGAAATCGTTGCGCCCGCGCCGCGCGTTGTCGAGGCGCCGGCGCCCGCACCGGAGCCCCAGGTCGAGGCGCCCAAGCCCGCGCCCCGATCGGTGCCGAAGTCCGCGCCTCCGAGTACGGTCGATGCCCCGAGCATCGCCGCCGTGCCGCCCAGTACTGAGAAGCCTGCGCCGCCGAGCACCGAGAAGCCGACGCTTCAGGACGTGCCCTCCTCGCCCGTCGAGCGCAAGCCGGTCACGTCGACGACGCAGAGTCCGACCACCGACGTGAGTTCGGCTCCGACCACGGTGAGCTCGGCTCCGACCACCGCCGGTGGCGCGACGCCGCAGTCCCCGGCATTCGCGCCGCCTTCGACCGGTGATCCGAGCCAGCCGTCGTCACCGGCAAGCGATGCGCCAACCACTGCAGCGCCAAAGTCTGAGCAGCCGGACGGCGAGCAGAGCTCGAGTGCGAACTCGGCTCCGTCCGCGTCGGTTTCGGCTGCCGCTCGAGCGATCAAGACCGAGAAGCCCCAGACGTTGGAGGCGCCAAAGGAGGACGTCCAGGTCGCCCTGAGCGCACCAGCCGTCGAGGCGAAGCCACTCCCGGCACCGAAAGACGACGTCGCCGCGTTCGCCAGTTCGCTGAAGATCTCCGACCGCACGCAGGACGACAGCGACGGCAAGAACGGCAACGGGCCGCGCGACAAGGATGATGTCTTCTTGCAAGGCAACAACCGCGATGGTCGCGACGGGCACGATGGCCGTGACTGGGACCGCAAGGTCAAGCAGTGGGACCCGCACTGGGTGCAGTACGACGACTACTACCGACCGGTGATCTGCAACCCGTACCGGCAGCCGGTCAGGATCGTCTACATCTACATGAACCAGCCGCGCATCGTGATCATCAATCCGTTACAGCGCGTCGTGCTCGAAGTGGCCCAGTACGCGGCGTACAGCTTCACCGCCGTCGTGGCCAACGCCGTCAACCAGGCGGTCAACGTGGCGGTCGGCAGCTTCTTCGGTGGTGGCTACTACCCGGGCTTCGGGATGCCGCTTCCTCCGCCTCCGCCACCGGTGCTGCGCTACGACAACGTGCCGGTTCAGGTGCGCTACTCGCAAGCGGTCTATCAGCCCTTCCGGGTTCAGCGGATCGTCGACGTCGGCCTCGACGCCCAGTACGGCGAGCACAAGGTGCTGCTCGACGGCGTCACCCCGGCGTGGGGCGCGTGGACTCAATCACCAACGGGTGAGCGCCAATTCGAGATCCACAAAACTCAACAGTTCCCGGGTCTGGACCAGCCGTCCGAGGGCCAGCTGCCCGGTGACTACCAGCTGCGGCTGGCGTCGGACGCCGCCCCGGCCGGTATGGACGCCAAGTCCATCTACATGGTGGTCGCGGCGGGTGTGCTCGCGGCGCTGAGCCTTGGCGCGGTGCTCTGGAGCGCCATGCTCGGACGGCGCAGGGGAACCCTTCGGTAGGAGGTCAGGTAGGAGGGGAATGACCGCCGAGTCGTGAACTCGGCGGCCATTCTCCTTTCGTGTAACTCAGCTCTCGGCTGTCGCCGCCGACGGTGCGGTGTCACGTCCGGCAAGCCGGTCGTCCCACACTGCAAGCACCTCGTCGGGAGTGCGCGGCGTCGCGAGGCTGCCGACGACATACGCGACGAGGCTGACCGCGAGCCCGAAGTAGATCGGTTCGTTGGCGAGCACTCCGAAGTAGAACATCGAGCCGAGCGTCACGACCGTGCCCGCCGCCATCGCCCACAGCGCGCCCGCCCCCGTGGCGCGCTTCCACAGGAAGCCGCCGAGGATGGGGACCAGGAGCCCGCCGACCAGGATGTCGTAGGCCACCGTCAGCGCCGCCACTACGTCGTTGAGCAGCGCGGCGATCACGATGACGACGATCCCGAGCGCGACGACGTAGAGCCGGTCGGAGTGCACGTCGCGCTCGGCGTTCTCCTCCTCGACCGAGTCGCGACCAATCACCCTGAGCAGCAACGGCTTCACGTCGGTCTTCGCGACGGTGGCCGTGGCGATCAGCGCCCCCGACGCGGTGGACATCATCGCCGCGACGGCGGCAGCCAGCACGATCCCGCTGATGCCGACCGGCAGGATGGTCTCCGCGATCTGGGCGTAGACGTCGTCCTTGGCCTCCACGTCACCCAGGAACGTCGACGCGGCCATGCCGATCAGGGCGCCTGCGACGCCGTACAACAGGCAGTAGATGGCCGCCGTCGTCCCGCCCCACTTTGCGACCTCGGGGGAGCGCGCGGTGAACACGCGCTGCCAGATGTCTTGGCCGATCAGCATTCCGAAGGTGTACACGACGAAGAACGTGACGATGGTGCCGATGCCGATGGTGCCAAGGCTGAACGCCGCGTCACCGGCGCGCTCGCGGATGCCGTCGAAGCCGCCTGCCCGGTGCCACGTGAACGGCAGCAGCAGGAAGAAGATGCCGATGGTCTTGAGGATGAACTGCACCATGTCGGTCAGCGTGATCGACCACATGCCGCCGATCGAGGAGTACAGCATGACGATGACACCGCCGATGATCACCGACAGCGTGCGGTTGGTGTCGAACAGCACGTTGAAGATCGTCGCGTAGGCGATGGTCGAGGTGACCGAAAGCATCAACGTGTATGCGGCCATGACGATCCCGGACGTCGACGTCGCGTCGACGCCGTAGCGCAGCTTCAGCATCTGAGCCACCGTGTACACCCGCAGCCGCTGGATTCGTCCGGCGAAGAAGAGGCTCAGCGCCAGCAGGCCGATCGCGATCGCGACCACCAGCCACATGCCGGAGATGCCGTACTTGTAGCCGAGTCCGACGCCGCCGACGGTCGACGCGCCGCCAAGCACGACGGCGGCCATCGTGCCGGTGTACAGCGCGGGGCCGAGGCGCCGGCCCGCGACCAGGAAGTCGGCGGAGTCCTTGGTCCGCGACTTGCCCCAGAAGCCGAACGCCAGCATGGCGACGAGATAGACGACGATGATCGCGATGTCGATGGGTTTGCCCATGATTGAGACTCCTTTGTCCAGGTGTTTTCAGAGGTGGGTGGGTGCGAACATGCGCAGCACAATTGGCAGGACCACGACGGCGGGTCCTGGCGTGGTGAAGGTGTCGGCGACGACTTGGCCGACGGTCTCGGGTGTCGCCACGTAGGCGGGGACGCCGAAACTCGCTGCGAGGGCAGCGAAGTCGGGCCGAGCCAGCTCGGTGGCGGTGGCCTGGCCGAAGGCATCGGTCATGTACTCGCGCAGGATTCCGTAGCCACCGTCGTCGACGATCAGCCAGGTGACGTCGGCGTCGTGTTGGCGAGCGGTGGCCAGCTCGGCGATCGAGTACATCGCGCCGCCGTCGCCCGAGACCGCGAACGTGCGACGGCCCGAACCGATGGCGGCGCCCAACGCCGCCGGGTATGCGAAACCGAGTCCGCCTGCGCCCTGTGCGGAATGGAAGCCGCCATCGCGCGGGTCCCAAGCCGACCACGCCCAGTACCCGGCGATCGTCATGTCCCAGAAGGTGTCCGAGGCGGGCGGGACGGCGGCGCGCAGGTCCCGCACCAGCGCGAGCTCGGCATGAAGATCCTGTCCGGCGAGCCTGTGCTCCACCGACTTTCGCAACTCGGCTGCGATCCGGGCACCGGCTTCTGCGTCCCGCCGCGACACCTGCTTCGCGAGCGCCTGCAACGCCTTGGCCGCATCCGCGTGGATGCCGAGCCCGGGGTGGTTGGCCTCGAGCACTCTCGGCTCGGCATCGATCTGGATCAACCTGCCCTGCGGTGCGAACGTGAAGTAGTTGCTCGTCACCTCGCCCATCGCCGTGCCAACGGTCAGCAGCACGTCGGCCTGCTCGAGAAGTTCTGTGGTGTGCCGGTCCTCGATCCACGAGGCCGCCGACAGCGGATGGTCGAAGGGGATGGCACCCTTGCCCCCGATGGTCGAAACCACCGGTGCGTCAAGTGCTTCGGCGAGCGCGACCAGAGCCTCCGGGCCGCCGGCGGAGCGCCGCACGCCGCCGCCGGCCAGGATCACCGGGCGCTCGGCCGACTCCAACAGTGCTGCCGCCTCGTCGATGAGCTCGGCGCGGGCGGGCCGCTCGGCGACGTGCGTCACCACCGACGTGACCGGCGGGACGTGGGTGGCGTCCAACAGCACGTCCTCGGGAACCTCCACCCATGTCGGGCCTGCCGGGGCCGACTGGGCCAGTCCCCACGCGTCGGCCAGAAGGGTGGGAATCTCGGCGGCTTCACGTACCACCGCGGTGCTCTTGGTGACGTTGACGGCACTGGCCTGCTGATCGTCGAGTTGGTGCAACATGCCCCTGCGCTGGCCGAGGCCGGACCGTGGCACCTGGCTGGTGATGACGAGCAGTGGCACGCCCGTGGCGTACGCCTCCTGCAATGCGCCCAGTGCGGTCAGCGCGCCGGGGCCGGTGGACAGAAACAGCACGCCGACCTCGCCGGTGGCTCGGGAGTACCCGTCGGCCTCGAAGGCCGAGTTGTTCTCTACGCGCGAGCTGACGAAGCGCAGCTCGCTTCGTCGGATCGCGTCGAAGAGTCCTAGCGCGTGCTGGCCGGGAATGCCGAACACGTGCGAAACACCCAGCGCCGTCAGGGTTTCTACGACGACGTCGCCGCCGTTTCGAATGTGCTCAGGCACTGCCTTGCTCCTCGTGGCGCAACGCCAGCAGCGACACCAGGTCGTAGGCCACGTGCGACGCCGCGACACCGGTGATCTCGGCGTGGTCGTAGGCGGGCGCGACTTCGACGACGTCCGCTCCGATCAGGTTGAGCCCACGGAAGCCACGCAGGATCTCCAGCAGTTCGCGGCTCGTCATACCGCCGGCCTCGGGCGTGCCGGTGCCCGGTGCGTGTGCGGGGTCGAGCACGTCGATGTCGATGGAGACGTACACAGGCCGGTCGCCGAGCCGCTGCCTCAGCTTGTCGATGACTTCGACGACGCCCTGGTAGTACACGTCCGACGAGGTGACGATGCCGAAGCCGAATCGTCGGTCGTCCTCGAGATCCTTCTTGCCGTACAGCGGGCCGCGGGTTCCGACGTGGCTGAGCGCCTCGGTGTCGAGCAGACCTTCCTCGACCGCGCGCCGGAACGGGGTGCCATGGGTGTACTCGGCGCCGAAGTAGGTGTCCCAGGTGTCCAGGTGCGCGTCGAAGTGGACCAGTGCGACGGGTCCGTGCCGGTTTGCCGCGGCCCGCAGCAGCGGCAGCGCGATCGTGTGGTCGCCGCCGATGGTCACCAGACGCGTTCCGTCGGCGGTCAATTCGAGCGCGGCCCCCTCGATGGTCTCGATGGCCTCACCGATGTTGAACGGGTTCACGGCGATGTCGCCCGCGTCGGCCACCTGGGCGATCTCGAACGGCGAGACGTCCATGGCCGGGTTGTAGGGCCGCAACAGCCGGGACGCCTCCCGCACGTAGGTGGGCCCGAAGCGGGCGCCCGGACGGTAGGAGACGCCGGAGTCGAACGGCACGCCGACGACGACGACGTCGGCCCTTGGGACCTGGTCGAGTCTCGGCAGCCGGGCGAAGGACGCGGGGCCGGCGAACCGTGGCGTCTTCGATGCGTCGATCGGGCCGATGGGCGCGCTCATGCGGTCACTTCCTCTGCGGTAGTTATGGTTTCGCGCCCGTCCGTCGACGTGATGGGCGTATTGGCGGCTGGCCCGGCGGGGACGAAGCGCGGTCCTTGCGGGCCGAACGCGTCGACCGGCTCGGGGAACGCCCACAGCAACGCGGGGTAGAGCACCGCGGCGAGCCCGAGTCCGACGGGGATGGAGAGATCGATGCCATTGGCCAGGTTGCCGAGCGGGCCGACGAACTGACCGGGGATGTTGACGAAGCCGATGCTGAGCGCCGCGGCGATCAGCCAGGCTCCGAGCCCGCGCCAGTTCCAGCCGTGCCTGAACCAGTACCGGCCGCCGCGCTGGCGCCGGTTGAACACCTGCAGTGCGTCCGAGTCGTACCACCCTCGCCGGACCAGCCAGCCGATCATCATGACGACCATCCAGGGTGCGGTGCAGGTGACGATCAGGACGGCGAACGTCGAAATGCTTTGCACCACATTGAAGGCGAACCGGCCGACGAAGATGAAGGCGATCGCGATGACGCCGATGAAGACGGTGGCCTGCACGCGGTTGAACCGCGGGAACACGCTGGAGAAGTCCAGCCCAGTGCCGTACAGCGCGGTGGTCCCGGTCGACATGCCGCCGATCAGTGCGATCAGACAGACCGGGACGAAGTACCAGCCCGGCGACACGGCGAGTAGCCCGCCGACGTAGTTGCCGTCGTCCATGAACTCCGATGCGTTGGTGGCGACGACGGTGGCGGTCACCAGTCCGAAGAGGAACGGCACCAGGGTCGCCACCTGGGCGAGGAACGCGGCAGACATCGACTTCCACGCAGGCGTTTCGCGCGGGATGTAGCGCGCCCAGTCGCCGAGGAAGGCCCCGAACGAGACGGGGTTGGACATGACGATCAGTGCCGCGCCCACGAAGGACGGCCAGAACAGCGCATTGGTTGCGGCGTCGGCGTCGGGGCCGAAGATGCCCGGATAGCTGGGATCGAAGGTACCCGCGAACGCGAAGATGCCGAGCAGGAACAGCACGGTGGCGGCGATGACGGCGATCTTGTTGACCAGCAGCATGAACCGGAATCCGTAGATACAGACGACGAGCACCAACAGCGCGAAGAGGCCATAGGCGACCGCGACGGAGAAGTCGTTCTGCGGCAACCCGATTGCGCGGTTCGCGCCGCCGACGAGCACGTCGCCCGAGCTCCACACCGAGATCGAGAAGAATGCGATGGCGGTCAGCAGCGACAGAAAGGATCCGATGACGCGGCCGTGCACCCCGAGGTGCGCCGACGACGACACGGCGTTGTTGGTGCCGTTGCGCGGACCGAACAGAGCCATCGGCGCGAGGATCGTCGCCCCGAGCACCAGCCCGAGCAGCGTCGCCAGCAGTGCGTCGCGGAACGACAGCCCGAAGATGATCGGAAAACTTCCGAGCACGACGGTGGCGATGGTGTTGGCCCCGCCGAACGTCAGCCGGAACAAGTCGAGCGGGCGGGCCGTTCGCTCCGCGTCGGGAATCGGTTCGACGCCATGAGTTTCGACCTCGGTGATCTTCGGGGGTGCGACGAGAGTCATGGTGGTTTCCGTTCTGCTCAGGCGCCGGCGGGCATGGGCGAGAGATGCTCGTGGACGGCCAGGAGGCGCTCGCCGTCGAGCACGAAGACGATGGACTCGCGCTCGCGCAAGGTGGTCTGCTCGCCGTCGACCGAGGTGACGGTGTCGCAGGTGTGAGTGAGCACGGCGAAGTTTCCGTACGTCTGCACAAGGCGATCGCTGCTGATGCAGGACACCACGCGCCACCCGGAGTCGAGCCAGGACGCCCAGACGGCCTCGTAGGCGGTGCGGTCTTCGAAGCGGCGGTCCTCGGGATGGAACACGAACGTCGCGTCGGGGGTGAAGCAGGCGAAGTACGCCGTCGTGTCGTTGGCCGCGAACGCCGCGATGAGGACGTCAGTTGCAGTCAAAACCTGGTCGCTGGTCAGCGCCGCCATGAGTGATCCTAGGTATGTGAATGTCCTGGAATGTGGTGTGCGTCACTCTATGAGCGTTGCCGACCGCTCGCAAGCAGTTCGCTAGTTACAGCGGTGTTTCGCATCATGATGTGCCAGCATTGAGCGACAGTTGCATACATAAATGGCGAGATGAGTTCTAATTGTGCTCGATACGTCGGATGCGGCGGGTCGAAAAATCTTTCGAGCAATTTGGCGGAAGGACGGCGATGGACGAGGTAGACGAGGCGATCGTCGAACTTCTCGAGGTGGACGGACGGCTGACGCATCGCGAGATCGCGCGCACGGTGGGGTTGTCCCGGTCCTCGGCCGCCGCCCGCGTACAGCGGCTGATCGCCAGCGGCCAGGTCGTCGTGCGCGGCGCGGTACACCCGGCGGTGATCGGCCGCGGTGCACTGGCCCATGTCAGCCTCGTCGTGAGTGGGCCCGCCGCTCCGTTGGCCGCCGAGATCGCACGGCGTGACGACGTGCCCTTCTTGTCACTCACCAGCGGACCGCACGGGCTCATCGCAGAAGTGCGGACCGCGTCCGCCCGCGACGTCGATCGCACCGTCTCCGAACTGCGGTCACTCGACGGCGTGACAGGCGTCGACACCTTGACCTACGTCGAGGTGATCCGTGACGTGATCGGGCCGGTCGGCGACGTGCGCACCGACGTCGACGACGTCGACCTGGCGCTGCTGCGGGCCCTGCAGGAGGACGGCCGCGCGACCTACGTAGACCTGGCGTCCGTCGTCGGGCTGTCCCCGGCCGGCGCGCGACGCCGCGTCGTGCGGCTGGTCGAGTCCCAGGTCGTCCGCGTCGGCGCCGTCGTCCGGCACTCGGGACAGGACCGTCAAAGCGCGATGGGACTCGGACTTCGGCTCGCCGGCGACGACGGTGAGGTCATCGCGGCCATCGCGGCGATGCCGCCAGTGATCTTCGTGGCGCGCACCCTTGGCCGCTACGACCTGCTGGTGACCGTGCGCAACTTCTCAGCCGCCCAACTCGTCGAGACGCTCGACGTGGTGAGGTCGTTGCCCGGCGTCAACGCGGTCGACAGCTGGGCGCACCTCGACGTCGTCAAGGAGAGCTACGCCTCTGGTTTCGGCGTGCCTACCTAGCGACCGGCCAGTCCCACACCGACATGTCGCCGCGCGGGTAGCTCATGCAGACGTCGGTGGCATGGGCGACGACGCCCTTGTTGTTGAAGAAGATCTTCGCCCAGTTGCCCCACCGCGTCGCCACCTGCTCGTAGTAGACGTTGGTCGCGGTGTCCTCGGAGTACTGGCGGCGAGCGGCGGCATCAAGTGAGTAGAACCAGTGGATCCGGTCCACGGCCATCTGCTGGATGTCCTCGGGCCGATTGCTCTTGTCCATCATGTACCGCTCGAAGTACACCGGGCTGGTGTCGCGCGCCGCAGCCAGGAACTGCTCTGCGTCGCAAGCGGTTTCGATCTGCCGTTTCGGGATCGGGAAGTCGTCCGTGGAATCGGCGGCAGCCGGGCTGGCGAAGATCGCCGACGCGACGCCAACGACAGCGGTGGCGAGACCACCCCGGACAGCTAGTTCACGCAGATTCATCGTGTGTTCCTCCTTGGCCGACGGATACGGGTTCGGGGTTCTTGTGTGGCGGGCTGGGCCACGGCACGGGTACGGGTCGCGATCGCACCTGCTGCGGCCACCAGAACCACTTGCCCAGCAGGGCCGCGATGGACGGCGTCATCAGCGAGCGCACGATCAACGTGTCGAACAATAGGCCGAGGCCGATCGTCGTGCCGACCTGTCCGATGACTGTCAGTTCGCTGACCGCCATGGACATCATGGTGAACGCGAACACCAGCCCGGCCGAGGTCACCACCGATCCGGTGCCACCCATCGCGCGGATGATGCCCGTGTTCAGGCCCGCGTGGATCTCCTCCTTGAACCGGGAGACCAGCAGAAGGTTGTAGTCGGCGCCGACGGCCAACAGGATGATCACCGACATCGCGAGCACCATCCAGTGCAGCTCGATCCCGATGAGGTGCTGCCAGATGAGCACCGACAGCCCGAACGAGGCGCCAAGGGACACCACGACCGTGCCGACGATGACCGCGGACGCCACCACGGCGCGGGTGATGATCAACATGATGATGAAGATCAGCGCCAAGGCGGCGATGGCGGCGATGATCAGATCCCAGTCGGAGCCGTCCTGCATGTCCTTGAACGTCGCCGCGGAGCCGGCCAGATAGATCGTCGAGCCCTCCAGCGGGGTGCCCTTGACCGCTTCCTTGGCCGCGTTCTTGATGGCGTCGATGCGTTCGATGCCCTCGGGGGTCAGCGGATCGCCGTCGTGGCTGATGATGAAGCGCACCGACTTGCCGTCGGGGGAGATGAAGTTCTTCAGGCCACGCTTGAAGTCCGCGTTGTCGAAGATCTCGGGCGGCAGGTAGAACGAGTCATCGTTCATCGAAGCGTCGAACGCCTCGCCCATGGCCTCCGAGTTCTCTTGTGCCGCAGCCATTTGGTCCTGCATGCCCTTTTGAGTCTGATACTGCGTCAGCATCATCGTCTTCATCGTCTGCATGGTGCTGATCATCTCGGGCATCAACGCGACCATCTGCGGCATGAGCGTGTCGAGGCGCTCCATCAGCGGCAGCAGTTCTTGGATGTCGTCCGTCATCGTGTTGATGCCGTCGAGGGTGTCGAACACCGATCTGATCGCCCAGCAGACCGGGATGTTGTAGCACTTCGGTTCCCAGTAGAAGTAATTGCGGATGGGCCGGAAGAAGTCGTCGAAGTTCGCGACGTTGTCCCGCAACTCCGCGATGTCGACGGTCATGTCCTTCATCTTCGTCACCATCGCGTGGGTGGTGGCTGCCATCTCCTTCGTGAGATTCGACATCTTCGTCATCGTGTTGATGGTCGTCTGCATGTCGTTGGCCTGGACCAGCATGTCGGCCATCCGGTCCATCATGTACTTGTGGTTCATCTTCTGGCTGGTGCCCTGCATGCTGATCTGGAACGGGATCGACGTGTGTTCGATCGGCTTGCCCTCGGGGCGGGTGATCGCCTGGACGCGTGAGACGCCGGGCACCCGGAAGATCGCCTTGGCGATCTTGTCGATGACGAGGAAGTCCGCCGAGTTGCGCAGGTCGTGATCGCTCTCGATGAGCATCAATTCGGGGTTCATGCGGGCATTGGTGAAGTGCCGGTCCGCTGCGGCGTAGCCCTCGTTGGCCGGCAGGTCGGTGGGCAGGTAGTTGCGGTCGTTGTAGTTGGTCCGGTAACCGGGCAGGGCGAGCAGTCCGATGAGCGACAGCGCGATGGTGCCCACCAGGATCGGGCCCGGCCAGCGGACCACCGCGGCGCCGATCTTGCGCCAGCCGCGCACCCGCAAGGCGCGCTTGGGTTCGAGCGTCTTGCCGAAGCGGGTCGCCAGGCTGATCACTGCGGGGCCGAGCGTCAATGCGGCCAAGACGCAGATGACCATGCCGATCGCCAGGGGCACGCCCAAGGACTGGAAGTACGGCAGCCGGGTGAACGAGAGGCAGAACGTAGCGCCCGCGATGGTCAGTCCGGAACCCAACACCACGTGCGCCGTGCCGGCGTACATCGTGTAGTACGCCTCTTCCCGGGTCTCGCCGAGACTTCGGGCTTCCTGATATCGGCCGATCAGGAAGATGGCGTAGTCCGTCGCCGCCGCTATCGCCAAGGTGACCAGCAGGTTGGTCGCGAAGGTCGAGAGGCCGATGATCTCGTGGAAGCCGAGGAACGCCACGAAACCGCGGGCGGCGGCAAGTTCGAGCACCACCATCGCGAGCGTGAGCAGCACCGTGACGATCGATCGGTAGACCAGCAGGAGCATGACGATGATGACGGTGAACGTCACCGCTTCGATCATCTGCATGCTGCGGTCGCCTGCGATGTGCTGGTCGGCCTGCAGCGCGGCCGGACCCGTCACGAAGGCCTTCATGCCGTCGGGCGGATGCAGGCCCGCCACGATGTTCTGGAGCGCCTCGACCGACTCGTTGGCCAGCGCCTCGCCCTGGTTGCCGCGCAGGTAGACCTGGACGTAGGCGGCCTTGCCGTCGTTGCTCTGCGACCCGGATGCGGTGAGCGGATCGCTCCAGAAGTCCTGAACGTGTTCGACGTGGAGTTTGTCCGCCTCGAGCTTCTTGATCATGTCGTCATAGAAGGCGTGGGCGTCGGCTCCGAGTGGCTCCTGCCCCTCCAGCACGATCATCGCCGAGCTGTTCGAGTCGAACTCCTGGAAGACCTGGCCGACGCGCTGCATCGCGATCATCGATGGCGCGTCGAGCGGCGCCATCGAGACCGACCGCATCTGCCCGACCGTTTCGAGCTGCGGCACGATCACGTTGAGTACGACGATGACGGCGATCCAGGCGAGGATTACCGGCACCGCCAGGGTCCGCAGTATCCGGGGGATGAACGGGCGTGCAGCGTGGCGCGTCGGCGGAAACTCCTCAGTGGGCGCATCCGTCGGCGAACCACTCATGCCGACTTCACCAGGCAGAAGGTCTGCGCATTCAATCCGTTAGAGGTGCGCTCGTCCTTGACTTCATCGTCGACGCTGATGCGGCACGTGATGGAACTGCCGTTGCCCTGCGCGACGATGTTGGGCGAGGCGGCCGGGTTGGTGGTGCTCAGCACGAGCGTCCACGGCAACGACGCTCCGTCCAGGCGCTGCGGCTTGGCGTCGAGGTCGAGGTAGTTGATGTCGGCGTAGGCGCCCGGATCGCCGAAGATCTCGTACTTGACCACTTTGGGGTTGAACGGTTCGGGATCGTCGGCGAAGTTCTTGGGGGTGACGATGATGCCTTCGGACCCGAAGAACGTCCTGACCCGATGCACTGCGAAGCCCGATATGGCAACCACGACCACGATGAGGAGTGGTATCCACGCTCGTTTGAGCAGGCCCGTCACATCTCACCCCGTTCTTCCTACGCGACAGCTTAGCCAACGTAACTGATAGATTAGCCTAGTTAAGTTATTGGGGGCGACCCTACCTCGTCGTCGCGCCGCACCGGAAACCCCCGGCCACGCCGACTGCCGAGCCAAAGGGATTGCCACACAAGTGAATCACGTAGTTAGAAGCTAGAGGTGAGCCAGCACATGGGTAGGAATAGAATCCGCTGGGTGAAGACAGTGATCTTGGCGACATTGGGCGCTGCGGCGATCGTCCTCGCGGCACCGGCACATGCCGACGTAGACACCGATTTCGCCAACGAGTTGCACTCCTATGGCATCTACGGCCAGAAGGATTTCAACGCGTGGATCGGCAAGATCGTCTGCAAGCGCATGCGCACGGGCCTGGACGCGAATGCGTACGAGGCCGCGACGTTCCTCAAGACCAACCTGAACAAGGACACCAACGAGCAGCAGGTTTACGACTTCCTCAGCGCCTCGATCAGGTACTACTGCCCCGATCAGCAGTCCGTGGTCGACCGGCTCGCCGGAGGGTCGGCGCCTGCGCTCGCGCCGGTGGCTGCGGGGGCGCCGCTGCCCGCCGAGCAGGGCTAGGTCTGGCCCAGGTCACACCCGCGCTGGCAGCGCGTCCCAGCCGCGCACCGCGGCCGTCGAGGTCAGGGTGGCGTTGGCCAGGTCGAGCTCCCACTCCGGGAACCGCTTGAGGATCTCGTCGAGCGCGATCCGACCCTCGAGGCGGGCCAGCGCCGAGCCAAGGCAGTAGTGGGCCCCGACGCCGAACGCCAGGTGTGACCGCGCCTCCCGGTGGATGTCGAACGCGTCGCCATCGGGTGGGAACTGGCGGTGATCCCTGTTGGCGGCACCCGTCAGCAGCAGTATCGCGCTGCCCTCGGGCACCGTCTGCCCGTAGTACTCGACGTCCCTCGTCACGTACCGGCCCACGTTTGGAGCGGGTGACTCGAAGCGCAGCAGCTCCTCGACGGTCTGCGGAATCAGCGATCGATCCGCCACGATGTCGCGGCGCTGATCGGGGTGGTCCGCGAGCACCTTGCCCGCCCAGCCGATCAGCCGAGTCGTGGTCTCGTTGCCCGCGGTGGCGACCACGTTCAGATAGATCAGTAGTTCGTCACGGGTAAGCCTTCGGGTGACGCCGTGCTCGTCGGTGAACTCGACCGTCAGCAGGTCGGTCATGATGTCGTCGGACGGGTGCTCGGCTCGCCAGTCGAGGTACTCGGCGAAGATCTGACCTGCGTCGAGGCCTTCGGACGCCATCTTCATGGGCTCGCCCGCCTCGGTCTTCATCTGCGCGTTGCCGTGGTCGCGGATGGCCTCCTGATCCGACTCCGGAATGCCCAGCAGCATCCCGATGGTCTTCATCGGCATCTGCGCGCCCAGGTCGGCGATGAAGTCGAACCGGCCTGTGCCGACCAGGGGGTCCAGGCTCTGTGCGCAGAAGGACCGGATCTTGTCCTCGAGCTCGGCGATCTTGCGCGGGGTGAACATACGGGCCACCAGCTTGCGGTGGATGTCGTGAACCGGCGGGTCCTCGAATACCAGCGTGCCGGGCGGAATCTCGATGTCCGACTTGATCAGCTCGAGGATGACGCCGCGCGCGGAGCTGAACGTCTGGTTGTCGACCAGTCCCTTGTTGACGTCGTCGAAACGGCTCAGCGCGTAGAAGTCGTGCTTCTCGTTGTAATACAGCGGCGCCTCCTCACGCAGCCGCCGGTGCACCGGGTACGGGTCGCTGTTGAGCTCCTGGTCGTAGGGATCGAAGTACACGTCCGCGGTATCGACGACCGTCATGGCCAACCTTCACTGTCGGGGCTGAGTTGCTCGGTGCACTGACAAATGTCAGTGCAGTCTCGTCGAGAGTCAACCTCAGATAGGGCTGTCGGTCAACATGATTCGCAAGGTTGGCTATTGACGAATGTCAATGGATGCAGCTAAGAAGGGAGCATGACGCGGTCCGACGGTGCGCGCGTGCGCAAGCCGAAGGGGCCGGACCTGCAGCGGCGCCAGACGCACCAGCGCATCTTCCGGGCCGCCATCGCCGAGTTCAAGCGTGCGGGAATGGGCGACGCGGACATCGGCGCCATCGTCACTGCGTCCGGGGTGGCTCGCGGCACCTTCTACTTCCACTTCCCGAGCAAGGAGCACGTGCTCCTCGAGCTCGAGCGACGCGAGGAGAAGCGCATCGCAGGCGAGTTGACCCGTTTCGTCCAGACCCCGCAGCCGCTGCCCGACATGCTGTCCGAAGTGGTGCGGGTGGTCGTCGCCGCGGAGCGCCGGTTGGGCGGGGCGTTGTTCAAGGACGTGCTGGCCGTTCACTTCTCGCCGATGCGTCCAGCCGATGACGAGTGGACCGACCACGAGATCATCGTCGTGCTGGTCGGGCAGATCGAGGCCGCAAGGGCGCGCGGTGACGTCGACCAATCGGTCGACGCGACGCTGTCCGCGATGTACTTCCTGCTTGGCCTGTACGCGCTGCTCACCACCACGCAGCGGTCGACGGCTTTGCGGACCTTCATGCTGGACAACTTCGTCACTCAGGTGTGGCGCGGCATGGAGGCGCGGTGACCCTGCGCGTCGAGCCCAAGCGTCACGGGCCCTTCCCCGGGGTGGTCGAACCGGCCCTCGTGGCGGCCTACGCCGATGCGACCGCCGACGACACCGCCGCGGTGCTCGCGGGCGCGGCGGTGCCCGCGGTGTTCCCCATCGTGCTGGCGTTCGAAGCGGGTGAGCAGGCCAGGGCCGACCTGCCTTCGGCCATCTGGGCGCGCGTCAGGGGCGGCGTGCACGGCGAACACGACGTCGTGCTGCACCGACCGTTGCGCCCCGGCGAGGTGATCGAGACGTGGACCGAGTTGTCCGCGGTGCGTACGGTGCGGCCCGGCACGATGGTGGTGGTCCACTTCGAGCACTATGGCGTCGACGGCGCGCTCGCCGTCGAGCAGTGGTGGTCCATGATCCTGCTCGGTCTCGACGGCGTCGCTGACCTCGGCGCCCTGCCCGCCGATCATCGGTTCCCGGAGTCGGCGCATGCCAATCCGCTCGGAACGGCGCACCAGCACGTCGCCCACGACACCGCGCGCAAGTACGCCGAAGTCTCCGCCGACTGGTCCGCTCACCACTTCGACATCGACGTCGCGAGCTCGGAGGGCTTCGACTTCCTGTTCGCCCATGGGCTGTGCACGATGGCGATGTGCGTGCACCGGGTGCTCGGCATCGTCGGCGTCGACGATCCGGGCCGGGTGGCTCGGGTGGCGGTGCGGTTCGCCTCGCCGACCCCGCTCGGCGGCGACGTGACCGTGCGCGCCTACGGTGCAGGAGCAGGGGTGGTCGTCTTCGACGCGGTCTGCGGCGATGCGAGCGTTATCACGCACGGCAGATTGGAGTTACGTCCATGACGGAGCTGGACATCGGGGTCTACGTGCCGCAGATGGGCTTCTCCTACGCCGACGTGCTGCACCGCGCCCAGCGCTGCGAGGAGCTCGGGATCGGCTCACTGTGGCTCTACGACCATCTGTACGGGCCGGGAGTGCCGAACATCGCCTCATTGGAGGCGTGGACGCTGGCGACGGCGCTGTTGAGCCGAACCGAGCGGCTCCGGGTCGGACACATGGTGCTGTGCAACCAGTTTCGCCACCCCGCGGTACTGGCCAAGATGGCGACCACGTTGGACCAGATCTGCGACGGACGCCTCGAACTCGGGCTAGGCAGCGGCTCGATCGAGGACGAGCATCTGCGCATGGGGCTGCCGTGGGGCACCTTCCGCGAGCGCTCCGAACGCCTCGGCGAGACCCTGGAGATGCTCACCCAGGCGTTCGCGAACGAGGCCATCGACTTCGAGGGCAAGCACTACACCGTCAAGGACATGCCGATCGTGCCCGGTCCGGTGCAGCGGCCGCGCCCGCCGATCGTCGTCGGCGGAGTCGGGGAGAGGTTCACGCTGCCGCTAGTTGCCCGGTACGCCGACGTCTGGAACGTACCCACCTACGCGCTTGGCGAATTGGAGCACAAGGTCGACGTGCTGCGCGCCTGCTGTGCCGACGTCGGCCGCGATCCGGCGAGCATCACGCTGTCGGTGGAGGCCGTGATGGCGCTGGCTCCCGACGACGCGTCGCTGCCCAGGGTCCGTGAGTTCGCCGAGAAGCGCTTCGGCGGACCAGGTTTCGGCCTGCGCGAAGGTGGCCTGGTGGGCACCGCACCCCAGATCGTCGACCGGATCAAGGAATGGCAGGCGCTCGGCTTCGGTCAGGTGGTGCTGTTCACCCACGATCGCGCGTCCGACGAGACGCTCGACCTGCTGGCGTCGTCGGTGATCAGCGAGCTCTGAGGATCAGAGCTTCACCGTCACCGGGCCGACGTTCCAGATGTCGTCGCAGTACTCCCGGATGGCGCGGTCCGACGAGAACTTGCCGCTCCGTGCCGCGTTCAGGATCGACATCCGCGACCACGCGTCGCGGTCCTGCCACGCCGCCGCCACCGCATCCTGGCACTCCACGTAGGACGCGTAGTCGGCCATCACCAGGAACGGGTCGTCGTGGACGAGGTTGTCCACCAGCGGGCGGAACACCTCGGTGTCGCCGTGCGAGAACTGCCCGGAGGAGATCAGCCCGAGCACCGCCCGCAGCTCGTCGTTGCCGTCGACGTAGTCGGCGGGGCGGTAGCCGTCGCGCTTGACCTGCTCGACCTCAGACTCGGTCAGCCCGAACAGGAAGAAGTTCTCCGCCCCCGCTTCTTCGCGGATCTCGACGTTGGCGCCGTCCAACGTTCCGATGGTCAGGGCGCCGTTGAGCATGAACTTCATGTTCCCGGTGCCCGACGCTTCCTTGCCCGCGGTCGAGATCTGCTCGGACAGGTTCGCAGCCGGGTAGATGAGGTGTGCGCTCTGCACGTTGAAGTTCGGCACGAATGCGACCTTCATGCACCGGTTGACGTCGGGGTCGTGGTTGATCGTCTCCCCAACGGCGTTGATCAGCTTGATGATTCGCTTGGCCATGAAGTAGCCGGGGGCCGCCTTGCCGCCGAAGACGTAGACCCGCGGTGCGAGGTCGAGTCCGGGGTTGAGCTTCAGCCGGTGGTACTGCCGGATGATGTGCAGCACGGAGAGGTGCTGGCGCTTGTACTCGTGGATGCGCTTGACCTGGATGTCGAACATCCACGTGGGATCCAGCTCAACGCCGATGGTGGAGTGAAGGTATTCGGCCAGCCGAGATTTGTTGGCACGCTTGATGTCTCGCCACTGCTGACGGAAGTCGGGGTCGTCGACGAAGGCTTCCAGGCCGCGCAGCCGGTCCAGGTCGGTCAGCCAGCCATCGCCGATCGTGCGGTCGATGAGGCCCCGCAGGCCCGGGTTGGAGAGCGCCAGGAAGCGGCGCGGCGTGACGCCGTTGGTCTTGTTGGAGAAGCGCTCTGGCCACAATTCGTAGAAGTCCTTCAGCACGCTGGCCTTCAGCAGGTCCGAGTGCAGTGCCGCGACGCCGTTGATGGCGTGGCTGCCGACCGTGGCGAGGTACGCCATGCGCACCGTCTGGCCACCCTCTTCGCCGATTATCGACATGCGCCGCACCCGGTCGACGTCTCCGGGGAAGTGGGCCCGGACCTCGTCGAGGAAGCGGCTGTTGATCTCGTAGATGATCTCGAGATGCCTCGGCAACGACTCCCGGAAGAGGCCCAACGGCCACTTCTCCAGGGCTTCCGGCAGCAGGGTGTGGTTGGTGTAGGCGAAGGTGGCCACCGTGATCCGCCAGGCCTCGTCCCAGTCGAGCCGACGTTCGTCGACCAGGATCCGCATGAGCTCCGCGACGCCGATGGACGGGTGAGTGTCGTTGAGCTGCAACGCGAACCGCTGGGGAAGTTCGTGCACCGAGGCGTCGGCCAGATCGTCCATGATGTGGACCACGTGCTGCAGCGAGCACGACACGAAGAAGTACTGCTGTAACAGACGCAGCCGCTTGCCCGCCTCGGGTTCGTCGTTGGGGTAGAGCACCTTGGTCACCGTCTCGGAGGTGACCTCCTCCTCAACCGCCTTGTAGTAGTCACCGGTGTTGAAGGCGTCCAACGCGAACGACTCGACGGCGCGAGCGCTCCACAGCGTCAGCACGTTGCAGGTATGGACGCCGTATCCCTGGATCGGCGTGTCGTAGGCGACTCCCTTGATGACCTGCTTCGGCAGCCAGCGCACGCGAACGGCGCCGGCGTCGTCGACGTACTGCTCGGTGTGCCCACCCCAGTTGACGAGGTAGTTCACGTCGGGTTTGGCGATTTCCCAAGGGTTTCCGTTCGCGAGCCAGTTGTCGGTGAGCTCCACCTGCCAACCGTCGGAGAACTCCTGCTTGAAGATGCCGAACTCGTAGCGGATGCCGTAGCCGATCGCGGGCCGCTCGAGGGTGGCCAGCGAGTCGAGGTAGCACGCGGCGAGCCTGCCGAGCCCGCCGTTGCCCAGCCCCGGCTCCGGTTCGCACGCCAGCACCTCGTCGAAGTCCTGGCCCAGCGAGTCCAGCGCCGCGCGAGCCGCGTCCTCGATCTTGAGGTTCAGCAGGTTGTTGCCGAGCTGCGGTCCCATCAGGAACTCCGCCGACAGGTAGCACGTCACCTTGCGCCCGAGGTCGAGGGAGGTCTGGGTGGACGCGACGCGGTTGTCCTGCATGCGGTCGCGCACGGCCAAGGCGAGTGCCCGGTAGTAGTGCTCGGTCTTCACGGCGGCCGCCGGGCGACCGATCGAGTACCGCAGGTGGTCGGTGATCGCCTCCCGCAGGTCCGCGGCATCCAGCCCGGTGCGGACGTGATCGTGGATGGCGTCGGCGGGAAGGTCAGCGGAAGGGTCGGCGGGGAGGTCTTCGTGGTTCTGAATGACGTCGGTCATCTCGTCCTTGCTCTCGGTCGCTCGCGGCGATCGCATTCTGACAGCGATGCGTGCACGTCCAAGGAGTATCCGTCGACGGCGACGTGAACGCGCGCCGACGAACTACATCCGCATCAGCGCGAACGTCCAGGTGTTGACGCCGCCCGGTGATCCGCTACAGCCGGCGTCGAACGTCGACTCCACGGTTCCGGCGAGTGTCACCGCGTCCCACGTATAGACGTCGTGGGCGGGAAGCGTGTAGCCCCAACAGATCACTCCGTCGGATGCGTCGTTGGCCATCGTGTAGGTCGAACCGACCAGGCGAGCGGTCCCGAAGAACTCCACACCCATCCGAAGGGGCCGGGGCGTGGCCGTCACGGCGACGCAGTCGGGCGCACAAGTGTTGATCGCCCACGTCCACGCATGCGTCGTGTAGCGGTTGGTCTGCAGCTGGTAGTTGCCCAACGGCATCGCTGCGGCCTGGGCGCTCGGCGCGTACAGCAGCGCGCTCAACGCGAGTGCGGCGCTCATCGCCATCGTCTTCACGGCTGTCACCCGTCGTCACGCGGATCTGGGCCCGGTCAGGATATGGCGCGCGACACACTCGCCGTGCGAAATGTCCACGAATGCCTACGATGTCGTCAATTCACGGGGTTCTGGCAGACGGAGGCGTGTTGGCGCAGCGGTGGGTCTACTGGGGGTCGGGCAGCGCCGACTGCTGGTGGAGCCGAGAACACTGGTGCAGCGGCCAGTGGCCCGACCGACTGGGGGACACCACCACCTTCGGTGGTTCGGTGCCCGAGGACGACGCGCGGGGCTCCGAGAGTGCCGCGGAGAACGCCATCGATGCGCGGATCCGCGACAGCGCCGCCTCGGACCACGAATGCTGGAAGGTCGGCACGCCGGCATTTCGCATCGAGTACAAGAAGATCGAGTAGCCGACCTCAGCCGGCGCCCTTGCCGTTGTCGACGCGATACACCGCACCGTGGACGGCCGCGGCGTCGTCACTGGCCAGGAAGGCGATGACGTTCGCGACGTCCTCGGTCTCCATGAAGCCGCGTGGTGATGCGATGCGCAGGATGAGGTCCCAGTCGGCGCCTTCCGGCGCGCTGAATTCGGTGGTCTGGGCGGTGGGCATGCCGCCAGGACAGACCGCGTTGACGCGCAGCTTCTCCTTGGTGAACTCGACCGCGAGCGCCCGGGTCAGCCCGACCAGGCCGTGCTTGGCGGCGCAGTAGCCCGCCGAGTACACCTCGCCCTCGACGCCGGCGATCGACGCCACGTTGACGATGTTGCCGCCCGACTCCAGCAGGTGCGGCAGCGCGGCCCGGCACAGGTAGAACGGCCCGTGCAGGTTCACCGCGAGGTCGCGCTCCCACTCCTCGTCGGTGACGTCGCGCGTGTGGCGCATCTGGTGGAACCCCGCGACGTTGACCAACACGTCGAGCTTGCCGAACGCGGACACGCAGTCGTTGACCGCCTGACGGCACGCCGCGGGACTGGTCACGTCCACCGAGGCGAACTCACCGCCGGGCACGTCGGCGAACACCGCGGCCATCCGCTCGGCGTCGCGCGCGATTCCGAAGACCGACGCGCCACGTTCGGCGAACAGCTTCGCCGTGGTGGCCCCGAGGCCGGCCGACGTTCCGGTGATCAGGGCGACCTTGCCCTCGAGTGCGTTCATGGCTGCACCTTCTCATGCCGGACAAATTGCAGCCGTTGCTGCACGAGACTGCGATACTGCTCGACATGTGGATCACCCGCGCCCTCGCCGTGGCCGCCGCGTTCGCCAGCGTGTTCCTGGGATTCGCCGGACCCGCCCGGGCCGACCAGGTGCTGGAGGGCGTCTACACCTATGCGCAAGAGGGCGTCATCCCGACGACCTGGACCATCTACCCGAGCTGCGTGCCCACCGTCGGCGACCTGAGGGACAACCTCGAACTGCCCGTCGCGTGCCGCCTGCACGTCGCACCAACGCCGTCGACACAGGTGAATGGCGGCGACGCACGCCTGACCGGTGGCCGATGGCAGTTCTCCACCAACAAGATGGACGGCATGACGTGTCCGGACGGCGTCAGCAAGGCCCCCATCTTGGAGACGTACACGTTCGACGACGTCACGATGACCGGAACCCGCTCGGTGTCCTACAACGACGTGTGCAACGGTGCGGTCTCCGCCAACATCGTGACCTACCCCTTCACGCTGGCGTTCAAGGAACCACTGTCGATCCCCAACGACCGCTACCCGCTCTATTGTGAGCCGGGCGGCCTGAAGCGGTGCTTCTGAGCGTCGAGGGGCTGGTCTGCCAGCATTGCGAAGGCGCGGTCGAGTATCGGCCGTGGGGAGACCTCGTCGCGATCGCCGACGACGACAAGTTGGTCAACTACCGGGCTGTCTGCGTCGCCAACTGCCAGCGGTTCCGCGAGACCGCCGAGGCGGTCGCGGGCCCGGAGGGCGAGTACTCCGTCTGGGAGTCCCGGTACTGAGATGCAATGAGTCCTGACCCGAAAGAGGTAGCTGACCGCCCATGAGCAAGCGCATCGTGATCTGGGGTACTGGTTTCGTCGGCAAGATGGTGATCGCGGAGGTGATCAAGCACCCGGTCTTCGAACTGGTCGGGGTCGGCGTGAGCAACCCAGAGAAGGTCGGCCGCGACGTCGGCGAGCTCTGCGGGCTCGCGCCGCTCGGACTGGCCGCCACCGACGACGTCGACGCGCTCATCGCGCTGAAGCCGGACGCGCTGGTGCACTACGGACCCACGGCCGCGCACGCCGACGACAACATCAAGCTGATCACCCGGTTCCTGCGGGCGGGCATCGACGTGGTCTCCACGTCGATGACGCCGTGGGTGTGGCCGACCATGAAGCTCAACCCGCCGAACTGGATCGAGCCGATCACTCAGGCGTGCGAGGCGGGCCAGTCGTCGTGCTTCACCACCGGCATCGACCCCGGGTTCGCCAACGATCTCTTCCCGATGACGTTGATGGGGCTGTGCGGTGAGGTCCGCAAGGTACGTGCGTCCGAGCTTTTGGACTACACCAACTACGAGGGCGACTACGAATTCGAGATGGGCATCGGCAAGCCACCGGAACACCGGCCATTGCTGGAGAACTCGGACATCCTCGTCTTTGCTTGGGGCGCAACGGTTCCGATGATCGCGCACGCCGCGGGCATCGAACTCGACGAGATCACCACGACGTGGGACAAGTGGGTCACGCCCGTCGAGGTCAAGACAGCGAAGGGGCTCATCCCGCCGGGCAACGTCGCCGCCGTCCGGTTCACCATCAACGGCGTGTATCAGGGGCAGACGCGCATTCAGCTCGAACACGTCAACCGCGTCGGCGACGGCTCGGCGCCCGACTGGCCGACCGGCAACGAGAACGACGTGTACCGCGTCGAGATCGAGGGCAGTCCGAGCATCGTCCAGGAGACGGCGTTTCGCTTCACCGACGGCTCCGGGCGCGACGCCGCGGCCGCGGGTTGCCTGGCCACCGGGATGCGCGCGCTCAACGCCGTACCGGCCGTCAACGCGCTCCCCGCCGGCTGGGTGACCCCACTGGAGCTGCCGCTGATCGCCGGGGAAGGCACAATTCGTTAACGTGGCAGATGGGATAGGCCTTTCGGTCGGCTCGGCAAACCTGACGGCGGTTCACGTCGGCAGGGCAGCGGTGACGCGCGCGGCGGTGCTGACGCAGTATCCGCACCGGCCGCCGGAGGTCGGCGTGCCAGGCGAGAACCCGAACCTGACCGAACGCGGCCTGATCCTCACCGACTTCGTCGACCGCGTCGGCGACCCCATCGCCATCGTCGCGCCCGACGGTTCGTCGCATCGCGCCGAAGTCGTCATGGCCGACGCTCTGCGCGCGCTCTTCCAGACCCTGGTCGGCGGCCAACCGTCGGCCGAACCGATCGGCGTGACCTACCCCGCTCACTGGCGACCCGCCGCGATCGAGGCCCTTCGTGGCGCGCTGGCCGCCGTCCCGGAGTTCCGTTCGCCGACGCCTGCGCTGCTGGTGTCCGATGCCACCGCGGCGCTGACGGCGTTGCAGCACGAGCCCGGGGTGCCTGCCCGAGGCGTCATCGCGGTCTGCGACTTCGGGGCCAGCGGAACAAGCATCACACTCGCCGACGCCGCGCAGGGCTTCGCGCCGATCGGACCGACCGTGCGCCACGACGACCTGTCGGGCGATCTGATCGACCAGGCGTTGCTCACCAGGGTCATGTCCGACCTGTCCGCGGCGGGCTCGGTCGACCTGTCCGGCACCTCGTCCATTGGCTCACTCACCCGGTTGCGGGCGCAGTGCCGGGGTGCCAAGGAACGACTGTCGACGGCGTCGGTGACGTCGCTGGCGGCGGACCTGCCCGGCTCCGGCGGCGAGGTCAGGATCACGCGCAACGAGCTCGACGACGCCATCCGGGCCCCGCTCGACGGCTTCGTCGCCGAACTTCAGGAAACGTTGCGGCGCAGCGGTATTCGATCGACCGACCTCGTCGCCGTCGCATCGGTTGGCGGTGGGGCCCGCATCCCGATCGTCACGACCACACTCTCCGAACACCTGCGCGTGCCCGTCATCACCGCGGCCCAGCCCGAACTGGCAGCGGCGATCGGCGGCGGGTTGAAGGCCGTGCGAGGCACTGCGCCGGAGGGGGCGACGTCGCTGGCGCCCGCCGCCGCAGCCGCCGCGGCATTGACGCCTGACCCGCCCGAGGCGCCGATGTCGAGCACCTTTCAGGCGTTGGCCTGGTCGGACGCCGACGACGTTCCCGAGGTGGCGCCGCCGACCGAGGACTACGGCGACTTCGGCGGCGACTACGACCGCGGTGCCGACGCCGGCGACGCCGCGCGTCCCCGGCTGGCGTTCGAAGAGCCCGAGCCGGAGGCGCCGGTAGCCGCCCCCGTGCCGTGGTTCCGACGCTCCGGGGTGATCGCGGGCGTCGTGCTGTTGGGCGTCTTCGCGGCAATCGCGGCGGCCGTCCTGTTCGTGTTTCGCAGCGACCCGTCATCCGAGCAGACGGGCGTCACGACGTCGGCCACCCCGACCACGACGACGTCGCCGCCCGCGCCCGCACCGTCCACCGAGCCGCCGGCCGCCACGCCCCCGCCAGCCGCACCGCCGCAGGAGACCAGGACGCTGACGCGGCAGGTGCCGCCCCCGGTCGTCACCGCGACCGAGGCCCCACCCCCGGCCGAACCGCCACCGTCCTCCGAACCGCCACCGCCACCACCCAGCGAGGAACCGCCCCCGCCCGTCGAGTCGAGCACGCCACCGCCCTGGTCGCCGACGGCGCCGTACCCGACCATCCCGGGTCTGCCGTGGGTTCCTGCACCGGTGCCGCCGCCCGGCCCCTAGGTTGAAACGCATGACTGAGACCGACGGGTTGCTCTTCGATCCGAATACGTACGACCCACAGGAGTTCGACACCGAGACCCACAGGTTGCTGCGGGCCACGATCGACTTCTTCGAGGGGCAGGGCAAGAAGCGCATCCTCGACGACGACCTGAAGGCGCAGTGGCCTGCCGACTTCGTCGAGTTCGTGAAGCGGGAGAAGCTCTTCGCGACGTTCCTGACGCCGTCGGAGTTCGCGGACGGGAACCCGGACAAGCGCTGGGACGGGGCGCGAAACGCCGCGCTGGCCGAGATCCTCGGCTTCTACGGCCTGACCTACTGGTACACCGAGCAGGTCACCATCCTCGGGCTCGGCCCGGTCTGGCAGAGCGAGAACAAGGACGCCAAGCTCAGGGCCGCCGACGACCTCGAGGCCGGTGAGGTGATGGCGTTCGGGTTGTCCGAGCGCGAGCACGGCGCCGACGTCTACAGCACCGACATGGTGCTCACCCCGGCCAGCGAGGAGGACCGCGCGAACGGGATCCTCTACCGGGCGTCGGGGGAGAAGTACTACATCGGCAACGGCAACGTCGCGAGCCTGGTGTCGGTGTTCGGCAGGCGCGGCGACGTCGAAGGTCAGGACGCATACGTGTTCTTTGCCGCCGACAGCCGCCACGAGAACTACCACCTGATCGACAACGTCGTGCACATGCAGATCTACGTGAGCACCTTCCGGCTGGAGAACTACCCGGTGCGCGCCGAGGACATTCTGCACAGCGGCGTGGAAGCCTTTGCCGCAGCACTGAATACGGTAAACGTCGGCAAGTTCAACCTGTGCTCGGCGTCGATCGGCATGGCCGAGCACGCGTTCTACGAGGCCATTACCCACGCACAGAACCGCATCCTCTACGGCAACCCGGTCACCGACTTCGGCCACGTGCGGGCCAACTTCGTCGACGCCTACGGGCGGCTGGTCGCGATGAAGCTCTTCAGCAAGCGCGCCATCGACTACTTCCGCAGCGCGAGCCTGGACGACCGGCGCTACCTGCTGTTCAATCCGATGACCAAGGCGAAGGTCACGATGGAGGGCGAGACCGTCATGCGGTCGCTGCACGACGTGATCGCCGCCAAGGGCTACGAGAAGAACACCATGTTCCGCGAGGTCGCCCAGCTCATCGGCTGCCTGCCCCGACTCGAGGGCACGGTGCACGTCAACGTCGGCCTGGTGCTCAAGTTCATGCCGAACTACATGCTCAATCCCAAGGAATACCCGGAGATTCCGACTCGCAACGACGCCGCCGACGACATGTTCTTCTGGAATCAGGGACCCACTCGCGGTGCGGGGGCGATCCAGTTCGCCGACTGGACCCCGGCGTATGAGAATCACGTGCACGTCCCGAACGTCGCCCTGTTCTACGAACAGGCCAAGGCGTTCCGGGAATTCCTCCTGACCGCGGCCCCCGATGCCGAGCAGGCGAAGGACCTCGACTTCCTGCTGAACGTCGGGCACCTGTTCTCGCTGATCGTCTACGGCCAGCTGATTCTCGAGCAGGCGGCGCTGACGGGGCTCGACGACGACGTCGTCGATGCGATCTTCGACTTCCAGATCCGCGACTTCAGCACGTACGCCGTTGCGCTGCACGGCAAGCCGACGTCAACGCAGGCGCAGCAGGACTGGGCGGTCGGCGCGATCCGCAAGCCGCTGCCCGACGCGGAGCGCTTCGACCGGGTGTGGTCACGCGTCAAGGCGTATGACGGCGCCTACGAGATGGCGCCCTGACCGCGGCGGTGCCAGAATTGGAGCATGGACTCGGGCCCGTCGGGGCCGGAGAACGGTCGGATGCCGTTCTGACCTCTGAGCGCCGGTGGCGATCTCGGGCGGAATGGAGACATCATGATCACCACCTACCTGCTGGCTGCCGCGGCCGGCCTTCTCCTGCTCTGGCTCGGGCAGAACATTCGCGTCGTAAAGCAATTCGAACGAGGCGTCGTCTTTCGATTCGGACGGGTGCAATCGGGCATCAGGGGTCCCGGACTCACGATGCTGGTGCCCATCGCCGATCGCCTCCAGAAGGTGAACATGCAGATCATCACGCTTCCGGTACCTGCCCAGGACGGCATCACCCGAGACAACGTGACCGTCCGGGTGGATGCCGTCATCTACTTCAAGGTGGTGGACCCGGTGCGCGCAGTGGTCGACGTACAGGACTACAGGTCCGCCATCGGTCAAGTGGCGCAGACGTCGCTGCGCTCGATCATCGGCAAGAGCAACCTGGACGACCTGCTGTCCAACCGCGAGCGACTCAACCAGGGCCTGGAGTTGCTGATCGACAGCCCGGCACTCGGCTGGGGGATTCACATCGACCGCGTGGAGATCAAGGACGTCGTCTTGCCCGATTCGATGAAGCGGTCGATAGCGCGTCAGGCCGAGGCGGAGCGCGAGCGACGAGCAAGAGTCATCACCGCCGACGGCGAGTTCCAGGCGTCGGAGAAACTGGCGCTGGCGGCCCAGGTGATGGCTGAGCATCCGGCGGCGCTGCAACTGCGCCTGCTGGAGACCGTCGTCGAGGTTGCGGCGGAGAAGAACTCCACCCTGGTGCTGCCCTTCCCCGTCGAACTGCTCCGGTTCCTCGAACGGTCCACCCCACGGGAATCCGAGCACACCGAGGACGCCATGACGGCGCACTCAGTCGCGGCATCGGACCCGCCGCAACTGAGTGCCCCGAACGCTCCCGACGATCTGCTCCCGGACCTGCTAGCCGTGAAATCAGGCCATCTCGGGAACCCGTAGGTGGGCGATTACCAACTCGAAGTCGTGCTCTTCGGTGATCCGGGCGGCCGCCTCCTCGGACACCGAGCCCTTTAGTCGGTCCATCTCGGCGTGGTTGCGCTCCATCACGTCGGCGCTCTCGTAGGCCACCGACGACACGCCGCGGCCCGACGTCCTGTTCACCAACAAGCTTGCGCTGCAGTGCCCTTCGATTTCCTGCATTGCGGGAAGGGCCGCCTTGAAGACCTCGATACCCGCGTCCACCTGGTCGCGATCGACGTTGGCCCAGGTGACGCGAACGCAGGCGCCCTCACCCGCGTCGTGGTCGCGATGCAGCACCGCGATCTCCCATTCCTCGATGGTGGGGCTGCCGCCGCCGAAGATCTCCGCGGCGCGGCTGCGGACCTCCTCAACAGCCGATGCGCTCGCGCGCCTCGCGTCCTCGGACTCCCAGGCGCTGGTAGTGATGCAGCGGCCGGATGAACGGTCGGCCAACAGGGACAAGCCAACGTAGCCATCCAGGCCCTCGAGCAAGGGCATCACTTCGTCGCGGACGTAGGCGATGCCTGCGTCTATGGATGAGGGTGTTGCCTCCATGGTTGTCGTTCGTGCGTACACAATCTGCCTCCTCTAGACGGGGCAGCGTCGAGACGGCGCCGCCGTCGGGTCTTATCGTCCTCCCCTGGAAAGCGGGTGGCAATGTGCCGACGTGTCAATTGCGACCGCGACGCCGAGTGCCGTTCACCGCCGAGCGGGGCAACCGGCCGGCCTTCGAATGCCCGGTCAATCGGTCGCCATCGACGGTGACGTCGAAGTCGAGGTTCAGCCGCATCGGCTTGGTCACCGACTGCCGCCACGTCGCCCGTGCACCGTCGATGGCGAGGTCCTGCAACGCCACGGTCTCGTCCCTGAGCGTCGCCGAACCAGTCAGCGCGCCAACGGATTCGGTGAATACGTAGACCACGGAGAGCGATCCGATCGGCGTCTTGATCGCCACATCCCATTCGCCGATCAGCTCCACACCGTTCCCCTTCGCTCGTACTCGAACAGTTCCTCGACGGCCAGCGCCACGCGCGGTCCATAGCTGCGCTCGAGCAGGTGCAGCGCGAGGTCCAGACCCGACGTCACGCCGCCCGCGGTGACGAGGTCGCCGTCGTCGACCACCCGCGCCGCCACGGCGTTGACACCCGTCGCCTCGAGCACGTCCATGCCGAGGTGATGGGTGACGGCGTTGCGTCCCTCGATCAGCCCGGCCATCGCCAACGCGAGCGAGCCGCCGCACACGGTGGCCACCGTGATGTTGGGGTTCGCGAACGCCTTGCGCATCAAATCGACGGCCCCGGTCTCACCGAACCGGGCCAGCAGCACGGGGATGGTGTCGATCTCGTCGGGGTCACCGTCGATGGGCCCGCTGGCTCCCGGCACGATCACGTATCCGGCCTTCGTCGGGTCCAGTCCGGCGGTCGCGTTCAGCACCAGCCCGCGGGTGCCGCTGACCACCGGGCGTGGTCCCTCGGCCGACACCAGCACGACCTCGAGCTCGCCTCCGACCGCGTCGCTACCCGCGGCGAGCACTTCGAACGGGGCGATGACGTCGAGCGGGTCGAACCCGTCGAACAAGACGAGCTGCGCATGCATCAGGCCATGGTCGTCGGCCCGGGTCCGCGTCACCAGTGACCAGAACGCCATGTATCGACGGGATCTTGCCAGCCTTTGGTAGCGTGCCGCTCATGCACACCGTCGCCGTGCTCGCGATGCCCGACACCATCGCGTTCGACCTGGCCACACCAGTCGAGGTCTTCGGCCGGGTCGAATCGGGCACCGGCGAAGCGTGCTATCGGGTCATCGTGTGCGGGACCGATCCGGTCGTCACCGCGGGGCCGTTGCGCATCGCCACCGACCACGGGCTCGACGCGCTCGAAGACGCCGACACCATCGTCGTGCCGGGACGCAACGACGTCGCCACGGCGCCACCGCACACCGCGATCGAGGCGTTGGTGGCCGCCTACGCCAGGGGTGTGCGTATCGCGTCGATCTGTTCGGGCGCCTTCACCCTCGCCGCGGCGGGCCTGCTCGACGGCAGGCGGGCGACCACGCACTGGGTGGCGGCCGACCACTTCCGCGCTGCGTTCCCCGCGGTGCACCTGGATGCCGACGTGCTGTACGTCGACGACGGTCAGGTGCTCACGTCCGCCGGGGCGTCGGCCGGGCTGGACCTCTGTCTGCACATGGTGGCTCGCGACTACGGTGCTGCCGTGGCCGCCGACGCCGCGCGGTTGGCGGTCGCGCCGCTGCACCGCAGCGGCGGTCAGGCCCAGTTCATCGTGCGCAATCGCCCGGCCGCCAACGGCATTGCGGAACCAACGGGACTCCACGACGTGCTGGCCTGGATCGAACGGGAAGCGCACCGCGACCTCGTGCTCGCAGACATCGCCACGCAGGCCGCGGTGAGCGTGCGCACCCTGAACCGGCGCTTCCAGGACGAGACGGGGCAGACCCCGATGCAGTGGTTGACCGGCGTCCGGGTCCGTCATGCCCAGCAGCTGCTCGAGACCACATCGGCGGGGGTGGAGCGCATCGGTCGCGACGTCGGCTTCGCGTCGCCGGCCAACTTCCGCGAACAGTTCCGCAGGCTCACCGGGGTTTCCCCGCAGAGCTACCGCAACACCTTTCGGGAACGGGCGGCAAGCTGACGGTCACTGGCCCGTGGTGCGCTGACTCTTCTCGATGACGACCTGGGCGAGGGGAATCCGCACAGGTGCGGGCGCGGCGGCGAGTCGGGCGGCGATGCCCGCCTCGAGCTTGTCGAAGAACGGCGACGTCGGTTCGGCACGCTCCTCGGTGAGGGCGGTGGCCAGGGTGGGAAACAGGGCGGCCCGCAGGAACGCCGCCCACTGAGCGCCGAAAGTCGTTTCCTTGCCATCGCTTTGGAACTGCTTCCAGAAGCGGTCCTCGGCGTCGAAGGTCTCGAGTTGGACGATGGAGAGCTTCTCGAACGTTCCAGACGGTGCGAACGGCGATTCGAAGTCCTTGGGGCGACGTCCGACGATCGGTATCGACATCGCGCTCAGCTCGTCCTCAGTGACCACACCGTCGTGCGACAGTTCGTCCAACGTCGCCGTCATGGCGTCGAGCAGGGGCCGAAACCCCAACTCGCCGTCTTCGTCGACGCCCAGAGTGGTCACCACCAGCCGCCCGCCCGGGCACAGCTCGCGACCGCGGAACGCGACGAACTCGTGCCAGTCAAAGGAGGCCTGCCGGGCGTGTGCGGCGCGGGAGTCCTGGTCGCCGCTGTAGGCCGCCAGCAGATGGTCACTCGCGGGCACCGGCCGGCCCAGCCAGTGCAGCGCCCACGACGACCAGGCCAGGTTCACGCTGTTCGACGGCAGGATCTGCGAGTAGTACGACCGCCCGACGGCCGACGCGAACGAGGCGGGGTCCCGCTTCAGATAGCTGTCCGGGTCGGCGGTCAGCGTGCGGAACAACGCGGTGAAGTCGTTCTCCGGCACGTCGGTGTGGGTCACCAGGATCGAATGCTCGGGCCGGGTGCGCTTGCGCAGCACCGCGATCGCCGCGCAGATGGGCAGCACCGAGTTGTGCCCGGTCCCGGCACCGTAGTCGGCGATCACGATGGGGCGCGGCGAGCGGGGGATCGGCACCACTTCAGCCGACTGTTCGAAAAGCGTTATAGCCTCCGGCAATCCGGCCGCCTTCAGCCGCGAACTGGCGCTGTACCAGCCGCTGTCCTTGGCCTCGGGACGCACCACGACGCTCGATTCGCGCATACACAGACGGTAGTGGTCGGACCTGGGTGCCGCCCGACAGTTGCACGGAGAGTTCTGATCGCCGCTCCGGCGGCACCATGAAAGACTTCGCTGCATGAGTCGCGCGTTCGGGCCACGGATCCTGACCACCGTTGCCGTCCTCACGATGGTGATCGCCGGCATCGGGTTCGTCGTCACGCTGATACTCAACGCGTTCGTCTTCGACGAGTACGACGCGTACGGGGAGGTGCCGATTCCAGGTTCGAGCAGCCTGCACCTGCCCGCCGGCGACGTCACCGTCACCTTTCACACGATCGTCATCGGCGGGACCAACGGCGGCGGCGGCTTGCCCGTTCCGCCGCTGAAGTACCGCATCGGTGCGCCAGAAGGTGTCGCTGAGCCGCAGCTGACGGAGGACTACGGCACCACGACCACGGTGAACAACGACGCCCGAATCCGCATCGGAACCCTGCACGTCCCCGTCGAGGGCACGTACGACGTCAACCTCGACGGGAAAGTCAGCGCCTACCTCAACCCGACGCTCGCCTTCGGCCACGGAAGCAGCTACGGCAACCTGCCGTGGATCTTCGCCGCGATCTTCGGCATCGCCGTCGTCGACCTCGTGATAGCCCGGGTGTGGGCGGCGCGGGTTGCGCGCAGGCCCGTACCGGTGCCCGGCTACCCCGCTCCGTCACCGGGGTTCGGCGTGACGAGCTGGGACGCGCCCCCCGCCTACGTCCCGCCGGTCCAGCAGTCCGCGTCGTATACCCCGACCGACGACGGTGTCCGGGTCGAGCAGCTGAACACCCTTGCCCGGCTCCGTGATTCGGGTGCACTCACCGAGGACGAGTTCCAGGCCGAGAAGCGACGGATCCTCGACGGGCATTAGTGCCCCCTGGTCACCCATTGGTCGTAGTTGACGAGTTCGTCGCCAATTCTGGTGGTGTCGCCGTGGCCGGTGTAGACGACGGTCTCGTCGGGGAGCATGCCCAACCGCTGCGAGATCGACGCCAGGATGGTGGGGAAGTCGGAGTAGGACCGTCCGGTGGCGCCTGGTCCGCCCTGGAACAAGGTGTCGCCGCTGATCACCGCGTTGAGGTCGGGCACGTACCAGCACACCGACCCCGGCGAGTGTCCCGGGGTGTGCAGGGCGCGTAGTTCGACACCGCCGACGGTGAGCGTGGCACCGTCCTCGAACGAGCGAAAGTCCTTGTCCGGATGAGTCATCCGCCACAACACGTCGTCGGCAGGATGCAACAGCACCGGAGCGTCGAGCGTCTCGCCGAGCTCGGGTGCCACCGTGACGTGGTCGTTGTGTCCGTGTGTGCACACCACGGCGACGACGTTGCGGCCGCCGACGGCCTCGACGATCGGGGCCGCGGTGTGTGCGGCGTCGAACACGATGACCTCGGAGTCGTCGCCGATGAGCCAGATGTTGTTGTCGACGTCCCAGCTGCCGCCGTCGAGTTCGAACTTGCCGCTGGTGACGAGGCGCTCAATGGCGACCACTAGAGCATCACCACCGAGCGCAGGACCTCGCCGGCGTGCATGCGATGGAATGCCGACTCAATGTCTTCTAAGCCGATGCGCTCGGAGACGAATCGTTCCAACGGGAGTCGACCCTGGCGGTAGAGGCTGATCAGGGTGGGGAAGTCGCGCTCGGGTAGGCAGTCGCCGTACCAGGACGACTTGAGGGTTCCGCCGCGGGAGAAGAAGTCGACCAGCGGTATCTCGAGTGTCATGTCGGGGGTGGGCACGCCGACGAGCACCACGGTGCCGGCCAGGTCGCGGGCGTAGAAGGCCTGCTTCCACGTCTCGGGCCGACCGACCGCGTCGATGACGACGTCGGCGCCGTTGCCGTCGGTGAGGTCCTGGATCGTCTCGACGACGTCGAACTCCTTGGCATTGATGGTGTGAGTGGCGCCGAAGTCGCGGGCCCAGTTGAGCTTCTGGTCGTCCATGTCGACCGCGATGATCTTCTTGGCGCCCACCAGCGCGGCGCCCGCGATGGCTGCATCACCCACGCCGCCGCAGCCGATCACGGCGACGGTGTCGTTGCGGCCCACGTTGCCGGTGTTGATGGCGGCGCCGATGCCCGCCATCACGCCGCACCCCAACAGGCCGGCCACCGCGGGGTCGGCCTCGGGATCGACCTTCGTACACTGGCCCGCCGCGACGAGTGTCTTGTCGGCGAACGCGCCGATGCCCAGCGCCGGGGTCAGTTCGGTGCCGTCGGTCAGCGTCATCTTCTGCTCGGCGTTGAACGTGTCGAAGCAATACCACGGGCGGCCTCGCTTGCAGGCCCGGCACTGCCCACATACCGCGCGCCAGTTCAGGATCACGAAGTCACCCGGTGCCACCGCCGTCACGCCGGGCCCAACGGACTCCACGGTGCCCGCGGCCTCGTGGCCGAGCAGGAACGGGTACTCGTCGTTGATGCCGCCCTCGCGGTAGGTCAGATCGGTATGACACACCCCGCAGGCGATCACGTCGACCACCACCTCCCCAGGACCCGGATCCGGTATCACGATGTCGACCAACTCGACGGGTTGCTTCTTGCTCCTGGAGATCACGCCACGCACGGTCTGACTCATGGCTACAACTTAGTGGGACGGGGCTAGCGAGCGGTCGATCAGGCTGGTGTGATGTGTTTCGACATGAATGTTCTGACCGATCACCTCGCCGAGGCGCGTAGCGCGCATCAACGCCGCGACTGGGGCGCCAGTTACGCGGCGTTCGTGCGCGCCGATGGCGTCGGCCCCATGGCCCTCGACGACCTCGACGCCTATGCGACCGCGGCCTGGCGACTGGGCCACGGCCGGGAGGCGGTGCGGCTCGCGGAACAGGTGTACAGCCAGATGGTGCGGACCGATCCGGCCGCTGCCTCGATGAAGGCGCTCGACATCGGCTTGGAATGGCTGACGCGCGGCGACGTGAACATCGCCAAGGGGTGGATGAACCGCGCCCGCCGGCTGATCGGCGACGCACCCGCGGGCCCGACGCACGGCTACCTCGCCTACCTCGACGCGATCGTGGCGGTGCTGGACCAGAACGTCGACGAGCTCTCCCGGCGCGCGGCGGCGATGCGCGACATCTGCGCGCCGCTCGACGACCCGTCGCTCACGTCGCTGTCATTGGTGACACAGGCGCTTGCCGCGTTCTACGAGGCCAGGGTCTCCGACGGGTACGCCTTCGTCGACGAGGCGATCCTGCCGCTGCTGGCCGGTGAGGTGCGCGTGGAGTGGGCGGGTGACATCTACTGCGTGGTGCTGCACCTGTGTCACAAGCTCGCCGACCTGCCGCGGATGCGAGCCTGGACGGACTCGATGGAGCGCTGGTGCGACGTGCACAAGACGGCCACCTACTACCGGGTGTGCGACGTACACCGGCTTCAGCTTGCGTCGGCCGACGACGACTACCGGCGGCTGGAGAACGAATTGCTCACCGCCAGTGCGGCGTTGGAAGGCGTCAACTCCTGGGTCGGGGGAGAGGGGTTCTACCAACTCGGCGAGGTCCGGCGTTTGCGTGGCGACTCCGAGGGTGCGCTGGCCGCGTTCGCGAAGGCGCGCAGCCTCGGCGTCGACCCGCAACCCGGTGAGGCGCTGCTGCGGTGTCGCACGGGTCAGACCGAGGTGGCGTGGACCGACCTGCGGGTCGCGTTGTCCGGGGTGGGCCGGCTGGACCGGATGCGGATGTTGCGGGCCGCGGTCGAGGTGGCGTTGGCGCGCGACGGCCTCGACGAGGCCGAGCAGCACTGCCGCGAGCTCGAGCAGGGCGCCGACGCCTTCGACACCCCCGGCTACCGGGCCTGGGCGGCACACGCCCGGGGAGCGGTGCTGGTCCGCAGGGGCGAACACGCCGCCGCGCTGGTGAGCCTTCAAGCCGCGCTGCCCGAGTACCGCACGCAGCGGTCGCGCTATGAGACGGCCGAGGTGTACGAGTGGATGGCCCTGGCGCACAGAGGCATTGGCGAGAATGACGCGGCGGCCGCTGACATCGCCACCGCGGAGAACATCTACACCCAACTCGCCGTCGAACCCAGCGGCGTCTGCGGTCGGGGCACGCCTGGCGGGCTGACGCGCCGCGAGCTCGAAGTGCTCCGCGGCATCGCGGGTGGCGCCACCAATCGTGCGCTGGCCCAGCAGATCTTCATCAGCGAGAAGACGGTCGGCCGGCACCTGGCCAACATCTACGCCAAGCTCGAAGTCTCGTCGCGCACCGCGGCGGTGGCATGGGCGCGCACGAACAACGTGCTGCAGTAGCCGCTCTGCATCATTTGCACCACACGCGGCGGCGAAGTTACACACTTTGGCCGATAACGAGGGCGGCCGCTCCGGTCTAGCGTTTGAGCCATGACGACATTGAACGAATCCCCGGCTGCCTCAACGGACACCACCGAGCAGTTCGCCGAACGGATCGTCGGAGCGATCGACAGCGCCAGCCTGGCCATCCTGCTGAGCATCGGGCATCAGACCAAGCTGTTCGACACGCTGGCCGAACTCCCGCCGGCCACCAGCGCGCACATCGCCGATTCGGCCGGGCTCAACGAACGCTACGTGCGGGAGTGGCTGGGCGGTGTGGTCGCCAGCCGGATCGTCGACTACGACCCGACGACGCAGACGTATTCGCTCCCACGGCATCGCGCGGCGGTGCTGACCCGCGCTGCCGGGCCGGAAAACCTCTCCCGCGTCGCCCAGTTCATCCCGCTGCTCGGCGAGGTCGAGCAGAAGGTCATCGGCTGCTTCCAGACCGGCGGCGGGTTGTCCTACAGCGAGTATCCGCGCTTCCACAAGCTGATGGCCGAGGAAAGTGGCGAGGTGTTCGACGCCGCACTGGTCGACGCCGTCCTGCCGCTGGCCGACGGGCTGCCGGAACGGCTTCGCGCCGGTGCGGATGTCGCCGACATCGGTTGTGGCAGCGGGCACGCCATCAACGTGATGGCCCAGGCGTTCCCCGCCAGCCGGTTCACCGGCGTCGACTTCTCCGAGGAAGGCCTTGCGGTCGGCGTCGCCGAGGCGAAGAGCCGTGGGCTCAGCAATGCGACGTTCAGCGCCCAGGATGTGGCGAAGCTCGACGCCGTCGAAAGCTACGACGTGATAACGGTTTTCGACGCTATCCACGATCAGGCTCAGCCCGCGCAGGTGTTGGCCAACATCCATCGCGCATTGCGGCCGGGCGGGACTCTGCTGATGGTCGACATCAAGGCTTCGAGCCAACTCGAGGACAACATCGGCGTCCCGCTGGCGTCGTACCTGTACACCGTCTCGACGATGCACTGCATGAGCGTGTCGCTGGGCCTGGACGGCGCGGGATTGGGTACCTGCTGGGGTCGCCAGCTGGCCACGTCGATGCTCGCCGATGCCGGCTTCGGCGAGGTGACGGTCAACGAGATCGAGTCGGACCCGTTCAACAACTACTACGTCGCCCACAAGTAGGCGAGCTGACGCGGCGGTGGAGGACCTGATCAGCAGCCCGCGAAAATGACGTTCTGAAAAATGTGAGGGACTGACCGACCCTGCTCGCTCCTACCTGTAACCGCGGCCCATCGGGGGTTCCGGAATCAGTCAAGGAGCAACCCATGAGCACCATCAACAAGCCCACCGCGGCCGCCATGCTCGTCGCTGCAGGCGCTGTCGCCTTCGCCGGCCTGTTCGCAGCCGCACCTGCCAATGCCGCCGATGCTTATGTCGCCCTGTCCTATTCGTTGGGCAGCAAGGTGTCGGGCATGGCGGTCGCCGGATCCGAGGCCGCGGCGCGCGACGCGTCGCTGCAGAACTGCCAGGACAACGGTGGCGGCGGCTGCGTGACGTACGTGATCGCCAAGAACAGCTGCGCGGCCATTGCCATCGGCACCGACCCGACGCTGCACCAGGAGTACTCGACCGCGATCCACTCGGTCGTCGAACTGGCGCGCAAGCAGGCGCTGGCGGCGAACGGTGGCGGCGTCATCGGAGCGTCGGGCTGCACGACCAGCCAGCCAACCGATCCGTATGGGGATCCGCCGCAGTCGCCGCCGTCGGACACGCCTCCTTCGGATCCGACGCCTCCACCGCCGGCTCCCGTGGAGCACGACTACGACAACGACGGGCTGAGCAAGCACGACGAGCTCTTGACCCACCACACCAACCCGTTCCTGGCCGACACCGACTTCGACGGGGTCTTGGACGGTACCGAAGTCACCAACGGCACCAACCCGCTGAATCCGCGCTCGCACTAACATCCAGCGGGTGAGCCCGCTGGACGTGTTATCGGAGTGGCCGGTCCCGACCGTCGCAGCAGCGGCGGTCGGGCCGTCCGGCGTTCTGGTCCAGCACGGGGACGTCGATCACGTGTTCGCGCTGGCGTCGGTGACCAAGCCGCTCGTCGCGCGCGCGGTCCAAGTTGCCATCGAGGAGGGCGTCGTCGACCTCGACACCCCTGCGGGTCCACCGGGGTCGACTGTTCGTCATCTGCTGGCACACGCGTCGGGCCTGTCGATGCGGTCGGCCGACGTGATCGCGGCACCGGGCACCAGGCGGGTCTACTCGAACTCCGGTTTCGAGGTGCTCGCCGAGACCGTGCAACGGGCCTCCGACATCGACTTCGCCGACTACCTGCGCGAGGCGGTGTTCGAACCACTCGGAATGTCGTCGTCGCGCCTGGTCGGCGGGGTCGAGGCCGCCGGATTCGGCGTCGAGTCCTGTGTGGCCGACCTGGCCATGTTCGCGGGGGACCTGCTTCGTCCCAGGTTGGTCTCTGCCGAGCTGCATTCCGAGGCGACGACCGTGCAGTTCCCGGGGTTGGCCGGCGTGTTGCCGGGCTTCGGCGTGCAACGGCCCAACGACTGGGGGCTGGGCTTCGAGCTCAGGGACGGAAAGTCGCCGCACTGGACCGGGTCGGAGAACTCGGGTGCGACGTTCGGGCACTTCGGCCAGACGGGCACGTTTCTGTGGGTCGATCCGGCCGCTGACCTGGCCTTGGTGGTGCTCACCGACCGCGTGTTCGACGAGTGGACCTACCCCTTGTGGCCTGCGATCTCTGATGGAGTGCTGAGAGAATTCGGAGCACACTAGCGCAACAGAGGCCCCACAAGGCACAATGGACACGCGCGACACAACTGCATCGTTACCTTTCGGAACCGCCAGAGCGTTGGGGAAGACGTCCCTAGTGGAAGCCGAAGGAGCAGATGATGCGTGCGTCGAACCAATTTGCCGACGCGACGACAGGCGTGGTGTACGTCCACGCCTCACCCGCGGCGGTGTGTCCCCACGTCGAGTGGGCGCTTCAGTCGACCCTGTCGGCGCGAGCGAACCTCAAGTGGACACCTCAACCGGCCATGCCGGCACAGCTGCGCGCCATCACCAACTGGCGCGGGCCCGTCGGGACTGGTGCTGCGCTGGCCAACGCGCTGCGCTCGTGGTCGGTGTTGCGCTTCGAGGTGACCGAGGACCCCAGTGAAGGCGTCGACGGCCACCGCTGGTGCCACACCCCACAACTCGGGTTGTGGAGCGGTGCCATGAGCGCCAACGGCGACGTGATGGTCGGCGAGATGCGGCTGCGCGGGCTGATGTCCTCGGGCGCCGACACCCTCGCCGCCGAACTGGATACGGTGCTCGGCACTGCGTGGGACGAGGCGCTGGAGCCCTACCGCGGCGGCGGCGACACCGGTGAGATCAGCTGGCTCAACCGCGGGGTCGGATAGCCGGACGGGCGTAGGGTCGCTGTGTCCGAATGGACAGTCGCGACGACGAGAGGGGACGCCGATGCCCGACGAGAAGTTCCACGTGGATCCCGCCAACGATCCCACCCCTGGGGTGCCCGGGCACGCGCTGCCGGACGACGCCAGTGAGCCTCACCCGCTGGCGGATCCCGCGAACGATCCGACTCCGGGGGTAGCCGGCCACGCGAAGGACGACGACGAGTAAGCGCTCAGCTGCCGACGGATAGCCGCACGCGCACGACGTCGCCGTCGTCGATGCCTTCCGGTCGGCGTAGCGCCACCTTGAGCGGGACCAGGTAGACGTCGTCCCGCGGTATCAACGACGTGCCGACCTCGGTGGCGCCGATCCTCACTCGCGCCGGAATGACGCCCCAGCCGTAGGACAGTTCGGCGGCATGGTCGTGCAGGAACGCGTCGACGTCGTCCGGCGTGGAGACGAAGAAGTACGGCGCAGGTCCGCGCCACTGGAACACCTCGGCGTCAAACTCCCAGTCCATCGCCGCCGAGATTACGGTCGTAGGAGCTTCAGCGCACCCGAGACCGCCGATACTTCGACCGGCAGCGGGCACACGTACTCGCCGTCGGCGTACGCGTTGATGCCAGGGGAGTCGACGGTGATGACCTTGGCCCGCGCGGTGCGCACCTCGTCGAGGTCGACGTGCGTGCCCTTGAACACGGTGGGGAACAAGCGAATCAGCTTGGTCCGGGACGCCGAGGCCACCATCGTCGCGTCCAGCTGGCCGTCGGAGGGATCGGCGTCCGGACAGATCAGCATGCCGCCGCCGTAGCTCTTCGTGTTGCCGAAGGCGGCCAGCGTGAGTTCGGTGTCGAGTTCCGAGCCGCCGTCGAACGCCAACCGGAATGGCAGCAATCGCAGCTTGGAGAGCTCGGCCACCATCGCCACGTTGTAGCGCATCCGGCCGTGCGGCCACCGCATGCGGTTGGTCCGGTCCGTCACCAGCGAGTCGAAGCCGGCGGCCATCACCGTGCCGAACCACTTGTCGGTACCGTCCGCGCCCGCGATGCGACCCAGATCGATGGTATCGACGCGACCGTCGACTACGACATCGGCCGCCGCCTCGGGATCCTTTGTGGGAATGCCGAATTCGCGTGCATGGTCGTTTCCCGTACCGGCTGGGATGATTCCGAGCGGTATGTCGGTCTGCGCCAGTACCTGCAGCGCGAGCGAGACGATGCCGTCACCGCCGACGACGACGAGCGCGTCCATGCCGCGTTCCAGCGCACCCTCGACGAGCCGCCGGGCATGCTCGGCGTCGGTGCCCGCGATCGCGACGACGTCGACGCCGCGCCGATGCAACTGCGCGACGGCTCGCTCGGCCGCGTGCGACGCGCTACCGTGCCCCGACGCGGGGTTGGTCAGCACGGTCACCCGACCGACGGTCACGGGATCAGCTTGCCCGGGTTGAGGATTCCCGCCGGGTCGAGCACGCCCTTGATCGCGCGCAGCACCTCGACGCCCAAGTCGCCGACCTCGTCGCGCATCCACGGCCGGTGGTCGGCGCCGACGGCGTGGTGGTGGGTGATCGTCGCACCGCAGCGAACCATCGCATCGGACGCGGCGGTCTTCGCCTTGCGCCACTGCTCGATCGGATTGCCGCGCTGCCCGGCCACGACGGTGAAGTACAACGACGCGCCAGTCGGATACACATGGGAAATGTGGCACAAGACCAAAGCCGGAGTGCCGGTTTCGGCAAGCGCACCGGTGAGCGCCTCGGTCACCGCCGCCTTGAGGGTGGCCAGGTTGCCCCAGTTGGTGGCGGTCTCGAGCGTCTCGCACAGCGCGCCGGCCGCCAACAGCGAGTCGCGCAGGTAGGGCGCGCCGTACCGGCCGTGCTCCCATGCGCGCGCGGGTGCCTCGCCCAGCGAGGTGCCTCCGTGGGCTTCGAGCACCGCCCTCGTCTCTTCGAGTCGGCTCGCGGTGTGTGCCTCGGTGCCCTCGAACGCTGTGATCGCCAGGCACCCGCCCGTGATCGACTGGTCCCCGATGCGCTCGGTGGTGGCCAGGTTGACACCGGTCTCGGCCTCGTCGGACAGCCGGATGACGGTGGGGCCGGTGCCGGTCTGCACGACGGCCCGCAAAGCGGCTGCGCCAGTGGTGAAGTCACCGAACGACCACGCCTCGTACCGGGTGGTCTCCGGAACCGGATGCACTCGGACGCGCACCCGGGTGATCACGCCGAAGACGCCCTCGGAGCCGACGATCAGCTGCCGCAGGTCGGGACCTGCGGCCGAGGCCGGCGCGCGACCGAGGTCGAGGAGACCGGCGGGGGTCACGGCGCGTACCCCGCGAACCATGTCGTCGAACCGTCCGTAGCCGGCCGAGTCCTGGCCCGACGAACGGGTGGCCGCGAAGCCGCCGATGGTGGCGAACTGAAAGCTCTGCGGGAAGTGTCCCAACGAGAATCCATGCGCGGCAAGGAGTTCCTCGGCTTCGGGTCCGGTGACGCCAGCGCCGAGTTCGGCCTCTCCGGAGACCTCGTCGAGCCCGTGTAACTGGTTCAGACGGCGCAGGTCCAACGACACGACGGCCTTGAAGTCGCCCCGGATGGGGTCGAGCCCGCCGACGACGCTGGTGCCGCCGCCGAACGGTACGACCGCGATGCCGTGCTGAGTGCAGTAGTGCAGGATCGCGGCGACCTCGTCCTCGTCGCCGGGCAGCAGCACCGCGTCGGGGGCGTCCTGGACGCCGTCGTCGCGGCGCCGCAACAGGTCCAGCGTGGACTTTCCGCCCGCCCGCAACAGTCGGCCAATGTCGTCGGAGACGCAGTGCGCGGCGCCGACGAGCTCTGCCAACCCCGCGCGGTCGGCGTCCGACAGCGCCGACGGACGCAACCGCACCTGGTCTGGTCGCCGTTCGGCGTCGGGGGCCGCGTCGACGCCGAGGGCCTGCTTGAGCAGGGTGCGGATTCCGTCGGAGAGCGGCTTGGCCTCTGCGGGGTCTCCCCAGGCATTCCACTTCATCGGGGGCAGCAGCTGGTCGTTCGGTCGTGTCATGCGTTACAGTATTACAGATGCTGTCAATCAGTAACGATTACTCACCTCCGGTCTCCGATCGGATCCTCGACGCGGCCGCGAGCTGCGTGCTCGCGTTCGGCGTCGAGCGAGTGACGCTCGCCGAGATCGCGCGCCGTGCCGGCGTCAGCCGTCCCACCGTCTACCGGCGCTTTCCGGACACCCGGTCGATCCTCGCCGCGCTGCTCACCATGCGGATCACCCACGCGCTCGACGACGTGCCGAGCGGAGGCGTCGGGCGCGAGCACGTGGTGGCCCGCATCGTGGCGGTCGCCGAACGGCTCAGGCGCGACGACGTCATCATGTCGGTGTTGCACGAGGCGCCCGAGCTCGCGATGTTCTACCTCTCCGAGCGCCTAGGCACCAGCCAGCAGATCCTGCTCGAGTCCGTGGCCGGTGAACTCAAGGCCGCTCAGGCGCAGGGCAGCGTGCGTGCGGGCGACGTGCGCCAGCTGGCCGCGATGAGCCTGCTGATCACCCAGTCGACCATCCTGTCGGCTCAGCTGGTCGCGCCGATCCTCGACGCTTCGGCACTCGCGGTGGAACTCGCCTACTCCCTGAACGGATACCTCAAGCCATGACCGGATCGACCGCTCTGAACGCCGCCCGACGGTCCGCCGAACTCGCTGCGCTGACCGACGGCGGGACGGTCGACGTCGTCGTCATCGGCGGTGGCATCACGGGCGTCGGCATCGCACTCGACGCCGCGACCCGCGGGCTCTCCGTGGTGCTGGTGGAGAAGCACGATCTGGCGTTCGGCACCAGCCGGTGGAGCTCCAAGCTCGTTCACGGCGGCCTGCGCTACCTCGCCACCGGCAACGTCGGGATTGCCCGTCGCAGCGCGATCGAGCGCGGAATCCTGATGTCGCGCAACGCACCCCACCTCGTCAAGGCCATGCCACAGCTGGTCCCGCTGCTCCCGTCGATGAACCGTGCGTCCCGCGCGTTGGTGCGTTTCGGCTTCGTCGCGGGCGACGGGCTGCGCAGGCTTGCGGGCACGTCCGCCACCGTGCTGCCACGCTCGCGCCGCATCGACGCGCAGCGGGCGGTCGAACTCGCTCCGACGGTGCGTCGTCGGGGACTCGACGGCGCCCTGCTGGCGTACGACGGCCAACTGATCGACGACGCGCGCCTCGTCACCGCGATCGCCCGGACCGCCGCCCAAAACGGCGCGCGCATCCTGACGCGCGTCGCCGCATCCGATGCCACCGGAACCTCCGTGCGCCTGACCGACCAGCTGACGGGGGAGTCGATGGACCTCGCGGCGCGCGCGGTGATCAACGCCGCGGGCGTATGGGCCGGCGAGGTCGACGGCTCCATTCGGTTGCGTCCCAGCCGCGGTACGCATTTGGTGTTCGACGCCGCGGCGTTCGGCAATCCGACGGCTGCCCTGACCATCCCGATTCCCGGCGAGCTCAACAGGTTCGTGTTCGCCATGCCGGAACAACTCGGCCGGGTCTATCTCGGGCTCACCGACGAGGACGCCCCAGGTCCGATACCCGATGTGCCGCAACCGACTTCGCAGGAGGTCGCCTTCCTGCTCGACACCGTCAACACGGCGCTGGACGTGGCGCTGGGTCCGGCTGACGTGGTGGGTTCGTACGCGGGGCTGCGGCCGCTGATCGAAACTCTGGGGAAGGTTCGGCGGGCAGGAGCGAAGCGACCCGGGAATGAAGTCAGCACGGCCGACGTGTCGCGGGAGCACGCGGTAGTCGAGTCGCCGAACGGGGTAGTCAGCGTCATCGGAGGCAAGCTCACCGAGTACCGCTACATGGCCGAGGACGTGCTCGACCAGGCCGTCGCGCTGCGCGGACTCTCCGCCGCCGCGTGCCGCACCCGCAACCTGCCCCTCGTCGGCGCGCCCGCCAACCCCGTGTCGACGCTGCGCTCGCCCGCCGACCTGCCGTCCTCACTGGTCGCCCGCTACGGCGCCGAGGCGCCCAACGTCGTCGCCCGCTCCACCTGCGAGCGGCCCACCGAACAAGTCGCGGACGAAATCGACGTCACGCGAGCCGAATTCGAGTACGCCGTCACGCACGAGGGTGCGCTGACGGTCGACGACATCCTGGACCGCCGCACCCGCATCGGGCTCGTCGAAGCTGACCGGGCCCGCGCGGCGGACGTCGCCGCAGAGTTGCTCAACCGATGTAGCCGGTGAAACCAAGAATCCTTTGAGGCGCGGCCAGCATACTGTCAGCTAATTCCCAACCCCGGGTTCGAGCAAGAGGCAGTGTTGATGACGGTCCTACGCATGATCACCGCCGTGGCTGGCGTCGTCGCTGCGGCCCTGACCACGGCCGGATGTGGACAGGCACCCGCACCCAGTTCGTCGACGTCGGTGGCCTCCACGGCCACGCCAACCTCCACGGCCACACCAGCCTCGACGACCGGTTCGTCGCCGACAACGCCGTCGGCGGCGACGACTTCGGGTACCTCGAACGGGCAGAACTACGCGGTCACGACCACCACGATCGAGGGCAGCACCGACGACCGGCAGGGCAACTGGCGCATGGAGTTTGGTGAGCTGTCGGGCGGCAATCCGGCCGTGGTCGAGGCGTTCAACGGCGCGAGCCACGCGGCCGCCATGGACCAGGTCGAGGCAGCCAAGGAGGGCACCGAGCCGGGCGCGCAGTGGAACTTCGAGTCCAATGGCCAGGTGACCTTCCGCAGCATCGCGGTCGCTCAGGTGATCTTCGGGTCGCTGTACTACGGCGCCCACCCGAGCCACCAGATCGGCACCATCGTGATCGACAGCCGAAGCGCCGACCCCATCATGCTGACCGACCTGTTCAGCGACCCTCAGGCCGGGCTCGACCGGTTGGCCGAACAGACCAGGACGCTGCTGGCCCAGGACGGACTCGAAGTCAGCCCCGACGAACCAGGCGCCGCACCGAAGGCAGAGAACTTCGCCAACTGGATCCCCACCGCCGACGGGCTCGAGTTCCACTTCAACGAGTACCAGTTCGGTCCTCGACTACCGGCGGTGGTCACCGTGCCCTGGGCGCAGTTGTCCGACGTGCTGGCCCCCGCGATGGCTGGCCTCACCAAGGGCTGAGTTTCCCTCGCGCAGAAAGACCTACAGCGGGATGTTCTTGTGGCGCCCGCGGCGGGCCGGAGCTTCGGCGAGCGCCTGCGTGACGGCGCTGCGCGTGTGCGCGGGATCGATCTTGGCGTCGACGACACCGATCTCGACTGCGCTGTCCACGCCGCCCGCGATCCGCTCGTGCTCGGCCGCGAGGCTCTCGTGCAGCGCCTCGCGCTCCTCGGGTGCGGCGGCGGCCAGCGTGCGCTTGTGCAGAATGCCGACCGCAGCCTTGGCGCCCATCACCGCCACCTCGGCGTCCGGCCAGGCGAAGACCTTGGTGGCGCCAAGCGAACGTGAGTTCATCGCGATGTAGGCGCCGCCGTAGATCTTTCGGGTCACCAGGGTGACTCGCGGCACTGTCGCCTCACCGAACGCGTGCAGAAGCTTGGCGCCGCGGCGCACCACGCCGCCCCACTCTTGGTCGACGCCGGGCAGGTAGCCGGGCACGTCGACGACGACGATGATCGGAATGCCGAACGCATCGCACAGCCGCACGAAACGCGCTGCCTTCTCGGCGCTTTCGGAGTTCAGGCAGCCGCCGAGGCGCAGTGGGTTGTTCGCCAGCACGCCGACCGAGCGACCCGCCAACCGGCCCAGCCCGACGACCATCGACGGCGCCCACTTGGCCTGGAACTCCTCGAGCGGGGCGTCGGCGTCGAGCAGTGCGTTCACCAACGGGTGCACGTCGTAGGCCCGCCGTGGCGAATCGGGCAGCAGCGCGTGCAGGTCGGTGTCCCCGGCTTCGGCCTTGCTGCGGTCGAAATGGCCCTGCTGGCTGAACAATCCGACCAGGCGACGGCCGCGCGCGTAGGCGTCGAGCTCGTCGTCGGCGACGATGTGGCAGACACCCGACTTCTTGTGGTGGGTGTCGGGGCCGCCGAGCGAGGTCATGTCGACGTCCTCGCCGGTGACGCTGCGCACGATGTCCGGACCCGTGACGAACACCCTGCCCTCCGGGGCCATGATGACGACGTCGGTCAGCGCCGGGCCGTATGCCGCACCGCCTGCGGCGAATCCGACCACGACGGAGATCTGCGGGACGTACCCCGAGGCGCGGATCATGGCCTCGAAGACCAGGCCGACTGCGTGCAGCGCCTTGACGCCCTCGGCCAGCCGGGCACCGCCGGAGTGCCAGATGCCGATGATGGGGCTCTGCTCCTCGATGGCGGTGTCGTAGGCGTCGACGATGTGCTTGCAGCCGTCCACGCCCATCGCGCCACCCATGACGGTGCCGTCGGTGCAGAACGCGATGGTGCGTACGCCGTTGACGGTGCCACCGGCGGCCAGTACGCCGGACTTGTCTCGCTCGTGCAGCAGTTCGACGGTGCCGTCGTCGAAGAAGGTGGACAGGCGCAATAGCGGATCGCGGGGATCCAGTGACTCGTCGACGGTATCCGGGGCCATGGTCGTCATCTCAATCTCCTAGCGTCTCAATACGTTTCGTATGGTGTGTGGTTAGTATCTGCCGAAGGCGAGTGCGACGTTGTGCCCGCCGAATCCGAATGAATTGTTGATTGCGTACTGGTAGTTGCCTTGCCGTGGTTCTCCGGCGACCACGTTCAGATCGATCTCCGGATCGAGGTTGTGCAGGTTCAGCGTCGGAGGGACGACTCCGTCCCGCAACGCCATCACGGTCAGGATCGATTCGACGGCTCCGACGGCGCCGACCGAGTGGCCGAGCGCCGACTTCGGTGCGTACACCGCCGGCCTGTTGTTGCCGAGTGCGTTGTTGATGGCCTTGCCTTCGGCCACGTCGCCTACCGAGGTGCCGGTCGCATGTGCGTTGACGTGGTCGATGTCTTCCGGCGTGAGCCCGGCCAGCTGAATCGCACGCGTCATCGCGTGCCCGGCCTGGTCCCCGGTGGGGTCGGGCGCCACGATGTGATACCCGTCGGACGTGATGGCGGCGCCCATCAGCCGGGCCAGAATGTTGGCCCCGCGCGCCCGGGCGTGCTCCTCGGTCTCGATGATCAGCAGCGCCCCGCCCTCGCCGAACACGAAGCCGTTGCGGTCCTTGTCGAACGGGCGGCAGGCGCCCGCCGGATCCTCGTTGGTGGTGGACAGCACGATGCGCATCTGGGCGAAGCCTGCGATCGGAACGGCCTCGATCCTGGTTTCCACGCCGCCGCAGATCGCCATGTCGGCCTCACCGAGCACGATGTTGCGCCACGCGTTCGCGATGGCCTCCGAGCCCGATGCGCACGCCGAGATGGGCGTGATCACGCCGGCCTTGGCCTTGCGCTCCAGCGCCACCGCGGCCGCAGGAGAGTTCGGCATGTACATCTGCACGGCCAGGGGAGAGACGGCCTTCAAGCCCTTCTCCCGCAATGCGTCGTAGGCGTACAGGAGTTCCTCGCTGGACCCCATCCCGGTGCCGATCGACACCATGAGGCGCTTGGTATCCACCTCGGGGGCACCTGCGTGGTCCCACGCCCGCCTGCCGATGACCGTGGCCATCTTTTGCAGGTAGGAGAGCCGACGCAGTTCTACCCGCGTCAACTCGGACTCGAAGTCCTCCAGCAGGTGGCCACCGATGCGCACCGGAAGGTCGTACAACTCGACGAAGTAGTCATCCAGCGTGCGGATGCCGCTTTCCCCGTCGAGTAGTCGCTTCCAGGTGCCCTCGGCGTCGGTCGCCAACGCCGTCGTCATGGCATAGCCAGTGACGACGACGTTGGGGAATCCGTTCCCAGTGCTCAGGGCTGCCATTACTGCTCCGAGAGTCCCTCTCGTCTAGTAGCGACCGAACGCCAGAGCGACATTGTGTCCACCGAAGCCGAACGAATTGTTGATGGCGTACTGGTAGTCGCCATACCGAGGCTCGCCCGCAACGACATCGAGATCGATCTCGGGGTCGGGCGTCTCGTAGTTCAGCGTCGGTGGGATCACGCCGTCGCGCAGCGCGAGCACCGTCAAGATCGACTCCAGTGCACCGACGGCACCGATCGAGTGGCCCAGCGCCGACTTCGGCGCGTACACCGCAGCGTGTTGCACTCCGGCTTCCCGGATCGCGTTGGCCTCGGCGGTGTCACCGATGGGCGTGGCCGTGGCGTGCGCGTTGACGTGACTGATGTCCTTCGGGGACAGCCCGGCCGTCTCCATCGCGCGCTTCATCGCGTGCCCGGCACGCAGGCCGTCCGGTGCCGGCGCCACCATGTGGTAGGCGTCGGACGAGATGCCCGCACCCATGATCCGAGCCAGCGGCTTGGCGCCCCGAGCCTTGGCGTGCTCCTCGGTTTCGATGATCATCATGGCCCCGGCCTCGCCGAACACGAAGCCGTCGCGGTTCTTGTCGAACGGTCGCGACGCCGCCTCGGGGTCGTCGTTTCTGGTCGACATGGCCCGCATCATCGAGAACGCCGCGATGGGCAGTGCCTCGATCATGCCTTCCACGCCACCGCAGACGGCGAAGTCGGCGTCACCCATGACGATCTGTCGCCACGCGTGGGCGATGGCCTCCGAACCCGATGAACACGCCGACACGGGGGTGATGACCCCGGCGCGAGCCCCGAGTTCGAGGCCCACCACCGCGGCCGCACCGTTCGGCATGACCATCTGAACGGCGAGTGGCGAGACCTTGCGGGGGCCACCCTCGTTCATGGCGTCGTACATCTCGACGATCTTCTCGCCGCCGCCCAGCCCGGTGCCGATCACGACCGAGAAACGATCGGGATCGACCTCCGGGCTGCCCGCGGATTCCCACAACTGATTGCCGACGTACTTCGACATCCGCTGGACGTAGGACATGCGGCGCAACTCGAGCCGGGTCATCAGGGGATCGAGGGGCTCCTTGAGGTGCCCGCCGATCTTGACCTGGAGGTCCCACTTGTCGACGAAGGGGTCATCGAGTACGCGGATGCCGCTTTCGCCTGCCAACAAACCCTTCCACGTGCTCTCGATGTCCGGGGCAATCGAGGTGGTCGCCGTGACGGCGGTCACGACGACGTTGGGGAAACCGCCGTTAGCAGTGGAAGGACGGGTCACTGTGCGAACTTCTCGCGAAGGGCAGCAGCAGCCTCGGGGTTCTCTTCTTCGAGCTTCTGGATGTAGGCGACGACGTCACCGACGGTACGAAGGCCGGCGAGGTCCTCGTCCGGGATCTTCACGCCGTACTTGTCCTCGGTCTGGACGGCGATCTCGACCATCGACAGCGAGTCGATGTCCAGGTCGTCGACGAACGACTTCTCCGGGGTGACCTCGGAGGGCTCGATGCCGGTGACCTCTTCGATGATCTCGGCGATGCCGGCGATGATTTCTTCCTGCGTAGCCACGGTGGCTCCTTTTATCTCTTCTTGGTCCGGCACTCCACGGTGGAGTGCCGATCTTGACGTTTCGTCCGCTTGTACTTCTTCCGGCAGAGCCGGACGTTAGGTCTGTGCGAGCTCGGCGAGCCCGTCCAGGTCTGCGGGGGTCTTGACGGCGTACGTCGGCACGCCCCGAAGTTCACGTTTCGCGATGCCGACGAGCGTGCCGGCCGGCGGGAATTCGATGATGGCGGCGACCTCGCGCTGGCGCATCGTCTCGGTGCACAGGTCCCAGCGCACCGGCCGGGTCAACTGCGCCACCAACTTGCTCATCGCATCGGCAGCGGATGCGACCGGTTGGCCGTCGGCGTTGGACAGCAGCGTTGCGGTCGGCGCTCCGGTGGTGACGGCGCCAGCTGCGGCGGAGTAGCCGTCGAGGGCGGAGGACATGAAGTGGGTGTGGAACGCGCCGGCGGTGGCCAGTTGGCGAACCCGGGCCTTGGCGGGTGGATCCTCGGCGAGCTTGTCGAGCGCCGACAGCGCGCCCGCGGCGACGATCTGTCCTGCGGCGTTGCGGTTGGCCGGGATCAGGTCGAGCGCCTCGAGGCGGCCGAGCACCTCGGCCTCGTCGCCGCCGAGCACCGCGGACATGCCGGTCGGCTCTACTGCGCACGCCTTGGCCATCTCGGACCCGCGGGTGGCCGCCAGCGACACGGCGTCATCAGCGGAGAGCACTCCGGCGATCGCGTACGCGGCGATCTCGCCGACCGAGTGGCCGGCGGCAAGCAGGTCCGCGCCGGCCAGCAGGCCGCGCTTGGTCAGCTCTTCGTGCGCGAGCAGGGTCGCGGCCACGACAAGGGGCTGCGTGACGGCGGTATCGGTGATCTCCTCGGCGGTGGCGGTGGTCCCCAGCCGGGCAAGATCGAGCCGGCTAATCTCAGACCACGCTGCGACGCGCTCGGCGGCACCGGGCAGCTCCAGCCACGGGGCGAGCATGCCGGGAGTCTGCGATCCCTGTCCGGGAGCGAGCAGCGCAAGCAGGGGTGTTTGGGGCACGAATTAAGAGAACACTGTGAAGACCGTTTTGCGCGGTGTAAGAGATTATGAACCTGGTCTTATGTTTTTGTAGGTAGTCCACAAAACGGCATGTGATGGGACGTCATCGATATCTCGCCGCAACCTCTACCGCACCTATGCGGGCGGGATACCGCCGGTCGCAACGTGTGTTAGCTGCGCCACACCGCTGTTTGTCGTGTTGGAATGCCATCCGTAACGACCGAGCCGTGCGATCGTCGTGGCGACTCTTAACACGTAGGCGTCGCGTGGCACCGCGGGATCGCGCCCGGTGAAGTCGGCGATCCGTTTCAGCCGGTATCGGACGGTGTTTGGATGAACGAACAATTTGCGCGCGCACGCTTCGATCGCGCCCCCGGAATCGAGGTAGGCGTCCAGCGTCTCGGACAGCGCAGGCCCGGCCTCGGCCAGTGGGCGCATGACGTCGGCCTCCAACGCGGCGATCGCCGAGGAGTCACCGAGTAGCGCCCGCTCGGGGAGCAGTTCGCGTGCCGCCACGGGACGCGGAGCGGTGCTCCAACCCGCGACGGCGTTCATGCCCGCGATGGCCTCGATGGCGCTGTGGTGGGCGGCGGACAGGGAGGACGCGACGGGCCCGACGACCACCGGCCCGTCGGCGAAGACCTCGAGCAGTTCGGCGAGGAAGCGGTCCGTATGCGAGAGCTGGCCTGACACGATGGCCACCAGCCACGTGCCATGCACGTCGGACAGCGCGGCGCGTCCGTTACGGCTGGCGATCTCGTGGACGTCCTCGCTGGCGTACTCCACCCGCCCGGGGTCGGGGAATCCGACGAGCACCGTTGCAGGCGCGGTGGCCTCCCAGTTCAGCGCGGCGGCCTGCGACTGAAGCTCCGGCCCGACGTCGCCGCGCACGACGGCGTCGACGACGTTGGCCTCCATGCGGGTGTCCCACGCGCCCCGCGACTCCGCGGCGTCGGCGTATCCGGACGCCGCGGCGAAGGCCAGATTCCGGCTGTAGCGCAGGATTCCGACGGTGAGCGCCGTCATCTGCTCGTCGTTGCGGGCCAGCATCGGGACGACTTCCTCGAAGTGCTCCATCGTCACCCGCACCATGTCGACGGTCTGTCGTAGCGCAATCCGTCGGGTGAGTTCCTGGGGTACCAGGGCGAACGCCTCTGCGGTGTAGCCGACGTCGCCGCGCGGATCGCGCATCCACTCGGCGAAGTTGACCAGCGCCGTCTGTACGACGAGCTGGACGCTGGCGCGCTGAGACGCCTCGAGCTCGGCGAAGAACGGCAGGCGGTCACCCATGACGTGGACGGCCTCGGTGGCCAACCGCCCGGAGTACTGCTTGACTCGGCGCAGGAGCGATTCCGGGACCGAATCCAGCAGTTCGAGCGACGTGCGCGCCGTCGGATTGTCGGTCACTCCTAAAAGCTACGCCAGTTTTCTGGAGAAATCCTCCAACTAGGCGCTGCCGGCCAGTGAAGGCCCGCGTCGAAACTGCGGGGAGATCACGAAAATCGACGAATCTGTGATCTCCCCGCAGTCTCGGCGGGAGGAGTGTGGGCTCAGGCGCTGCCGGTGTCCGCGTACGACACTCCGGCCGCCATCACGTCGTCGATCCGGTACTGCTTGGCGGCAGCGACGGCCACGGACGGGTCGACCTCACCGTCCTGCGCAAGTGCCTCCAGCACCGCCACCACGACCGATTCGGCGTCGGTGTTGAAGTAGCGCCGTGCCGCAGGGCGGGTGTCGGAGAACCCGAAGCCGTCGGTGCCCAGCGTGACGTAGGTGTTGGGCACCCAGGGCCGGATCTGCTCGGGCACCCCGCGCATCCAGTCCGACACCGCCACCACCGGGCCCGCCGTCTCAGCGAGCACCTTCGTGACATACGGCACCGCGGCGGGCTGCCCGGGGTTGCGCAGATGTTCCTTGTCGCTGGCCACACCGTCGCGGTTGAGCTCGCCCCAACTGGTCACCGACCACACGTCGGCCGCGACGTCCCACTCTGCGGCCAACAGGTCGGCGGCCCGCAGCGCTTCGGGCATCGCGACGCCGGACGCGAGGATCTGCGCGACGTTGGTGCGCTTCTCGGCGGCCGCGCGGTAGCGGTAGATACCCCGCAAGAGGCCCTCGGGGTCGAAGTTCTCCGGCTCGGGCGGCTGCGGGTAGGGCTCGTTGTAGATGGTGATGTAGAAGAAGACGTTCTCGGGGGCGTCGCCGAACATCCGCGACAGGCCGCTCTCGATGATGTAGGCGACCTCGTAGGCGAACGCGGGGTCATATGTCACGGCGGCCGGATTGGTGGCCGCCAGCAGCAGCGAGTGTCCGTCCGCGTGCTGCAGACCCTCGCCGGTCAACGTGGTGCGACCGGCCGTGGCGCCGAGCACGAAGCCGCGGGCCATCTGATCGGCCGCCGCCCACAGCCCGTCGCCGGTGCGTTGGAACCCGAACATCGAATAGAAGATGTAGATCGGGATCATCGGCTCGTTGTGCGTCGCGTACGAGGTGCCGACGGCGGTGAACGATGCCGTCGAGCCGGCCTCGTTGATGCCCTCGTGCAGGATCTGCCCGATCTCGCTTTCCTTGTACGTCAGCATCAATTCCGCGTCGACCGCGGTGTACAGCTGGCCGTTGCGGTTGTAGATCTTGAGGCTCGGGAACCAGGAGTCCATGCCGAACGTGCGTGCCTCGTCCGGAATGATCGGCACGATCCGCGGCCCGATCGTCTTGTCGCGCAACAGTTCCTTGAACGTGCGGACCGTCGCCATGGTGGTGGCGACCGCCTGATTCCCGGAGCCCTTCTTCAACGCCTTGTAGGCGTCGCGGCCCGGCAGCGCCAACGACTTGGTCTTCGTGCGGCGCTCGGGAAGAAACCCGCCGAGCGTGCGCCGACGGTCGAGCATGTACCGGATCTCCGGTGCATCGGGACCGGGGTGGTAGTACGGCGGCAGGTAGGGATTCTCCTCGATCGCGCTGTCCGGCACCGGTACTCGCGTGACGTCGCGGAAGGCCTTGAGGTCTTCCAGCGCAAGCTTCTTCATCTGATGTGTGGCGTTGCGGCCCTCGAAGTGGTGGCCCAGCGTGTAGCCCTTGATGGTCTTCGCCAGGATGATCGTCGGCTGGCCCTTGTGCTCCATCGCCGCCCGGTAGGCGGCGTACACCTTGCGGTAGTCGTGGCCGCCGCGCTTGAGGTTCCAGATCTCCTGGTCGCTCATGGGCTCCACCAAGGCCTTGGTGCGCGGGTCCCGTCCGAAGAAGTGATCGCGGACGTAGCCGCCGTCGTTGGCCTTGTACGTCTGGTAGTCACCGTCGGGCGTGGTGTTCATTAAGTTCACCAGGGCGCCGTCGCGATCGGCGTGCAGAAGCGCGTCCCACTCGCGGCCCCACACCACCTTGATGACATTCCAGCCCGCGCCGCGGAAGAACGACTCCAGCTCCTGAATGATCTTGCCGTTGCCGCGCACTGGACCGTCGAGCCGCTGCAGGTTGCAGTTGACGACGAACGTGAGGTTGTCCAGCGCTTCGTTGGCCGCCACCTGGATGAGGCCGCGCGACTCCGGCTCGTCCATCTCTCCGTCGCCGAGGAATGCCCACACGTGCTGATCGGAGGTGTCCTTGAGGCCGCGATCGTGCAGGTAGTGGTTGAACCGGGCCTGATAGATCGCGTTCATCGGACCCAGCCCCATCGACACCGTGGGGAACTCCCAGAAGTCGGGCATGAGTCGGGGGTGCGGGTACGACGGGAGCCCACCGCCGGGATGGCTGTGTTCCTGGCGGAAACCATCCAGTTGGTCGGCAGTTAGCCGACCCTCGAGGAATGCGCGTGCGTAGATGCCCGGCGAGGCGTGGCCCTGAATGAACACCTGATCGCCACCACCGGGGTGGGACTTGCCGCGGAAGAAGTGGTTGAAGCCGACCTCGTACAGCGCGGCCGACGACGCATACGTCGAGATGTGGCCGCCCACACCGACTCCCGGCCGCTGCGCACGATGCACCATGATCGCGGCGTTCCATCGGATCCACGCGCGGTAGCGTCGCTCCACGTCCTCGTCACCGGGGAACCACGGCTCGAGTTCGGTGGGGATGGTGTTGACGTAGTCCGTCGACGTGAGCGCGGGGATGGCGACGCGCTGTTCGCCAGAGCGCTCCAAAAGACGCAACATCAGGTATCTTGCGCGGGCGGGACCCGATCGCTCCAGCATCTCGTCGAACGATTCCAGCCACTCGCTGGTTTCGTCGGGATCGATGTCGGGCAGATAGGAGGCGACGCCTTCCCGGATCACTCGGACCCGGTCGGGTTCGCCTGTGGTGCTTGAGTTTTGGGCCAGGTCCTGGCGCGCGAACTCGGTGGTCAACTGCCGCTCCTTGTTAGGCGGAAGGGTGGGGTTTTTGGCCCCTTGACGTGCAGGTGTACTGCACGTCCATCCTGCCCCCATCGTGCCGTAGATGTCCCCCCGGGGTCGGGCTAAGGCAATGATGCCGCGGTCGATTTGCATCGGCGGTACCGTCGCAGACTGTGACCAGCCGTCTCAAGCGTGGGCGGCTACGTACCGCAGGCGCCGTCGCTGGAAGCATGGCCGGCCTCGCGATGATCGTCGTGGGCTGTCAGACGCTCACCGCGGGCACGGCGTCGGTCGACCGCGCCGATGTGCCCGTGTACCGGGCGTCGGTGTCGTCGTCCTCGGCGGAATCGTCGTCGCGGTCGGCATCGAGTGAATCCGCGCACCAGTCGTCGGTGACGAAGGCGGCGGTACACACCGCGTGCAATGACCTCAGCACCAGCAGCGTCAACGCGGTGGACGCGGTGAACGCCTTCGTGCACGCCTTCAACGGCAACGATCCGGACGCCGACGCGAAGGCCGGACCGGCCGTCGAGGCCCTCAATACCAGCGCTGACCTGGTCGCGGGCGGCTTGTCGGAGCCGCTGTCGGACGACTTGGAGAGCGCGTTGAAGGCCTGGGTGGATGCCGCCCACAACGTCGCGGGCGTGCTCGCCCGACCGTTCGACATGGCCGCGTTCAACGTCGCGATCAACCAGCTCAATGACGTCAAGACGCATGCGCTGGAGCTGTGCGACGCGGCATATTGAGCGGCAACCTGCGTGCCAGGCATCCGCCGGTGGGCGTCGGCGTGCGACGATAGGCGACACATGAGCAGCAGGCGGCGATGAGGAGGAACACGGTGGTTGCGGCGGACTCGCCGAACTACGCCCGGAAACTGGGCATCGAAAAGGATCAGCTCGTCCAGGAGTTGGGCTGGGACGAGGACACCGACGACGACATCCGGGCGGACGTCGAGGAAGTAAGCGGAGGCGAACTCCTCGACGAGGACGCGGACGAAGTCATCGACGTGGTGCTGTTGTGGTGGCGCAACGATGACGGGGACCTCGTCGACCGACTGATGGACGCGATCACTCCGCTCGCCGAGGACGGCGTCATCTGGGTGGTGACACCCAAGACGGGCAAGCCCGGTCACGTGCTGCCCGCGGAGATCGCGGAGTCTGCGCCGACGGCGGGTCTGATGCAGACGTCGTCTGCCAACCTCGGCGATTGGATCGCCAGCAGGCTGGTGCAACCGAAGTCGAAGGCAGCGGGCCGGCACTAGTGCTCGAAACTGGTACGGAAGCACCGGATTTCACGCTGAAGGACCAGCACGGGCAGCCCGTCACCCTGAGCGCGTTCCGTGGTGTCAAGAACGTGCTGCTGGTGTTCTTCCCGTTGGCGTTCACCGGCATCTGCCAAGGCGAGCTCGACGAGATTCGCGACCAGCTGGGCTCCTACCAGAACGACGACGTTCATACGTTGACGATCTCGGTGGGCCCACCCCAGACCCACAAGGTCTGGGCGACTCAGAGCGGGTTCGCCTTCCCGGTGTTGGCGGACTTCTGGCCGCACGGCGCCGTGGCGCAGGCGTACGGCGTGTTCAACGCGGACGCCGGCATCGCCAATCGCGGCACGTTCGTCGTCGATACGTCTGGGATCATCCGGTTCGCGGAGATGAAGCAGCCGGGGGAGGCGCGTGACCAGACGCTGTGGACCGACGCCCTGGCGGCCCTGTCGGCGAGCTAAACGGATTTCCGTCGGCACGGCGTGAGCAGGTAGCCTTCCCCCTCGCGGGCGTGTAGCTCAGTGGTAGAGCTCTGGTTTTACACACCAGCGGTCGTGGGTTCGATCCCCTCCGCGCCCACTCAGAGAGCCTTGTTCAGGCTTTCTCGGCGATGTGCTCGCCGAGTTCGAGTTCGATCCCATGGGGCTGCTGAAAGCCGCGGGCGAAGAGGCTGCGCACGCGATCCGCGGTCTCCGGCCGACCTGCCGTGCGCAGGAAGGCAGCCACAGAGGCTGCGTAATCACTCGCCGGAATCGCCGTGGCCGCGTCGACGAACTCCTTCGTGCCGGATATCGCGGCCTTGTCGAAACTGGCGATGCGGTGGGCGAAGGCGTCGACGAAGTCGTCGAGCTCGCCCTCGGGCAACACGCGGTTGACATAGCCGTACTCGGCCGCGAGTTGGGCCGGGAAGTCGTTGCCTCCCAGCACGATCTCCATCGCGCGACCCCGGCCCACCAGTTCGGCCAGACGACCCATGGGGTTGCCTCCAGGCACAGCGCCGATGCCAATCTCGGGCTGACCCAGGATGGCGTTGGGACCCGCGAAGCGGATGTCCGTGCTGAGTACGAATTCGCTTCCCGCGCCACGGACGCGGCCGTTGATTGCCGAGATCGTGACGGCCGGGACCCTGCTCAGACGCAGCAGGTTGTCCGAGATTGGGGGGAGTCCGGTGGGGCCTGGCGGCATGGCGGCCGCTCGCTTGTTGTCCATCAGAAGGTCCAGGTGCGCCATGAAGAAGTCGGGGTTGGCGCTCTGGAAGACGACGACGGTCAGCTCAGGGTCCTGCTCGATGCGGGTCACCAGATCGGCAAGCTGCTCGACGGTGTCCAGGTCGATGAGGTTGATCGGGGCGTTCTCGAACGTCACCTTCCAATAGGACGGCGACACGACTTCCACGTCGAACTGCGACTGATTGCTCATGGGTGACTCCTCGACTACGGTTCGACGGTTTCGTAGAACTGCACGTCCCGACTCTCGAGGGCCGGGATGGCCTGTCCAAATCCCCAGGTCTTGAAGTGATCGCTGGCCGCATGGGCCTCGAACCCAGCACGATCGGTGTAGATCTCGAGGATCCGGATCATCCCCGGCTGCGCCGGATCCCGGTAAGCGAAATAGCTGAGGCAGGCAGGTTCCTGCCTACTCGCCGTAACCAGTTGCTCGACGGCCTGCTGCAGAGTCTGTTCCATTCCTTCGCGGGCAGTCCATACGACCGAGGCTACGAATGCCATCGCGTCACTTCTTTCCCTCGGGGGTTGTGGTTTGCAATGCGGTGGTGATTGCTCGGGTGAGTTCGGTGTGGATGCGGTCGAGTGCCCGGGTGTCGCGTTGGGCTTTGGCGACCAAAAGTGCGCCTTCGATGGAGGTGAGGATCAGGGTGGCCAGTGATTGGGCGTGGTCCATCGTGAGTCCGCGTTGCCACAGGCCCTGGGTGATCAACTCTTCCCAGGAGCGGAACGATTCGGCGGCCGCGCTCATCGTTTCGGGGTAGTTGTCACCGTGCATCACGGTCACGGCGACGGGGCATAGGGCCCGGTAATCGGTGGTTTGCAGCTGCTGTCGGAACATCTCGATGATTTCGTCGACCATGTGAGTCGGGTTGCTGTCGGCCAACAGCGCGGTGATCTGCTTGCTGCGCAACGTCCCGGCCAAGCGGATCGCGTCGCGCAGTAGTTCGGCCTTTCCGCCGGGGAAGTGGTGGTAGATCGAGCCGCGCGGCGCCTGGGCGCGGTCGGCGACCTCGGTCAGCGATGTCGCGTCGACACCGTTTTCCTGCACCGTCTCGAACCCGGCGAACAGCATTCGGCGACGTACATCGGTGCGCGGCTTCATGGCCACATCAGCCTCCTCAAAAGCTATGGCATGAACTATAGCTTATTCGTAGCAATGGGAGCGGTCGGGCAGGGGACTCCGGTCGGAAACGAAGAGAGAACAGGCCATTTACCTGTGGAAAGTCGCTGGATCGTCACCGTTTCCACCAGGGGGTTGCGGATTGAATGATGCCCGTTACTATAGCTCTGACTATAGGAATGATTGGGGCGTTGGTGTCCTGGGTGCCTGTTCCTCCGACCGAAAGCGAGCGATGAACTACTTCACCGTGAATCGGACCGGCTCCGTATCAACCCTGTCGCTGCACCACCCGCCCGCGAACTTCCTGACCACTGACGTGCTCATCGAGCTGTCGGATCACCTCGACGCGCTGGACCGGGATCCGCGGGTGCGTGCGGTGGTGCTGGCGAGCTCCATCCCCGATGTATTCGCCAGCCACTACGACGTCGGCGAGCTCCTGTCCTATGCGCCGGCATCGGGAATCTCGATCGATCCGGTCACCGCCCGAATGGCCCTCGGCGTCGTGTCCACGATCGGCAAGATCCCCGGCCTTCGCGCGGTGCTTCGGAGCAGCCAATTCACGGGCGTGATGGCATTGCTGCGGTATCACTCCATCATCGAGCGAATGCGTTCCAGCAGTATTGTTTTCGTCGCCGCCGTGGACGGCACCGCTTTCGGCGGGGGACTGGAACTCGCACTCGCCTGCGATATCAGACTGATCACCGAATCGAGCAAGGTCGGCTTGCCCGAGGTGGCGATCGGCATCATGCCGGGAGCGGGCGGGATCCAATCGTTACTGCCGAACCTCGGAATGAGCCGCACGCTCGAACTCGTACTCACCGCACGCCCACTCGACGCCGAAGAAGCCGTGCGGCTCGGCATCTTCCATACCCTCACGACACCGGACGCGCTGCTGGCGGCTGCTCAGGATGTGGCCGAACAGATTTCGAGCAGACCCGCCGCGCTGGTGCGGGCGATCAAGGGCTCGGTGTATCGCCACGACCGGACACCTCATCGACGAGCCGCGCGATTCGAGCAGTCCGAATTCATGTCGCTGATGTCGAAGCGGTCCGCACGAACCGCGATGGAACAGTACGCGCGCGACATCGCGGACCTCGAAACCATTCCCGCCGCAACTCCATTCGGGGAGCGGCTCTACGAACAGGTGCTGTCCCACTGGATTCAGGGACGCCGCCCGGCCGAGCACTACCCATCCAACTAATAGAGAGAGAACGTGGTTCACCATGGTTGATTCGATGCAGTCCCTCTGGTTCGTCGAGCCCGGCCGGGTCGAGTGGCGTGAAGTGCCCGCACCGGTGTTGAAAGGCGATACCGATGCGCTAGTGCGGCCCGTGATTGCCGGACGCTGCCCGTTTGACGGGCTGATCGTGCGCGGCATGCTCTCGATACCACCTGGATTCGCGATCGGGCACAATGCGGTCGCCGAGGTCATCGCCATTGGGGACGCGGTCACCCGCGTCGCCGTCGGAGACCTGGTGGTGGTGCCGCCGGACCTGTCCTGCGGGCAGTGCGCGCCGTGTCTGCGCGGATGGACCGCCCACTGCGCCAACATGCCCGAAGGCGCCTCCTACGGAGCGGCGGTGAGCGGACATTGGGGCGGCCTGTTCGACGACCTGGTGCGCGTCCCTTACGCCGACGGGATGCTGCACCGCATCCCCGCCGGGGTCGATCCACTCGAATGCGTAACCGTCGGCGACATCACTGGAGCCAACGACGAACTGGCCCGCCGCCACATCCTGGCCGGCGCACGTAAGCGGGTGCTCGTACTCGCTCCGGGAGTGACGGGGCTCATCCAGGTCGCCTTGGCAATCTCCTACGGAGCCGAGCACGTGCTCTACGTCGATCCCGATCCCGACAATCGTGCACTCGCCGAACAATTCGGCGCGCAGACCGCGGCCAAACCGCCGGCCCCGTCCGAGGGCCTGTTCGACCTGGCGGTCGAGGCATCCGGGAGCGCCGAATGGTTCAGCCGGGGCGTCAACTTGCTCGCAGGGGAAGGTGTCCTCGAAAGCCTCGGTGGCGTGATGGGCGACATATCGATTCCCGCTTTTCACATGTTCATTCAAGGCATCACCGTGCGCATCGCGCGCGCCAACAGTTTCGCGAACACTCCCGGAGCCTTCGACGCCATCGCCGCCGCCCAGGTCAAGCCCTCAACCTTCTACTCCCCGATCGTGAAATGGGAGGACCTACCCGAGGCGATGCTCGAACCAGCCCGGATGCTCGTAGCCACGCGATGAACACCAAGGCAACCAAAACCGAAGAGCCACTTCCATATTCGGCGTGGTGCTGCGCCAGCCACGAGAAAGGTGGAGTGCATGTCCGATGATGTGTTTCCCGATGTGCGATGGGGCAGCGATAGGAACCTGTTACGCAGGCCAGCGACCGCTTTTGCCGCAACGGCATTGGGCTCCTGGCTCATCCGTTCGGCCGCCCCGCTGGACCGAAGGCTACTGCAGCGCAGCCACGGCCGTTTCACCATCCTCGGCCCAATCGGCGCACCCACCGTCTTGCTGACCACCACTGGCCGAAAATCTGGACAGCCGAGAATCAGCCCGCTGCTCTACATCCGCGACAGCGGACGACTCGTCGTCGTGGGGAGCAACTTCGGCCAATCCGCCCACCCGGCGTGGACAGCCAACCTTCTGGCAGACCCCAACGGCACCGTGACTTTGGGCAGCACGGTTGTTCCGGTCGTCGCAACCCCCATCGAGGGCGCCGAATACGAGGAGCTCTACACCGCATTCGTCAACATGGCCTCGGTATATGGCGGCTACCGCGAGAAGACCGACCGCACCATGCGAATGTTCGCGCTCACACCTCGGTAAGCCGCGGCTCCCTCAAGGTAGCACATGTGCTACTCTGAGGAGATGAAAATCGTCGGCTTGCGCGAGCTACGTCAGAACGCGTCGGATCTGGTTCGCCGCGTTGAGGAAGGCGAGGAGATCACCATCACGGTGGCCGGCCGACCAGGGGCGCGATTGGTGCCCGCAGTTCGCCGGGCGTGGAGACAGTGGGGCGACGTCGCCGACGTCTTCGCCGGACCCGCGGATCCCGACTGGGACGACGATCGGCAGACGATCGACCATGAGGTGCGTGACCCATGGGCGAGACGGTGAGGGCGATTCTCGATACCAGCGTCGTCATTGCGACCGACGTGGAGCCACTGGACGGCGAGCTGGCCGTCAGCGCTATCACGCTGGCGGAATTGCACTTTGGCGTTTTGGTCGCAAAGCGCACATCGGTACGCGCTGAGCGTCTACGCCGCCTGCTCGCGCTGCAGCGCACCTTTGATGCGCTCCCGCTGGACGAAGCCGTCGCAGCGAGTTACGGCCAGGTCGCTGCGGCTGTCGTCGATGCGGGACGAAATCCACGCGCACGATCGATGGACCTGCTGATCGCGGCGACTGCGCACGCCCATTCTGCTCGGCTCTACACGCGCAACCGCGACGATTTCGAGGGCCTTGCTGACTTGGTGGACGTCGTCGCAGTGTGAACCTGGCGGACACGAAGACGCGTTCGTCCGACAGGCACGACCGGCAAAGCCGACGTGCGAGGCGAGCACCGCCGGGACGGGAATCGCTGAGTTCGACGCGACGGCAGGCGGGTCAGACGATCCGCCTGCCGAGGCGTGCCCGGGCCCGCATGTCCCACAGGTAGAACTGGTAGCCGAATAGCCAGACGTCGCGCGGAATCACGTGATCGGCCAGGCGCAGCCCCGACAACAGCACCTCGAAGCGGCGCTGCTGGCCCGCCGTCCACGCCAGCTGCATGTGCTCGCGAAACTCCGCCGGGAGGAAGCCCGTCGTCGCGAACAGGTTGAACCGGCCGGCCAGCATGCGCAGCGGAAGCGGAAGGAACGCCATCGCTGCGACGCCGTGCAGGTGCTGGCGCACCGGCGGGTCGATTCGCAACCGATCGAGCGAGCGCTTCCAGTACTCGTCGAACGCCGCCCGATCGGATGGCCACATCTCGTCGCGCACCTGAAGCGTCGTGCCGAGCTTCCTCGCGTCTTGGTAGACGGCTTCGGCGGCCGCCTCGTCGAGCGGGCCGTACAGGAACTCGTGCATGTCGACGTAGTAGCGGTAGAGGCATGCGGCCACCCACAGCTGCAGCGCGGGGTCGAATGCGTTGTAGGACAGCGGGCTTGACTCCTTCGACCGGACCAGGGCATGCACCTTGTCCACCTCGGCGCGGATCAGCGCCCGATCGGCGTCCGTGCCCATCGTGGCAGCGGCGAGGTACGTGCCGGTGGTGCGGGCCCGTTTGAACGGATGCTCGTACACGTTGCCGCTGTCGACCGGGCTCTCCAGCACCCCGTAGCCGACGCCGGGCGTGGCCAGCTGCATGATCACGTTGGCCGCAGGCAGCAGCACCGCCGCCGGATTGAGCAGGTCGACGACCCGGGTCGGACGCCGCGGTGGCCCCAGCCTCATGGAGGTGAGTACACCACCTCGTGAGACGCTGCCGGGGTGTTTGGGCCGACGAGTCGAGGCCGGGCAGCAGGGCTCGCGTTGGGCTGGCTGGCCGATCGCGTGCTGGGCGATCCGCGCCGCGGACACCCCGTCGCCCTGTTCGGACGTGGCGCGGCGGCCCTGGAGCGGGTGACCTACTCCGACTCGAGATGCGCGGGCGTCGCGCACACCGCAGTGCTGCTCGCGGGCCTGGCCGCGCTGGGCATCGGCGCCGAGCGGGTAGCCGCCCGGCGTGGCGCCGCCGCCACGGCGGCGGTCACCGCGGCCACCACGTTCGTCGCGCTTGGCGGCACCTCGTTGGCGCGCACCGGCGAGCGCATGGCGCGCCTCCTCGACGCCGACGACATCGCGGGCGCGCGGGGGCTGCTGCCATCGCTATGCGGGCGCAACCCGGCCGCCCTCGACGCCGCAGGACTGACCAGGGCCGCGTTGGAGTCGGTCGCCGAGAACACGTCCGACGCTCAGGTGGCCCCCCTGTGGTGGGGCGCACTGGGTGGGGTGCCGGGGCTGCTGGTCTACCGCGGCGCCAACACGCTCGACGCGATGATCGGTCACCACTCGCCGCGCTACGAGCAATTTGGCTGGGGCGCCGCAAGATTCGACGACGTGGCCAACTACCTGCCCGCCCGGCTCGCGGGGCTGCTGACGGCCGCCTGCGCACCCGTCGTCGGTGGCTCGCCGTCCTCGGCACTGACCGCTTGGCGCCGCGACGCCGCCAAGCACCCCAGTCCCAATGCGGGCGTCGCGGAGGCGGCGTTCGCAGGCGCGCTGGCCGTTCGGCTGGGTGGGCCAACGCAGTATGCGCACCGCACCGAACTGCGGCCCACGCTCGGCGACGGGCGCACCCCCGAGGTGAGCGACCTGACGCGGTCCGTGCGGTTGTCGCGGGCGGTTCAGCTGACGGCGGGCGTCGTCGCCGTGGTGGTCAGCGCCGCTTGCCGTACCGGTCGGCGATCCGGTCCTCGGTCGTAGGTGGCGCCGACGAGGCTGCCTGCGCATCGGAGGCGGCCCGTTCGCGCCGTCGCGCCTTGACCTCGGCCACCACGAAGTAGCCGACGCCGATCGGGGCGATGATGCCGAACGCGATCCACTGGATGCCGTAGGACAGGAACGGGCCCGCGTCGAGGTGCGGCAGGCCGATCACCCCCAGCCCACCGGGCTGATCGGCGACCAGTTGCAGATACGAGCCCGCGAGCGGGACGCCGGTCACTTGGGCGATCTGCCCGGTGTTGATCGCGTAGACCTGCTGCACGCCGTCCTCGCGCATCGGGTCCTTTCCCACTGGCATGGGCTCGGAGTCGCGCAGCCGCGCGGTGATGGCGACGGTCCCCGTCGGCGCAGGTCCGAACTCCGGCACCGCTGTCCCTTGGGTGGGCTTGACGTATCCGCGGTCGACGAGCACCGTCGGGCCGCCGTCGACGGCGAACGGCACCAGCACCTCGTAGGCCGGGGCGCCGTCGACCACCCGCAGCCGGGCGAGCACCTGGGCTTCTGGGCGGTACCGCCCGGTGGCGGTCACCCGTCGCCACTGCCCGTCGGGCGCCGACGAATCCTGTTGCGGCAGAAACGTCGTCACCGGAACGGGTTCGGCGGTCAGCGAGTTCGAGATCTGGGTGTTCTCGCGGCTCGTCTTGGTGTTCTTGCCGAGCTGCCACGGCGCCAGCACCGTGAAGCATAGGTAGGCGAACGCGATCACGACGACGTACAGCGCAAGCCACTGCGGCTTGAGCAGGAACGCGAAGCGGCGCATCAGCTGGCGACACCGCGGTCGGTGAGTTGGTCGGCTACCCAGTCGTGCAACCCAGGCAGCGACGCTTCGATGACGGTGAACACTTCCTCGAAGTCGTCGGTGGTCCCGTAATAGGGGTCCTCGACGTCGAGGGCGTGCGCGCCGGAGCGGGGGTCGAACGAGCGCAGCATCCGGACCCGCTCGGACGGCGCCCCCAGGTCACGCAGCATCCGGACGTGGTTGCGGCCCATGGCGATGATGAGGTCGGCGGCCAGGTGGTCGTCGTCGACCTGCGCAGCGCGATGTTGGGACGGGTAGCCGTGGCCGCTGAGCACCTGGCTGGCCCGGCGGTCGGCGGGATCTCCTGCGTGCCATCCGCCGGTGCCCGCGCTGGAGACGCGCACCACGCCGCTCAGGCCGCGCTCGTCCAGCTGGTGGGCGAACATCTTCTCGGCCATTGGCGACCGGCAGATGTTGCCGGAGCACACGAACGTGACGTGCAGGAGGTCAGACACCGAGCACCTCGCGCAGCTCCGCGACGGTCGCCACGTGCGCCAGTGGCTCGGCCGCGTCGGGGCCGGTGAAATCGTCTGCGCCGTAACCCCACTGGACGACGACGGTGTCGATGCCGTGCGCCGAGGCACCCTCGACGTCGTGCGAACGGTCGCCGACCATCAGCACCCGCTCGGGCAGCGGCTGCAATTGGTCCAGCGCATGCGCCATGACGTCGGCCTTGGACGCCCGTACGCCGTCCAGCGTGGCCCCGGCGACCACCTCGAAGTGGTGGTCGAGCCCAAAGTGTTCGATGATCCGCCGCGCGGTGGGCTCGGCCTTGGAGGTGGCCACCGCGAGCCGCACGCCCGCCGCCTGAAGGTCGGCCAGCAGGTCGGGGATTCCGTCGAAGACGCTGTTCATCGCCCAGCCCCGGCTGACGTAGTCGGCGCGGTAGGCAGCAATGGCCTCGTCGGCCCGTTCGCCGAGCCCCATCATGCTCAACGTGTGGTGCATCGGCGGCCCGACGACGCGGTTGGCGAGGTCGCCCTCGGGCACGTCGGCCCCGATCTCGCCGAGCGCGTGACGGAAGCTGGAGACGATTCCGTCGGCAGAATCGGTCAGCGTGCCGTCCAGGTCGAAGATCACTAGCTCCGGGCTCACGCGTCCATTGTCTACTGTCATGTAGTGGCGAGTCTCAGGCGGCGGGCAGGTGCGCGCTATCACGGCGACGAGGCCGCCACGCCCGCCATGCTGGACTTCGCCGTCAACGTGCGCTCGGAACGCCCGCCGACGTGGCTGACCGACCGGCTCGCCGCCCGCTTGAGCGACCTCGGTCACTATCCGAGCGCCGCGGACGTCGCGCGCGCCACGGCGGCCGTCGCGAGCAGGCACGGCCGCGACCCCGACGAGGTCGCGCTGCTGGCCGGAGGCGCGGAGGGGTTCGCGATGCTGCCGCAGTTGCGGCCCCGGCTGGCCGCGCTGCTCGCGCCGTCGTTCACCGAGCCGGAGGTCGCGCTCGCCGAGGCCGGCATCCCGATTCACCACGTCGTGCTGGACCCGCCCTTCCGGCTGGCTGACGCCGTCGTACCCGAGGACGCCGACCTGGTCGTGGTGGGCAACCCGACCAACCCGACGTCGGTGCTGCACGCCCGCGACGACATCCTCGCGCTGCGCAGGCCGGGCCGGATCATCGTCGTCGACGAGGCGTTCGCCGACGCCGTCCCTGGGGAAGCGCAGACGTTGACCGGCCACTCACTACCCGACGTCCTCGTACTGCGCAGCCTCACCAAGACATGGTCGCTGGCCGGGCTGAGAGCCGGCTACGCGCTGGGCTCGCCGGAGGTGTTGGCCCGCCTGACCGCGGCCCGGCCGCACTGGCCGGTGGGCACCCTGCAGATCGAGGCGATCGCCGCGTGCTGCGCGCCGGAGGCGGTCGAGGAGGCCGCTGCCGGTGCCCGTGCGCTTGCGGTGCTCCGCGCGGAACTGGTGGCGGGCCTGACCGCCGCGGGCGCCGACGTCGTCGACGGCTGCGCGCCCTACGTGCTGTTCACCGTGTCCGACGCCGTGCTGGTGCGTAAGCACTTGGAGGCCAACGGCATTGCGGTGCGACGGTGCGACACGTTCGTCGGGCTCGACGGGCAGTACCTGCGGGTGGCGGTGCGGCCCGAGTGGCCGCTGCTGGTCGAGGCCATCGCGGAGGTGCTGCGGTGAGCGCGCGGCTAGCCGACGTCATCGACGTGCTCGAGGCGGCCTATCCGCCGCAGCTCGCCGCGGACTGGGACTCGGTCGGCCTGGTATGCGGCGACCCGACGGAGCAGGTCTCGTCGGTCACCGTCGCGGTGGACGCCACGGCTGCCGTCGTCGCCGACGTACCCGACGGGGGCCTGCTGCTCGCGCACCATCCGCTGCTCTTGCGCGGCGTCGACTCCGTCTCGGCGGACACCGCAAAGGGCGCGCTGCTGCACCGGCTGATCCGTGGCGGCAGCGCACTGTTCACGGCCCACACCAACGCCGACTCGGCGTCGCCCGGGGTGTCCGACGCGCTGGCCGAGGCGCTCGGGCTGACGGTCGATGCCGTGCTCGCCCCGGTGCCCAGCGGGCCCGGCCTCGACAAGTGGGTGGTGTTCGTTCCCGCCGATGCTGCCGACGCCGTGCGGGACGCGCTTTTCGCGGCCGGTGCCGGGCACATCGGCGACTACTCGCACTGCAGCTGGTCCGTCGGCGGCACCGGGCAGTTCCTGCCGCACGAGGGCGCGGCGCCCGCCATCGGCACGGTCGGCGCGATCGAACGGGTGCCGGAGCAGCGCGTCGAGGTCATCGCGCCAGCTGGGCGCAGACCCGCGGTGCTCGAGGCGATGCGTGCGGCGCACCCCTACGAGGAGCCCGCCTTCGACGTCTTCGCGCTGGCTCCGATGCCTGCCGGTGTCGGCATCGGCCGGGTGTGTTCGTTGTCGGCTCCGGAACCGTTGTCGGCGTTCGTCTCCCGCGTCGCGCGCGGGTTGCCTGCGACCTCGTGGGGGGTGCGTGCGGCGGGCGATCCCGACGCGGAGGTGTCGCGGGTCGCGGTATGCGGGGGAGCGGGGGACTCACTGCTGGACGCGGTATCGGGGGCGGACGTGCAGGCGTACGTCACCGCCGATCTGCGTCACCACCCGGCCGACGAGTTCCGGCGCGGCAGCGACGTCGCCCTCGTCGACGTCGCGCATTGGGCCAGCGAGCAACCGTGGTGCGGGCAAGCCGCGCAACTGTTGGCTCGGCACTTCGGCGACTCGTTGCCGGTACACGTCAGTGCGGTGCGCACTGACCCTTGGAACATCGAAAGAGACGTATGAAGGCTGAAGTCATTCAACAACTTTCATTACTGGAGCTCGCGTCCGTCGACGCCGAGCTCGCCCGCTTGGCACACCGCGCCGGGCACCTGGCCGAGCAGGAGCGCTTCGACGCGGTGCAGGCCGAACACCGCGAGGCCAACGACCGGTTGGCGATATTGAGCATCGCGCTCGAGGACCTCGACGGTCAGGTCGCCAAGTTCGAAGGCGAGGTCGACGGCGTCCGTCAGCGGGAGGACCGCGACCGCACGCTGCTCGCCGGGGGAACCACGGATTCCAAGCAGCTCGTCGAACTGCAGCATGAGTTGGAGACGTTGGAGCGCCGCCAGGCCAGCCTGGAGGACTCCCTGCTGGAGATCATGGAACGCCGTGAGCAGCTGCAGGGCGAGCAGGCGGCGCAGTTGAGTCGCATCGACGAACTGCAGAGTGACATGTCCGCCGCGCAGGCCACCCGCGACGGAGCACTGGTCGAACTCGAACAGGCCAAGCACCGCGGCGTGTCCCGGCGCGACCAGCTGGTCGGGAGTCTCGACGCCGACCTGCTGGCAATGTACGAACGCCAACGCGCCCGAGGTGGCGCGGGAGCGGGGCTGCTGCAGGCGCGGCGGTGCGGAGCGTGCCGCATCGAGATCGACAAGGGCGAAATGGCGCGGATCTCCGCGGCCCCCGAGGACGAGGTGCTGCGTTGTCCCGAATGCGGGGCGATCCTCTTGCGGACCAAGGAGTCCGGGCTGTGAAGGTCATCGTGGAGGCGGACGGCGGCTCGCGCGGGAATCCGGGCCCCGCTGGCTACGGCGCGGTGGTGTTCTCCGCCGACCGTGAGCAGGTGCTGTCCGAACGGAAGCAGGCGATCGGTACCGCTACCAACAACGTCGCCGAATATCGCGGGCTCATCGCGGGACTCGAGGCGGCGGCCGACGTCGGCGCCTCCGAGGTGGCCGTCTCGATGGATTCCAAGCTGGTGGTCGAACAAATGGTTGGGCGCTGGCGCGTCAAGCATCCCGATCTGGTCCCGCTGAACCAGCGCGCCAAGGAACTGGCCCGCGAGTTCGAGCGGATCAGTTACGCGTGGATGCCGCGCGCCAAGAACGCTCACGCCGACCGGCTGGCCAACGAGGCCATGGACGCCGCCGCTTCGCAGGCGACCGAGTCCGAGGACGCGAAAACCGTTGCGACGCCGAACTCCCCAGCGGGTTGGTCCGGTGCGCGCGGCGCGCCGACGCGACTCTTCTTGCTCCGTCACGGTCAGACGGAGTTGTCGGTGCAGCGCCGCTACTCGGGTCGGGGCAACCCGCCGCTGACCGAACTCGGCCGCCGTCAGGCCGATGCGGCGGCACAGTATCTGGCCGACCGTGGCGGCATCACGGCGGTGCTCAGCTCGCCGTTGCAGCGCGCCCATGACACGGCGACGGCCGCGGCCAAGGAGCTTGGCCTCGACGTCATCGTCGACGAGGACCTGATCGAGACGGACTTCGGGGCGTGGGAGGGGCTGACGTTCACCGAAGCCGCCCAACGCGATCCGGAGTTGCACACCCGGTGGCTGCGCGACACCAGCCTGGCGCCGCCCGACGGCGAGAGCTTCGACACCGTGGCACAGCGGGTCCGGCGCGCGCGCAACCGGATCATCGCCGAGTACGGCGACGCGACCGTGCTGGTGGTGTCCCACGTGACACCGATCAAGACGGTGCTGCGGCTCGCGTTGGACGCCGGCGAGAGCATCCTCTACCGCCTGCATCTCGACCTGGCGTCGCTGTCGATCGCCGAGTTCTACCCCGACGGTCCGTCGTCGGTGCGGCTGGTGAACCAGACGGCGTATTTGTAGTCAGCTGTGGACGTGCAGACGTTCGCCGTGCGGGCCGAGCAGGGCAATGCCCTCGACGGGTCCGTCGATCGTGCCGAACCAGTGCGGGGTCCACGTCGAGAACTCCACCGCCTCACCGGGTTTGATGATGAAGTCGCGTTCGCCGAGTATCAGTCGCAGCCGGCCCGACAGGACGTAGAACCAATCCTGGCCGTCGTGCACGGGCAGTACGTCGGGCGGCGTGCGGCGCCGTGCACTGACCCGGATCTTGAAGGCGTGTAGCCCTCCTGCGGGCCCGCCGCGAGTCAGCGGCCAGAAGGTCACGCCGTTGGCGGTGCGCGAGCTGCCGCGCACCCGCGGGTCGTCGGCCTCGGGTGCGCGCAGCAGTTCGTCAGTGCTGACCGACAGCGCCGAGGCGAGCCGGGGTAGGTGATCGAGCGCCAGTCGCCGCTTGCCGGATTCGAGCCGGCTCAGCGTCGACACGTCGATGTCGGCGCGGGTGGCGACCTCCTCGAGCGTCAACCCGCGCTGTGTGCGCAACTCCCGCAGCCTGCGCCGCACGCGCAGGTCGACGTCGTCGGTCTTCTCCGTGTTTGCCTGCATGGCAAACCAGCTTGGCACTCTGCGAGTGGCCGGGCAAGGTGAGGTCATGAGCGACATACAGCAACACTGGGAAGAGCACTACGGCGAGCGCGACCGGATCTGGAGCGGACGCGTCAACGTGCAGTTGGCCTCGGTGGTTGGTGAGCTGCCGCCTGGCCGTGCCCTCGATCTTGGCTGCGGCGAGGGTGGTGACGCCGTCTGGCTTGCGGAGCGGGGCTGGCACGTGGTCGCCGTCGACGTCTCCGAGACCGCGCTGGAACGCGCAGGTGCGGAAGCCCGGGCGCGAGGTGTGTCGGACCGCATCGACTTTCAGCAGCACGACCTGTCGGACAGCTTTCCCGCAGGTAGCTTCGACCTGGCCTCGGCGCAGTTCCTGCACTCCACCGTCCGGCTGGAGCGGCCCCAGATCCTGCGCAATGCGGCGAGCGCGGTGGCACCTGGCGGGCTGCTCGTCATCGTCGACCACGCCGCGCCCCCGCCGTTCTCGAAGAAGGTGCCGCACGACCACCCGTTCCCCAGCCCCGAGGAGGTGCTGTCCGAGTTGGATCTGCCTGCCGCGGAATGGGACCGAGCCCGCGTCGAGGTCGTCGACAGGGCCGGGACCGACCCGGACGGTCAGCCGTTCACCTGGCGCGACAATCTGATGGTTCTGCGCCGCAGGAAATGAGCCCGCCGAAAGTACGGTTGTTCGCGGCCTTCCTCGGCGTTTAGGTGCAACAACCGTACCTTCGGCAGCGCGGTCAACCGAGCACTTCTAGGGGTTTAGCTGCGTCAATCGCACGCTGTTGCCCGACGGATCCCGGAATCCGGAGTCGATGCCGTACGGCATCTGGTTGGGTGGCTCGTTGTACTCGACGCCGCGCGAGGTCAGTTCCTCGTAGGTGGCTTGAACGTCGTCGGTAATGAGGAACACGGTGCCCGCGAACCCCTTTGCGGTGAGGTCGAGCACCTGCTTGCGGGTGTCCTCGTCCATCAAGGGTTCGCCGGGAACCGCCATCAACACGATGCTGACGTCGTCCTGCCCGGGCGGCCCGACGGTGAGCCACCGGAAGGCGCCCATCTCCTCGGGGAACGACACGTCCTCGCGCACCTCCATGCCGACCTGTTCGGTCCAGAACTTCAGCGCGACTTCTTGATCATGAACCCACAAGTGGGTGCTTCCAATTTTCATCACGGGCCCGACGCTACGGTCGGCCGCCGCCACCCGTCTTCTCCCGGTGTGCTGTCTTGACGCGGCTGTCGGCGGGCGGTCGCGTGTCACGCAGAAGGATGCAACTCGGCACCCGCGCCCGGGATGCGGCGGGCGGCATGCTGGCCCGGTACGCCGCGGGAGGCTTCCCGTACACCCGGGCGAAGCTCGTCGTGAACGACCCGACGCTCTGCAAACCGACCATCACGCAGATGTCCGCGACCGAGCGGTCGGTGTACCGCAGCAGGGCCGCCGCCCGCTCCAGCCGTCGGGTCTGGAGGTACGCCCGCGGCGATTCCCCGAACGTCCGGGTGAACATCCGGGAGAAGTGGGCGCGGGACAAGCCGGCTGCCGCGGCCAGGTCGTCGACCGTGATCGGTTCGGCGTATCGGGCGTCGACCAGGTCCTTCGCCCGGAGCAAATACCGTGCCGGTGGCACCTGAGCCATGGTGATCAGAGTACGGTGATCAGCGCGGACGAGTTGGCCGGGCGGCCGCGGGCATCGGGATTTCTCGGTGTTCGAGGAAAGTCCGGACTTCACAGAGCAGGGTGATTGCTAACGGCAATCCGAGGTGACTCGCGGGACAGTGCCACAGAGAACAGACCGCCACCCACTGGGTGGTAAGGGTGAAACGGTGCGGTAAGAGCGCACCAGCACTCCGGGTGACCGGAGTGGCTAGGCAAACCCCACCCGAAGCAAGGCCAAGAAGGCCGCAACCTGGTTGCGGCCGCGCAGGCGTTCGAGGGCTGCTCGCCCGAGCCTGCGGGTAGGCCGCTCGAGGCACCCGGCAACGGTGTGTCCAGATGGATGGTCGCCGCTTCGTCGCCAGTCATGGTGGCGAGGAACAGAATCCGGCTTAAAGGCCAACTCGTCCGCCCGCCACCCTTACTGTCCGTCGCGCACGGCCTTCCTGAGTTGCTTGAGCGCGTCGTCGAGTTGCTCCTCGGAGCGGCTGGCCAGGTAGGCCTCCTGCTGGAACAGCACGCCGTAGGTGAACGTGTCCTCGCCGGCACCGTGGGCCACCGCCGCCTCCTGCAACAAGTGGATGCGGCTGACGACGCTGTCCTGATGGTCGCCGAGGAGTGACTGGATCGCCTTGGCGCGGTCGGCGACCTTCTCCACGCCAAGCGCTGCGGCGGTATAGCGAAGTTGCTTGGCCCGCTTGCGAATCTCGTGCAGGGCCACGTCGCTGTCGTGGGCGGACACGGCGTCGTCGGCGGCGGCCGCTCGAGCGCGTTTCGTCGCCTTGCGGACCTTCCGGAACGCCGAGTCGACGGTGACGGGTGCGGCTTCCTCACCGGCCGCCGACGTCACGGGCTCGGCGGCGACCAACGCCTCGAGGGCGTCGAGCAACCGGAAGTAGCGCTCGGAGCGCATCGCCGTCAGCGATCGGCGCAACCCGGCCTGGTAGCGGTGCTTCGCTCCGTCGACGAGCCGCTCCCGCACCGGGCCCCGCACGAGGTCGGCGGGCAGATCGTCGAGCCCGCGCTCATAGCGTTCGGCCAGCACCTCTGCGTCTCGGGCCACCCCGAGAATTCCGGCCAGGAGCCGCAGCTCCTCGAGCACCCAGGCCTCGTCGGAGATGCCGAACGATTCCTCGGAGGCGCGCAGCAGACTTCGGATCTTGCGCGTCACGACCCGCATCTGGTGGACCGAGTCCCACGCGTCGGCGCGGACCGCGCGGTCCCAGACCAGGAGTTCGTCGACCTGCTCTGCGACGGCGCGGTGTACCGGGTCCGTCGACTCGAAGGGCGGCGAGTCCGGTGCGTCACCGCGGGCGGCGGACAGCACGCGCGCCAACTTCGAACCGTGTCCCGCGGGCTCGGCGCCCGCGTCGAAGAGTCGGTTGGCCAACCGATCCAGCAGCTCCGCGCCCGCGTCGGGATCGACACCCTCGACGAGCTCGAGTTCCCACTCCCGCCAGGTCTGCCGCTCGCCTTCGGAGCCGGCCGACGCGGTGACCTGGTCGTCGCAGAACTCCGCCAGTGCGGATCCGGACACCCCATGGAGTACGTCGACGGTGCGGGTCGTCTCGATCCGCGCGACCGGATGCAGGGGCCGGTCGCGGACGATCGCGAGTACGACGTCCTTGAGCTCGGCGGGCACCGCTTCGACGTCCCCGTCGCCGAGGGGTAACCGCACTTCGGTCCTCGCGTCGGGTCCGGCTGGCAGCTTCAGGTGCCAGCCGGCATCAGGGCCACCCGTCCGGCGACGCAACGTCACGCGGTGGGCGGCCAAGGCGTGTTCCGGGGTGTCGAAGTAAACGGCGTCGAGGCGTTGCACGGGCGAACGCTCGATTCTGGCAACCGACGAAAGACCCTCGAACGAGGGCGACACGGTGGTCTCGACCACTGCGAACTTGCGTTCGACCTCCGTGTGACGCGACGGTTTGCGCTTCTCAGATGCCATCTTCGCCTTCAGTCGGGTGTTCACAGTGGCCGAAATTCGTGAACAGGTTGCCACATCCAGGTGAACAGCCGACCTCGGCGTGGCTTCAGCTCGCGCGGCGGAACTCGCCCGCCAGCTGCCAGGCCTGCCGCTCTGCCGCGAACGCGGCGCTCTGCTGCTCGCGGAACGCGTCGATGCTCTGCTCGTTGGCCGAGAGGAAGTCGCGGTATCCGGCCAGGGCGAACTCGCCCGCCGCGATGTCGACGTCGCCGCGCCCGGCCGCCATCTCGGCGCGCAGGTGCAGCAGTTCCTCGGCACTTACTGGGTAGAAGCTGATCCGGTCGAAATACCGCAGTAGCCAAGGTGTTCCAGGCTCGAAGGACCGGGCGTCATTGGGGTGGCAATGATTCCACACCTGCGTGGTCCGGCCGACGAACTGGTAGCCGCCCGGGCCCTCCATGCCGTAGATGCACAGATAGGCGCCGCCGATGCCGACGGCGTTCTCCGGCGTCCACGTCCGGGCCGGGTTGTACTTCGTCGTCACCAGCCGGTGCCGTGGATCCAGGGGAGTGGCAACGGGCGCACCGAGATACACGTCGCCGAGGCCGAGCACCAGGTACTGCGCGTCGAAGACGACGTCGTGGACCTGACCGGCGTCGTCGAGTCCGTTGACGCGCCGGATGAACTCGATGTTGTCCGGGCACCACGGTGCGTCGGACCGCACGCCGTGCACGTAGCGCTGGATGGCTTCGTGGGTGGCCGGGTCGTCCCACGACAGGGGTAGCCGGACCGTGCGGCTCGGCACGACGAGGTCGCCGGTGGCGGGCAATTCGTCGTCGACGCGCGCCACCAGTTCGACGACCTCGGACATGGGCAGCACGGCGGGGTCGAACTGGACCTGCAGCGAGCGCACGCCGGGGGTGAGCTCGGTGAGCCCCGGCACGTCGCGGGCCACCAGGTGCTGGTGCAGCACGTGTACCCGCGCCCGCATCGCGAGGTCGAGCATCATCGGCCCGTACTCGACGAGGACGCCACCGTCACCGGCCCGGCGCAGCGTCACGGCAGTGCCGTCGGCGGCGGTGAACGCCGTGAGGACGCCGTCGTCCCCGTCGCCCGACGTCGAGATGACCGACGGGAACGACGCCCGCCTGTCGACGTCGATGGTGCGCATCGACGGCGCCCGATCGGCGCGTACCGGCACGAAGCGCACCGCGTCGCCCGGCGCCATCTGGCCGAGCTTCCAGCGGTCGCCGCCGACGACCGTGACCGGGCACACGAAGCCGCCGAGGCTGGGCCCGTCGGGGCCGAGCAGAATGGGCGTGTCGCCCGTGAAGTCCAGCGCACCAACGCAGTACGCGTTGTCGTGAATGTTGGAGGGATGAAGCCCGGCCTCGCCGCCATCGGTGCGGGCCCATTGCGGCTTCGGCCCAGCCAAGCGCACGCCGGTGCGGTCGGAATTGAAGTGGACGACGTAATCGGTGCCGACGATCGTGTCGATGTCGTCGCGGGTGAAGAACTCGGGAGCGCCGTGCGGGCCCTCGGTGACGGCGATCTCCCAGCGGTGCCCGATGCTCGGTTGCTCGTCGATCGCGGCCCTTGCGGCCCGGTCCGGCCACAACTCGTGGGGGCCGGGGTCGGTGCCCACCGTCAACACGTCGCTCTCGCGAAGCGGGCGGCCCCCGTGGCCGCCGAAGGTGCCCAGCGTGAACGTCGCAGTGCTGCCGAGGTATTCGGGCTCGACGAGTCCGCCCGCCACCAGGACGTAGCACCGCATCCCAGGGCCGGTGAGCATGCCGACGTCCAGCACAGCCCCGGCGGGGACGTTGACGGACTGCCACTGCGGGACCGCGACGCCGTCGACCGTCACATCGACGGGAGCGCCGGTCACGCACACCCGCGCCCCATCGGGGAAGCGGAGCCCGGGCCCGCCCCGCGTGCATTCGAGCCCGGCGACGCCCTCGGCATTGCCGAGTACCCGGTTGCCGATGCGGAAGCTCAAGTCGTCCATGGGACCGGACGGCGGAACGCCGATGTGCCAGAAGCCGACTCGGCCCGGCCAATCCTGGACGGTGGTCAGCATTCCGGGCCGAACCACCTCGATGGTGCTCATGCGCCCGTCATCACCATCCGCACCGGGGTGGGGTCGAATCCGTTGCAGGGGTTGTTGATCTGCGGGCAGTTCGACACCAGCACCAGCGTGTCGACCTCGGCCCGCAGGGTCAGCGACTTGCCAGGCGCGGACAGTCCGTCGACGATGCCGAGCGTGCCGTCGGCCTCGACGGGCACGTTCATGAAGAAGTTGACGTTGGAGACGATGTCGCGTTTGCCCATACCCCATTTCGTGGCCTCGGCGAGGAAGTTCTCCGCGCACGCGTGCTGGTGCACGGTGTGGTGCCCGTAACGCAACGTGTTGGATTCCTTGGAACAGGCGCCCGCGATGGTGTCGTGATTGCCCACCTCGTCGGACACGATCGTCATCAGGGCGGTGCCGTCGGTGGCACGCAGCACCGAGCCGGTGGTCAGGAAGATGTTGCGTTGTGCGGCAACGGTTGCTTGCGCGCTGTAGCGCAACGCGGGGTCGGGGCGGCCGTCGGCGAACCCGTAGAAGAGCGTGTCGACGGCCTGGTTGCCGTGCAGGTCGATGATCTGCAACTGACTGCCCGCGGCGACGACGGTCGACCACGGGGCACAGGCCCCAACCACGTCGTCGAGTACCACGGTGCTGGCCGTCATTTCGCCGCCTCGCTGTTTCGTGCTGCGGCCCAAGTGCTTTCGGTGTTGAACAGGGCGCGCAGGTATTCGGGATCGGTGGTGACCGGTTCTGTCAGTTCGGCGCCGGCCTGCCACCCCACGACGTCGAGGTCAGTGACGGCGGGGTCGGGGTCGAGCGGATGCGCCGCATTGACCACGACGACAATCAGGGGGAGGTGCAGCAGCAGGTCCACGGTGGCGCCGGGGCCCGCCCCGCCCGTGAAGCCAAGCGCGCCGTCGTCGCCCACCCGGACGCCCTTCAACAACGACACCGACGGTGCGACGTCGCGAATGTCCATGCCGTGCTTGTGAACTCCGAGCAGCATCTGCGCCCGGGCCGCGGCGGTCATGCCGCACAGCGCGTCGTGGTGACTCGACGTGTCGTCGACCACGGTGGCGAGCACCCGGCCTTGGTCGGACAGCAGCGGATGTCCCACGCCGAGATAGGCCTGCCACGGCACCTTCATGGTGTCGGCGACGTTGAGCCGCTCCCACGAGGCGTCGGCGCGGAACAACAACAGGTGCGCGCACGCTCCGCCGTCCGGGTCGGCCAGGCGAAGCCGGGTGCCGCGACCGAGCACCTTGGTGGCGTACGAACCCGCCGGAACCACCTCCGCCCAGGTGAGCCCCGTGGCGTCGGCCGGTGTCGCGGGCACGCGCATCTGCACCGTCGTGGCCTGCGCGCGGGCGTGCGACCGGGCGCCGTCGGTCGAGTTAGTGCTCGACATGTCTGGCCTCCTCATAACTGTCAGATGAAAGGTTTTCAGGTTGGCGTTCCGGCCTGGTATCGCGAGAGTTACCGGTACGTTGACCTATTTCTATCAAATGACAGGTAATCGTGCACGGCGAGCGGCCGGTGTCACAATGACCCCATGCACACCGACGGCCGCGGGCGCCCGAGACTGGAGCGCTCCCGGCGCCCGGGCAAGACCGCCCGCGAAGAGATCCTCGACGCCGCCGCCGAACTCTTCACCACCCACGGCTACGCCAATACCTCGACGCGCCGCATCGCCGACGCGGTCGGAGTGCGCCAGGCCTCGCTCTACCACCACTTCGCCACCAAGGACGACATCCTCGAGGCCCTCCTCGCGGGCACCGTCGACGAGCCGCTCCGACTGGCCGCCAAGCTGCTCGGGGAGGGCGGCGCTGCGACCGGCCGGCTGCACGCCCTCGTCGTCGCCGACGTCGCCCAGCTGTGCCGCAGCACCTGGAACCTCGGCGCGCTGTACCTGCTGCCCGAACTGCGCGTCGAGCGCTTCGAACAGTTCCGGCTGGACCGCGCCGAACTGCGCGACCGCTACCGACGGCTCGCCACCGAGGTGATCGCCGAGTGCGATGGTCCGCCGGATGCCGTCGACCTGCCGTTCCGGCTCACGGAGTCGGTGATCAACCGCCGGTCCGACGACGGCGAGTGCCCGCCCGAGCAGCCGTCGGTCATCGCCGAGGGCGCGCTGCGCACGCTGGGCTTCCGCGGCGACTTCGCCGCGCTGCGCGAAGCGACCGCCAAGCGGCTGGCCTTACAGATCGGTGTGATGACGTAACTCGGCCTGCGATACCGTTTGCGCCATGACCGATTTCGAGACGTTGACGTTCGCCCAGTCCGGACCCGTCACCAGCATCGTGCTCAACCGGCCCGACGCCGCGAACGGAATGAACGACACGCTCACGCGCGAGCTCGCGGTCGCGGCAGCACTGTGCGACGTCGCCGCGACGAAGGTGGTCACCATCACCGGCGCGGGCCGATTCTTCTGCGCGGGCGGCGACCTCAAGGCCATGGCCGCGGCCCCCGACGCGGGCACCTTCGTCAAGGGCATCGCCGACGATCTGCACCGCGCGCTGTCGACGTTCGCCCGCATGGACGCCGTCGTGATCACCGCCGTGAACGGCACCGCGGCGGGCGCGGGCTTCAGCCTCGCCGTCACCGGTGACCTGGTGTTGTCCGCCGAGTCGGCCAAGTTCACGATGGCCTACACGAAGGCCGGGCTCAGCCCCGACGGGAGCTCGTCGTACTTCCTGCCCCGGCTCATCGGGATTCGCCGCACCCAGCAGCTGATGCTCACCAACCGGACGCTGACCGCCGCCGAAGCGCTGGACTGGGGACTGGTCACCGAGGTGGTGCCCGACGCCGACCTCGCGGGCCGGACCGAAGCGCTCGCCAAGGAGATGGCGAGCACCTCGCGGACGTCGAACTCCGCGGTCAAGCGGCTGCTGCTCGGCACCTACCGCGCCGGCATCGAAGAGCAGATGGAGCTAGAGGGTCGCTACATCGCCGACTGCGCACGATCCGCCGACGGACAGGAAGGCATCGCGGCCTTCCTTGGCAAGCGGGCGCCGGAGTTCGGCTGAGCCGACCGCCTAGAAGGAGTGCTCCTCGGCGGGGAATGCGCCGGTGGCCACCTCGTTGGCGTACTCGGTTGCGGCCCTGCGCAACTCGTCACCGACGGCGCCGAAGCGCTTGACGAACTTCGCCGTCTTGCCCGAGGTCATGCCGGCCATGTCCTGCCAGACCAACACCTGCGCGTCGCAGTGGACGCCCGCGCCGATGCCGACGGTCGGGATGGTCAGCTTGCCGGTGATCTGCGTGGCGAGTTCGGCGGGCACCATCTCGAGGACGACGGCGATCGCGCCCGCCTCGGCGACGGCGATGGCGTCGTGAACGGTCTGTTCGGCGGCGTCACCGCGGCCCTGCACCCGGAATCCGCCGAGCCCGTTGACGCTCTGCGGAGTGAAGCCGATGTGCGCGATCACCGGGATGCCGGCTTGCGTGAGGACCGCGATCTGTTCGGCGACGCGCTCGCCGCCTTCGAGCTTCACGGCGGCGGCCCCGGTCTCCTTCATGAACCGCGTCGCGGTGGCCAGCGCCTGCTGCGGGCCCGCCTCGTAGCTGCCGAACGGGAGGTCGGCGACCACTAGGGCGTGCGGCGCACCGCGCACCACGCCGCGGACCAACGGAATGAGCTCGTCGATGGTCACCGGCACCGTGGTGTCATAGCCGTAGACGACGTTGGCCGCTGAATCACCCACCAGCAGCACGGGAATCTCGGCGTCATCGAAGACGCGGGCGGTGGAGTAGTCGTAGGCCGTCAACATCGCCCACTTGTGGCCCTCGGCCTTCCACTTCTGCAAGTGGTGGGTGCGGACCTTGATCCGCGGCTTGGGCGTAACCGAATCGGTGGCAGCACCGTAAACCGTCTGCTCAGACATCATTGTCCCTCATCTGGTCGGGTCGTCCTCGAGGCCCATCCGGGTCCCCGGGTCGTCTGACAGGCTAAGTCTGCCACTCGCGGCCCCGAAGTTGAACTTTCGCCGAAGTGCATTTCCTCACACCTCGCTACATCGCGGGCCTACGATCGCGCCATGCAACGGCTCAGCGGACTCGACGCCAGCTTTCTCTACCTCGAAACCGCTGCACAGCCGCTACACGTCTGCTCGATCCTTGAGATCGACACCTCGACCATTCCCGGCGGATACAGCTTCGATCGGTTGCGCGACGCGCTGAGTCTCCGGATCAAGGCGATGCCCGAGTTCCGCGAGAAGCTTGGTGACAACCGCTTCAACCTCGACCACCCGGTGTGGGTGGAGGACAAGGACTTCGACGTCGATCGCCATCTGCACCGCATCGGGCTGCCATCACCCGGCGGCCGAGTCGAGTTGGGGGAGATCTGCGGGCACATCGCCTCCTTGAACTTGGACCGCAGTCGACCGCTGTGGGAGATGTGGGTGATCGAGAACGTCGCGGGCACTGACGCGCATGACGGCGGTCGGCTGGCGGTGATGACGAAGGTTCACCACGCAGGCGTCGATGGTGTCACCGGGGCGAATCTGATGTCGCAGCTGTGCACCACCGAAGCCGACTCGCCGCCACCGGATCCGGTCGAGGGGGTGGGCGGTGGCTCGGACTTGGAGATCGCGGTCAGCGGGGCCATCAAGTACGCCACCCGGCCGCTCAAGTTGATCAACGTGGTGCCGTCCACGCTTTCGACGGTGGTGGACACCGTCAAGCGGGCGCGCAGCGGGCTGTCCATGGCTGCCCCGTTCGCCGCCCCGAAAACGCGCTTCAACGCAAAGGTCACCGGGCACCGCAACGTCGCGTTCGCGCAGCTGAACCTCGAGGACATCAAGACCGTCAAGAACCACTTCGGCGTCAAGGTCAACGACGTGGTGATGGCGTTGGTGGCCGGTGTGTTGCGGCGCTTTCTGCTCGACCGCGACGAACTTCCCGACAGCACCCTCGTCGCGATGGTTCCGGTCTCGGTGCACGACAAGTCGGATCGTCCTGGCCGCAACCAGGTTTCGGGCATGTTCTCGAGCCTCGGGACCAACATCGAGGACCCGGCCGAGCGGCTCAAGACCATCGCCGACGCGAATTCCGTTGCCAAGCAACACAGTGCGGCCATCGGGGCGACGCTGTTACAAGACTGGTCACAGTTCGCCGCGCCCGCGGTGTTCGGCGTCGCAATGCGCGTCTATGCGTCGAGTCGGCTCACCAGCGCCGCGCCCGTGCACAACCTGGTCATCTCGAACGTGCCGGGACCGCAGATCCCGCTGTACTTCCTCGGCGCCGAGGTCAAGGCGATGTATCCGCTCGGCCCGATCTTCCACGGCTCGGGGCTCAACATCACCGTAATGTCGCTGAACGGAACGCTCGACGTCGGACTGATCTCCTGCCCCGAACTGCTGCCCGACCTGTGGGACATGGCCGACGACTTCCGCGTCGCGCTCGACGAGTTGGTGGACGCCACCCGCTAGCGCCCCTGGTCTGCGCATATGTCAGGTCATGGCACCATGGTCAGCCATGAGCCTCAGACGCGGGGTCCTCGCGGCCGCCATGATGGTGTTGCTGGTCGCTGGCTGCAGCACGTTGGTCGACGGGCGTGCAGTCATGGGTGCTCCGCGGCCGGGATCCCCCGTGCAGTGGACGAAGTGCAATCCCACGTCCCCTGACGCAAAGATTCCGGATGGCGCCGAATGCGGTTTGCTCTCCGTGCCCGTCGACTACGCCAAGCCCGACGGCGACGTCGCGCGGATCGCGATGGTCCGCATCCCCGCGACGGGCCAGAAGATCGGGTCGCTCGTCCTGAACCCCGGCGGCCCTGGCGAGTCCGGCGTGGAGGCGGCGCTCACGATCAGCGAGTCCATGCCGCAGTCCGTGCGGGAAAAGTTCGACGTGGTGGGCTTCGATCCGCGCGGCGTCGGGTTGTCCAGGCCCGCGGTGTGGTGCAACAGCGACGAGGAGAACGACCGATTGCGTGCCGACCCGCAGGTCGACTACTCGCCTGCGGGAGTCGCGCACATCGAGAGCGAGACCAAGGCCTTCGTCCAGCGCTGCGTCGACAAGATGGGCAAGGACTTCCTCGAGAACGTCGGAACCGAAAACGTCGCAAGGGATCTCGATGCGATGCGGGCGGCGCTCGGCGACGAGAAGCTGTCGTACATGGGCTATTCCTACGGCACCCGCATCGGCGCCACCTACGCCGAGCAGTTCCCGGAGAAGGTTCGCGCGATGATCCTCGATGGTGCGGTCGACCCGAATGCCGACCCCATCGAGGCAAACATCAAGCAGGCCGCCGCGTTCCAGACCGCGTTCAACGACTACGCCGCCGACTGCGCCAAGAGCCCGGACTGCCCGCTCGGCACCGACCCCGCGAAGGCCGTCGAGGTCTACAAGTCGTTGGTCGACCCGTTGGTCGAGAAGCCCGCGAAGACCAAGGATCCGCGTGGGCTCAGCTACGGCGACGCGATCGTCGCCACGATTCTGCCGCTGTACTCACCGACCCTGTGGAAGCACCTCACGACGGGGCTGCGGGACCTGCGCGACGGCAGTGGCGACACCATGCTGATGCTCTCCGACCTCTACATGGGTCGCGACGACAAGGGTCACTACGACAACTCCACCGACGTTCGGGTGGCGGTCAACTGCGTCGACAAACCGCCGATCACCGATCGCGCAGCGACCGTGGAGCAGGACAGGCGCTCCCGCGAAGCGGCGCCCTTCATGAGCTACGGCGACTTCACCGGGAACGCGCCGCTGGGCACCTGCGCCTTCTGGCCGGTTCCACCGACGTCGACGCCTCACGAGCTCAAGATCGACGGGCTACCACCCACCTTGGTCGTGTCGACGACGAACGACCCCGCCACCCCGTACCAGGCGGGCGTCGATCTGGCCAGACAGCTCGGAGGCGCGCTGCTGACCTACGAGGGCACCCAGCACACTGTGGTCTTCCAAGGGAATAGCTGCGTCGACGACATCGCCGCTCGCTACCTGCTGGACGTGGCGATACCGCCGCCCGGCGCCAAGTGCTGAGCACTCTGCCCGAGCAAAGGTCACCATCGCATCACCGTCTGATTGCTGCCTTGTCTCTGCTTGCCGTCGAGTACAGACCGCGAAGGCCGTTGCGTGCGAACATGTTCGCCATGTGGCGGGCGGCGGCAAAGTGGACGATGGCGCCGATCGTGATCCTCGTGGTGTCCACGTTCACGGTTCCGGTCGCGTCGGCGTCCCCGGAGGGCGAGCCCGCCGCGGCCTACGGCCAAGCCCCGGTGTGGGGCAGCTGTGCGGACTTCCTCGGTGACGTCCGCGGTCTTCCGACGGCCCAGTGCGGCACGGTGTCCGTGCCGATCGACTACGCCAATCCCCAAGGGCCGCAAGCACAATTGGCCGTGATCCGAGTGCCTGCCACCGGCGACCGGCTCGGCGTGCTGATGGTGAACCCGGGTGGTCCCGGCGCATCCGCGGTCGACACCGTCGCGCAGATGGGCGCCGGACTGGCCGATACCGAGGTCACCCGGCGCTTCGACCTCGTCGGCTTCGACCCGCGCGGGGTGGGGCATTCCACGCCGCAGGTGCGCTGCCGCACCGACGCCGATTTCGACGTCTACCGCCGCGACCCGATGGTCGACTACAGCCCCGACGGCGTCGCACACATCGAGAGCGTCTACCAACGGATCGTCCAGGGCTGCGTCGATCGGATGGGCACGGAGTTCCTCGCGAACGTGGGGACGGCGTCGAGCGCCCAGGACATGGACGTGGTGCGAGCGGCGTTGGGGGAGAACCAGCTGAACTATCTCGGCTACTCCTATGGCACCGAGCTCGGGGCCACCTACGCCGAGCGCTACCCCGAGCGGGTGCGTGCCATGGTGCTCGACGGCGCCGTCGACCCCGGATCCGACCCGATTGGCGAGAACCTGCGCCAATTGGCGGGATTCCAAACGGCATTCGACGACTACGCACTCGACTGCGCGCGGTCCACCGACTGCCCGCTCGGCCAGGACCCGACCCAGTTCGTCGCGCGCTACCACGAACTCGTCGACCCGCTCGCGCAGCAGCCGGGCCGCACCTCGGATCCGCGTGGGTTGAGTTATTCGGACGCCATCACCGGAACCGTCAACGCGCTTTACACGCAGCGCTATTGGAAGTACCTCACCAGCGGACTGCTGGGGCTGCGCCGCGCCAGCGACGCAGGCGACCTGCTGCTGCTGGCCGACGACTACCAGCACCGCAACCCGTTGGGCCACTACGACAACCAGCAGGACGCGTTCACCGCCATCCGCTGCGTCGACGCGCCATACCCAAGCGATCCGGCGGTCTGGGCCGACGCCGACCGCCGGGCGCGGGAAGCGGCGCCCTTCATGGCATACGGCGAGTTCACCGGGTTCGCCCCTCGCGACATGTGCACCATGTGGCCGGTGCCGCCGACGTCGACTCCGCACGCCGTGACGTCCCCCGGCCCCGGCAAGGTTGTCGTCGTGTCGACCACCCACGACCCGGCTACCCCGTACCAAGCCGGCGTCGACCTGGCGCGCGAAATGGATGCCGCACTGATCACGTTCGACGGAACTCAGCACACGGTGGTGTTCAACGGTGATGGGTGCGTGGACCCCGCCGTGGTGAGCTTTTTGGTCGACTCGACGATGCCTCCGCCCGACTTGCGTTGTTAGCGGCCCCGCGCTGGCTCGTCGTGCTCGCCGTCTGCATCCTTGCGGCGTCCTCGGCGGATGGCTGCACCAGGGTCGTCGCCGGCAGGCACCGGCCCCCGACGCCTGCCGTCGGCGCACCCTTGCAGTGGGGGGACTGCGACGCCTTCGGAGTGTCCACCGACGACCTCCCTCGCTCCACGCGGTGCGCGGACCTGGCCGTGCCGGTCGACTACGCGAAGCCCGGCGGTGACGTCGCAGCGGTCGCGGTGATCAAGATCCCAGCCACGGGACGCAAACTCGGTTCGCTGGTGATGAATCCGGGGGGCCCTGGCGGTTACGGCGTGGACTTCGCGGCCTGGTTCGCGCCGGAGCTTCCGCGCGCACTACGCGAACGGTTCGACATCATCGGGTTCGACCCCCGGGGAGTGGGACATTCGCGCCCCGCAATCTCCTGTGTCTCCAGCGCGGAATTCGACGCGTGGCGCGCCGACCCGGACGCCGACTTCCCGCCCGGTGGCAACTCGGGCACCGACTACACCCCGGAAGGCGTTGCGAGGTTCGAGGCAGCGGAGCGACGGTACGTGCAGTCCTGCGTTGAGCGGACGGGCGTCGACTTCCTCGCCGCCATCGGCACGTCGAACGTCGTCAAGGACCTCGATGCGTTGCGCGAAGCCCTCGGCGACGAGCAGCTGACCTACCTGGGCTACTCCTACGGCACGCAGATCGGTGCACTGTTCGCCGAGGCGTACCCCGACCGGGTCCGGGCGATGGTGCTCGACGGCGCCGTGGACCCCGCGGCGGGAAGCATGCAGTGGATGCTCGACCAGGCGGCCGGATTCCAGATGGCGTTCGACGACTACGCCACCGACTGCGCGCGCTGGCCGCGCTGCCCGTTGGGCACGGACCCAACGAAGGCAGTGCAGGTCTATCACGAGCTCGTCGACCCCCTGCTGGACGAGCCGGCGCCCACGGCCGACCCGCGCGGGCTGACCTACGACGACGCGATCACGGGCACCGTCGACGCCCTATACATCCCGCAGACGTGGACGACCTTGACCGATGGCCTTCGGGCCGTCAAGGAGGGGCGCGACGCCGATGACCTGTTGGGGCTCGCCGACGAGTACCTCGGGCGCGACGAGGACGGCGAGTACGCGAACAGCATGGACGCCTACACCGCCGTCACGTGTGCCGACTACCCCTACCCCAAGGACGAGGCGGCCTGGGCCGCGTACGACCAGCGGCTTCGGGAGGTATCGCCGTTCCAGGTGTTCGGTCACTTCACCGGCCACGCGCCGCGGGGGGTCTGCGCGTTCTGGCCAGTGCCTGCGATCAGCGAACCGCACCCCGTCTCCGCCGACGGTGTGTCCCCGGTCCTGGTCATCTCGACGACTAGGGATCCAGCGACACCCCATCAGGACGGAATCGACCTCGCCCGTCAACTCGGCGCGAGGCTGCTGACCTTCGAGGGCACCCAGCACACCGCGTCATTCGGCGGCGTCGCATGCGTCGATGACGCCGCCACCGACTACCTGATCGACCTGACGTTGCCGCCGGAGGGCCTGGTTTGTTAGCTGGAAGCCATGGCGGCAAGTGGTGATCGCTGGTCCCTTCGACTACTGTCGAGCCCGTAACCGAGGCCCGAGATTCACGCCACCAGCACGAGGGAGAAGGACAACCGATGGAAGAGGCCACTGCCGCCGTCGAAGATGGTCACTACTACCGCGAACAGATTGGTAGCTCGAACAAGGTCATCGCATGGAGCCACACCTCGCGTTTCGTGAAGGCGCTGAGCCTGCTCGACGCGTCCGACTCGTCGGTGCTCGACTACGGATGCGGTGACGGCACCTTCCTCGCCATGGCAGCCGATCAGATCAAGCAGGGCCATGGTTCCGACATCGATGCGAACCAGATCGAAGGCTGCCGCGAGCGTTTCGCCGAGATGAAGAACATCACCTTCTCCGTGACCGGTGATCTGGCAGCTGGCGAGTATGACGGTTCCTTCGACGTGGTCACGTGCCAGGAGACGCTGGAGCACTGCACCGAGGACATCGTCGAGATCGTGCTGGCCGACCTCGCGCGGCTCTGCGCACCGACCGGCCGGGTCATCATCAGCGTGCCCATCGAGATCGGCCCGTCGTTCGTGATCAAGCAGTCGGTGCGCGCACTCGCCGCGAAGATGGGCAACAGCAGCTACCACATGGCCGAGCGCTACAGCGCCAAGGATGCGGCCAAGATGGTGTTTGCTGGACGCAACACCGGCGTCGACCGGCCGCTGTACAAGGTCGACGGCGCCGAGGGCTATTCGCACTTTGGCTTCAACTGGCGGGCCCTGCGCGAGCGCGTCGCGCACCACCTCGAGGTCGAGCAGACGCAGTTCACTCCGCTGCCGCAGCTCGGCGGCCTGGTCAGCAGCCAGGCATGGATGCTCTGCCGACCACGCCGATAGCCCCGGCGATCACGGACCGACCAGCACGCGTAACACAGAATTAACAGCGGGTGCCTACGCTGCGGACATGGATCGGCAGAAGGAATTCGTGCTGCGCACGCTGGAGGAACGTGACATCCGGTTCGTGCGGTTGTGGTTCACCGACGTGCTCGGATACCTCAAGTCCGTAGCCATCGCGCCCGCCGAACTCGAGGGCGCATTCGAAGAGGGCATCGGTTTCGACGGTTCCTCGATCGAGGGCTTCGCTCGGGTCTCGGAGTCCGACACGGTGGCCCGACCGGATCCGTCGACGTTCCAGGTGCTGCCGTGGACGACGAGCTCGGGCAAGCACCACTCGGCCCGCATGTTCTGCGACATCACGATGCCGGACGGCTCGCCGTCCTGGGCCGACTCGCGCCACGTGCTGCGCCGCCAGCTGGGCAAGGCCAGCGACCTCGGTTTCTCCTGCTACGTGCATCCCGAGATCGAGTTCTTCCTGCTCAAGCCCGGCGAGGACGACGGAAGTGCGCCCGTCCCCGCTGACAACGGGGGCTACTTCGACCAGACCATCCACGACGCCGCCCCCAACTTCCGCCGACACGCCATCGACGCGCTCGAGCAGATGGGCATCTCGGTGGAGTTCAGCCACCACGAGGGCGCGCCGGGACAGCAGGAGATCGATCTCCGCTACGCCGACGCGCTGTCCATGGCCGACAACGTCATGACGTTCCGCTACGTCGTGAAGGAGGTCGCGCTCGCCGACGGCGTGCGGGCGTCGTTCATGCCGAAGCCGTTCGCGGAGTACCCCGGCTCGGCCATGCACACCCACATGAGCCTCTTCGAGGGCGAGACCAACGCATTCCACGACCCCAACGATCCGCTGCAGCTGTCCGACGTCGGCAAGTCGTTCATCGCCGGCATCCTCGAGCACGCCAGCGAGATCAGCGCCGTCACCAATCAGTGGGTGAACTCCTACAAGCGGTTGGTTCACGGCGGCGAGGCCCCGACCGCCGCCTCTTGGGGCGCGGCCAACCGCTCGGCACTGGTGCGCGTGCCGATGTACACCCCGCGCAAGGCGTCATCGCGGCGCATCGAGGTCCGCAGCCCCGATTCGGCGTGCAACCCGTACCTGGCGTTCGCGGTATTGCTGGCCGCAGGGCTGCGTGGCGTCGAGAAGAACTACTCGCTTGGCCCGCAGGCGGAGGACAACGTGTGGATGTTGACCCCCGAGGAACGGCGCTCGATGGGCTACAAGGAGCTGCCAACCAGCCTCGGCGTGGCACTGTCGGAGATGGAGAGCTCAGAGCTCGTCGCAGAAGCGTTGGGGGAGCACGTGTTCGACTTCTTCCTGCGCAACAAGCGCGCTGAGTGGGAGAACTACCGCAGCCACGTCACCCCGTTCGAGTTGAAGGCCTACCTTTCGCTCTGAGCGACTTGAGATACCGTCGGGGGCGTGCCCAAACCCGCGACCCAACGACCCACGCTGCCCAGCGTCGGCAGGCTGGGGCTCGTTGAGGCACACGCTCGGGAGCACCTCGACCGGCTGGGCTGGAACACCGACGATCACGTCGAGTTGCTGTGGTCGCTCTCGCGCGCCCCGGATGCCGACGGCGCACTGCGGATCATGGTGCGCCTCGCCGAGGCGCTGGGGAACGGGTGGGACGAACTGCACGGCGCGCTGCTGAAGGACCGGGCGCTCCGTGGTCGGCTCTTCGGCGTGCTCGGCGCCTCGTCCGCATTGGGCGACCACGTCGTCTCGCAACCGCAGACCTGGCATCTACTCGCGGGCAACGTCAGCCTGCCCTCGGCCAACGACTTGCGTCGCGACTTCACCGCCGTTGCCGAAACACCCATCGAGGCAAGCGCTTTGAAGTTCTCGCTGCGCAAGCTCTACCGGGATCGCGTGCTGGTGCTTGCCGGGCTCGACCTGGCGCCCACCGTGGAGAACGAACCGGTGCTGGCGTTCCCCGCGGTCGGCACGCACCTGGCCGACATCGCCGACGCCGCCCTTGGAGCCGCGTTGATCGTCGCCACCAAGGTGGTGTGCGGTGACGACGCGCCCGTGCCGCGACTGGCCGTCATCGCGATGGGCAAGTGCGGCGCCCGCGAACTCAACTACGTCAGCGACGTCGACGTCATCTTCGTCGGCGAGCAGGCCGATGCGGTCACCACCCGGGTGGCCGGCGAGCTCATCCGGTTCGCCTCCGACGCCTTCTTCGAGGTCGACGCCGCGCTGCGGCCGGAGGGCAAGCAGGGCGCGCTGGTGCGCACCCTCGAGTCGCACGTCGCGTACTACGAGCGGTGGGCCAAGACGTGGGAGTTCCAGGCACTGCTGAAGGCTCGGGCCGCCGTCGGCGACGCCGAACTCGGCGCGCAGTACATCGAGGCGTTGATGCCGATGGTCTGGTTGGCCTGCGAGCGTGAGGACTTCGTGCCCGAGGTGCAGGCCATGCGGCGGCGCGTCGAGGAACTGGTCCCCGCAGGAGAGCGGGCACGCGAGCTCAAGCTCGGGACGGGCGGGCTGCGCGACGTCGAGTTCGCCGTCCAGCTGCTCCAGCTAGTGCACGGGCGCAACGACGAGTCACTGCACGTCGCGTCGACGATCGACGCCCTCGCCGCGCTGGGCAGCGGCGGATACGTCGGCCGCGACGACGCCGCCAACCTCACCGCGTCGTACGAGTTCCTCCGCCTGCTCGAACACCGTCTGCAGTTGCAGCGCTTGAAGCGCACGCACATGCTGCCCGCGGCCGACGACGACGAGAAGCTGCGTTGGCTGGCGCGGGCCGCGCACGTCCGGCCCGACGGTCAACACGACGCGCTCGGAGTGCTGCGCGAGGAGCTCAAACGACAGAGCCTGCGCGTATCCCGACTGCATGCCAAGCTCTTCTACCAACCGCTGCTCGAGGCGGTCGGTGGCCTGTCCGCCGACTTCTCGCCTGCGATGACTCCCAAGGCCGCCGAACGGCTGCTTGCCGCCCTGGGTTACGAGGGTCCACAGAGCGCGCTGACCCATCTCGCGGCGCTCACCAACCCCGGCGGCCGACGGGGGCGCGTCCAGCAGGTGCTTCTGCCGACGCTGCTGGAATGGCTTTCGCACACCCCCGATCCGGATGCGGGTCTGCTGGCCTATCGCCGCATCTGTGACGAGTTGGCCGAGCTTCGTTGGTTCCTCGCCACGCTGCGCGACGAGGGTGCGGTGGCCAAGCGCCTGATGCACGTGCTCGGCACCTCCGCGTACGTACCCGAACTGCTGATGCGCGCACCGGAGGTAATTCAGCAGTACGCCGACGGACCGCAGGGGCCCAAGCTGCTCGAGGTCGAACCCGAGGCGGTGGCCGGGGCGTTGATCGCATCCGCTGGCCGCCATCCGGAACCGGCGAGGGCCATCGCCGCCGCGCGCACGTTGCGGCGCCGCGAGCTGGCCCGCATCGCCTCGGCCGACCTGCTCGGCATGCTCGACGTGGTCGACGTGTGCCGGGCGTTGACCTCGGTGTGGGTGGCCGTGCTCGAGGCCGCGCTGGACGTCGTGATCCGGGCCAACACGCCGGACGACGGTGTGCCCGCACGCATTGCGGTGATCGGGATGGGTCGGCTCGGCGGCGCGGAGCTCGGCTATGGCTCGGATGCCGACGTCATGTTCGTGTGCGAGCCGATCGGCGATGTCGAGGATTCCGTCGCGACGAAGTGGTCGGTGAGCATCGCCGACCAGGTGATCAAGCTGCTCGGCAGCCCAAGTGCCGACCCGCCGCTCGAGGTCGACGCCAGCCTGCGTCCCGAGGGCCGCAACGGGTCGCTGGTGCGGACACTGGGGTCATATGCGTCCTACTACGCGAAGTGGGCGCAGCCCTGGGAGATTCAGGCGCTGCTGCGGGCGCACCGAGTGGCGGGCGATCCCGACCTCGGAGAGCGCTTCCTGTTGTTGGCCGACGAGACCCGGTATCCGTCCGGGGGAGTGTCCGCCGACGCGGTGCACGAGATTCGCCGGATCAAGGCCCGCGTCGCCGCCGAGCGGCTGCCCCGCGGCGCGGACCCGAACACTCACACCAAGCTCGGCCGCGGCGGGCTCGCCGACATCGAGTGGACCGTGCAGCTGTTGCAGCTGCGCCATGCCCACAGCGTGCCGGAGTTGCACAACACGTCGACTCTGGAGTCGCTCAACGTGATTGGAGCGACCGGGCTGCTGCCGGAAGGCGACGTGGCCCTGCTGCGCGACGCGTGGCTGACGGCCACCCGGGCGCGCAACGCGCTGGTGCTGGTGAAGGGCAAGGCCACCGACCAGCTACCGGGGCCGGGGCGCCAACTCAATGCGGTGGCACTCGCAGCTGGCTGGGGTAGCGACGACGGAGGCGAGTTCCTGGACAACTACCTGCGGGTGACGCGTCGGGCAAAGACCGTGGTACGAAAGGTATTCGAAGCGTGAGCATGGATTTCGCGTTCACCGCGGTGACGGCCGAGGAGTATGAGCGGATGTGCGCGCTCTACGAGCCGCTCACCCAGTCGCTGCGCAGGCTCGTCGCTGCGGGCATTCACACGGGCGTTGACGAGCAGACCATCCGCGAGGCCCGAGCAGCCATCGACGCGGTGTCGGAGACGCTGGAGCGCACGCAGCAGGAGACCACGTCCCCGTTGCGACACGCGGGCACCGGCCGTCCGCTCGTGTGGGCCAATCCCGCTGTCGGGCTGCGCAATGCGATCGCGCCGCCGATGGACGTCCAGCACGAGCCGGACGGTACGCGCTGGGCGGAGTTCAGCCTTGGGCTCGCCTACGAGGGGCCTCCGGGACTGGTGCACGGCGGCGTCTGCGCGCTGTTGCTCGACCAACTCCTCGGTGAGGCAGCCAGCGATGGGCTGACCAAACCGAAGTTCACCGGCACCATCACATTGCGCTACCTGCGCGGTACGCCGCTCGGCCCCCTTCGCGCCGAGGCGTTCGTCGAACGCATCGAGGGCGTCAAGACCTACGCCAAGGGATACCTCAGCGACGCGGACGGGCACACCGTCGAGGCCGACGGGGTGTTCATCCAGCCGGCGTGGGCCAGGGATGCCGGATGAAGTTCTACGTCAGCACCGCCTTCCTCGACATCAGGGAAGCCGTCGAGATCGCGAGGGCAGCAGACGAACTCGGATACGACGGCATGGGCATCCCCGATCACGTGATCAACCTGGAGACGCTCGCGACGCCCTACCCCTACACCAAGGACGGCGCCCGACGGTGGGAGCCGTTCACGCACTGGCCCGATCCATGGGTGATGATCGGGGCCATCGCACTGGTCACCACCAGACTGCGCTTCGTCACCACCGTGTACCTGCCCGCCATGCGCGATCCGTACTCGGCGGCGAAGGCCATCGGCACGGCCGCGTGTCTGGCCGACGGCCGGCTCGAACTAGGAATCGGCGTGGGGTGGTGCGAGGAAGAGTTCACGTTGATGGGCCAGCGGTTCGACCGCCGCGGCAAGCGCACCGACGAGATGCTTGAGTTGATGCGCGCACTCTGGCAGCCCGGCTGGACGGAGTTCGACGGCGAGTTCTACCAGACGCCGCGCCTCGAGATGGAGCCCACTCCGCCGCACATCCCGATCTACGTCGGCGGACTGTCGGACATCGCGCTGCGCCGCGCGGCCCGAAACGACGGTTGGATCGGGGACCTGATCACCACCGACCGGGCGCTCGCATCCGTCGCCAAGATTCGTGAGATGCGGGCCGAAAAGGGCTTGACGATGGATGATTTCACCGTCCTGACACCGCTGACCGACGCCTTCACGCCCGAGCACTACGCGCGTGCCGAAACCGGCGGCATCCACGGCATCATCACGATGCCCTGGATGTTCTACGGCGGCCCGCAGGCCTCGCTCGCGGACAAGATCGACGGCATGAAGCGCTTCCGCAAGGACCTCGGGCTCGACTAGCGCTTGGCCCTCATGGTGTCCAAGGCCCACGCCCCGCCGCCGAGGAATACCAGCAGGAAGAAGCCGAAGCAGTACAGCACGGCCAATTCGCCACCATTCTCGATGGGCCACAATGCCTTTGGCTGATGCTGCGTGAAGTACGCGAACGCCATCTCGCCCGAGCCGACGAACGCCGCGAGCCGAGTGACGAGTCCGATGATGAGGAGCACGCCGACGACCAGCTCGATGAGCCCGGCCCACCAGAACGGCCAGGAGCCCATGGGTACTGCTGGGCCACCTCCGGCCCCGACGGGATAGGCGAACAGCTTCTGGGTGGCGTGGATGGTCAGCAGCAGCCCGAACACGATGCGGAACAGGCTCAGCACGATTGGCGAGAACGACGTCAGCTTGGCTTCGAGTTTCGTCATGGGTCGACCCTACTATTCGGACTTTGGTCCGGATAGTGTCGGCACCTAAAGTACATTCTTTTCTGGATACAGATTTAGATGTACTGTTCTGTCCATGCAGACGCTCGTTCACACCGACGCCCTGGCTCGGTTCGGCTACGCGCTGTCCGACGCGACGCGCACGCAGATCCTGTTGACCCTTCGGAAGGCTCCGTGCTACCCGTCGGAACTTGCGGACGCGATCGGTGTCTCCCGGCAGCTGGTGTCCAACCACCTGTCGTGTCTGCGGGGGTGCGGGTTGGTGGTCGCCGTGCCCGAAGGTCGCCGTGCCCGGTACGAGCTCGCCGACCCGCGCATCGGTCATGCGCTCGACGATCTGCTAGGGCTGGTGCTCGCCGTCGACCCCACGTGCTGCGCCGAGCACGGATGCGCGTGCTGAGCACGTCGCCGGAGCGGAAACGGCTCCTGGCCAAGCGGATTCGACTGTTCGTCGCGGCCACGATCACCTACAACGTGATCGAGGCCGTCATTGCGCTCACCGAAGGCGCGCGGGTGTCGTCGACGGCACTGATCGGGTTCGGCCTCGACTCGGTGATCGAGGTGTCGTCGGCGGCGGCGGTGGCGTGGCAGTTCGCCGGGTCAGATCCGGAAGCTCGCGAGAAGACTGCACTGCGGATCATCGCGTTTTCGTTCTTCGGCTTGGCCCTGTACGTCACCGTCGACGCGGTCCGGTCGCTGTTCGGAGTCGGCGAAGCTCGGCATTCCATCATCGGGATTGCGCTCGCCACCGCGAGCCTCATCGTGATGCCCGCGTTGTCGTGGGCGCAGCGCCGCGCGGGTCGCGAGCTCGGCTCGCGCTCGGCGGTCGCCGACTCGAAGCAGACCCTGTTGTGCACCTATCTGTCGGGCGTGCTGCTGGTCGGGCTTCTGCTCAACAGTCTGTTCGGCTGGTCGTGGGCCGACCCCGTTGCGGCGCTGTTCATCGCGGCCATCGCGGTGAGGGAGGGCATCAATGCGTGGAAGGGCGATACATGTTGCTGACTGAGCGCGTCCGCCGCCTGTACGCACAGGAGATGGCGGCGGCCAAGCGCGCGGCCGCGGTTGAGGACCGCTGGCAGCATCTCGAACGCGCTCACATCGTGTCGCAGCCGTACCCGTGGCTGCACACCCGCAACCACGTTGCGATGCTCGATCTCGCACTGCGTCAACGTGATCGGCGGGAAGCCCTTGCGCAGGTCGTCCGCATCGTCGTGGCCGCGCCCGGCTCGCTCAGCGGCCGCTACCCAGAAGGCAACACGGGTCGCCGGGCGGCCGGGCTGATGACTCCGATGCCGGTGCCTCCGGACCTCGCCGTGGCGCTCGAATCGAGCTAGCGCCGTAGACGGCTCAGCCCCCGGCCGGCAAGGCCAGGGGCTGAGTCGTAAGCGACGACTTTAAACGTCGTAGTAGAGCGCGAACTCGTAGGGGTGAGGCCGGATCTGGATCGGCAGGATTTCCTGCTCCCGCTTGAAGGAGATCCACGTCTCGATCAGGTCCTCGGTGAAGACGCCACCCTCGGTGAGGTACTCGTGGTCGGCCTCGAGGCGGTCGATCACCGTGGACAGCGAGGTCGGTGCCTGCGGGATGTTGTTGGCCTCGTCCGGCGGCAACTCGTAGAGGTCCTTGTCGATGGGCAGCCCCGGATCGATCTTGTTCTTGATGCCGTCGAGGCCGGCCATCATCATCGCCGCGAAGGCGAGGTACGGGTTGCCCGAGCTGTCGGGGCAACGGAACTCGAGGCGCTTGGCCTTCGCATTCTCGCCCGTGATCGGGATGCGCACGCACGCCGAGCGGTTGCGCTGGCTGTACACCAGGTTGATCGGGGCCTCGTACCCCGGAACCAGGCGCTTGTAGGAGTTCACCGTCGGGTTGGTGAACGCCAGCAGCGACGGCGCGTGGTGCAGGATGCCGCCGATGTAGTGCAGCGCCATCTCCGACAGTCCGGCGTAACCCTTGTCGTCGTAGAACAGCGGCTTGCCGTCCTTCCACAGCGACTGGTGGGCGTGCATGCCGGAACCGTTGTCACCGAACAGCGGCTTCGGCATGAAGGTCACCGTCTTGCCGGCCGCCCACGCGGTGTTCTTGATGATGTACTTGAACAGCAGCACGTCGTCGGCCGCATGCAGCAGCGTGTTGAACTTGTAGTTGATCTCCGCCTGCCCCGCGGTGCCGACCTCGTGGTGGCCGCGCTCGAGCGTGAACCCGGCGTTCTGCAGGTTGGTCGCCATCTCGTCGCGCAGGTCGACGTAGTGGTCGTACGGTGCGACGGGGAAGTAGCCACCCTTCGGGCGCACCTTGTAGCCGCGGTTCGGGCTGCCGTCGGCCTCGAAGGGCTCGCCGGTGTTCCACCAGCCCGACTCCGAGTCCACCTCGTAGAAGGTGCCGTTGATCTTCGAGTCGAATGACACCGAGTCGAAGATGTAGAACTCGGCCTCGGCGCCGAAGTAGCAGGTATCGGCAATGCCGGTGCTCGTCAGGTAGTCCTCGGCCTTGCGCGCGACGTTGCGGGGATCGCGCGAGTACGCCGACTTGTCGTTGGGGTCGTGCACGAAGAAGTTCAGATTCAGCGTCTTGGCCGCCCGGAACGGGTCGATGCGCGCGGTCTCGGGGTCCGGCAGCAGCATCATGTCGGATTCGTGGATGGACTGGAAGCCACGCACGGACGATCCGTCGAACGCCAGCCCGTCGTCGAACACGCTCTGATCGAAGGCTGACGCGGGAATCGAGAAGTGCTGAACCACACCTGGCAGATCACAGAAGCGAATGTCGACGTACTCGACCTTCTCATCCTTGATCAGCTTGAAAATGTCGTCGGCCGTCTTTTCAGACACTGAGTAATCTCCTTTGACTGGTTGCCCGCGGGTGACGCTAGGTACACGATGTTGCACTGCAGTCAACCGCATGTTGCGGCGACGTTACGCAATGCCCCGCAACCCTATGCTGGACGCATGCCCCGCACGTTCGGTTCCTGGCTCTCTGGTGCACCGCTTCCCGAGTCTGGCAGCCCCGCCCAAGGGGCGGGCGACTACCCAGGTCAGCGGCTGGGATTGCCTCAACACGGACCGGGGTCGCTCGTCGGCAGCGGGCGGCGATTCGTCGCCCTTCTGCTCGACTGGCTCATCGCGTACGGACTGGCCGGGCTCGCGATGTCGTTCGGGCTGATCGGCATCCAAGCGTTGTCCACCGCGGTGCTGGTGACCTGGCTGGTGCTCGGTGTCGTGTCGGTGCGACTGTTCGGCTTCACGCCCGGCCAGCTCACGCTGGGCCTGCGGGTCGAGTCCGTGGACCACCGCATCCACGTCGGCCTGGGTCGTGCCCTCGCCCGCGGTGCGTTGGTCGCGCTCGTCGTCCCGCCGTTGTTCACCGACACCGACGGTCGCGGCATCCAGGACAGGGCGACCGGGACCGCCGTCGTGCGGCGTTGAATACTCCTCGCGCAAGCGCTCGTCGGCGCTGACCTACTTGCGCCGGACCGTGCGCTGCACGCCGCGCATCTTCGCCCCCGCTGGGAGCGGTCCCTTGGGCATCGCGGCCGGACCCATGCGGGACCCCAACGCGACCAACTTCGACTCCAGCGCGTCCATCTGCTTGACGGTGATGTTGGCGGGAAGCTTGGTCAGGTGGCGTTCCAGCTTGGCCAGCGGCACCTCGCCCTCGCCGTTGCCGACGACGATGTCGTAGATCGGGACGTCACCGACCAACCGGGCGGTGCGCTTCTTCTCCTGCGCCAACAGGGGCTTGACGCGGGCCGCCGACCCCTCTCCGATGAAGATCACACCTGGCCTTCCGACCACGCGGTGCACGGCGTCGAAGTGTCCCGTCGCCGCCACCCCTGGCGTCACCCGCCACTTGCCGCGCAGATTCTCCAACGCCCACGCCGCAGCGCCTGTCTGGCCCTCGGCCTTGCGGTAGACCGACTTCTGCGCCCGCCGCCCGAAGATGATGAATGCCACCAGGGCACCAAGCAGCACGCCGAGCACGATCAGCGACACCATCGTGAAGGTGCTGCCACTGAAGATGCCCGCCGCCACGGCGGCTGCCACGATCAACACGAACGCGCCGATCATGTACGGCAGTAGCCGGGTGTCTTCCTTGCGCTGAATCTGGAATGCCTGCCACAGCTGGCTGCGCCGCTGCTTGGACGCCGCCTTGCGGGTCGCCTTCGCTTCGGCCTTCGCGGCCTTGACTGCCGCGGGATCGCCCTTCTTCGCCATTCGATCAGGATACGGGTGGGCCGCTACCCAATCTGATGCGCGCGGCTTCTGCGTACAACCGGCCAGCCCGATACGACGAACGAACCAGCGGACCAGCGAGTACTCCGGCGAACCCGAGCTCCTCGGCGAACCGCTGATGCTCGACGAACTCCTCGGGCTTGACCCACCGTTCCACCGGGTGATGCCGGACGGTGGGACGCAGGTACTGCGTGATGGTGACGATGTCGCAACCCGCCTCGTGCAGGTCGGTGAGCGCCGCGCGAATCTCGTCGGGAGTCTCGCCCAATCCGAGGATCAGGTTGCTCTTGGTCACCAGGCCGTCGTTGCGGGCCGCCGTCAGCACGTCGAGGCTGCGCTGATAGCGAAACGCCGGACGGATGCGCTTGAAGATCCGCGGCACCGTTTCGACGTTGTGCGCCAACACTTCCGGACGCGTCTCGAACACCGTCTCGAGTTGTTCGGCGATGCCGTTGAAGTCCGGGATCAGCAATTCGACGCCGGTGTTCGGGTTCAGCGCCCGGATCTGCCGCACCGTCTCGGCCCACAGCCACGCCCCGCCGTCGGGAAGGTCGTCACGCGCGACGCCGGTGACGGTGGAGTAGCGCAGGCCCATGGCGGCGACGCTCTCGGCCACCCGGCGCGGCTCGTCCCGGTCGAGCTCGGCGGGCTTGCCCGTGTCGATCTGGCAGAAGTCGCAGCGCCGCGTGCACTGCTCACCGCCGATCAGGAACGTGGCCTCCCGGTCCTCCCAGCACTCGTAGATGTTGGGGCAGCCGGCTTCCTCGCAGACCGTGTGCAGGCCCTCGCGGCGGACGAGCGCCTTGAGCTCCTGGTACTCCGGCCCCATCCTCAGCCGCGTCTTAATCCACGGTGGCTTGCGTTCGATGGGCGTCTCGGCGTTACGCACCTCGAGGCGCAGGGGCTTGCGAATTCCAGACTCGAGGCTCACGTAGTGAATGCTAGCGCCGTGCGGCCGTCGAGGGCGTCGCGGACCGCGTCGGCCATGGGGCCTGTCGCGTCGTCGCAGGAGATGCGCGTGCCGAGTTCGGCGCTCAGCGACGTGACGCCGGCATCGGCGATTCCACACGGCACGATCTCGGAGAACGCACCCAAGTCGCAGTCGCAGTTCAGCGCGAAGCCGTGCAGCGTCGTCGCGCGGGCGACCCGGATGCCGATCGCGGCGATCTTGCGGTCGGGCCGGCCCGACCGGCCAGGCACCCAGACCCCGGAACGGCCCTGCACCCGGCCCGTCTGCAGGCCGAAGCCGGCACACACGGCGATCAGTGAATCCTCAAGGCGCCGAACGAAGTTCACCACGTCCAGGGGCTGTGCGAGGCCGATGATCGGATACCCAACCAACTGGCCAGGGCCATGCCAGGTGATCTTGCCACCACGGTCGGTGTCGATGACCGGTGTCCCGTCGACCGGTCGCTCGTGCGGTTCGGTGCGCTTGCCCGCGGTGTACACCGACGGATGCTCGAGCAGCAGGAGCGTGTCGGGCCCGCCTGCGATGCGAGCCGCCGCGAGTTCGCGCTGCAACTCCCAAGCGTCCTGGTAGTCGACGGTGCCGAGGCGCTGTACGTCCAGCGGCGTCGCCGCGGACCTGATCGATGTCCTCGCCACGATTCGACGCTACGCGCCTAGGACGACTTCGGCGTGGTGGCGTACGACAGCGCTTCGCCGATGGTGTTGTGGTGGAACTCGAAGCCGGCCCGCTCCAGCGCCGCGGGGATGGCCCGCTGTCCGCCGAGCATGCCTTCCTCGGCGAACTCCCCGAGCAGCGCGCGCAGCGCGAACCCCGGCACGAACAATGGCGTCGGTCTGTTCACCGCGCGGCCCATCGCCGCAGTGAACTCGGCGTTCGTCACCGGCGCGGGTCCCGTCGCGTTCACCGCGCCAGCCAGTTCGTCGCGCCCGATCGCGAACAACAGTGCCCGCACCTCGTCCTCGAGGCTGATCCACGGCATGTACTGGCGGCCGTTGCCCAGCCGCGCGCCGAGGCCAAGGGTGAACAACGGCTTGAGCCGGCTCAGCAAGCCGCCCGTCGCCGACAACACCAGACCGGTGCGCAACAGCACGACGCGCACGCCGGCCCGTGCGGCCGACTCGGTCGCAGCCTCCCAGTCCTCGCACAGCGAGGCGAGGAAGCCACGGCCAGTCGGTGCCGTCTCGTCGACGACGCGGTCGCGGGTGTCGCCGTAGTAGCCGACGGCGCTGGCGTTGACCAGCACGGGCACCTTGGCCTCGACGACGGCGTTCGCCAGGACCTCCGTCGGCTCGATGCGGCTGTCGCGCAGACTCTGCTGGAATGCGCCCGACCAGCGTTTTCCGCCGACGTTGACCCCGCAAAGGTTGACTACCGCGTCCGTGCCGCGCAAGGCGCTCGCGTCGAACTCGCCGACGTCGGGATTCCAGAACAGTTCGTCGGGATTCGACGGTGCGCGACGGACGATCCGCAGCACCCGGTGATCGGATGCGCGCAGTGTCGACGTCAGCGCAGAGCCGATCAGCCCCGACGAGCCTGCGATCGCAATGACGGAGTTGGCCATGGGCTCTAGAGCCCCAGATCGGCCTCGAAGGCTCCCTCTTCGAGGCGCCGCTTGATGGTGGTGAGGAAACGGCCTGCGTCGGCTCCGTCGATCAACCGATGGTCGTACGTCAGCGGCAGGTAGCAGACCGAGCGGACGCCGATCGACTCGTTGCCGTTGTCGTCGACCACGACGCGGGGCCGCTTGACGATGGCGCCGGTGCCCAGCATCGCCGCCTGCGGCGGAACCAGGATCGGCGTGTCGAAGAGCGCGCCCTGGCTGCCGATGTTGGTGATGGTGAACGTGCCGCCGGAGAGCTCGTCGGGCTTGAGGTTGCCCGACCGCGCGCGGGCGGCGATGTCGGCGATCGCGCGGGCCAACCCGCCCAGCGACAGGTCACCCGCGTTGTGGACGACGGGGGACAGCAACCCCTGCTCGGTGTCGACTGCGAAGCCGAGGTGCTCGGCGTCGTAGTAGGTGATCTCCTTGGTGTCCTCGTTGTAGCTCGCGTTGACGTTCGGATGCGCCTTGAGCGCGTCGACCACCGCGACCGCGAAGAACGGCAGGTACGTCAGGTTGACGCCCTCGCGCTCGGCGAAGCTGGCCTTGGCCCGCGCGCGCAGGTTGACGATCTTGGTGAGGTCGACCTCGTGGGTCTGCGTCAATTGCGCTGTGGTCTGCAGGGATTCGCGCGTCTTCTTGGCCGTGAGCTGACGGATCCGGTTGGCCTTCTGCGTGGTTCCGCGCAGGTGCGCCAGCGCGGGGGCGGGCGCAGCAGCGGCCTTGGCCGCCGGGGCCGATGCTGGCGGCGCGGCGGGAGCCTTCTTGGCCTCCTCCTTCTCGCTGGCCGCGGCGAGCACGTCCTGCTTGCGGACCCGGCCGCCGATTCCGGTGCCCTTCACCGACGCCAGGTCCACGCCGTGCTCTCCTGCCAACTTGCGCACCAGCGGCGTTACGTAGGGGCTTGCACCATCGTCGGAGCCCGACGGTTCGGCCGACGCGGCGGGTTCCGGTGTGGGCTGCGGCTTGGGCTCTGGCTTCGGTTCCGGCTTGGGCTCGGGCGCCGCGGCCTTGGGCTCTGGCTTCGGTTCCGGCTTGGGCTCGGGCTTTGGCGTGGGCTCCGGTGCGGGTGCGGCCGCTGGGGTGGCCCCGGCCGCGCCGATCGTGCCTAGCTCACCGCCGACCGCGACGACGTCGTCCTCGCCGGCCGTGATCGACAGCAGCGTTCCCGCCACCGGCGAGGGGATCTCGGTGTCGACCTTGTCGGTGGAGACCTCGACCAGCGGTTCGTCGACCTCGACGCTGTCACCGACCTTCTTGAGCCACCGAGTCACCGTGCCCTCGGTAACCGACTCGCCGAGCTCGGGCATCTTCACCGACGTCGACTCGCCACCCGATGCGGCGGGTGCGGCCGGCTTCGCCGCGGGCTCGGGTTCCGGCTCGGGCTTCGCCTCCGCGACGGGTTCGGGCTCGGGTTCCGGTGTCGGCTCGGGCTCGGGTTCTGGCTCCTTGGCGGCGGGCGCCGCATCGCCTGCGCTCTCGCCCGCCTCGCCGATCAGACCGAGGTCGCCGCCGACCTCGACGGTGTCGTCCTCCTGGGCGATGATCTTGGTCAGCACACCCGCGACAGGCGACGGAATCTCGGTGTCGACCTTGTCGGTGGAGACTTCGAGCAGTGGCTCGTCGACCTCGACGGTGTCACCTTCTTGCTTCAGCCATCGCGTGACGGTCCCCTCGGTGACGCTCTCACCGAGTGCGGGCATCTGGACGGAGATGGCCATGTGTATTGACTCCCTCGAACGGTCGCTCGGCGCTGGTCGAAACTCGGAGTCCATCCTGTCATGTCCGCGAGCGTCGGTCGCCGCAGACCGGTGGACTATTCGCTCTGGCACTATCGAAAGTGAGGTTCCGGCGATAGCGGAAACGGCAGCGAAGGGAGTCCGGTCCAGGTGGGGCTGTTCGACAGGTTTCGCGGGCGCGGTTCGCGGCGCTCGTCAGGCGGCCGCGATACGGCTGCCGAGCTCGGCTACCTGCATCAGTGGGTCGCCGAACACGAAGGCGTCGAGGCCTACGTGGAACCGCAGACCACCGTCACCGAGGTCACCGTCGTCCTGGTGGCCGCCGACGGGGAATGGACCCGACGCCGGACAGGCGGCCATGCCGGGGCCCGGCGGCTGAGCGACCAACTTCACATCCCCGTCTACGACGTGCAGAAGGTGGGATACCCGCAGCGGATGCGTGACTACGACGCCCGGCGTCGCATCGAACGGGAACGGGAGCTTCGTCGTGAATTCGACTGAACGTTTCGTCGACAGCGCCGACGGCGAGCGCATCGCGGTCTATGAGCAAGGCAACCCGGACGGCCCCGTGCTGGTCCTGGTGCACGGTTGGCCCGACTCCCACGTGTTGTGGGACGGCATCGTCCCGCTGCTCGCCGAACGGTTCCGGATCATCCGGTACGACAACCGGGGCGTGGGCAAATCGTCAGTGCCGAAATCGGTTTCGTCCTTCACGATGGCGCGCTACGCCGACGACTTCGCTGCGGTGCTCGACGCCGTCGCGCCGGGTGAGAAGGTGCACGTGCTCGCGCACGACTGGGGCTCGGCGGGAATGTGGGAGTACCTGTCCCGTCCCGAGGCCGCCGAGCGGGTGGCGTCGTTCACCTCGTCGTCGGGACCCAGTGCCGACCACCTCAACCGCTACGTCATCGACGGGCTGGCCCGCCCGTACCGACCCGGCCGGTTCCTGCGGTCACTGGCCACGATGCTCCGGTTGAGTTACATGGGCATGTTCTCGATACCGGTCGTCGCGCCCTTGCTGGTGCGGACGTCGCTGAACGCCAGCATGAATCGGACGCTGCGAGTACGAGATGGCATACCCGCCAACCAGATTCACCACTCCAACACCTTCGTCGACGACGCCATCGCAAGCATGAAGGTCTATCCGGCCAACTTCTTCAAGAACAAGGTGAACGCGCGCACCGAGCACTACGTCGACGTGCCTGTGCAACTCATCGTCAACACAGAAGATCCGTTCGTGCGGCACCACGTCTACGACGACATCACCAAGTGGTGCTCGCGGCTGTGGCGGCGCGACGTCAAGGCCGGCCACTGGTCGGTGTTCTCGCACCCGCAGGTCATCGCACAGTCGGTCACCGAACTCGTCGACCACCTGGCGGGTGCGCCCGCCAGTCGGCAGCTGCTTCGCGCTCAGGTGGGGCGGCCGCGTGAACCCTTCGGCGACACCCTGGTCTCGGTCACCGGCGCGGGCAGCGGCATCGGCCGCGAAACCGCGCTGGCGTTCGCCCGCCAGGGCGCCGAGCTGGTGGTCAGCGACATCGACGAGGCCAGCGTCAAGGAGACCGCCGCGCAACTGACCGCCCGCGGCAGCGTCGCGCACGCCTACGTACTCGACGTCGCCGACGCCGACGCCGTCGAAGCGTTCGCCGAACAGGTCTGCGCCGCGCACGGGGTGCCCGACGTCGTGGTGAACAACGCCGGCATCGGACAGGCCGGCTCGTTCCTCGACACCCCGGCCGACCAGTGGGACCGCGTGCTCGACATCAACCTCGGTGGAGTGGTCAACGGCTGCCGGTCCTTCGCCAAGCGGCTCGTCGTGCGCGGCACCGGCGGGCACATCGTCAACGTCGCGTCGATGGCCGCGTACGCGCCGCTGCAGGCGATGAACGCCTACTGCACCAGCAAGGCCGCCGTCTACATGTTCTCCGACTGCCTGCGCGCCGAACTCGACGCCGCGGGCGTCGGGCTGACCACCATCTGCCCCGGCGTCATCAACACGAACATCGTCGCGACCACCAGGTGGGATCCGCCGCCGGGAAAGTCGGGTCAGGTGGCTGGGCGCCGCAAGCAGGTTGAGGCGGCGTTCGCCGCGCGCCGCTACGGGCCCGACAAGGTGGCCAAGGCGATCGTCTCGGCCGTCACGAAGAACAAGGCGGTCCGGCCCGTCGCTCCCGAGGCGTACCTGCTGTACGGGACGTCGCGGCTGGCGCCTCAGGTGATGCGCAGCGCCGCCCGCGGCAAGCTGATGTAGCCCGTCAGCCGTTTTCTGCGATGTCCTCGAGCACGGCGAACATGGTGCGCGTGGGCACGCCGGTGCCACCCTTGGGCGTGTAGCCCCACGGGCCGCCCGTGTTGTACGCCGGCGCCGCGATGTCGAGGTGCGCCCACTGCACGCCGTCGGCGACGAACTCGCGCAGGTACACGCCCGCGACCAACATGCCCGCGTAGCGCGAGCTGCTGACGTTGGCCAGGTCGGCGACCGTCGACTTCAGGTCGTCCTTGAGCTCGTCGGGAAGGGGCATCGGCCAAGCGTTCTCGCCGACCTCCTGCGACAGGGCCGCCACGCGGTCGCGGAAGTCGTCACTGCCCATCACGCCAGGGGTGCGGGCGCCCAGTGCGACGGTCTGCGCACCGGTCAGCGTCGACGTCTCGATCAGGTAGTCGGGCTCGTCCTCGCAGGCGCGGACGATGGCGTCGGCCAGGATCAGCCTGCCCTCGGCGTCGGTGTTGAGCACCTCGACGGTGATCCCGCCGTACTGCGTCAGCACGTCACCTGGCCGCTGCGCCGTGGACGACGGCATGTTCTCGGCCATCGGCACCGTCGCGATCACGTCGATGGGCAGCTGCTGCTTGGCCGCCAGCACCACCGTGGCGATCACTGCCGCCGCGCCGCCCATGTCCGACGTCATGTGGTGCATGTTGGCGGCCGGCTTGATCGAGATGCCGCCCGTGTCGAAGGTGATGCCCTTGCCGACGAGCGCCACCTTCTTGGCCTTCTTCTTCGTGCCGCCCCGGTGGATCAGCCGCACCAGCCGCGGGGGCCGTGCCGAGCCCTTGCCGACGCCGATCACGCCGCCGTAGCCCGCCTTGTCGAGCGCCTTGTCGTCGAGCACCTCGACCTCCAACCCGGCGGCCTCGCCCAAAGCCTTTGCCCGCTTAGCGAATTCAGCGGGGAACAGGTGGCTCGGTGGCGTGTTGACGAGGTCGCGGGCGGTGGCCACGGCGGCCGCGACGTCCGCGGCGCGAGCGGCTGCGGCCTTGGCACCCTTCGCGGTGGACAGCGCGATCACCTTCGCCAGCCCCGGCTCCTTTGGCGCCGTCTTGGCGCTGCGGAAGTCGGTGAACCGGTAGGCGCCGAGGATCAGGCCTTCGACCGCTGCCTCCACGTCGAGCTCGCTCAGCGTGGTGATTGCGGTCTCGGTGCCGTTCAGCGATCGAGCGGCCACTCCCGCGGCGCGCCTGATCACGTCGGCGGACCATGCGTCGCTGGGCTTGCCGAGGCCGATCGCCAGCACGCTGGCCACCGGCAGCGACGGCGCCACCACGCGGGTGACCTGCTCGGAGGTTCCCTTGGCGCCGAGCGCCTTCAGGGCGACCTCGATCTCGCCGACGGCCTCGGCGTCGAGGAAGGGGTTCGCGACGACCGCCGCCTGATCGTCGTCGCCGGTGACGACCGGCACGATCAGGACCGCCGAGCCGAGGCTCTTCTTTGGCAGAGTGGCCGACACGGTGACGGTGGGGGACTGGTAGCCAGGTGTGGTGCTCACGGGTGACAACCCTAGCTATATAGCTAGGGTGCCGTCGGGCAGGAGCGGAGCGACCCGGGATTAGGCTGCAGCCGTGACTGACGACCTGTTGCAAGGCCCACTGGCGGACCGACACCGCGAGCTCGGAGCGAGCTTCGCCGAATTCTCCGGCTGGTCGATGCCGGTGTCCTACGCGGGCACGGTCAGCGAGCACAACGCGACCCGCAACGCCGTCGGCCTCTTCGACGTCAGTCACCTCGGCAAGGCGCTGGTGCGCGGGCCCGGTGCGGCGGAGTACGTCAACTCCGCGCTGACCAACGACCTGCGTCGCATCGCGCCGGGTAAGGCGCAATACACGTTGTGCTGCAACGACTCCGGCGGTGTCATCGACGACTTGATCGCCTACTACGTATCCGACGACGAGATCTTCCTCGTGCCCAACGCCGCCAATACCCCGGCCGTGGTGGCCGCGCTAGTCGAGCGCGCGCCCGCGGGACTGACCATCACCGACGAACACCGCTCCTACGCCGTGCTCGCGGTGCAGGGGCCGAAGTCGGCCGACGTCGTGGGCGGTTTGGGCCTGCCGACGGATATGGACTACATGGGCTACGCCGACGCCGAGTACGGCGGCGTACCCGTTCGGGTCTGCCGCACCGGCTACACCGGCGAGCATGGCTACGAGCTGCTCCCGGCCTGGGATCGCGCCGACGTGGTGTTCGACGCGCTGGTCGAAGCCGTCGCCGCGGCCGGTGGCGAGCCCGCCGGGCTCGGCGCCCGCGACACGTTGCGCACCGAAATGGGCTACCCGCTGCACGGTCACGAACTGTCGCTCGACATCTCGCCGCTACAGGCCCGCTGCGGGTGGGCGATCGGGTGGAAGAAGGACGCGTTCTGGGGGCGCGACGCGCTGCTGGCCGAGAAGGCGGCCGGGCCGCGACGATTGCTGCGCGGGCTCAAGGCGGTCGGCCGCGGCGTGCTGCGCGCCGACATGACGGTGCTCTCCGGCGATACGCCCGTCGGGGTGACCACGTCGGGAACCTTCTCTCCGACACTGAAACTCGGCATCGCACTCGCGCTCATCGATGCGGACGCCGGGGTCACCGACGGACAATCGGTCGCGGTCGACGTGCGCGGCCGGGCCCTCGAGTGCGAGGTGGTCGCACCGCCGTTCGTGGAGCCGAAAACTCGCTAGTCGCGGGTTATACAATCGGCCTATGACCGATGGCCCCCTCGAGTTCACGCTTGCCCGCAACACGAACCCGGCAAGCGACGAGGTACGTGCCGGGATTCTGCGCGAGCCCGGGTTCGGGCGCTTCCACACCGACCACATGGTGTCGATCGACTACACCGAGGGCAAAGGTTGGCACGACGCCACGGTGCTCCCGTACGGCCCCATCACGCTCGACCCTTCCGCGATCGTGCTGCATTACGCGCAGGAGGTCTTCGAGGGGCTCAAGGCCTACCGCTGGGCCGACGGATCGATCGTGTCGTTCCGGCCCGACGCCAATGCGGCCCGGCTGCGTAGGTCGGCCCACCGGATTGCCATCCCCGAACTGCCCGACGAGGTGTTCATCGAATCGCTGCGGCAGCTGATCGCGGTCGACGGAGCCTGGGTGCCCGCCGCGGGCGGCGAGGAATCGCTCTACCTGCGGCCATTCATCTTCGCCACCGAACCGGGGCTCGGAGTGCGGCCCGCGACGCAGTACCGCTACATGGTCATCGGATCGCCCGCCGGCGCCTACTTCAAGGGCGGAATCAAGCCGGTGTCGGTGTGGCTGTCCACCGAGTACGTGCGGGCCAGCCCGGGCGGCACCGGCGCGGCCAAGTTCGGAGGCAACTACGCCGCGTCGCTGCTCGCGCAGGCCGAGGCCGCCGACAACGGCTGCGACCAGGTCGTCTGGCTCGACGCCATCGAACGCCGCTACGTCGAGGAGATGGGCGGCATGAACCTGTTCTTCGTCTTCGGCAGCGGCGGGACCGCGCGGCTGGTGACGCCGGAACTCAGCGGCTCACTTCTGCCGGGCATCACCCGAGACTCGTTGCTGCAGTTGGCTACCGACGCCGGGTTCTCGGTCGAGGAGCGCAAGATCGACGTCGACGAGTGGCAAAAGAAGGCCGCCGCGGGGGAGATCACCGAGGTGTTCGCCTGCGGCACCGCAGCCGTCATCACGCCGGTGTCGCACGTCAAGTCCGGCGACGGCGAGTTCACCATCGCCGACGGGACGCCCGGCGAGGTGACGATGGCGCTGCGTGACACGTTGACCGGCATTCAGCGGGGCACGTTCGCCGACACGCACGGCTGGATGACGCGGCTCGACTAACGCACGGCCAGTCCGAGCGCGGCCAGCGTCGTCGTCAACTCCAGCGCGGCGCCAAGCACGTCGCCGGTGACCCCGCCGAAGCGGCGCACGCAATGCCTCACCAGCACGGCCGCGACGGCGAACGCGACCAGCACGGCTACCGGACCCTGCCACGGTCGCGGCGTCGCGAACACCGCTGCCCCTGCGGCGACGGCGATCCACGCCAAGCCGACCCACCACGGCTGCGTACCCGCGACCCGTGCGGCCAACGTGCTTCCCGGCGCCGCGGGGACCGACCGCAGGCAGGCCAGCACGACCGCGACGCGGCCCGCGGCCACCGCGACGACGACTCCGACGAGGCCCGTCGTCGAGAACGAAAGCCCTTGAAGCACCAGGGCTAGCACCACCGCCGCGACGCCGAACGCGCCCGTCGACCCGTCGCGCATCACCGCCAACGCCCGTTCGGGCGGCCCGTAGCAGCCCAGCCCGTCAGCGGTGTCGGCCAAGCCGTCGACGTGCAGCCCACGGGTGAGCAGCACCAGCACCGCGACGGCGAGCAGTCCGGACAGTGGATTTCCCTCGCCGAACGCGCGCTCCGCCACCCACACGGTTCCCGCCGCCGCGGCGCCAAGCACCGCACCGACCACCGGCAGCGCGGTGAGCGCACCCCGCCCGAACGGCTGCTGCGTCGGTATCGGCAACACCGTCGCGAACGCGAAGGAGCCGGCCAACGACCGGATCACCCGGTGCCGTCGTTCACGGCCGCCTCACCGAACGTCGCCATGTCGGCAAGCGTGGCCACCGCGGCCCGCAGGATCGGAAGGGCGACGGCCGCGCCCGTGCCCTCGCCAAGGCGCATGCCGAGGTCGACGATCGGATCGAGCCCCAAGCGCTGCAGCGCCAACGAATGCGCGGGCTCGGTCGACCGGTGCCCGGCCTGCCACCATTGCTTGGCGCCAGGGGCCATCCGGTCGGCCACCAGTGCGGCCGACGTCACCACGACACCGTCGAGCAACACCGGCGTGCGTCGGACCGCGGCCTGGGCCAAGAAACCCGCCATCGCGGCGAGGTCCGCGCCACCGCAAACCCGAAGCAGATCAATGGGATCCGCGACGTGTGCGCGTCCGCGGTAGAGCGCATCCCGGATGGCTGCCGTCTTCCGCATCCAGCCTTCATCGTCGACTCCGGTACCGCGGCCGACGACGGCGACGGGCTCGGCATCGGTGAGCGCCGCGATCAACGTCGTTGCCGCAGTGGTGTTTCCGATGCCCATGTCGCCTGCGATCAAGAGATCGGCGCCCGCGTCGACCTCCTCGTCGGCGATGCGGCGACCGGCTTCCACCGCGGCGACGGCCTCGTCGGCAAGCAACGCGTCTTCGACGGCGATGTTCCCGCTGCCGCGACGTACCTTGTGCGCGGAGATGGCGGGAGTCAACGTCGCATCGGAGTCGACGGCGACGTCGACCACCCGCACGCCCGCTCCCGCGAGTTTGGCCAAGACGTTGATCGCCGCGCCGCCCGCCGCGAAGTTCGCGACCATCTGCGCCGTCACCTCGGCCGGAAACGCGGACACCCCCGCCGCGACGACGCCGTGATCGCCAGCGAAGACGACGATGCGCGGGCGCTCGAACTGCCGCGGCGGACAGGCGCCCTGACAGGCCGCGACCCACACCGACAGCGGTTCGAGGCGGCCCAGCGCTCCCGGGGGTTTGGTCAGCGTGTCCTGGCGAGCGAGCGCGGCGGCCCGCGCCTGCTCGTCGGGCGGCTCGACGGCGGCGAACGTTGGGGGAGCTCCGGTCACTGCGACTCCTTCACGATCAGCGCCTGACCGGCGATCACCACTACGACGCGGTCGCAGACCGCCGCCAGCCGCTGGTTGAGCTCGCCAAGCGCGTCGGCGAACAGCTGCCCCGACTCCGTCGCGGGCACCACCGACAGCCCAACCTCCGGGCTGACGACGACGAGCGGCGCACTGAATGCGCCCACCGCGTCGACCAATCGGTCGACGTCGTCGCGCACCGAGCCGCCGGTCCATGCGCCGCGTCGGTCCATCGCCGCCACCAGCCACCCGCCCATGTCGTCGACCAACGTGGCCGATCCAGCGGCGTTCAATTGGGTTGCGACGTCAGCACTTTCGACCGTCGTCCAATGCTGGGGCCTGCGCTCGCGGTGACCCGCCACCCGCGCCGCCCACTGCTCGTCGGTACTCGGCGCGCCCGTCGCCACGTAACGCACGGCGTCATCGGGGCCGGCCAGCGTGGCGATCGTCGCCTCCGCCCACGCCGACTTGCCCGACCGAATGCCACCGAGCGCGAGAACCCGCAACGCAGTCGGACGCCTAGTCAACCTTGTCGCCGCGCTTGACCTGCGGGCGCGGCGCCCGCATCCGGCGTATCTGAGACGCCCGGCTGGAGGCGTAGAGCCCCAGCTTCCAACCACTTTCGACGTTGTCGGGGAACTTCGCGTCGACGAGCTTGTTCACCCGCCTGCTCAGCCAGAGCGCGTCGCCGAGCATGATCACGATCAGTCCCAGCATCGCGAACGACAGCACGCCCTGCGCCGCCAGCGTCGGCGCCGACATCATGACGAAGACCATGCCGAGCGCGGCGGGCATGAACAGGCCGAGCATATTGCGCCGGGAGTCCACCACGTCGCGGACGAAGCGGCGCACGGGACCCTTGTCCCTTGGCAGCAGGTAGGCGTCGTCGCCCGACATCATGCGTTCGCGGCGATCCGCCATGTCGGCGCGGCGTTCCGCCTTCTCGGCCTTGCGCTCGGCGCCCGTCAGCTTGGGGCGGCCGAGCTCCTTGCGGCGCTTGCGCGCCTCGGACGCGGTCAGCGGCGCGGGGGGAAGCGGGCCGCGCTTGCGGGTGGCCTCGCTGCGCTTGGGGGTCGGCCTGCCCTTCGGTGCAGTGCTCGCGTCCTTGGCGGCCTGCTGGGCGAGGTCTTCCTCGGTGAGCGCAGTGGACGTCGCGTCCTCGGCGGCTTGCGCGTTGCCCTTCTTACGGCCCAGCAGATTCACCCCACCAGGTTACGTCCGCAGCCGCGGCGCCCGGCATGCACCTCCGGTTGCGCCGACATACTCTGCTGGGATGACGGGCCAGGCGCTGCGCGTGCTGATCGCCCCCGACTGTTACGGCGACAGCCTCACCGCGGTGCAGGCCGCCCAGGCGATCGCGGACGGCTGGCGGAGCGGGCGCGCTGACGACGTCCTGACCCTCGCGCCGCAATCCGACGGGGGCCCCGGATTCGTCGACGTGCTGGCGAGTCGGCTGGGGGAGCGTAGGTCGGCGCGCGTGTCGGGTCCGCTGTCCTCCGACGTCACCGCCGAGTGGGTGTTCGACCCGGCGTCGCGCACCGCGTACGTCGAGTGCGCACAGGCGTGCGGCCTGGCGCTGTTGCCCGAGGGCCCCACGGTCGAGACCGCGCTGGATGCGCACAGCGGCGGTGTCGGTCAACTGCTCGACGAGGCGTTGCAGGCCGGCGCGCGGACCATCGTCGTCGGGCTGGGCGGCAGCGCGTGCACCGACGGCGGCCGCGGCCTCGTCGATGCGCTCGGCGGGTTGTCGCAGGCGCTGACCCGGCTGGACGGGGTCGACCTCATCGCCGCCACCGACGTCGAACACCCGCTGTTGGGCGTCATGGGCGCCGCGCACGTCTTCGGCCCGCAGAAGGGGGCCGATCCTGACACCGTCGCCGTGCTCGAACAGCGCCTTGCGGACTGGGCCTCGGAACTGGCTGCGACGACGGGCCGCGACGTGCGCGCCGAACCCGGCGCCGGCGCCGCGGGGGGCCTCGGCGCTGCGCTGCTGGCACTCGGTGGCCGCCGCGAGTCCGGCGCCGCCGTCATCGCCGAGCACACCGGCCTCGCGGGCGACGTCGCCGCGGCGCAGCTGATCATCACCGGTGAGGGCAGGTTCGACGACCAGTCCCTGCACGGGAAGGTGGTGAGCGCGCTGGCCGCGGGCGCCGGGGACGCCCCGGTGGTCGTGCTGGCCGGACAGGTCACCTTGGACGAGCCGACGCTGCGTGGTGCGGGTATCGCTGAAGCGCACTCGATCGCCGACTACGCCGGATCGATCCAACTCGCGATGGACGACGCCGCCAACCAGCTGACGGGTGTGGCGCGGCGCACCGCGGCCGATTGGGCATACCCGCGGCTCGAGAGTCGGGAATAGCGGCCGGACAAGGTACCGTTGAGCTAGTTCGAGCCTATTTATCTCAGGAGAAATTGATGACTGTTCAGGACGAGACGGCGACCAGCACCGCTGCCCACGGCGCGGTCCTGACGGACGCTGCCGCGGCCAAGGCCAAGACGCTGATGGAGCAGGAGGGGCGCGACGACGTGTTCCTGCGCATCACCGTCGAGCCGGGCGGCTGCGCGGGCCTGCGCTACAAGCTTGAGTTCGACGACCGCAACCAGGACGGCGATCTGGACGTGGACTTCAACGGAGTCGTCCTCACGGTCGACCGGATGAGCGCGCCCTACCTACAGGACGCCCAGATCGACTTCGTCGACGCGCTGACCGGCGGCGGCTTCACGATCAACAACCCCAACGCCACCGGATCCTGCGCCTGCGGCGACTCGTTCAACTGATCCCGAGGGACCTTTTAGAACGGTCCCGCATTGCGCGGCAGGTACGAGCACACCAGGATCTCCTTGTCCTGGATGAGCAACTGAGCTACCCCTTGCCGTTGCTGCTCGGTATTTGCGCCGCGGCCCGCGGGCTTCGCCTTCATGGTGAACAACACCTGCGCCTGGTTCGGCGACCACGTCACGATCTTGTCGATCGACGACACTTGAGCACTGCTGAATTGTCTGCGGAACGCGTCGCTGGCGAGGTTGGCCAGTGCCATGTCGGCCTGGCGGTCCTCGATGGCGTCGAATAACCCGCAAGAGGCGTGTTCGGCGATCCGCTCGTCCTTGCCCTGTGAGAGTGCGTCCAGGTAGTCCTGGATGGCCGCCTTCGCCGAGTCGTCGGTGAGCGTCGCGGCCGAGGCCTCCTCGGTGCGTCCTCCGACGAGGAGCAGCGTCCCGACCACGGCCGCCACGACCAACGCCACCAGCAGTCCGAGAGCGATCGCCAGGAAGCGCCGACGCCGCGGGGTCCCGGGGTAGTCAACCGGTGGCGGAAGGGTGCCCGGGTACGGCGAAGGAACCTGTGGCGCGCCGGGTGGCGGAAAGGGCTGCTGGGGTGGTGAATTGGAATACGGGGATTCGGGGTACGGAAAAGGGCCGGCCATGACGTTGTTAGGCTAGCGCACCGACCTGCGGTTTATTTCGGCTAATCATGCGACTCGAATGAAGGGTGACGCTGCGTGACCATTGCGGTGACGGGATCCATTGCGACCGACCATCTGATGCAGTTCCCTGGCAAATTCTCCGAACAGCTGCTGGCGGATCATCTGCAGAAGGTGTCGTTGAGCTTCCTCGTCGACGATCTGGTCATCCACCGCGGAGGTGTCGCGGGCAACATGGCGTTTGCGATCGGCGTGCTCGGCGGCGACGCCACGCTCGTCGGGGCGGCAGGCAAGGACTTCGCGGACTACGGGCAGTGGCTCGGCGCGCACGGCGTCGACTGCGAGAGCGTGCTGATCTCCGAATCGGCCTACACCGCACGGTTCGTCTGCACCACCGACGAAGACATGGCTCAGATCGCGTCGTTCTATCCAGGCGCGATGTCCGAGGCCCGCAACATCAAGCTCGCCGACGTCGTATCACGAACGGGTACACCGGAACTCGTCATCATCGGCGCCAACGACCCGGAAGCGATGTTCCTTCATACCGAAGAGTGCCGTGCGCTCGGGCTTGCGTTCGCCGCCGACCCGAGCCAACAGCTGGCGCGGTTGTCGGGGGAGGAGATCCGCAGGCTCATCGGCGGGGCGGCCTACCTGTTCACCAACGACTACGAGTGGGACCTGCTGCTGCAGAAGTCCGAGCTGAGCGAGGCCGAGGTGATGAACCAGATCGGGCTGCGCATCACGACGCTGGGGCCCAAGGGCGTCGACCTGGTGTCCTCGGACGGAACCTTCGTCCACGTCGGCGTCGTCCCCGAGAAGCACCAGGCCGACCCGACCGGCATCGGCGACGCGTTCCGCGCGGGGTTCCTGACGGGCCGCAGCGCCGGACTGAGCCTCGAGCGGGCTGCGCAGCTGGCGTCGATGGTGGCCGTGCTGGTGTTCGAGGCGCCAGGGCCGCAGGAGTGGACCTGGGACGCGACCACCGCGATCACCCGCATCTCGGACGCCTACGGTGCGGATGCCGGCGCCGAGATCGCCGCCGCGCTCGCCTAGAGCTGCACGGGGTACTGCGGCTCGCTGATCTTCGGTGTGACGCTCCCCTCGACGAAGATCGCATGCCACAGCATGAAGATCAACACCGTCCACAGTCGGCGGCTGTGATCGCTTGCGCCGCTGCGGTGTTCGTCGAGCATTCGGCGCACCGCCGCGAGGTCGATCAGCTCACCAGCCGCCGACGCCGCGACCGTCGCGTGCGCCCAGTCGAGTAGCTCGCCAGCACGCAGCCAATGGCGAATCGGCACCGGAAAGCCCAACTTCGGCCGGTTGAGCACGTGGGCGGGCACGATCGGCTCCAGCGCGCGGCGCAACGCGTACTTCGTCGTGGCGCGGGTGATCTTCTGATCGAACGGCAGGCGTGAGGCCACCGCGAAGACCTCGGAGTCGAGGAACGGCACCCGCAGCTCGAGCGAGTTGGCCATCGTCATCTTGTCTGCCTTCACCAGGATGTCGCCGCGCAGCCAGGTGAACAGGTCGATGTGCTGCATGCGGGCCACCGGATCCCAGCCGGCCGACTCGGCGTACCAGGGCGCGGTGACGTCGGTGTGCGTCCACTCCTGACGGAAGCCGGGCAGCGTCGCGCGCAGCTGGTCGTCGGAGAAACTGCGGGCATTGCCGTAGTAGCGCTCTTCCAGCGTCAGCGAGCCGCGATGCAGCAGGCTCTTGCCCCGCATCCCCTCGGGCAGCGGCCGCGACGCCTTGCCCAAGGTCCGGCGCACGTGTCGAGGAAGGTAGTCGAAGGCCTTCAGCGACAACGGCTCTCGATAGATCGTGTAGCCGCCGAACAGTTCGTCGGCCCCTTCGCCGGACAGCACGACCTTCACGTGCTTGCGGGCCTCGCGCGCGATGAAGAACAGCGGGACGAGCGCCGGGTCGGCGACGGGTTCGTCGAGGTACCAGACGATCTCGGGCAGTGCGGAGACGAATTCGGCCGGGCTCACCACCTTGGTGACATGGCGAGCGCCGATGGCCTCGGCCGACGCAACGGCCACGTCGACCTCCGAGAAGCCCTCCCGCTCGAACCCGGTGGTGAACGTGATGAGCCGTGGGTTGTGCCGCATCGCCAGCGCCGCGATCGCCGTCGAGTCGATGCCGCCGGACAGGAAGGCACCGACGGTGACGTCGGCGCGCATGTGCTTGGCGACCGAGTCCTCGAGCACGGCGGTGAGCTCGTCGTAGCGGCTCTGCTCGCGTCCGGCGACGAACGGGACGGCCGTGAACTTGGGCACGAAGTAGCGGGTGACCTCGGGCGTAGCACCGGGGCGCACCCGTGCGTAGCTGCCGGACTCCAGTCGCCGAACCCCGCGGTGCAGCGTCTCGGGCTCCGGCACGTACTGCAACACCGTGTAGTGCTGTACGGCCCGCACGTCGATCGCGAGGTCGATGCCCGCCTGTTCGGCCAGGTCGAGCAGGCACTTCTTCTCGCTGCCGACGATGGTTCCACCGGGACCCGAGGCCATGAACAGCGGCTTGATGCCGAACGGGTCCCGCGCGCAGAACAACTCCTGCAGCTTCGTATCCCACAGCGCGAACGCGAACATGCCGCGCAGCCGGTTCAGCGCCGCGGTGCCCCAGTGGTGGTAGGCGGCGATGATCGCCTCGCCGTCGCCCTCGGTGGCGAACTGGACGCCGTGATCGGCGGCGAGCTCGTCGCGCAGCTCGAGGTAGTTGTAGATCTCACCGTTGAAGACCAGCACGTAGCGGCCGGGCGCTTCCGGTGGACCCCAGCGCAGTGGCTGATGGCTGTGCGCGATGTCGATGATCGACAACCGGTTGAAACCCAGCACCACGTCGGCGTCCGACCACGTCCCCGGCTCGTCGGGACCCCTGTGGCGCATGAGGTGGGCGGTGCCCGACACCGCGTCGACGAGCTCGGACGTTGCCTCCGTGGACGGGTCGGTCAGGTAGGCAAGGAGTCCGCACACCGCGCCAGTATGCCGGTTCGGCGAGGTGTGTCGAGACTGGCATCCACGCGTGGTCTACGCTGCGTAGTATTCGCCTGAATTCACCCGACCGCGCTGCGGTCCATTGATAAACGCAGGAGGCGCCAACGTGACCGCTCGCGGGTTCAAGTTGGTGGCGTTGTCCGTCCTCCTTGGCGGTACTGCGCTGCTGCTCAGCGGGTGTAGCTGGTCGGAGGCGCTCGGCCTCGGCTGGCCCAACGGAATCACCCCGGAAGGCAAGCTCAACCGCGAGTTGTGGATCGGTTCGGTGATCGCCTCGTTCGTCGTCGGCATCATCGTGTGGGGGCTGATCTTCTGGTCAAGCGCGTTCCACCGCAAGAAGAAGACCGACACCGAGTTGCCGCGCCAGTTCGGCTACAACATGCCACTGGAACTGGTGCTGACGGTGGTCCCGTTCCTCATCATCTCCGTGCTCTTCTACTTCACCGTCGTGGTGCAGGAGAAGATGCTGCACAAGGACCCCAATCCCGAGGTCGTCGTCGACGTCACGGCGTTCCAGTGGAACTGGAAGTTCGGCTACCAGAAGGTCGACTTCAAGGACGGCACGCTCAGCTACGACGGCGCCGACCCCGCCCGCAAGGCGTCCATGGAGTCCAAGCCGGAGGGCACGGACGAGCACGGCGAGGAGATCGTCGGCGCGATCAAGGGGCTCAACCCCGAGGACCGCACGTACCTGAACTTCGACAAGATCGAGACCGTCGGCACCAGCACCGAGATCCCGATCCTGGTGTTGCCGAAGGGTAAGCGGATCGAGTTCCAGATCGCGTCGGCCGACGTGATCCACGGGTTCTGGGTGCCGGAGTTCCTGTTCAAGCGCGACGTCATGCCGGACCCCAAGGCGAACAACTCGGACAACGTCTTCCAGATCAGCGAGATCCAGGAGATCGGCGCGTTCGTCGGTCGCTGCACTGAGATGTGCGGGACGTATCACTCGATGATGAACTTCGAGGTCCGCGTCGTGGAGCCCAACGACTTCAAGGCCTACCTGACGTACCGGAGCGACCATCCGAACGGCACCAACGCCGATGCCCTGCGGGCCATCGGGCTGCCGCCCGAAGCACAGACGACGCATCCGTTCGACACCCGACGTGGTGAGCAGGCCGGATCGCCCACTCAGGCGAGCAAGTAGGGACACCCATGCACATCGAAGCGAGGCTGTTCGAGTTCCTGACCGCGTTCTTCGCGCTGTCGGCCGTCGTGTACGGCGTCCTTACGGCGCTGTACGCATACGGCGGCATCGAGTGGGCAGGCGTCACGGCGCTGGTGCTCACCACGGGCCTGACGTTGATCACTGGCACGTTCTTCCGGTTCGTCGCACGCCGTCTCGACACTCGGCCCGAGGACTACGAGGACGCCGAGATCGCCGACGGGGCAGGGGAGCTGGGGTTCTTCAGCCCGCACAGCTGGTGGCCACTGCTCATCGCACTGTCGGCGTCGGTCACCGCCGTCGCGGTCGCGTTGTGGTTGCCATGGTTGCTCGCCGCGGGCGCCGTCCTGGTGATCGCCTCCGCCGCCGGCTTGGTCTTCGAGTACTACACCGGGCCCGAGAAGCACTGACACGCAGCGCCCAAGATCACAAAACGGGCGTCAGTTTGGCCGACGAGTCGCGCTGCGAGGGCTGCTCGCCCGTCGCGTTCGGTAGGGTTGCCGAGGCACAGCCAGTCACGACATCCCTGTTGACGGCGCGCCGAATGATTGGTCGAAGGATAGGCTGAAAAGGACAGGCGATGAGCGGGCCGAATCCCCCAGGGCCGGATTCTCCGACACCGGACGAACCGACCCCTGAGGCACCTCCTCCCACCGGCGAGACGGAGATCTATTCGCGGGCGTACTCCGCGCCCGAGTCCGAGCACTTCACCAGCGGCCCGTACGTGCCCCCCGACGGAGGGCTGTACGAATACGACGACTATGACGGCCCGGCAAGCGGCGCCGAACCGGAGCCGCCGCGCTGGCCGTGGGTGGTCGGGGTGGTCGCGATCGTCGCGGCGGTCGCGCTCGTCGCATCCGTCGCGGTGCTCGTCACGCGCACCGAGAACACCAACGTGGCCACGCCGTCGACCAGCACCACCACCCCCGGGCCTCCTGTCCAGGACGAAATCACGACCACCACGCCGCCCCCTCCGCCACCCCCACCGCCTACCTCGGAGGAGCCGCCGCCCCCGCCTCCGGAGACGGTGACGGTGACCCCGGAGCCACCCCCACCGCCCGCTGGCCCATCTGAGGCCCCGCCGCCACCGGAAGCGACGTCGGCGCCGCCGCCCGCCAGCACCGCCCCGGCCGGGCCCCGGTTCATCACGTACACCGTCACCGGAACGAAGGCGCCGCTCGACCGGATCTCGGTCACCTACACCGACGCATCCGGCAGGCAGCGCACGCAGCAGAACGTGTACATCCCGTGGTCGCTGACGGTCACCCCGATTTCAATGTCGGAGTACGGTTCGGTCCAGGCGTCGAGCCTCTTGCGGCTGAGCAGGTTGAACTGCTCCATCACCACGAGCGACGGTCAGACGATCGCCTCTCAACAGAACAACGATTGGCAGACCAGCTGTTGATGACAGCCCCTGAAACACAGGACCAGACCGACCGCATCCTGCTCGCCGTGTGTGCCGCACTCTGGCTGGCGGCCCTCGGCGCGACGGTGGCCGCCATCGTGGCGCTCGTCGACCTCGCGAGCCCGAATTCGGCCGGCTCGGACGACTCCGAAACCCCCTGGTTGCTCTACACCGTGATCGCCGTTTCGGCACTCGTGATAGCCGGCGCGATCCCACTGCTCATCCGGGCCAGGCGCACGGCGCTCGACGGCGGGCCGCAACCCGCCGCCGCTGGACGGTCCGGGTCCGCGCAGAACGTATTCGGCCCGCCGCTCGGCACGGAGGGCAGGCAGCGCGCCTTCGACAACCCCGCGATCCGCAGGCATCCGACGCCACCGGCGACCAGCCGCGTCGGCTTCCCGACCGCCGCAGTGGAACAGGTGTGGCTGCGCTGCTCGGTCGTACTCGTGGCGGCGATCGGCGCGGCGACGGCGGCCGTCGGCGTCGCCACATACCTGATGGCCTCCGAAGAGGACGGCTTCGCATGGGCCGCTTACGGTGTGGCTGCACTCGTCACGCTTGCGATGCCCGTCGTCCCGTGGCTCGCGCTACGGCAGTTGCACCAGCTGCTCGCCAGTTAGCGTCGAGTCCTACGCCGCGAGACTCCAAACACGAAGCGGGGCACCCGTTTCCGGGTACCCCGCTTCGTTAGTGCGTGCGATCAGTGCTGGCCGTTGGACGAGCCGTTGCCGTCCGAGGAGCCGTGCCCGTCGGACGAGCCGTTCTGCACGCCGTGCTCGTCGTCCTGGTATTCCTTCAGCGCGGTCAGGGCGCGATGCTCGGAGGCGTGCGCCGCCTCGGCGAGCGCCTCGCTCTCCGACACCGGGTCGGCCCTCAGGAAGCTGCCGGTGCCCGTGGCGCCGCCGGAACCAAGCTTGTTCATCCGCTTGGGCAGCGCCGCGCCCTGGTACTCCAACGGAATCGGATGGCCGTGGTCGTCGACGGGGCCGAGCGGCTGGTGCAGCTCGATGTAGGCGCCGTGCGGCAGGCGCTTGAGGATGCCCGTCTCGATGCCGTGCTCCAGCACCGCGCGGTCTGCGCGCTGTAGTCCGACACACCACCGGTAGGTGACGTAGTAGACGATCGCGGGTAGCACCACCATGCCGATGCGGCCGATCCAGGTGGTCGCGTTCAACGAGATGTGGAACTTCAGCGCGATGATGTCGTTCATGCAGGCGAACGTCAGCACGATGTAGAACGCGATCGCCATGGCGCCGATCGACGTGCGCACCGGAACGTCACGCGGTCGCTGCAGCAGATTGTGATGGGCGTTGTCCTTGGAGAACTTCTTCTCCAAGAACGGGTAGATGATCAGCAGTACGAAGACCGCGCCCATGATCAGCGCGACCCACACCGACTGGCCGATGGTGTGGCCGAACGGATAGAACTCCCACGCCGGCCAGAGTCGGGCGACACCGTCGGTCCACATCATGTAGAAGTCGGGCTGGCTGCCTGCCGAGATCTGCGACGGCTTGTAGGGACCCAACTGCCAAATTGGGTTGATCTGCAGCAGTCCGCCCATGAGACCGAGCACGCCGACCGTCATCGCGAAAAACGCGCCGGACTTGACGGCGAAGACCGGCATGACGCGCACGCCGACGACGTTCTTCTCGGTGCGGCCAGGGCCGGGGAACTGGGTGTGCTTCTGGAACCACACCAGCGCCAGGTGAGCGCCGATGAGCCCCAACATGATTGCGGGGATCAGCAGGATGTGTAGGGCGTACAGCCGCGGAATGATGATCTCGCCGGGGAAGTCGCCGCCGAACAACGCCCAGTGCAACCAGGTGCCAATCACGGGCATGCCCAGCGTGATCGAGGAGAACGCCGCCCGCAGGCCGGTGCCGGACAGCAGGTCGTCGGGCAGCGAGTACCCGAAGTAGCCCTCGAACATCGCCAGGATCAACAGCAGGGAGCCGATCACCCAGTTGGCCTCGCGCGGCCTGCGGAACGCGCCCGTGAAGAAGATGCGGGCCATGTGGACCATGATCGACGCGGCGAAGAGCAGCGCGGCCCAGTGGTGGATCTGGCGGACGAACAATCCACCGCGCACCTCGAAGCTGATGTCGAGCGTCGTCTCGTAGGCCCTCGACATCTGCACGCCGTTGAGCGGCTGGTACACCCCGTGATAGGTGACCTCGGCCATCGACGGGTCGAAGAACAGGGTGAGGTACGTGCCGGTGAGCAGCAGCACGATGAAGCTGTACAGCGCGATCTCACCGAGCAGGAACGACCAGTGGGTGGGGAACACCTTGTTCAGTTGGCGGCGCACTGCCGCCGATGGGTGGTAACGCGAATCGATTGCGTCGCCCTGTGCGGCTGCGATATCAGCGAGTTTTGGACTCATGATTTCCGCTCCCAGAATGCCGGACCCACGGGCTCGATGAAGTTGCCGTTGGCGACTAGATACCCGTCTTTATCGATTGTGACCGGAAGTTGCGCCAGGGCGCGCGCAGCCGGGCCGAAGATCGGCCGGGCGAAGTGCAGCGCGTCGAACTGCGACTGGTGGCACGGGCAGAGAATGCGATAGGTCTGCTGCTCGTAGAGCGACGAGGGGCAACCCAGGTGCGAGCACACCTTGGTGAACGCGAACAGTTCACCGAAGTTGAAGCTCTCCTGGCCTTGCCGCTTGACCACCTTGGACATGTCGCCCGGCCTGATGCGGATGAGCATCACCGGGTTGCGCACGCCCATCGCGATCTCGGTGAGCTTGTGGGACGACTCGACGGTGGTGCCGTCGCCGTCGGACTCGCGCCACGGGAATACCGTCTCCATGCCACCCGCGTCGAGGTCCTCGGGCCGCATCTTGACGAAGGGCGATTCGCCCGGCAGCCCAGTGGCGCGGGCCATGTAGATGGTCTCGCCGTGGAAGCGCGGGGTCCACCCCGACGTGAACAGCACCGCGTCCTTGCCGTTCGCCGTCGGGACGACCTTGGCCCACGGGTTCTTGATGAGTCCGCCGACGAAGGCGACGGCCGTGCCGAGTCCGAAGGCGCCGAGGCCGACGCCGAGCGAAAGCCCGATCAGCTTGCGGCGCTTGATGGTCGAAGCCTCGAGGGTGTCTGTCAGGTTGGCCGCGATGGTCTTGCGGTGAATCTCCGCCGACGCGCCGTCGTGGCGGTCCTGGATGGAGATCTCCTCGGGGATGAACTTCTTCTGGTAGAGCACCGCGCCGATTCCGATGGCCAGAATCGACAGTCCGAACGTGACCCCGTACAGGGGCGTCGCCAGCACGTACAGCCACTCGCCCTCGGAGCCGAACGGCTTGTACTCCCACGGCCAGAACAGGAAGACCACCAGGAGCGCCAGGCCCGAAACACCGCCGAACAGAAGCCAATACGCCACCGAACGCTCGGCGCGCTTCTCGGCCTTGGTGCCCTCGACGGGCCAGCGCGGCTCCTTGAAGACGGTTTCGACACCGTCGATCCGGCCGCCGAGTTCGACCAGTTCGTCGCGGGACATCTCCGCCAATTCGGCGTCGGTTGGAGTGTCCTTCAGTCCGTCGCTCATGCGCGTGATCCGATCCACATCGAAATGCCGATCACCGCGACCATCCCGATGATCCACGCGGCCATGCCCTCCGGGGCCGGGCCGAAGCCGCCGAGGCCGTAGCCGCCGGGGTCGGGGGTCGCGGTGGCCTCGCGGACGTAGGCGACGATGTCGCGCTTCTGTTCCGGGCTCAGCTGCCGGTCGGAGAACTTCGGCATGTTCTGCGGTCCGGTCAGCATCGCGGTGAAGATCTGCGCGGGCTCGGCGTCCGAGAGGTCGGGTGCGTACTTACCCGACGACAGCGCGCCGCCCTTGCCGGTGAAGTTGTGGCACGACGCGCAGTTGAGCCGGAACAGGTCGCCGCCGCGGGCGACGTCGCTGCCCAGCAGCGAGTCCTGAGCCACTTCGCCGTTGTCGTCGCGGGGGACCATCGGTCCGCCGCCGTTGGCCTGGATGTAGGCGCCGAGCGCGTCGATCTGGTGTGGGTCGAAGATGGGGTCCTTCGTCGGTGCCTGGGCCTCGCCGCGCATCGCGGGCATGCGGCCCGTGGAGACCTGGAAGTACACCGCCGCCTCGCCGGTGCCGATGAGGCTCGGCCCACGGTCGGGCACGCCTTGGAGGTTCGCGCCGTGGCACGTCACGCACGAGGTCTCGAACAGCTGCTTGCCGGTGCGCAGCAGCGCGAGCGACTCCTCGTCGGCCTGCGCGACCTGTGGCTTCGGCGTCAGCGTGGCCGCAAGGCCACCCGCGACGAGAAGTCCGATCAGCAGCAGCATCGCTGCCGACAGGCGTCGGCGCAGCCGACGGCGGGACTTGCTGGTCATCGAACCCCTTCTCATCGACTGCTTCTCGGTAGAGCTCATCGTCCGTTACCGGACGAAGTAGATGACGGCGAACAACGCGATCCAGACGATGTCGACGAAGTGCCAGTAGTACGACACGACGATCGCCGCGGTGGCCTGCGCAGGGGTGAACTTGCTCATCGTCGTGCGCGCCAGCAGGAAGATGAAGGCGACGAGACCGCCGATGACGTGCAGTCCGTGGAAGCCGGTGGCGAGGTAGAAGACGGAGCCGTAGGCGCTGCCCGGGATGGTGGTGCCCTCGCTCACCAGCTGGACGTACTCGTAACCCTGGCCGAGCACGAAGAACAGGCCCATCACGAACGTGATCACGTACCAGCGGCGCAGCCCGTAGACGTCGCCGCGTTCGGCCGCGAAAACGCCCATCTGACAGGTGAACGACGAGGCGATGAGCACCAGCGTCACCGGCACGGCCTGCACCAGGTTCAGTTCGGTGGGGTGCGGCGGCCAATCGCCGCCGGCCTGGGCCCGCGCGGTGAAGTACATTGCGAACAGTCCAGCAAAGAACATCAACTCGCTGGAAAGCCACACTATGGTGCCGACACTGACCATGTTTGGCCGGTTCAGCGAATGTACACGCGCCGTGATCGCGGTACCCGAGGTCCCTACAGCACTCGTCACAACATGAAGTATGACGCTTTGTAGTTGTTGAACTCCACCCGGGTCGAGACATTCGTCATTAATTCGGGCCCTCGGATACCTCCCGCCTGCACGGGAGCCCGGATCGGGCCGGGGATTAGGCTGCCCGCGTGTCTTCTGACGAATCCCCGACGTGGCCCCAGCTGCTCGGGCGACTGACCACCGGACAAGCGCTGCTCCCCGGCCAGGCGGCCTGGGCGATGGACCAGATCATGACGGGGGCGGCAACCCCTGCGCAGATCGCCGGGTTCGCCGTGGCGATGAAGATGAAGCGCCCGACGTCCGCCGAGGTGACCGAACTGGCGGACACCATGTTGCGGCATGCGCGGCGCATCCCCGCCGAGACGCTGGGTGGTGCCGCCGCCAATGCCGTCGACGTGGTTGGCACGGGCGGCGACGGCGCCAACACCGTCAACCTCTCCACGATGGCGTCGATCGTGGTGGCCGCCAGCGGAATTCCCGTCGTCAAGCACGGCAACCGCGCGGCGTCCTCGTTGTCCGGTGGCGCTGACACGCTCGAGGCGCTCGGCGTGCGCATCGACCTCGGTCCCGACGAGGTGGCGCGCAGTGTCACCGAGGTGGGCATCGGGTTCTGCTTCGCGCCGCAGTTCCACCCCTCCTACCGACACGCGTCGGTGGTGCGGCGTGAACTCGGCGTCCCGACCGTCTTCAATCTGCTTGGGCCGCTGACGAATCCGGCGGCGCCCCGGGCCGGCCTGATCGGCTGTGCGTGGGGCGAGCTTGCCGAGGTGATGGCGGGCGTGTTCGCTGCGCGCGGGTCGAGCGTGCTGGTGGTGCACGGCGACGACGGACTCGACGAACTGACCACGACGACGACCAGCACGATCTGGCGGGTGCAGGCCGGCACGGTCGAGCGGCTGACGTTCGACCCGGCCGCGTTCGGTTTCGAGCGGGCGCACCTGTCCGCGCTGACGGGCGGCGACGCCGAGGCGAACGCCGCATCGGTGCGCGAGGTGCTCGGGGGAGCGACGGGACCGGTGCGCGACGCCGTCGTGCTCAACGCCGCAGGCGCCATGGTGGCCCACGCCGGGCTGTCCAGCGATGCCACCTGGGTGCCCGCCTGGGAGGCTGGGCTGGCGCGCGCGGCCGAGTCGATCGATTCAGGGGCCGCCGAGAAGCTGCTCGCGCGCTGGGTGCGGTTCACGCAGAAGCTCTGACGCCGCTTCAACCGACTTGCGCGTCAACGTTTTTCGCCAAGCGCGGCTGCAACATCCTGACGAGTTCGGCGTCGTCGTCGACCGCCTGCGCGGCGGCGATGCGGGCGGACTGGGCGGTGGCCGACCACGTGGCCAGGCGGCCCGCCGACCCGATCGGGGTGGCATAGCCGGATTCGGCACGCACGATGCGCACCTCGGGCGCAGCGAGCCAGCGGGTCAGTAGCCCGGTTTCCTCGACGAGGGCCCCGCCAAGCGGGGATTCTGACGGCAGAATCACTTGTGCGGCAGCACATATCGCGTCGACGACGGGCATCGGGGGAACGCCCCGCGCGGCGTTGCCCGCCGCGGCGAGCTGGCCGTGGCGCATGACGGCGAGCTGCCAACCGCCCGCGCCGTCGGGCCGGGCGGCGACGAGCTCCTCGACGGCCGTCAGAGCACGCAGGCGCTGGCCTCTCCAGAGCCCGTCGATGGCGGTGGCGGTGTGGTCGCGCAGCCGCGCGGCCGTCTCGTACCGACCTCGACCCGCCAACTCGTCGATGTGCGCGAGCGCCGTCTGCAGTGCGGAGTCGTCGGCGCCGGCGATCAACCGGCTCGCGCCGTCGACGACGGCCGCGTAGTCGGCCGCGGTGACGCCGCGCGGGGCGGGACAGGGCGACAGCTCGCGTTCGACGCAGGACGGCCCGTGTACTGCCGCCCGGGCCAGCCGTGCCGTGCATGTCCGCACGCCGGTGAACCGGGCCAGCAGCGCCGCCGTCTCGACGGCGTCGGCATGGGCGCGAAACGGTCCGATCGCGTGGTCGTGTTTGGGTGCGCGGACTACGGAGAACCGCGGGAAGGCCTCATTGGTGAGTACCAGCCACCACCACCGGTGCGGAAACTTCGACCGTCGGTTGTACGGCGGCGCATGCGCGGCGAGCAGGCGCAGTTCGCGGACCCCCGCCTCGAGTTCGTGTGCGCATTCGACGTGGTCGACGCGCGTGGCCAGCGACGCCATCTCCTTCATGCGGGTCCTCGGATCCGCTCCGTTGAAGTACTGCGCCACGCGCCTGCGCAGATCGACGGCGGTGCCGACGTAGAGCACCTCGTCCGTCGGGCCGCGAAACAGGTAGACGCCGGGGCGTCTGGGCAGCCCGGTAGCCAGATGTCGGTTGCGGCGTTGCGCGGGGGTGACGTCGGGCAGGTACGCCCGTAGGTCCGGATAGGTGTGCACGCCCTGATTGCCGACGCGCTCGACGAGCGCGTGCAGTACGTCGACCGTGGCGCGTGCGTCGTCGAGCGCGCGGTGCGTCGGCGTGGTGGACGCCCCGAACAACTGAGCCAACGCGGACAGCCGCACGCTGGGCGCCTCGTCGCGCGTCAGCACGCGGCGGGCCAACTTGACCGTGCACAGCACCGGCGGCCGCGGCCACGGCAGCGCAGCGCGCTCTGCGGCCGCCCGCAGGAACCCGATGTCGAACCCCGCGTTGTGGGCGACCAGTACCGCCCCGCGGGAGAACTCGAGGAACGCGGGCAGCACGGACGAGATGGTGGGGGCGTCGCGCACCATCGCCGTGGTGATGCCGGTCAGCGTGACGATCTGGGGTGGGATGGCGCGACCCGGATCGACGAGAGTGGCCAGTTCCCCGAGCACTTCGCCGCCGCGCACCTTGACCGCTCCGATCTCGGTGATCGCATCGTGGTCGTTTCGGCCGGGAGCGGAGTCCGTGGCCCGGCCGCCGGTGGTCTCGAGGTCGACGACGACGAACGTGGTGTCACGTAGGGACAGGAGATCATCGTCCGATCCGAGGTCGGCGAAGCTCAGCTGCTCCATGGCGGTGACGGTATGCCCCGCGACTGACAGCCGTGTGATTTGTCGGTGGGCGCGGTTAGCGTGTCGAACATGAAGCGAGAGGAGGGCGGGATGGCACAGACGCCCAAACCCCCGGAGTTGGTCCCCGAGCCGACCATGCCGGACACCGGCACCGTCGTCATCGACTGCGACGATTGCGCAGTGCGCGGAGTCGGCTGCCAGGACTGCGTCGTGAGTGTGTTGCTCGGCGTTCCTGAGACTTTGCTGGATGACGAACGCAAGGCCCTGGAGGTGCTCGCCGACGCGGGGATGGCCCCGCGGTTGAGGCTGGTGCCCATCCATCGGCACCTCGAGCCCGGAGGGAATTCAGGCGCCGCATAACGACACGCGCTGTCATCGACAGCGAAGAAAATTCCCGTAACTCCTGCTAAATTTGCGCCTTCTGTTGGACAACCCCGATGCCGTTTCGTAACCTACTTGAGACCTAAGAGCAGTTCGACGCGATTCATAACGGCAGTTGAAGGACGCGAAATCTTGAGGCCCGACCGCACGCACCGATGCAAGCGTGGAATTCGACGACCCATTGCCAGCGCGATCATCGGCCTGACGGTCTTCGCCGGCATTCTCGCCGGAAGTGTGCAGGCCGACCCCGCCGACGACGCCATGGCAAAGCTCAACGAGCTATCTCGACAAGCCGAACAGACTACTGAGGCCATGCACGCCGCCCAGCTGGACCTGAACGAAAAGGTTGCGGCACAACAGAATGCGGATGCGCAGCACGCCGCGGACATGCTGGCCGTCGATTCGTCGAAGACGCAGCTGGCAACGTTCCAAACCGCCGTCGACAAGGTTGCTGCCGCTCAGTACATGGGTGGACGTACCGACGGCCTCAACGCGATGCTCACCGCTGACTCCCCGCAGAACCTCATCGACCAGCTCGCGGTACAACGGGTCATGGCCACCGAGATGTCGGTGCAGATGCAGAACTTCCGCAAGGCCAGCGAGCAGGCGACGCACATCGAGGCGGCGTCCGCCAAATCCGCCGCCGACGCGAAGACCGCCGCCGAGCAGGCCGCCGCCGTGCGCGCCGACCTGCAGTCAAAGCAAAGCAAGCTTCAAGTTCAGATCGCCGTCGTCAAGTCTCAGTACACGGCGCTCACCCCCGCCCAGCGCGAGGCCTTGGCGACGTTGCCGCCTGCACCGGAACCCGAGGTTGCGCCGCCCGATGACGGCCCCCAGGTTCTTGCTGCGGCGCCTGGCGGGATCATGCCGGGCGACATCGCTCCGCCCGAGGCCGCCGTGATGCCTGCGCCGGGTGGAGAGGGCATGCTCGCCGTTCAGGCCGCGCTGACCCGGATCGGCTCGCCTTATTCGTGGGGGGCCTCCGGTCCCAACGCCTTCGACTGCTCCGGCCTGGTGATGTGGGCGTTCGGTCAGGCCGGCGTCAACCTTCCGCACTCCAGCCAGGCCCTCGCCAATGGCGGCCAGGCGGTTTCCAGGGACCAGATGCAGCCGGGTGACCTCGTCACCTACTACTCCGACGCCTCGCACGTGGCGATCTACATCGGCGACGGCATGATGGTGCACGCCTCCACATATGGCACGCCGGTGCGCGTCGCGCCGGTGGACAATGCCCCGATCCACAACGTCCGTCGCTACTGAGCGTCCGCTCCTGGGCCTGCTGCTCGTCGTCGAACTGATCGTCGCCGTCGCGCTGCTTGGCCGCACCGGGGACGCGCCTGCGCCGCCTCCAGCGACCACGTCGGCGCTGCCCAGCACCCGTGCCGCGCCCTCGTCACACGTGCTGCGTGACGGTCGCACCGCGGAAGTCTTGGTGCTTGGCGGGGCGCGGGGTGCAGAACTGGCCGGGCACATCACCTCCGACCTCGACGACGCCGCCGACGCCGTCACCGCGTTCTGGGGCGACGACTGGCCTCGCCACGTGGTGGTCGTGCTGACGGGCACCGACGAGGAGTTCCGCGCCATCGGTGGCGGAGGGTCCGACATCGCCGCGACGACGACGGCGCAACGGATCGCGTTCGCGCCCGGCGCGGCCACGATGAGCGCGGGCTCGTTGAGAATCGTGCTGCGCCACGAGCTGTTCCACTACGCCGCCAGAACGCAGACGGCCACCGACGCGCCGCGCTGGCTCACCGAGGGCGTCGCCGACTTCGTGGGCCGCCCGCCGGAACCGGTACCCGGCCCGCGGCGGGCGGCCGAGCTCGCCGTCATCCCGACCGACGCCGACCTCGACACCCCGGGCCAGGTCCGCTCACTGGCCTACGACCGGGCCTGGTGGTTCAGCCGGTTCGTCGCAGACCGGTACGGGCCGGACGCCCTGCGGCGGCTGTACCTCGCGGCGTGCGGCCCGGGTCACGCCGACACAGACACCGCCATCCGCACAGTGCTGCACGCCGACACCGCCGAGGTACTGGCCGCGTGGCGCGCATGGCTCGCCGGATAACCTGTCCGCGATGGCTCGCGTGCTGCTGGTGACCAATGACTTCCCACCGCGGCGCGGTGGCATTCAGTCCTACCTCGAGAACCTGGTGAACGAGCTCGTCGCCGGGGGAGCGCACACGCTGACCGTGTACGCGCCGAAATGGAAGGGCGCCGCCGAGTTCGATGCCGCGGCCAAGACCACCGGCTACGACGTGGTGCGCCATCCCACGACGTTGATGGTGCCGGAGCCGTCGGTCGCGCTGCGCATGCGCCGACTCATCGCCCGCGACGACATCGACACCGTCTGGTTCGGCGCCGCGGCGCCCCTGGCACTGCTCTCCGGGCTTGCCCGCGACGCAGGGGCCGCTCGGGTGATCGCCAGCACACACGGTCACGAGGTGGGCTGGTCGATGCTGCCCGCGGCGCGAACGGCGTTGCGGCGCATCGGCAATGACACCGACGTCGTCACGTTCATCAGCCAGTACACGCGGAGCCGGTTCGCGTCGGCCTTCGGACCCAACGCGGCGCTCGAGCACCTCGCGCCCGGAGTCGACACGGCCCGGTTCGAACCCAACTCCGTCGCGCGGGCCGAGATGCGAGCCCGCTACGGACTGGGCGAGCGCCCCGTCGTCGTGTGCGTGTCACGGCTGGTGCCGCGCAAGGGCCAGGACATGCTGATCCGCGCACTGCCCGCGATCCGCCAGCGGATCGCCGGAGCGGCTCTGGTGATCGTCGGCGGCGGTCCGCACGCCGACGCGCTGAAACGGCTCGCACATGGCTTCGGGGTGGCCGAGCACGTCGTCTTCACCGGCGGGGTACCCGGCGACGAGTTGCCCGCGCACCACGCGATGGCCGACGTTTTCGCCATGCCGTGTCGGACACGCGGGTCGGGGCTCGACGTCGAGGGGTTGGGGATCGTGTACCTCGAAGCATCTGCCACGGGGGTGCCGGTCGTGGCGGGGCGGTCCGGAGGCGCACCCGAATCGGTGCGCGACGGCGAGACCGGGCTGGTGGTCGACGGCTGGGACGTCGGGGCGATCGGCGCCGCGGTCGCCGAGCTGCTGGCCGACCCGGACCGGGCCGCCGCGATGGGTCGCGAGGGCCGCGCGTGGGTGGTCGAGAACTGGCAGTGGAAGTCCAAGGCGCAGCGCCTCGGTGAGTTACTGGCCGGTTAGCGCCTGCTACTCGCCGTCCTTGGCGTACAGCGCGTCGATGTCGGCCGCGAACTTCTCCGCCACCACCTTGCGCTTGACCTTCAGCGTCGGCGTCAGCTCGCCGGTGTCCTCGGTGAAGTCGACGGGCAGGATCACGAACTTGCGGATGGCCTCCGCCTTGGACACCACCTGGTTGGCTTCCTTGACCGCCAGCTCGATCTCGGCGAGCAGATCCGGATCGTCGGCGAGGTCGCCGACGGAAGCGCCCGCGTCCTTGCCGTTGCGCTGCTTCCATCCGGGGAACGCCTCGGGATCGATCGTGATCAGCGCCGCGATGAACGGTTGCGCGTCGCCCACGCACATCGCCTGGCTGATCAGCGGGTGCGCGCGCAGCCGGTCCTCCAGAAGGGCAGGTGCGACGTTCTTGCCACCCGCGGTGACGATGATTTCCTTCTTGCGGCCGACGATCGTGAGAAAGCCGTTGTCGTCGATGGCGCCGAGGTCTCCCGTGTGGAACCAGCCGTCGGAGAAGACGGCCTTGGTCTCCTCCTCGTTGTGCCAGTAGCCGCCGAACACCACGCCGCCCTTGACGAGCAGTTCGCCGTCGTCGTTGATGCGCATGCTGTTGCCGGGCACCAGCTTTCCCACGGAGCCGACCTTGAGGCCGTCGATCCGATTCACCGTGATCGCCGCACTGGTCTCGGTGAGCCCGTAGCCCTCGTAGATCGACAGTCCCACCCCGCGGTAGAAGTGCCCAAGCCGGGCGCCAAGCGGTGCGCCACCCGAGATGGCGGATCCGCAGTTGCCGCCGAGTGCGGCGCGCAGCTTCCCGTAGACGAGCTTGTCGAACAGCGCGTGCTTGAGCTTCAGGAACAGACCGGCACCGCCGGTGTCCTGGGCCTGGCTCCACTCGATGGCGGTGTTTACCGCCGCCGCGAAGATGGGCCCCTTGCCGTCGTTGCGGGCGTTCTGCTCGGCGGTGTTGTAGACCTTCTCGAACACCCGCGGCACGGACACCACCAGCGTGGGCTTGAACACCGCGAGCGTCGGCACCAGGTTCTTGATGTCGCTGGTGAAGCCGAGCGTCACCCCGTTGGTGAACGCGGCGATGGTGATCGCCCTGGCGAGCACGTGCGCCAGAGGCAAGAACACCAGGAGCTTTTCGCCCTTGTCCAACTGCTCGGGGAAGCACGCCTTGGCACCCCGGAGCTCGTAGAGCAGGTTGGAGTGCGTCAGCTGGCAGCCCTTGGGGCGCCCCGTCGTGCCCGACGTGTAGATGAGCGTTGCGGGGTCGGCCGACTTGATGCTGGCGAGGCGGGTCTGGAGCTCACCAACGTCGGTGTTCTTGCCCGCTTCGGCGAGCTCGTCGAGTGCCGCAGGCCCGGACCCGTCGATGCGCAGCACCTTGCGTAGGTCCGGTAGCCCAGCCTCTTGCTGCTCGATCCGCTCGGCGTGATCGTCGGTCTCGGCGAACGCCACCACGGCGCCGGAGTCGGCCAGCACGAACCGCACCTGTTCGGCCGAGCTGGTCTCGTAGATCGGCACGGTGAGCGCGCCGACGGACAGGATGGCGAAGTCGATGATCGGCCACTCGTAGCGGGTGGCTGACAACACCGCGACACGGTCGCCGGCCTGGACCCCGAGCCCGATCAAACCCAAAGCGGCCGAGCGGATCTGGGCGGCGACCTCCTTGCAGGTGACGCCGGTCCACGACCCAGCGACGAGTCGTTGAATGATGATGTGGTCGGGGTCGTCGCGCTCGAGGTCGAACACGGCACTGACGACGTTGTCGTGCTCGCCGACTGAGAACGACGCGGGAACACTGATCTCACGCACGAACTTGGCCTTTCGGTCGATATCGCCTGGTCGCTTCAGCGTAGTCGGCCGCCGGAAGCCCACGTCGGCGCATGTGTGAAGCTGTCCGTGATGAACAGCATCCAGATCGCCGACGAGACCTTCGTGTGCGCCGATCCCATCGACGTGGGCAAGGCCGTGGCGAATCCGGCCAGCTGGCGGCGGTGGTGGCCGGATCTGCGGCTGACCGTCGTCGAGGACCGGGGGCCCGCAGGGCACCGCTGGACCGTCACCGGTGCGCTGACCGGAACCATGGAGATCTGGCTCGAACCGTCCTTCGACGGTGTGATCTTGCACTACTTCGTGCACGCCGAGCCGGCGGGTGTGGCGGCGTGGGAGCTCGCCAAGATGAACCTGGCGAAGATGAACCATAAGCGCAGGGTGGCGGGCAAGGACATGGCCTTCGAGGTGAAGCGGACGCTGGAGGAAACGCGTCCCGTCGGAGTGTCTCGGCTGACGCCATAGCGGGCCGGGTCGGAAGCTGGGCGGGTAGATTCCTGTGCGGAAGGGCGCCGGTCTGCCCTTCCGCGCACGAGCGATTCGGGGAAGAGAAACGTGGCGGACAAGACCTCGCAGACGATCTACATCGACGCCGAGCCGTCGACGGTGATGGACGTGATCGCCGACATCGGTTCCTACCCTGACTGGGTCGCCGAGTACAAGGACGCCGAGGTGCTCGAGTCCGACGCTGCGGGCTATCCGAAGACGGCACGCCTGGTGCTGGACGCGGCCGTGCTCAAGGACACCATGGTGTTGTCCTACGTCTGGCCGCCGGACCACGAGTCGGTGACGTGGACGCTGGTATCCAGCTCGCTGCTGAGGGCCCTCAATGGAGCATATCTGTTGTCGCCCAACGGTTCTGGAACCGACGTCACCTATGAGCTTTCCGTCGACCTGATCATCCCGATGATCGGGTTGCTCAAGCGCAAGGCCGAGCGCAGGCTCACCGACACCGCATTGAAGGATCTCAAGAAGCGTGTCGAGGTGCAGTGACCGAAGCCGAGGCCGCCGCCCGGATCAGTCTCTTCGTCGGCAAGGGCGGGGTAGGTAAGTCCACGCTGGCGACCGCCGCGGCCGTGCGCGCGGCCCGCAGTGGGCTGCGGGTGTTGATCGTGTCGACCGATCAGGCTCACTCGACGGGTGACGTGCTCGGCGTGACGGTGACGCCGACGGGGGAGCGGGCGCCCACCCGGGTCTTCGCCGAACTCGACACGGGCCAAGATGGTGGCTTCCTCGATGCACTGGCCCTCGACACGCTCGCCCTGCTCGAGGTGCGGTGGCGTGAGGTGGCCGGGGTACTCGCCGACCGATTCCCGGAATCTGACCTGGGAAACTTTGCCCCCGAGGAACTTTCGGCACTACCAGGCATTCAGGAAGTGCTCGGGCTTCACGAGGTGGGCGAGTTGGCCGCCTCGGGCGACTGGGACCAGGTCGTCGTGGACTGTGCGTCCACCGCCGATGCGTTGCGGATGCTGACGCTGCCCGCGACCTTCGGGCTCTACCTCGAACGAGCGTGGCCGCGCCATCGCCGGCTCTCGCTGGCCGCCGACGAAGCCACCTCGGCGGCGGTGGTGGCGCTGCTCGAACGCATTGCCGCGGGCACCGAGCAGCTCGGCGCGCTGCTGACCGACGAGGCCCGCGTGGCCGCGCATCTGGTGCTGACGCCCGAACGGGTGGTCGCCGCCGAGGCCACCAGGACCCTCGGCGCGCTGGCGCTCGTCGGCGTCTCCGTCGAAGAACTCATCGTCAATCAAGTACTGGTGCAGGACGATTCGTTCGAGTACCGCAATCTGCCCGAACATCCTGCCTTCGACTGGTACACCGAGCGGATCTCCGAGCAGCGGGTGGTGCTCGACGAGCTCGACACCACCATCGGTGACGTGAAGCTGGTGCTCGTTCCGCACCTGGCCGGCGAGCCCATCGGCCCCAAGGCGCTGACCGAACTGCTCGATGGCGCGCTGCTGCGAGACGGGTCGCCGCCGCCACGCCCGCTGCGACCCGTCGTGGACCGGGAATCAGGCTCCGGACTCGATTCGGTGTATCGATTGCGGCTAGAGTTGCCGCAGGTCGATCCGGCGGCGCTGACGCTGGGCCGGGTCGACGACGATCTGATCATCGGGGCCGCAGGCCTGCGGCGCCGGGTTCGATTGGCGTCCGTGTTGCGCAGATGCATCGTGGTGGACGCACAGCTGCGAAGCGGCGAACTGACGGTGCGATTTCGACCTGATCCGGAGGTGTGGCCAGCGTGAGTGGGGCTCACCCCGAGATTCCTCCGGAATTGCGGCAGCTGGCGGAAACGATCCTGAACCGGCTCGATCCCGCCGTGCGGTTGGCCGCTGCGCGGGCAACGGCGGGCGGTGCGGGCAAATGCGAGCAAGTGTGGTGCCCGGTCTGTGCCCTCGCCGCGCTGATCAACGGGGAGCAACACCCCCTACTCACCGTGATCGCCGAGCACAGCGTCGCGCTGCTCGCCGTCGTGCGCGCGATGGCCGAACCCGCCGAGGGCGCAGGCCACCCCGAGCCGCCCGACCCAACCGCGCCAGGAGGTCCGCCTCCGCCGGAGGACGAGCCGCCGCCGGGGCCTGGGCGCTACCAGCACATCCCCGTGACGGTCGAGGAGTAGTCACAGGATCTTCTACCGCGCTTCCCACCACTGCCGTGTGGTCGAGTCAACAGGCCGTGGGTAAGGTTGTCGCAGGGCACCGGCCGAGGCGCCCGCCGCGGGAGGGTCGATGTGGTACTGGTTGTTCAAGTTCATCTTCATGGGACCCTTGCTGACGCTGTTGGGTCGTCCGAAAGTCGAAGGGCTGGAATACGTTCCGGACTCCGGCCCGATGATCTTGGCCAGCAATCATCTCGCCGTCGCCGATAGCTTCTACCTGCCGCTCGTCGTCAAGCGCAGGATCACCTTCCTGGCGAAGTCCGAGTACTTCACCGGTTCCGGGCTCGCGGGTTGGTTCCAGCGCTGGTTCTACACGGCCGCCGGTCAAGTGCCCATCGACCGCACCGACGCGGACTCCGCGCTTGCCGCGTTGACCACCGCCCAGCGCGTGCTCGATGGGGGCAAGCTGCTCGGCATGTACCCCGAGGGCACCCGCTCACCAGACGGCCGGCTCTACAAGGGCAAGACCGGACTGGCGCGCGTCGCGCTGCAGACCGGAGTGCCGGTGATCCCCGTCGCCATGATCGGCACCGACGTCGTGAACCCGCCGGGGAGCAAGATGTGGCGGTTCGGCCGTGTCCAGGTGAAGTTCGGCAAGCCCATGGACTTCACCCGCTTCGAGGGACTGGCAGGCAACCGGTTCATCGAACGGGCCGTCATCGACGAGGTCATGTACGAGCTCATGCGCCTGTCTGGCCAGGAGTACGTCGACCTGTACGCCGCCGACGTCAAGGAAAACGCCGAAGCCGCTAAACCGGCAGCACGCATCCCCGAAGCCGCCGCGGGCTGACGCCCGCCTAGCCGGTCGCGACGACGGGCGCGGTGGCGTCCACCGCGGGACGGTCGGCGTCGTCGCGCCGTGGCACGAGTCGGCCCGCCACCGCACCGGACACCGCGATCACTGCGAGCGCCCACCACACGTACGGCCCGCCGACGAGCTGACGCCAGACCGACGCGGCCGACTCATGGTGTTCGGGCAGCAGCACGTACGGCAGGGCGACCATCAACACGATGCCGACGGCGCTGAGGGCGGCGAGCGCCACGTTGCGTTGGCGGTAGGCGATCACCGCGGTCACCAACACCGACGGCAGCGCCCACACCCAATGGTGCGACCACGACACCGGCGAGACCACCAGTCCGAACAGCGCGACGCACACCAGCGCGAGGACGGGTTGATGCGCGGCGAGGATCCGGCGCACGGCCCAGACCGTCAGCGCGAGCACTGCGAGGCACGCCAGTGCCCACAGCACGAACCGCGGCCCCTCGTCGATGCCCAGCCGCGCCAGCCCGCCCGCGATGTTCTGGTTGGTATTGAACGTGACGGTCCCGATGCGGTCCGTGTCGTGCACGGTCTCGGTCCAGTACTGCAGCGAGTCGCGCCAGGCGAAGGCGAACCCGACCAGGGTGGCGCCGACCGCCGAGATCGCCGCGGTCAGCAAGGTGCGGGTGTCGCGGCGCAGCAGGAAGTACAGCAGGAAGACCGCTGGCGTGAGCTTCAGCGCCATGGCCAGCCCGAGCAGCAACCCCCGCGGCCACGGCGTCTTGCGGGGCACGCAGTCGGCGATGACGAGCGTCATCAGCACCACGTTGATCTGACCGAACTCGAAATTCGACTGGATCGGCTCCAGGAACAGCACCGCGGGCGCGACGATCGCCGCGGCGAGCCAACAACGCCGCCGCCAGGCCGGGCCGGTGGTCGCGGGCCACCGTTCGGCGACCCGAAGCCGGGTCAGCACGATCCACGTCGACACGACCAACAAGACCAGAGTGGTGACCGTGATCGCGGCGCCGGCGACTGGAAGCGACAGCATCGCGAATGGCGCGAACGCGATGGCAGCCAACGGGGGATAGGTGAACGGCAGGTCGAGGCCCGCTTCGGTATGGAACAGCACCCCGTCGCTGTACAGCGGATTGCCGTCCAGCCACGCCCGTCCGCCCATGCGGTAGACGTCGATGTCGATGCGATAGGCCGTGTGTCCCAACAGCTGCCACGCCGCCCAGAGCAGCGCCGCAGCGGTGAGGAGCTGGAACAGCCTCCACGCCACGGTTGGCCACAAACCCGCCGTGGCGGGCAACCGCTGAGTACTCATGTCGGATCACAGCCTATCGGGGTGCGATGACGCGTCGGAGACGTATCCGACGTGTCCTGTCCAAGACCAACGCTGGTCGGCGTAAGTTTTCGTCCGTGGATCTGAGCTTCCAGCTGGACTTCGTCACGCGTGAGCGGCTGCCGTTGTTGTGTTGCCTGGTCGCGTTCATTCTCACCTTCTTCGTGACGCGAACCATCGTGCGCTACATCCGTGCGCACGCCGGCAGTGACGCTCCGCGCAAGTGGTGGCAGCCACGCAATATCGGGCACGGAGGTGTGCACATCCACCACGTGGTGATCGGGGTGGTCCTGGTCATGCTGTCCGGAGTGACGATGGTGACGCTGGCCGTCAACGGGGGAGTACCCGAATTCACGGTCGCGGCAACCTTCTTCGGGATAGGCGCCGCGCTGGTGCTCGACGAGTTCGCGTTGATCCTGCACCTGCAGGACGTCTACTGGGCCGAGGACGGCCGGACCTCGGTGGATGCGGTGTTCGCCGCGATCGCCGTCGCGGGCCTGCTCGTGCTGGGTTTCAACCCGCTGTCGTTCTTCGACGTCGGGGCCTGGCGTGACGACGACTCCTGGGTGGTCCGCACCTTGGTGATCCTTGGTGCGGTGCTGACACTGATGCTCGCGGTGGTGGTGCTGCTGAAGGGCAAGGTGTGGACGGGGCTGGTGGGGATGTTCATCACGCCCCTGCTCGTCGTCGGCGCGATCCGGCTGTCCCGTCCGCACGCGCCGTGGGCACGCTGGCGCTACACGACGCGGGCCCGCAAGATGCACAAGGCGCTGGTCAGGGAGCGCCGCCTGCGCAGACCCGTGGTCCAGGCGAAGTTGTGGTTGCAGCACGTCGTCGCGGGCGAGCCGCACTTCCCCGATGACAGCGAAGTCGATCAGCAGCTCGATCTCGAGATCCACCCCGCGCCACCGCCGCCGCCCGAGCCCGCAGCGGTGCCCGCCGGCGAGCAGACGGCGAGCGTCTGAGCCCTCATGCGCTACTTCTATGACACCGAGTTCATCGACAACGGCCGCACCATCGAGCTCATCTCGATCGGTGTGGTGGCCGAAGACGGGCGCGAATATTACGCCATCTCAACGGAATTCGACCCTGATCGGGCGGGCAGCTGGGTGCGCAAGAACGTGCTGCCCAAGCTGCCGTCACCGTCGTCGAAGCTATGGCGCTCGCGGCGCCAGATCCGCGACGAGCTCGAGACCTTCTTCGATATCGACGGCGATGCCCCCATCGAGCTCTGGGCGTGGGTGAGTGCGTACGACCACGTGGTGCTGTGCCAGCTGTGGGGGCCGATGACCGACCTGCCGCCCTCGATTCCGCGCTTCACCCGCGAACTGCGGCAGTACTGGGAGGAGCGCGGGTGCCCGCGCATGCCACCGCGGCCGAGGGAAGCCCACGACGCGCTCGTCGACGCCAGGCACAACCTGCGCCGCTACCAACTGATGACCGAGGGTGGCGACTGGGCGCAACGGGCCTGATCTGCACCTACGGGTTGCAAAAGCGGTTGGTTGGCGCAGTTACCATGTACGGGTGAACTGGACCGTCGACGTACCCATCGACCAGCTGCCGGACCTGCCTCCGCTGCCGGCCGACCTGCGCCAACGCCTCGACGCCGCGCTGGCCAAGCCCGCGGCGCAGCAGCCAAGCTGGCCGGCCGACCAGGCCGCGGCGATGCGGACCGTGCTCGAAAGCGTCCCACCGGTGACGGTGCCTTCGGAGATCGAGCGGCTCAAGCGTCAGCTGGCCGACGTCGCGCGTGGCGAGGCATTCCTGCTGCAGGGTGGCGACTGCGCCGAGACGTTCGTCGACAACACGGAGCCCCATATCCGCGCCAACATCCGCACGCTGCTGCAGATGGCGGTCGTCTTGACCTACGGCGCGAGCATGCCGGTGGTGAAGGTGGCCCGGATCGCGGGCCAGTACGCCAAGCCGCGCTCGTCGGACATCGACGCGTTGGGCCTGACGTCCTACCGCGGCGACATGGTCAACGGGTTCGCGCCCGATGCCGCGGTCCGCGAACACGACCCCTCCCGGTTGGTCCGCGCCTACGCGAACGCCAGCGCGGCGATGAACCTGGTGCGTGCCCTGACGTCGTCGGGATTGGCCTCGCTGCACTCGGTGCACGACTGGAACCGCGAATTCGTCCGCACGTCACCCGCAGGGGCGCGCTACGAGGCGCTGGCCGGTGAGATCGACCGCGGCTTGAAGTTCATGACCGCGTGCGGGGTCAACGACCGCAATCTGCAGACCGCCGAGATCTACGCCAGCCACGAGGCGTTGGTGCTCGACTACGAGCGCGCGATGCTGCGACTGTCCGACGAGTACCCGGAAGAGGCCCCCGAGCCGCGCCTCTACGACCTCTCCGCGCACTACGTGTGGATCGGGGAGCGCACCCGCCAACTGGACGGCGCGCACATCGCCTTCGCCGAGACCATCGCCAACCCGATCGGCGTGAAGATCGGCCCGACGACTGCGCCCGAACTGGCCGTCGAGTACGTCGAACGCCTCGACCCGCACAACCAGCCCGGTCGGTTGACGCTGGTGAGCAGGCTCGGCAACGGCAAGGTTCGCGATCTGCTGCCCCCGATCATCGAGAAGGTGCAGGCCACCGGGCATCAGGTGATCTGGCAGTGCGACCCGATGCACGGCAACACCCACGAGTCGTCGACCGGTTACAAGACCCGCCACTTCGACCGCATCGTCGACGAGGTGCAAGGTTTCTTCGAGGTGCACCGTGCGCTCGGCACGCATCCGGGCGGCATCCACGTCGAGATCACCGGTGAGAACGTCACCGAGTGTCTCGGTGGGGCGCAAGACATCTCGGACAGCGACCTGTCGGGGCGCTACGAGACGGCATGTGATCCGCGGTTGAACACCCAGCAGAGCCTCGAGTTGGCCTTCCTGGTCGCCGAGATGCTGAGGGACTAAAGCAATCCGGGCAGGTTGCTGCCCAACGTCCAGGCTCCTGCGGCCACCAGCCCGGTGAACGTCAGGATCACCAGGACCCACAGCAAGAGCGTGCGCCTCCCGCGCTGCCTCGCCCATTCGAACTCGCTGAGCTCGATGCCGGCGAAGTGGTCGGATCGTCCAGGCGCGGAACGGTCTTCGAGCGTGCGCTCGTCTCGGGTGAACTCCCGAGTGTGCTGGATGGGCGGGCGCGGCGCGGGCTCGTCCGGAACGGGCGTCCGCACCGGCAGGATCGGCTGCGGGGGCGCGGGCGCGGCGGTGGCCGCCGTCGTGCGCTCCTCGAGCACCCGGCTTTGGTAGGCGGCCGCGGCCTGATGCTGGGCCGAATTGCGCGGCGCCGGAACGCGAAAGGCGGGCAGGCCCAGTTCGTCGGAGATGGCCTCGAGCTCGGCGCCCATCTCCTGCGCGTCGGCGTAGCGGTCGGCGGCGTTGCGTGCAGTTGCGCACGACACGAACTCGTCGAACTGCGCCGGTACGCCGGTGATCGCGAGGCTGGGGGCGGGCACGTCGTTGTCCATCCGCTGGTAGGCGATGGCGAGCGCGCTGTCGCCGGTGAACGGCGTAGTGCCGGTGAGCAATTCGTAGGCGAGGATGCCGACGGCGTACACGTCGCTGCGTGGGCTCGCGTCGCCGGTGCCGACCTGCTCGGGCGACAGGTAGGCCGCGGTGCCGAGGATGACGCTGGTGGAGGTGATCTTCGCCTCGGCGACCGCGCGCACCAGCCCGAAGTCCGCGATCTTGACGTCGCCGTCGTCGGAGATCAAGACGTTCTCGGGCTTGACGTCACGGTGGACCAACCCGGCTCGGTGGGCGACGGCCAGCCCGCTCAGCACGGGACCCAGCACCGCGGCGACCGCGTGGGGCGGCATCGGACCCCGCTCGCGCAACAACTCGCGCAGGGTGCCGCCCTCGACGAGTTCCATCACCAGGAACGGGTGCCGCCCGTCGAAGCCCTGGTCGTAGACGGCAACGAGCCCTGGATCCTTGAGCCGGGCCACCGCGCGGGCCTCGCGCTGGAACCGGGTGAGGAACTGTTGGTCGCCCGAGTAGCGGGAATCCATCACCTTGAGCGCGACGGGCCGATCCAGTCGGACGTCGAGTCCGCGGTACACCGTCGACATGCCTCCGGTGGCGATCATCCCGTCGACGCGGTAGCGCCCATCCAGCACGACACCGACGAGGGTGTCCGATTGTTGGCTGGCTTCCACGCCTGCATCTTAGACTTGGCCCGGTGAGCAACATTCCGGCCGCCGAAGACGTTCTCGACCCAGACGAGGCCGTCTACGACCTGCCCTCCGTAGCCTCCCTGCTTGGCATTCCCGTGACGAAGGTGCATCAGCACCTGCGGGAGGGCCACCTCATCGGGGTGCGCAGGGCCGGCGTCGTCGTCGTGCCAAAGGTCTTCTTCGACGACAAGGGCCACGTCGTCAAGACGCTGCCCGGGCTGATCGTCGTGCTGCACGACGGCGGCTACCACGAAACCGAGATCGTGCGCTGGCTGTTCACCCCGGATCCGTCGCTGACCATCAGCCGCGACGGGGCCACGGAGCACCTGTCCAATGCGCGTCCGGTCGATGCGCTGCACAGCCATCAGGCGCGTGAAGTGGTGCGACGCGCGCAGGCAATGGCCTATTGACCGCACCGCGGTCGTGGCCTATTGACCGCACCGCGGTCGTGGCCTACTGACCGCACCGCGGTCGTGGCCTACTAGACGGCCTCGGTCGTGACCTTGTCGACGGGCGCTTTGGCGAGCCAATACCAGGCCGCCACAGCGCATCCCGTTGCCAGCAGCACGTGCAGCCAGGAGTACATGCCGTGTGAGCCGTCGGGTTTGAAGACGACCATGATCCACGTCGAGAAGCCGGCGATCACCGCGATCGCCGCGCGGCTCTGAGCCAGCACCGACACTATCGCCAGCGGCCAGGTGTAGTACCAGGGGAGCGCGGCGGGAACGAACAGCACGACGACGAGCATCGCCAGTGCGATGCCGGTCAACGCCTCCCGGTCGTCGTGCCGAAACCGCCACCACAGCAGCGGTAGCGAGATGGCGATGATCGCGACGCCGATGATGCGCGTGACGTCCAGCACCGCATAGAAGTTGACCGGCAGGAAGAGCCCGCCGAGCGCATTGACGAGGTTGGCCGCCGCCGTCGGCAGGGTGAGCCAGTTGATGATCTTGACCGAACCCGCGAGAGCTGTCAGCCAGCCGAGCCCGACCCCCGCCAGCCACGACACCACCGCGAAGACCAACCCGAAGATCGCCACCGACGCCGCAGTGGCAATGGCGAAGGCGCGCAGCGGCCCGAATCCGTGTCGGTCGCGCAGCCGGTGCATCCACATCCACACCATGAAGGGCAGGGCGATTCCGGCCGTTGCCTTCACGGCCACGGCCATGGCGATCAGCACCACGCCCCACCCCGGCCGGTCCGTGACCGTCAACGCGATGGCCGCCATCATCAGCCCCACCATCAGCATCTCGTTGTGCACCCCGCCCATCAGATGGATGATCACCAACGGATTGAGCACACAGATCCACAGTGCCGCAGCGCCGTTGGCCCCGACGTGGCGGGCCACCCGGGGTGCCGCCCAGATCAGCATCACCAACCCGGGCAGCATGCACAGCCGCAGCAGCATGGTGCCCGCGATGACGTCGTTGCCGACGACGTTCGTCACGAACTTCGCCACCATGATGAACGCCGGGCCGTAGGGCGCCGTCGTGGTCGTCCAGATCGGACTCACGTTGTCCAGCAACGAGTTCGGGTTGTCGATCGGCCCGACGACGTACGGGTCCAAACCATCGCGCAGCAGTGCGCCCTGGGCGAGGTACGAGTACGTGTCGCGACTGAACACCGGCACGCTCAGCAGCAGCGGAGCCAGCCAGAAACCGGTGGTCGCCACCATCGTGTACTCGGTCGCGGTGCCGTCGACCACGCGTCTGCCCAGCCACAGCCACGAGATCAGCATCACGGCGACTCCGGCCCACAGCAGCACCGACGACAACACCAAACCGTGGCCGAACCGCATCCACGACAGGTGAAGTGACTCGAGCAGCGGGTCGTGCAGGCGCGTGCTGCCTGCGCCGAGCCCGCCGGTGGTGATCAGGCAGGCGCCGAGGAAGCCCAGTAGCGCGGGCCTGCCCTCCTGAGCGGTTGCGAAGGCTCGCAGAGCGCGGACGTGTCGACCCAGCCCGGTATTCGGGTCGCGAGTCGAAGTGGGGGTAGTCATGCTCCTCAGGCGGACCGGTTGGAGGCCAATCTGCCGAGTTCGGCGAGGCCAACCTTGGCGTGGACGTCGACGGGGGCGGCGTGCAGCGTCTCCAGTGCGCGCCGCGTCAGCGTCGTGATGCGGTCCTCGACGGCGACCAGCGCGCCCACCGACTCGATGACCCCGCACAGCTCCCGCACCTGCGGCTCGGAGAGCTCGGTGCCGATGGACGTGCGCAACAGCTTGGCCGCAACGGGATCGGAGGCCTCGGCGCGTTCGACGGCCTCGGCGAGCAGCACCGTGCGCTTACCCGAACGCAGATCGTCACCAGAGGGCTTGCCGGTGACTGCCGGGTCGCCGAACACCCCGAGCACGTCGTCGCGGAGTTGGAACGCGATGCCGAGGTCGGTGCCGAGCTCGTGAAAGATCGCCTGAACGTCGGGGCGGTCGGCGGCGGCTGCTGCACCGAGCTGCAGCGGGCGCGAGACGGTGTAGGACGCCGTCTTGTAGGTGTTGACCGTCATGGCCGACGCCACGGAGTCCGCTCCGCTGGCCTCGGCGGCGATGTCGAGGTACTGCCCGCCGAGCACCTCGGTGCGAATGTCGGCCCACACGCGCTGCACCCTTCGGTGCGCATCGAGGGGCAGTTCGGCGGTGGCGACGATGTCGTCGGCCCAGACCAGCGCGAGGTCGCCGAGCAGGATCGCCGCGGAAACGCCGAACTGGTCGGCGCTTCCGTGCCAGTTCCGCTCCCGGTGCCGGTCTGCGAACGAGCGGTGCACGGTCGGAAAGCCACGGCGCGTCGCGGACGCGTCGATGACGTCGTCGTGCACGAGGGCGCACGCCTGTAGGAGCTCGAGTGCGGAGAACAGCCGAAGCACGTCCGGGCCGGCGACCGCGCCCTCGGGGGCCACCGCGCGCCAGCCCCAGTAGGCGAACGCGGGTCGGAGCCGCTTACCGCCGCGCAGTACGAATTCCTCGAGGGCGGCCGTCACCTCGGAGTAGTCGGCCCCGATGTAGGCGGCGTCCTTGCGACGCCCGCCGAGATAGTCCCGCAGTTGGTCGGTGACGGCGCTCGTCAACTCGACCGCCGACGGTGCCGCTGTATCCACGCTCAGCCGGCTGCCCTTTCGCTACCCCACGTACCCAGCACTACCCTGAAGTGCCTTCAGAGTAGAGCCTGGAAACGGATTCGAGGCAACTCAGCGCTGTTCGTGAGGGTTCGCCAGCACCGGACTACGGTCGCGGCTCATCCACGCCACCCCGCCCAGCACCCCCGCCACGAGGAACGCTCCGATGGCCAGCCAGATCGCGGCGCCGGTGAACGACCGCGCGCTCGGGTCGGTGTAGCGGGCCTGCGCGTTCATGGTGCTGACCACGCCGGGCTTGAGCTTCCACTCGACGACGTCCGATGACACCTGCTCGCCGTTGGTCGACGTGACGTCGCCAGGGAACGCCACGGACAGCGACACGTCGGCATCTGGGTCGTTGAGCGACGTGAGGTCGGCGCGGCCTTCGAGGATCACCAGGTCGCCTGCGCGACGCAGTGAGATGTCGACGCCTGCGGCGTCGCGGTTCATGTTCGCGAGCTGCGGCAGTTCGGCGAACGTCAGGTCCGAGAACACCGCCTGTGAACCGACGTAGTCGTCGCGCTCGTAGCTCGACACCGACACCTTGTTGCTGAACGGAAGCGTGTTGAGCAGTTGGGGGCCCTTGTCGTCGCCGTCACGCGGTTTGGCGGAGGCGATGATCTGGCCCGACACCCGGTCGTCCGGCGACACCGTGATCGACGCCCTCACCCGGACGCACCCTGCGGCCATCGGCACGATGATCAGCAGTAGCAGCAGGGCCACAAAGCGGGTGGCGCGTCTATGGGCGGGCACCGGGTCATCGTGCCATGTTGCGCTGCTCAGAGCGGCAGGGACCGGCCGAGGATTGCGAACGGCCGGGGGTCGCCGGCGAAGTGGTAGCCCCGGATCACGTCGTTGAACCCCAGTCTGCGGTACAGCCGCCACGCTCGGTTGGACTCGCCGTTGATCTCCGGGGTGGACAGCAGCACGTGCGATTCGTCGCGTCCTGCGAGCAGGCGCCGGGTGAGCGCCTCGCCAAGGCCGCGCCCCTGGGCCCGCGGGGCGATGTGCAGTTCGGTGAGCTCGAAGTAACTCGTCATCAACTCGGTGATGCGGGTGGCGTCGGTGCCGCCGCGATGGAGACCCGCGACCACTTGCTGCTGCCACCACTGGTCGGGAGCTCCGCAGTACCCGTATGCCACGCCGAGCATCGGCGCGGCGGCCAGCGCCGCCGGATCGGTCGAGCCGTCGGCGGCGTCGACGGCGGCGACGGCCTTCCAGCCGTGTCGGCGGGTGTGCTCCAACCACATCGATGCGCGTTGTTCCTCGGTTCCGCGCGGATAACGCATGGCCTCGACGTAGATGGCGAGCGCATCGGTGACTCTGGAGTGCATGTCGCCCGGCGACAGGTCGATCAGAAACGTCGACAAAACCTCGGTGCCCTTCGCGCGCTTCGGGTGCGGATGCGGACCCGCCTGCGACCGGATCGGTCGCCGCAGGAGCCGATGCCATTATCCGGTCGACGCCGGGTCACTGGTGGGGCGCCTCGCCAGCCGCGGCCAACGTCATACAATCGTGGGACGAAGTAGGTGGTACGGCTCAGATTGACCTCGTATCATTACTGTTAGTCGCCCGTCTGTGCGGGCACACGTCGTTGAACAGTTCAGTAGGCCCCGGCAGTTGGCGGAGTCAGGCAAGGGAGGCACGCATGCCACTCTCCGATCATGAGCAGCGCATGCTCGACCAGATCGAGAGCGCGCTCTATGCCGAGGACCCCAAGTTCGCATCGAGCGTGCGTGGCGGCACGCTGCGCGCACCGTCGGCACGTCGGCGGCTGCAGGGGGCCCTGCTGTTCGCGATCGGTCTAGCGCTCCTGGTTTCGGGAGTGCCGTTGTACACCAACGTCAGTCACGTCTTCCTCATTCTCAGCATCATCGGGTTCGTCGTGATGTTCGGTGGCGTGGTGTTCGCCATCACCGGCCCCCGGGTCGCAGGCGGACGTGAGCGTGCCGCCGGTGAGGCGGGCGGTTCGCGGGCGAAGCGGGGCAAGGGTTCCGGCGGCTCGTTCACGAGTCGCATGGAGGACCGCTTCCGCCGCCGTTTCGAAGAGTGACCACCGCTTCTTGACGTTGGGGTAGCTCCAGTTCGGAGCTGCCCCAATTTTCTTTGCGCAACGACACGCCGGGCGAACGCTTTGCCGGGTGTTCAGCAGGTTTGCCGCCCCACCCCGCCCCACTGCACGTCGCTGGGGTTGCTAGCTGGGGTTTTCCCATGCGCTGGGCATGTTTCGCGGCGCTCGTGCGGGTCCGATAGGGCCGTTGGTGGCGAATGGTGGGGGAGTTGACCAATCTTTTGCCAGTGGATGGAGCTAAGTGGGGGATTGTGGGGTAAAGTGGCGACCAGCGGAGCAACCGGGGTTCCGCTGGAGGGCTCGGAGGTGGCGGGATGTTTCTCGGCACCTACACGCCCAAGCTCGATGACAAGGGGCGGCTGACGCTGCCCGCCAAGTTCCGCGATGCGCTGGCAGGGGGGTTGATGGTCACCAAGAGCCAAGATCACAGCCTTGCCGTCTATCCGCGGGCCACGTTCGAAGCCATGATCACCGAGAAGAACGAGCGGGCATCACGCGGCAATCCGGAGGCCCGCGCCTACCTGCGAAACCTGGCCGCAGCCACTGACGAGCAGCATCCCGACACACAAGGTCGGATCACGCTGTCGGCCGACCACCGCCGCTACGCGAACCTCACCAAGGAGTGCGTCGTGATCGGCTCCATCGGTTTCCTGGAGATCTGGGACGCCCAGGCCTGGCAGGACTACCAGAACGCCCACGAAGAGAACTTCTCAGCGGCCTCCGATGAAGCTCTCCACGACATCATCTGATTCGGAGGCTGGCCCTGCCCTAGCCCATGCATCGTGGCCTCTGCCCGAACCGACCCTGGCGTACTTCCCCAACGCCAGGTTCGCGACCTCGGACAGGGACCTCGATGCAGGGGCACTCCTTCTTCTCGAGGCTGCCGTCATGCCCGAATCCCGCGACCAGGACTACCCCCACGTCCCCGTCCTGCTCGACCGCTGCGTCGAACTGCTCACCCCCGCCCTGACCCGCCACGATTCCACGGGTGCAGGCGCGGTGCTGGTGGACGCCACCTTGGGCGCCGGCGGGCACGCCGAGCGCTTCCTCACTGACCTACCGGGGCTGCGGCTCGTCGGCCTCGACCGCGACCCCACCGCGCTGGCCATCGCCGAGACCCGGCTGAGCCGATTCGGCGACCGGGTCACGTTCGTCCGGACCCGCTACGACGGGTACTGGGCGGACCGCGCGGACGCCGACGTCGACGGCGTGCTGTTCGACCTCGGCGTCTCGTCGATGCAGCTGGACCGGCGCGAGCGTGGCTTCTCCTATTCGCATGATGCGCCGCTCGACATGCGCATGGACCCAGACGCCCCGCTGACCGCCGCCGACGTGCTCAACACCTACGACGTCAAGGAGCTCGCCCGGGTGCTGCGCGAGTTCGGTGACGAACGGTTCGCCTCGCGCATCGCCAAGGAGGTCGTGAAACGCAGGCAGCGCGCCCCCTTCGCCACCACCGGAGAGCTCGTCGAACTGCTGTACGCGGCAATTCCCGCGCCGGCCAGACGTACCGGCGGGCACCCCGCCAAGCGCACCTTCCAGGCGCTTCGCACCGCGGTGAACGGCGAGCTCGACTCGTTGCGCGATGCGTTGCCCGCCGCGATGGATGCGTTGCCGTCGGGCGGACGCATCGTCGTCATGTCGTACCAGTCACTCGAGGACAAGATCGTCAAGAGCGAGTTCGCCGCGGCGACGGCCTCGCGCTCGCCCGTTGGGCTGCCGGTGGAACTGCCAGGCTACGAACCCGACTTCGTCGCGTTGACCCGCGGGGCCGAGAAGGCGAACGCCGAAGAGCTCGAGTTCAACCCCCGCAGCGCGTCGGTTCGGCTGCGTGCCCTGGAAAAGGTTGCTAGAAGGGATGGTTCGTGATGGCCAAGCGAGTCGAAAAGCAGCGCGCAGGCAATGAGCGACGTCGTCGCCACCCCGAGAGTGCAGTGCCCCGGCGGGCTGGTGAGGGGAGTCCTCGTCCCCGCAAGCCTGCCAAGGAGCAGCGGCCCGTCCGTTCGGCGCCGCGCACCACCCCGATCGCGCGGCCGTCCACCACGCCGGCACCTGCGAAGAACAGCGCCCAGGCGAAGGCGCGGGCCAAGGCACGTAAGGCCAAGGCGCCCAAGATCGTTCGCCCGCCATTGCGGGAGCGGATACTCGTCAAGCTCTCGTCGATCGACCTGAACCCGCGCAACTACGTCACCAGGGTGCCGTTCGTCGTACTCGTCATTGGGGCGCTCGGCATCGGGCTCGCCGTCACGCTGTGGCTGTCGACCGACGCCGCCGAGCGGTCCTACCAGTTGGGCCACGCGCGTGAGGTCAATCAGGCGCTGCTGCAACAGAAGGAAGCGCTCGAGCGTCAGGTGCTCGAGGCGCAGGCCGCTCCCGCGCTCGCCGAGTCGGCCCGCGGGCTCGGAATGATCCCGTCGCGGGACACCGCGCACTTGGTCCAGGATCCCTCCGGCACCTGGGTCGTGGTCGGGACGCCGAAGCCGGCCGAAGGCGTTTCGCCGCCGCCGCTGAACTCCCCGCTGCCCGAGCCGACGCCACCGGGCCCGCCGCCGCCGCCCGCGCCGCGGGTCGTCGAACCACGTGAATTGGCAGTGCATCTGCCGCCAAGGGCCGCCCAGGCGCCGAATCCGGAGGCTTCCGTACCGGCCGCGCTGCCCGGGCTCGGCGTGCCCGCGGCGCCCGTCGTCGCGGCGCCGGGTGCCGAGGTGCCCACTCTGCCCGTGCCCGCTCCGCCGGCCGGGCCCGCGGAGCTCCCGGTCTCGCCGCTGTCCGTCGACGTTGAGCATGCGCCCACGTCACCGGAGACGCGTCCACTTCCGGGGCCGGCCGCCGACACTGAACTGCTCGCCCCCGCGCCGGCCGGGGCGCCCGCGTGAGTCGTGCCGATCGGCGGCAGCCCAAGAAGCCGCCCCCGGTGGCCAAAGCCGCTGCCGCTCAGCCGCGTTCCGCGCGCGTACGGCGCACCCGAACCTCATCGGCCGACGACGGGCTGCGCAGCGCGTCGTTCGTGTTCCGCCACCGGGTGGGCAACGCGGTGATCCTGCTGGTGCTGGTGGTGGCCGGCACTCAGCTCTTCACTCTGCAGGTGTCCAGGGCCGCAGGCCTGCGGGCCGAATCGGCGGGGCAACTCAAAGTCACCGACGTGGAGGAAGCCGTGCGTGGCAGCATCGTCGACCGCAACGACGACAAGCTGGCGTTCACCATCGAGGCCCGCGCGCTGACGTTCCAGCCGACGCGAGTCCAGGAACAGCTCGCCGAGGCGAAGCAGAAGAAGCCCGACTCGCCGGAACCCGACCAGCGGCTGCGCGATATCGCCGCGGGGGTGTCCGGGCTGCTCAACAACAAGCCCGACACGGCGACCATGCTGAAGAAGCTGACCAGCAAGGACTCGTTCGTCTACCTCGCGCGCGCCGTCGACCCGTCGATCGCCGACGCCATCATCGCGAAGTACCCCGAGGTCGGCGCGGAACGGCAGGACATCCGCCAGTATCCGGGTGGATCGCTCGCCGCGAACATCGTCGGCGGCATCGACTGGGACGGTCACGGGCTACTCGGCCTCGAGGACTCGCTCGACGCGAAGCTGGCGGGCACCGACGGATCCGTCACCTATGACCGCGGGTCCGACGGGGTGGTGATTCCCGGCAGCTACCGCAACCGCCACGATGCGGTCGACGGTTCGACCATTCAGTTGACCATCGACGACGACATCCAGTTCTACGTCCAGCAGCAGGTGCAGCAGGCCAAGAACCTGTCCGGGGCCAAGGATGTGTCCGCAGTGGTGCTGGACGCGAAAACCGGTGAGGTGCTTGCGATGTCGAACGACAATACGTTCGACCCGAGCCAGGACATCGGCCGCCAGGAGGATCGCGAACTGGGCAACCTCGCGGTCACCTCCCCGTTCGAGCCAGGCTCGGTGAACAAGATCGTCACTGCGGCGTCGGCCATCGAATTCGGGCTGACCAATCCCGACGAAGTGCTGCAGGTGCCTGGCTCGATCGACATGGGCGGGGTCACGGTCAAGGACGCGTGGGATCACGGCGTCGCGCCGTACACGACCACCGGGGTGTTCGGAAAGTCCTCCAACGTCGGCACTCTCATGCTGTCGCAGCGCATCGGCCCGGAGCGCTACGCCGACATGCTCGACAAGTTCGGGCTAGGCCAGCGCACCGGCGTGGGACTGCCCGGCGAGAGCTCCGGTCTCGTTCCGCCGATCGACCAGTGGTCGGGTAGCTCGTTCGCCAACCTGCCCATCGGACAGGGTCTTTCGATGACCCTGCTCCAGATGACCGGCATGTACCAGACGATCGCGAACGACGGGGTTCGCATGCCGCCGCGGATCATCAAGGCGACCGTCGCAGCCGACGGCACCAAGACCGAAGAGACCCGGCCCGAACCGGTCCGCGTGGTGTCGCCGGAAACCGCGCAGACCGTCCGGCGCATGTTGCAGGCCGTCGTGCAACGCGATCCGCGCGGCGAGCAGCAGGGCACCGGGCCGCAGGCGGCGGTCGAGGGCTACCAGATCGCGGGCAAGACCGGCACCGCCCAGCAGATCAACCCCGGCTGCGGCTGCTACTACGACGACGTCTACTGGATCACCTTCGCGGGCATGGCCCCCGCCAACGATCCCCGCTACGTCGTCGGCGTGATGATGGACAACCCGCACCGCAACGCCGAGGGCGCGCCGGGCACCTCGGCGGCGCCGCTGTTCCACAACATCGCGGCCTGGTTGCTGCAGCGCGAGAACGTGCCGCTGTCGCCGGATCCCGGCCCGCCGCTGGTGCTGCAGGGCTGACGGAGCCGGGTGGTCCTACCGGGCCGGTACTGTGTCATCGCCATGAAATTGCGTCCCTCGCGCCCGGTGGGTGAAACCCTCGCGTCGCTGGCCGAACGGGTGGGGGCCGTCGCCGCACCTGGGCGTCCGACCCCAGACCTGCGTGTCACGGGTGTCACGCTGCGCAGCCACGACGCCGTCGCGGGTGACCTGTTCGCGGCGCTCCCCGGCGCGAACACCCACGGTGCGCGCTACGCGGCCGACGCGGTGCACCGCGGGGCGGTAGCGGTGCTCACGGACGCCGACGGCGCCGACCTCGTGGCCGCGGCCGTCGACGTCCCGATCCTGGTGCATCCTGACCCCCGCGCCGTGCTCGGGACGGTGGCCGCCACGGTTTACGGAGATCCCTCGCAGCGGCTGCGCGTCATCGGCGTCACCGGTACGTCCGGCAAGACCACCACCACCTATCTGGTCGAGGCGGGGTTGCGCGCGGCGCAGCGAGTGGTGGGACTCATCGGAACGATCGGCATCCGCATCGATGGCTACGACGAACCCGGTGCACTGACCACGCCGGAGGCCCCCGACCTGCAGGCCCTGCTGGCCGTCATGCTCGAGCGGGGCGTCGACACGGTGGTGATGGAGGTGTCCAGCCACGCGCTCACGTTGGGCCGGGTCGACGCCGTGCACTTCGCGGTGGGTGGCTTCACCAACCTGTCCCGTGATCATCTCGACTTCCACCTGACGATGCAGGCCTACCTCGATGCCAAGGCGCAACTGTTCGTGCCCGAATCCGATACTCACGCAGCCGCTTCCGTGATCTGCGTGGACGACGATGCGGGGCAGAGCATGGCGCGGCTGGCCGTTCGGCCGACCACCACGAGTGCCACCGGGCGCCAGGCGGACTGGGGCATCGAGAGCGTTAGCGCCGTCGCGCACGGCGGCCAGGAGTTCGTCGCCGTCGACCCGGCGGGTGTGCACCACACGCTGCGGATCGCGCTGCCCGGCCGGTACAACGTCGCGAACGGGTTGCTCGCGCTCGCCCTACTGGACGCGGTGGGCGTATCGCCCGAACAAGCGGCTCCTGGGCTGCGCACGGCCGCGGTGCCTGGCCGACTCGAGCCCATCCACGCCGGCCAGGACTTCCTCGCACTGGTCGACTATGCGCACAAGCCGGGCGCACTGCGTGCCGTCCTTGAGACGTTGCGCTTGCAGACCACGGGTCGGTTGGCCGTGGTGTTCGGCGCGGGCGGCAACCGCGACCAGGGCAAGCGCGAACCCATGGGTGCGGTGGCCGCGGAGCTGGCGGACTTGGTGGTGGTGACCGACGACAACCCCCGCGACGAGGATCCTGGCGAAATCCGGGCCGCGATCATGGCCGGTGCGGCGGCGATGAGCACGGCAGCCGAGCTCGTCGAGCTCGGCGATCGTCGCGCGGCGATCGACTTCGCCGTCGGCTGGGCCAGCCCCGGCGACGTGGTGCTCATCGCGGGCAAGGGCCACGAAGCCGGCCAGACGAGTCACGGCGAGACGAGGCCGTTCGACGACCGCGCCGAACTCGCTAGTGCGCTCGAGGCACTGGGGCATCGCGCGTGATCGAGCTGAGTTTGGCCCAAGTCGCCGACATCGTCGGCGGTGAACTCGTCGACGTTTCGGCGGCCGACGCCGGCCGCATCCGGGTGACGGGGACCGTCGAGTTCGACTCCCGGGCGGTGACTCCGGGCGGCTTGTTCCTCGCATTGCCTGGCGCCCGCTCCGACGGACACGACCATGCCGCCGCCGCCGTGGCCGCCGGAGCGGTGGCGGTACTCGCTGCCCGAGCGGTGGGCGTCCCGGCGATCGTCGTCGAACCCGTTGCAGTGGAATCGAATTCCGGCGCCAGTGTGCTCGAGCACGATACGGACGGCTCGGGTGCGGCGGTGCTTCGGGCACTCGCCAAGCTGGCCGCCGCGGTCGCCGCCGAGCTGGTCACAGGTGGGTTGACCATCATCGGAGTGACCGGGTCGTCGGGGAAGACGTCGACCAAGGATCTGCTGGCCGCCGTGCTCACGCCGCTCGGTGAGGTCGTCGCGCCGCCCGGTTCGTTCAACAACGAGTTGGGCCATCCGTGGACGGTGCTGCGCGCCACTGCGGACACCGACTACCTCGTCCTCGAGTTGTCGGCTCGCCATCCTGGCAACATCGCCGCGCTGGCTGCGATTGCACCCCCGTCCATCGGCGTCGTGCTCAACGTGGGGACCGCGCACCTTGGCGAGTTCGGTTCGCGGGAGGCCATCGCCGCGACGAAGGCCGAACTGGCGCAAGCCGTTCCGGCCTCAGGGGTGGTCATCCTCAACGCCGACGACCCCGCGGTCGCAGCCATGGCGGAGGCGACGGTCGCGCGGGTGGTCCGAGTCGCGCGTTCGCCTGCCGCCGACGTCTGGGCGGCTGACGTCACGCTCGACGAACTGGCACGACCCCGATTCACGCTGCACGCAGGCGACGCCCGACACGACGTCGCGCTCGCCGTGCACGGCGACCATCAGGTGTCCAACGCACTGTGCGCGGCGGCCGTCGCGCTGGAGTGCGGGGCCAGCCTCGAGCAGGTGGCGACCGCACTGGAGGCGGCGGGTCCCGTGTCACGTCACCGGATGGCCGTGCACACGCGGGCGGACGGCGTGACCGTCGTCAACGACGCGTACAACGCCAACCCCGATTCGGTGCGAGCGGGTTTGAAGGCACTGGCCTGGATGGCCACGTCGACGGAACCGAAGCGGCGCAGTTGGGCGGTGCTTGGCGAGATGGCCGAACTCGGTGACGACGCGATAGCCGAACATGACAGCATCGGACGACTGGCCGTGCGCTTAGATGTGTCACGACTGGTCGTCGTCGGAACCGGGAGGTCCATGAGCGCCATGCATCACGGGGCGGTGATGGAGGGGTCGTGGGGTAGCGAGGCCGTCATGGTCGCCGACGCCGACGCCGCCCTTGCGCTGTTGCGCGCCGACGTCCGCGCCGGTGACGTGGTGCTGGTGAAGGCGTCGAACTCGGCCGGGCTCGGCGCGTTGGCCGACGCACTGGCTCGAGGGGACGAACCCGCGTGAGGCAGATTCTGATCGCCGTCGGCATCGCGTTGACGGTGTCGATCCTGCTCACCCCGGCACTGATCCGCCTGTTCACCCGGCAGGGCTTCGGTCACGAGATTCGCGAAGACGGGCCGCCCAGCCACCAGAAGAAGCGCGGCACGCCGTCGATGGGCGGGGTGGCGATCATCGCAGGCATCTGGGCGGGCTACCTGGGCACGCACCTCGTCGGGCTGGCCCTCGACGGCGTCGGGCCTTCGGCGTCCGGGCTGCTGGTGCTCGGGCTGGCCACCGCGCTGGGGGCAGTCGGCTTCGTCGACGACCTGATCAAGATCCGCCGATCGCGCAACCTGGGGCTCAACAAGACCGCCAAGACGGTTGGCCAGCTCGCCGCGGCGGTGCTGTTCGGCGTACTGGCGCTGCAGTTCCGCAACACCGACGGGCTGACTCCGGGTAGCGCCGAACTGTCCTACGTGCGCGAGATCGCTACGGTCACGCTGGCGCCCGCCGTATTCGTGCTGTTCTGCGTCGTCCTCGTCAGTGCCTGGTCCAACGCGGTGAACTTCACCGACGGGCTGGACGGGTTGGCGGCCGGCGCCATGGCGATGGTCACCGCAGCGTACGTGCTGATCACCTTCTGGCAGTTCCGCAATGCGTGCGCGACGAGTCCGGGGCTCGGTTGCTACAACGTGCGCGACCCGTTGGATCTCGCCCTGGTAGCCGCCGCCACCGCCGGCGCGTGCATCGGGTTTCTGTGGTGGAACGCGGCTCCCGCCAAGATCTTCATGGGTGACACCGGCTCGCTGGCGCTCGGCGGCATCATCGCCGGGCTCTCGGTGACGAGCCGCACGGAGACCCTCGCGGTCGTCCTCGGCGCGCTGTTCGTGGCCGAGGTGACGTCGGTGGTCGTGCAGATCATGGCGTTCCGAACGACGGGTCGACGCGTGTTCCGCATGGCGCCGTTCCACCATCACTTCGAGCTCGTCGGCTGGGCGGAGACCACGGTCATCATCCGGTTCTGGCTGTTGACGGCGATTGCGTGCGGGCTTGGCGTGGCGTTGTTCTACAGCGAGTGGCTGGCCGCCGTCGGCGCCTGACCGGCATATTTCGCGACACGCGCCGGATGTCCCCGTCGTTGCGGAGGTGACGGGGGAGTATTTTGTGGTGCAAGGGACAATTGAGTCTGCTGTTGTTCGTGTGACTCATGTGTACGACGAGGTCGGGGCTCGCCAGTGAGTTCGGTCCTGGCTCGTTTACGCCTGCGGCGAAGCAATCCCGCCAGCGACGCCGCGGCCGCCGCCTCGGGCGCGGCTGAGGCCGAAAGGGCGCCACGCACGCGCTTCGGCGCGTGGCTCGGACGTCCGATGACGTCGTTTCACCTCATCATCGCGGTGACGGCATTGCTCACCAGCCTCGGCCTCATCATGGTGCTCTCGGCCTCGGGCGTGCACTCCTACGACGAGGACGGGTCACCTTGGGTGATCTTCGCCAAGCAGGTGTTGTGGACGCTCGTCGGGTTGGTCGCGTTCTACGTGGCACTACGCATGCCCGTGAACTTCATGCGCCGACTGGCCTTTCCCGCCTTCGCGGTGACCATCGTCATGCTGATCCTGGTGCTGATCCCCGGAATCGGCAAGGAGGCCAATGGATCTCGCGGCTGGTTCGTGATCTCGGGTTGGTCCATGCAGCCGTCGGAGCTGGCCAAGATCGCATTCGCCATCTGGGGCGCACACTTGCTGGCCACGCGGCGATTGGAACACGCGTCGCTGCGCGAGATGCTCTTTCCCCTGGTGCCCGCCGCGGTGCTGGCGCTCTTCCTGATCGTGCTCCAACCCGACCTCGGACAGACAGTGTCGTTGGGCATCATCCTGCTCGGCCTGCTCTGGTACGCGGGCCTGCCGCTGCGGGTGTTCGTCAGCTCGCTGGCCGCCGTCATGGCCTCGGCGGCCGTGCTGGCCGTCTCGGCGGGCTATCGCTCCGACCGCGTGCAGTCGTGGCTGAACCCCGGCGCCGACGCACAGGGCTCTGGCTATCAGGCCAAGCAGGCGCGCTACGCGCTGGCCAACGGCGGGATCTTCGGCGATGGGCTCGGTCAGGGCACGGCGAAGTGGAACTACCTGCCGAACGCCCACAACGACTTCATCTTCGCGATCATCGGCGAAGAGCTCGGCTACGTCGGGGCGGTGGGCCTGCTGTGCCTGTTCGGGCTGTTCGCCTACACGGGTATGCGGATCGCGCGACGGTCCGTCGACCCGTTCCTGCGCTTGCTCACGGCGACGGTCACGCTGTGGATCCTGGGCCAGGTGTTCATCAACGTCGGCTACGTGGTGGGGTTGCTCCCCGTCACCGGCCTGCAGCTGCCGTTGATCTCTGCGGGCGGAACATCAACGGCGACCACACTTCTCGTCCTTGGCGTGATCACCAACGCCGCACGCCACGAGCCCGAGGCGGTGGCCGCGCTGCGTTCGGGCCGGGTCGACCCCGTCAACCGACTGCTGCGACTGCCGCTGCCCGAGCCCTACGTCCCGACCCGGCTCGAATCGATGCGTGATCGGCTGCGGAGCCGGCCGGGCAAGCCCAAGGCAGCGGCCAAGCAGAAACCCAAGCCCAAGCCCAAGTCGCAGCCCACACGCAAGCAGGCCAAGGACGACCGACGCACAACCGCCCATGCGGGCGATCGGTCCGTTCGGCGCTCAGGGCATCATGGAGGCCGTCAGCGCCAACCGAGCCAGCGGGCTCGTCCATTGGAAGGTCAACGTTACGGGTGAACAGCTCCATCTCCGGTGAGGATCGGGGGAGCGGCATTTCCGTGGTTCTCGCAGGTGGTGGCACCGCGGGTCACATCGAACCGGCTATGGCCGTTGCGGACGCGTTGGTGGCCCTCGATCCCGGGATCCGGATCACCGCCCTCGGCACGGCGCGCGGCCTGGAATGCAAACTCGTTCCCGAACGTGGCTACGACCTCGAGCTGATCACGCCTGTGCCGTTGCCGCGGAAACCGTCGGCCGACCTGGTCCGGCTACCGATGCGGGTGCGCAGGGCGGTCCGGCAGACCCGCGCGGTGTTCGACGACGTGGACGCCGACGTCGTCATCGGCTTCGGAGGGTACGTCGCGCTGCCCGCCTACCTCGCCGCGCGGCGCGCCCCGTGGTCGCGCAGGCGCCGCGTGCCCGTGGTGATCCACGAGGCCAACGCCAGCGCGGGATGGGCGAACCGCGTCGGGGCCCGGTCAGCGCAGCGCGTGCTATCGGCGGTGCCCGATCCCGGGTTGCGCAACGTCGAGGTCGTCGGCGTGCCGGTGCGCGACGTGATCACGACGCTGGACAGGGCCGCGCTGCGTGCCGAGGCGCGCGCACACTTCGGCTTCGCCGACGACGCCCGGGTGCTGCTGGTGTTCGGAGGGTCCCAAGGCGCCGCTTCGATCAACCGAGCCGTCTCCGCGGCGGCCAAGGACCTTGCCGCTGCAGGCATTTCGGTGCTCCACGCGCACGGGCCCAAGAACGTGCTCGAGCTCCGCGAGCCCGCGGCGGGTGATGCTCCGTACGTCGCCGTGCCATACCTGAGCCGGATGGACCTCGCGTACGCCGCAGCCGATCTCACGATCTGCCGGTCGGGAGCCATGACGGTGGCCGAGGTGACCGCGGTCGGGCTGCCCGCGGTGTACGTTCCGCTGCCGATCGGCAACGGCGAGCAGCGTCTCAACGCGCTGCCCGTGGTCGGCGCGGGCGGCGGAATCCTCGTCGCGGATCCCGACCTGACGCCGGCGTTCATCGCGAACACCGTCTGCGAACTGCTGCGTGACGACGACGCGCTTGCCGCGATGACGACGGCCGCCGCGCTCGCAGGCCACCGGGACGCCGCGCAACGGGTCGCCCGAGTGGCGCTCGACGTTGCGGCCGAATCCCGCAAGAGCAGGAAACGATGAGCGGCCCGGCGTTGCCCGCCGACCTCCAGCGCGTGCACATGGTGGGCATCGGGGGCGCTGGAATGTCGGGGATCGCCCGCATTCTGCTCGACCGCGGCGGCCTGGTTTCGGGCTCCGATGCCAAGGAGTCGCGTGGCGTCGCTGCGCTGCGCGCCAGGGGCGCGTCGATCCGGATCGGGCACGACGGCTCGGCGCTGGACATCTTGGCCGGCGGCCCGACGGCGGTCGTGAGTACCTACGCCGCCATCCCGAAGGACAACCCAGAGTTGGTGGAGGCCCGGCGCCGCGGGATCCCCGTCGTCATGCGCCCCGTGGTGCTGGCCAAGCTGATGGAGGGCTACACGACCGTCATGGTGGCCGGCACGCACGGCAAGACCACGACGACGTCGATGATCGTCGTTGCGTTGCAGCGCAGCGGATTCGATCCGTCCTTCGCGGTCGGCGGGGACCTGGGTCAGCCGGGCACCAATGCCCACCACGGCAGCGGCACCACGTTCGTGGCCGAGGCCGACGAGAGCGACGGGTCGCTGCTCGAGTACACCCCGGACGTGGCCGTGGTGACCAACGTCGAGGCGGACCACCTCGACTTCTTCGGCAGCGTCGAGGCCTACGCGGCAGTCTTCGACGAGTTCGTCGCTCGGGTCAGGCCAGGAGGCGCGTTGGTCGTCTGCGCGGACGACGAGGGAGCGGCCGCACTGGCCGCCCGCTCGGCCGACCGCGGCGTCCGGGTTTTGCGTTACGGCAGCGGTGACGACGCGACCCTTGCTGGGGCGCTTTTGAATTGGGAGCAGCAGGGCACTGGCGGCGTCGCGACGATCCGGCTTGCGGGTGAGCCGCATCCGCATGGGCTGCGGCTCGCGGTGCCTGGCAGGCACATGGCGCTCAATGCGTTGGCTGCGGCGGTGGCCGCCGCGGAAGTCGGTGCGGACGTGGACGCGGTGTTGGACGGGCTTGCCGGGTTCGAGGGGGCGCGCCGCAGGTTCGAGGCGGTTGGCGCGGCGGCGGGGGTACGCGTGTTCGACGACTACGCCCATCATCCGACGGAGGTGAAGGTGAACCTCGAGGCCCTGCGCGCGGTGGCGGGGGACGCCAGGTCGATCGTCGTGTTCCAACCCCATTTGTACTCCCGCACACAGACTTTCGCCCGCGAGTTCGGGCAGGCACTGGGCGGCGCCGACCTCGTGTTCGTACTCGACGTCTACGCCGCGCGCGAGCAACCGATCGCGGGCGTCAGCGGGGCCAGTGTCGCCGAGCACGTCGACGTGCCCGTGCAATACGTGCCGGACTTCTCCGCGGTCGCCGACATGGTCGCCGCCGCGGCTCGTCCGGGCGACGTCGTCGTGACCATGGGTGCAGGCGACGTCACGATGCTGGGCCAGGAGATCCTGTCGGCGCTGCAGTCGAGGGCATCGCGGTGACGGAGCCGACGGACACCGACGAGACGCCGGAACCGGTGCCCGGTGAGGTCCCGCCCGAGCCGGCGGGTGAGCCGGAGCCCGCCGCCGAGTCCGCGGCGGACTTCGAGGGGCCCCGCCGCCGGGCGCGCCGGGAACGGGAGGAGCGGCGCGCGGCACAGGCCAGGGCCACCGCGATCGAGGACGCGCGCCGCGCTGCCAAGCGCCGCGTCGACGGCCGCCCCGACGAAACTCCGAAAACGCCTGCGCGCGGGCTGATTCGGGGACTGAAGGTGCTGCTGTGGACCGCCGGGCTGAGCATCGTGGTGGTCGGGCTCGGACTGCTGCTCTACTTCACGCCGATCATGGCGGCCCGCTCGACGGTGATCATCGGGCTCGGCGCCGTCACGCAGCAGGAGGTCGAGCAGGCGGCCGGAGTGGCGCCTGGCACGCCGCTCCTGCAGATCGACACCGACGCCGTCGCCGAGCGCGTGGCGACCATCCGCAGCGTCGCGAGCGCCAGGGTGCAGCGCGAGTATCCGTCCACGCTGCGCATCACGGTCGTCGAACGCATACCCGTGGTGGTCAAGGACTATCCCGACGGTCCGCATCTGTTCGACCGCGATGGTGTCGACTTCGCCACGGCGCCACCGCCGCCCGGGCTGCCGTACCTGGACGCCGACACCCCCAGCCCCAGCGATCCGCCGACGAAGGCCGCCTTGCAGGTGCTGACCGCGTTGCGTCCGGAGGTCGCCGGGCAGGTGAGTCGGATCGCGGCGCCGTCGGTCGCGGCGATCACGTTGACGCTGAACGACGGTCGCGAGGTGATCTGGGGGACCACCGACCGCACGGACGAGAAGGCCCTCAAGCTCGGCGCGCTGCTCACCCAGCCCGGTCGCACGTACGACGTCTCCAGCCCGGACCTTCCCACCGTCAAGTAGTGCGCGGCGCCGACGCATGGCGAAATTGCCGGGAATTCGTCGGCGCGCCTGCGTCGATACGCCGACCGGTGCCCCTACCGTTCTGTTTGCGCGGAACTACTTGACATAACTCTAAGCCTATGGTTGAGGTTGAGGGTTTGCAGGGGTTCCGCACCACGGCACTCGACCAGGGAGAAGGGCGAAAGCTGATGAACGCTTGCGCGAAGGGGGTGCGGCGATGACACCCCCGCACAACTATCTCGCCGTCATCAAGGTGGTCGGCATCGGCGGCGGCGGCGTCAATGCCGTCAACCGCATGATCGAGCAAGGCCTCAAGGGCGTCGAGTTCATCGCGATCAACACCGACGCTCAGGCGCTGTTGATGAGCGATGCCGACGTCAAGCTCGACGTCGGCCGTGACTCGACCCGCGGACTCGGCGCAGGCGCCGATCCGGAGGTGGGCCGCAAGGCCGCCGAGGACGCCAAGGACGACATCGAGGAGCTGCTCCGCGGAGCCGACATGGTGTTCGTCACCGCAGGGGAGGGTGGCGGCACTGGTACCGGCGGCGCTCCGGTCGTCGCGACCATTGCGCGCAAGCTCGGCGCACTGACCGTCGGCGTCGTCACGCGGCCGTTCTCGTTCGAGGGCAAGCGCCGCTCGAACCAGGCCGAAACCGGTATCGCGTCGCTTCGCGAGAGCTGCGACACGCTGATCGTCATCCCCAACGACCGGCTGCTGCAGATGGGCGACGCCGCGGTGTCGCTGATGGACGCGTTCCGCAGCGCCGACGAAGTCCTGCTCAACGGTGTCCAGGGCATCACCGACCTCATCACCACCCCGGGCCTGATCAACGTCGACTTCGCCGACGTCAAGGGCATCATGTCCGGCGCCGGCACCGCGCTGATGGGCATCGGCGCGGCACGTGGCGACGGCCGAGCTCTGAAGGCGGCCGAGATCGCCATCAACTCGCCGCTGCTGGAAGCGTCGATGGAAGGCGCACAGGGCGTGCTGATGTCGGTCGCCGGCGGCAGCGACCTCGGCCTCTTCGAGATCAACGAGGCCGCGTCGCTGGTGCAGGACGCGGCGCACCCCGAGGCCAACATCATCTTCGGCACCGTCATCGACGACTCGCTCGGCGACGAGGTGCGCGTCACCGTCATCGCGGCCGGGTTCGATGCTCAAGGACCGAGCCGCAAGCCAGTCGTCGGTGCTGGGGCGGCGATCAGTCCGGGACGTTCCGGCAAGGTGACTTCGCCGGTGTTCGAACCCGTCGACGCGGCGAGCGTCCCGTTGCACACGAACGGAGCGACCGTCAGCATCGGCGGTGGTGGCGGCGACGATGACGATGACGTCGACGTGCCGCCCTTCATGCGGCACTGAGCCCGTTCGGTGCTGGGGCCCGCCGTCGAGATACTGAAGACGTGAGCCTTCGCATCCGACGCGTGACCACCACCCGCGCGGGCGGGGTGTCGGTGGCGCCCTACGACACCTTCAACCTCGGCGACCACGTCGGCGACGATCCCGTTGCCGTCGCGGCCAACCGCAAGCGGCTCGCGACGGCCACCGGCCTCGGCGAGGACGGGGTGGTGTGGATGAACCAGATCCACGGGGACAACGTGGTCGTCGTAGAGGGTCCACGCGCCACCGTCGACAAAACCGACGGTTTGGTGACGACGAAACCGCGATTGGCGCTCGCCGTCGTAACGGCCGATTGCGTCCCGGTATTAATGGCCGACGCCAGAGCCGGCGTGATCGCCGCTGTTCATGCGGGTCGGGTCGGCGCGCAGAACGGGATCGTCGCGAGGGCGCTCGAAGCGATGGTGCGTCAGGGGGCGCACGTTGCGGACGTCTCGGTGCTGCTCGGCCCGGCGGTCAGCGGGCGCAACTACGAGGTCCCCGAGGTGATGGCGGCCGAGGTAGAGGCGGCCCTGCCGGGAAGTCGCACCACGACGGCCCGCGGAACCGCTGGACTGGATCTGCGGGCCGGAATTGCAAGGCAGTTAAGGGAATTGGGCGTCGTGGGAGTTGACGTCGACCCACGGTGCACGGTCGACGACCGCAACCTCTTCAGCCACCGGCGCGGCGCTCCGACGGGACGGCTCGCGTCGTTGGTGTGGATGGAATGACCACGCCACGGGCGATCGAGCTTCGCGAAGCGCTGGCCGCACTGCGGGCTCGACTGGACGCCGCGGCCAGCGCTGCCGGACGGGCTGTCGGCGAAATCGAATTGTTGCCGATTACCAAATTCTTTCCGGCCTCCGATGTCATTGAATTGCATTCGATGGGATGTTCTGAATTTGGTGAATCGCGCGAACAGGAAGCGTCGAACAAGGTTGCCGAAGTCGCCGCTGAAGTGCCATCGGCGACAATTCGCTGGCACATGGTCGGTCGTGTGCAGCGCAACAAGGCCCGCGCGCTCGCGGGGTGGGCGCACACCGTGCACGCCGTCGACGGCCTCACCCTCGCGGCCGCGTTGGACCGGGCCGCTGGTCAGGCGCTGGACGACGGCAGGCGCACGGACCCACTCAAGGCCTACGTCCAGGTAAGCCTCGACGGCGACCCGGCAAGAGGTGGAGTCGACGTCGACGAACCGGGGCTGGTGGACGAACTCTGCGACGCGGTGGCAGGCGCCGAAGCGCTCGAGTTCGTCGGCTTGATGGCCATCGCACCGCTGGCCGTCGAACCCGACGAGGCGTTCGCACGGCTGGCAGAGGAACGACACCGGGTGCAGGGCCGCTACCAGCAGCGTCTCGGGCTCTCGGCGGGCATGTCCAGCGACCTTGAGGCGGCGGTCAAACATGGTTCGACGTGTGTGCGTGTCGGTACCGCGCTAATGGGGCAACGACCATTAACGTCACCCTGAGTAGTCACTCCAGTCACATCTTCATCACAGACAACACGTCACACGGTCATCAGAAGGGTCATCCGATGAGCACACTGCATAAGGTCAAGGCCTACTTCGGTATGGCGCCGATGGACGACTACGACGACGAGTACTTCGAGGAAGAGGATCGTCCCGGACGCTCCTACGCGCGACGTGGTCGCGAGGAGCGCTTCGAGGACGACGGCTACGGACGCGGCTACGACGACCGGGCGGGGACCAGGGAGTTCGAGCGCGAGCTCGACCCCGTGCCCGCGGGCTACCGCGGCGGATACGACGAGCCTGGCTTCCGCCCGCGACGCGACTTCGAGCGGCCCCGCTTCAACACCTTGCATGGGGCCACGCGCGGCTCAGTCGCCATGGAGCCGCGCCGGATGGCCGAATTGTTCGAGGCGGGCAGCCCGCTGGCCAAGATCACCACGCTGCGACCCAAGGACTACAGCGAGGCCCGGACCATCGGCGAACGGTTCCGCGACGGGACCCCGGTGATCATGGACCTGGTCACGATGGACAACGCCGACGCCAAGCGTCTGGTCGACTTCGCCGCTGGCCTGGCGTTCGCGCTGCGCGGTTCGTTCGACAAGGTCGCGACGAAGGTGTTCCTCCTTTCACCTGCCGACATCGCTGTCACCGCCGACGAGCGCAGGCGTATCGCCGAGGCGGGCTTCTACGCCCACCAGTAGGTCCGGGCACGCTCTTCTCGGACGGGTAGGCTGACACGGATTCGGCCTCGAACCTCTTGGGTCGGGCCCGTCCTTTTCCGTCACAACCGCCTGGAGTGAGGTCGCCCCGTTGGCGCTGTTCTTCCAAATCCTTGGCTTCGCGCTGTTCGTCTTCTGGCTGCTGCTCATCGCCCGGGTCGTCGTTGAGTTCATCCGCTCGTTCTCGCGCGACTGGCAACCCAAGGGCTTCACGGTGATGGTCCTTGAGGTCATGCTCACGCTGACGGATCCGCCAGTGAAGCTGCTGCGCAGGCTCATTCCGCCGCTGACCATCGGCGCCGTTCGGTTCGATCTGTCGATCATGGTGCTGCTTCTTGCGGCGTTCATCGGCATGCAGCTGGCGTTCCAAGCGGCCGGTTGACGTTGCGTTTCAAGGTTTGCCCGAGGGTGGTATTCGGGTTTCTGAGTGATCCCTGAAGTTTGAAATTCGCCCTTAATTCTCGACCTCTCCTGCAACCGCCGGGTCTACTGTGACAGGATGGACGCCAGTTACTACCACCATGGCTCTACACTTTGAGACCGGTTCACGGTCCAGACTTCAAGGGGGCAGACAATGCCGCTCACACCTGCAGACGTCCACAACGTCGCGTTTAGCAAGCCGCCCATCGGGAAGCGTGGCTACAACGAAGACGAAGTAGACGCGTTCCTCGATCTCGTTGAGAACGAGCTGCAACGCCTCATCGAAGAGAATGCCGACCTTCGGCAGCGGGTGTCCGAGCTGGATCAGGAACTGTCGAGCGCCCGCGCGGGTGGCGTGCAGCCGACGCAGACGATCCCGTCGTACCAGCCCGAGCCGGAGCCCGTGCACGTGCCGCCCCCGGCGCCGGTGTACGACGCGCCGCCGCAGCAGCAGGCGGCACCGCTCTCCGAGGATGCGCACCTCAAGGCGGCCAAGGTGCTCGGCCTCGCGCAGGACACCGCCGACCGCCTGACTGGCGATGCGAAGCGAGAGTCCGACAAGCTGCTGGCCGACGCGCGTGCCCAGGCCGACGCCATGGTCGGCGAAGCCAGGCAAACGGCGGAGACCACCCTCGCCGAGGCCAAGCAGCGCGCCGACGCACTGCTTTCGGATGCGGAGACCCGGTCGTCGACGCAGCTTCGCCAGGCGCAGGAGAAGGCGGACGCGCTGCAGGCCGACGCCGAGCGCAAGCACTCCGAGATCATGGGCACCATCAACCAACAGCGCACCGTGCTGGAAGGTCGCCTCGAACAACTGCGCACCTTCGAGCGTGAGTACCGCACCCGACTCAAGACCTACCTTGAGTCCCAGCTGGAGGAACTCGGGCAACGGGGCTCCGCGGCTCCGGTCGACTCCACCGCCAACAACGACGGCGGCGGGTTCAACCAGTTCAACCGGGGAAACAACTGATCGGCTGATTGATGCTGATCATTGCGCTCGTCCTGGCCGTAATCGGGTTGGCCGCGCTCGTCGTGGCTGTCGTCACCAGCAACGAGTTGATCGCCTGGGTCTGTATCGGAGCCAGTGTTATCGGCGTGCTGTTGCTGATAGTCGACGCCGTGCGCGAACGTTCCGCTGGCACCGACTCCGACACCTCCGATGAGGAGGCCGGGCACGACGACGAGACCACGGTCTTCGAGACTGCCGAGGACTATCCCGACGAGCCCGCGACCGAGGTCCACGAAGCCGTCGAAGCCGAGACCGTCGCGGTGTCGACCGACCAGACCGACGACGGCGACGCGGACACCGCCAAACACGACTAGGCCATCGTCGGGGTGTGCAGTAGAGCGCGCACTTCGTCGTCGGTGACCTGGTGGAAGTCGCCGAACACCTGACCGACGGCTTCGAAGTTGGCGGGGCAGGCCGCACACACCACATCGTCGGCCTCTGGCCGCAGCCGGCGGCACTCTCGTCTCGGGGCCACGGGCACCGCGACGACGACCTGACTCGGCGCGGCCGTCCGCACCGCCCGAAGCGCGGAGCGCATGCTCGCACCGGTGGCGATGCCGTCGTCGACCAGGATGACGGTCTTCGCGCGCAGCTCCACCGCATCCCTTCCGCCGCGGTAGGCGAGTTCCCGCCGCTCGAGCTCCGCGGTCTCGCGGGCCATCGCCTCTCGCAGCTGCTCGTCGGTGATATGCAGGCTCTGCACGACCGACTCGTTGATCACCACGGCCCCGCCCGAGGCGATCGCGCCCATCGCCAACTCGGGCCATTGTGGAACACCGAGCTTGCGGACCAGGAAGACGTCTAGCGGCACCCCGAGCCCCGCGGCGACCTCCCAACCCACCGGCACGCCGCCGCGGGCGAGTCCGAGCACCACGACGTCGGAGCGCCCGCGGTAGGCCGACAACTGCCCAGCGAGGACGCGGCCCGCCTCGCGGCGATCCCGGAAGGTCCGGTGGACGGTTGAACTTCCCAAGCCACCAGCCTATGCGCGGAACGCTCCTAGGTCACGGCTTATGGGCCACGCGGTCCAGGAAGCCCCGCACCAGGGTGCGCAGTCGACCAGCGGCATCCGACTGCAACTTCGCTGTCTCCGAACGCAATTCGTCGGGGGTCAAGCCCATCGCGATGACCTCGGGCTCATCGTTGGCGAGCCATGCCTCCAGCAGCGGACCGTCGAGCTCGGGATGGAACTGAAGCCCCGCGCTGTGACCGATCACGAAAGCCTGTGCCGCACGGCCGTTGCGGGCCAGTTCGATCGCGCCCGGCGGTACGTCGAAACGGTCGAAGTGCCACTGGAACCATGGACCGTCGGGGATCAGGTCCGGCGCGTCCGTGGTGAGCTCGTGCCAGCCGAGCTCGGGGTCCGCCGAGCGTTGGACGGTGCCGCCGAACGTCTGCGCGACCAATTGTCCGCCGAAGCAGACGCCGAGAACCCCGATCCCTGCGGCGTCTGCGGTGCGCACCAGCGCCATTTCGTCGGCCACCCAGCTTTGCTTCAGTTGCTCGTCGTAGACCGCCCAGCGGGCCCCGAGGGGGACGACGACGTCGTAGTCGAGGGGGTCGGGAAACCGCACGGTGACGGCGGGGTGCTCGACCTGGTGCTGTCCGACGACGGCGAACGTGTCGACGTCGTATCCGAAGTCGGCGAACACGTCGCCGAGCATGGCCGGGGGTGCTACTGGGTCGTTGACGATGAAGAGGACTCGGCGTGCCACCAGCCAACCTTAGGTGGCCCCGATTCACTTGGGGGGTGTCGGAGGGGCGTCCTCGGGGGCGAGTTCGCGACCGATGGCGCGGAAGAGCACGTCGGCCGCGTTGGCGTAGTTGCCCTGCTCGTCGAACGCCTCGGGCTCATACGTGACGGCCACGGCGATGGCGATCTTCTTGGACGGCAGGTAGGCCATGACGCCGGCTTCGCCCGCGAACAGCGGGTTCTGGAGCAGCCAATCGCCGGAGATGACGATCCCCATCCCGTAGGTGTAGACGTCGTTGAGCTCCGCGCAGGTGGTGCATCCCGGCTGCGCACGAGTCTTGCCGCGCAGGTCGGTCGACACCATCTTCTGGTAGGACTCCTTGGACAGCAGCTTGCCCGATCCGATCGCGGCCGCGCTGGCCTCCATGTCGTAGACGTTGGTGGTCTGGATCGCCCCATGCGTGATGGTCCACGACGGGTTCCAATAGGTGGATTCCTCGTAGAACGGTGTGCCACTGGGAATTCCGAGCGCCTCGCGGCGTTCGCTCGTGAACGCGTGCAGGACGGGCGTCGGGATCTCCGGGGTGAACGAGTTGGCGGTGTTGGTCAGCCCAAGCGGTTTGAGCACTTCGTCCCTGAGCAGCGTGGGCATGTCCTCGCCCGTCGCCTTCTCGAGCGCCTTGCCCAGCAGCACGTAGTTGGTGTGGGCGTAGTTCCAGTTGGTCCCGGGGTCGTAGAGCAGCGGTCGCGAGGTCGCGAAGCCGAGCAGCTGGTCGGGTTCCCACTGGCGGAACGGAGCCTCGTAGAGCGCCTTGCTGAACTCGGTATTGCCGATGACGTAGTCGACGTAGCCGGACGTCATCTGGGCCAGTTGCCCCAGCGTGACGCGCTCGGAGTTCGGCACCTCGGGAAGCCACTTCGACAGTTTGTCGTCGAGGCTGACCTTGCCCCGGTCGGCGAGGCGCAGCAGCAGGGTCGACACGTACGAAATGGCGACGGCGCCGTTGCGGAAGTGCATCGCCGTGGTGGCGGGCACGCCCGTCATGGAGTCGCCGAAGGCGCGGGTGAGCAGGTCTCGACCCTCCAGGGTCACCCTCGTGATGACGGCCTTCAAGTGCTGCTCCGCCATCGTCTGCTCGATGATCCGCGTGATGGCGTCGACCTTGGCGGTGTCCGTGGTGGGCGGCGGGGATGAGGGCGGAACCGTCGGTAGTGCGCAGGCGGTCAGTACGAGGAAAGCGCTGACCACGGCGAGCACGCGACGGAGGAAGGGCATGCCCGATCTTGACAGAGCTGTCAAGGACCGCCGCGATCAGGAGACCCGGTAGCGCCGCTCGGGCCGTCCGGCGCCGTATTGCAAGCGCAACGTCAACTCGCCGGCGCTCAGATAGTGCTCCAGGTAGCGTCGCGCGCTGACGCGTGAGATGCCCACGCGTTCAGCACATTCCGCAGCCGACGCCTCACCGGCGACGCGGACGGCGTCGAGCACCAGCCTGCCCGTCTCGGAGCCGAGTCCCTTGGGCAGCGGCTCTGAATGAGCGGGCTGCGCCGAATTGCCGCCGAACAGCGTGTCGATGAGGGACTGGTCGACGCCAGTCGCCGAGGTCAGCGCGTCCACGCGGGCGGCGAACGCGACGAGCTTCGCCTGGAACTGGTCGAACTCGAACGGTTTGATCAGGTAGTCGGCCGCACCGCCGTCCAAAGCACCCGCGACCGTATCGAGCTCGCGCGCGGCCGTGATCATGATGACGCCGACGCCGTCACCTCCAGATCGCAAGCGCTGCAACACCTCAAGCCCGGTCATGTCGGGGAGGTAGACGTCGAGCAGAATCAGGTCGGGGTGCAGCGCGGCGGCCTGCTCCAAGGCCTCGGCGCCGGTGCGGGCCACGCCGACGGCGCGGAACCCATCGACTCGGTCGACGAACTTGCGGTGAATCTCGGCGACCATGAAGTCGTCGTCGACCACGAGCACGTCACGCATGGACGTGTGCCTGCGGCAGTCGCACCTCGAACACCGCGCCGCCCTCCGGTCCGTCCGACACGTCGACCGTGCCTCCGAGTTGGGCGCTCACCAGTCGGACGAGCGCCAGCCCGATGCCGCGGCCCCCCGGCACGTCGGGTTTCGAGGTGACCCCGCGCGCGAATATCGACTCCCGCAGATGCTCCGGGACGCCGTGGCCAGAGTCGGCGACCGAAATCGTCAGTCCGTCAGCATCGTTCACGATCACCATGACCGCCTTGCGCTCGGAGCCCTCCGAGACGTCGACGGCGTTGTCGACGAGATTGCCCAGCACCGTGATGACGTCGGTGGCCAACGCGGGGTCGAGCGCGGCGAGGTGGCTGCGCTCGTCGATGATCAGTGCCACTCCGCTCTCGGCGGCCAAGGACGTCTTGGCGATCAGCAGCGCCGCGACCGCGGGATCGGCGATGCGCCGGGTGACGGCATCGCTGATCTCGGCGCGCCGGCGGGTCAGCGTTCCGACCAGATCGCGCACCGAATCGTATTCGCCGAGTTGGACCAGACCGGAGATCGTGTGCAACTGGTTGGCGAATTCGTGGGTCTGCGCCCGCAGGGTATCGGTCACGCTCTTGTGGGACGACAGTTGGCCCTGCATCGACGCCAACTCCGTGCTGTCGCGCATGGTGGTGACGGTACCGATGCGCTCGCCCCGGGTGCTGGCCGCTCGCCGGTTCAGCGCGAGCACCTTGGTGCGCGTGGCGATCACGACGTCGCGGCCGTCCTCACCGGACAACAGAAACTCCTCGACTGCCGGGTCCAGCCCCACCGAGTCCGCGCGCCGTCCCACGGCCTCCGCGCTCACCCCGAGCAGTTCCTGCGCGCTGTCGTTCAGAAGCGTGATCACGCCCTTGGTGTTCACCGCCACCACGCCTTCGCGGATACTGTGCAGCAACGCTTCCCGGTGATCTGCGAGCCCCGCGATCTCGGCCACTTCGAGCCCCCGCGTATGCCGCTTGATGCGTCGGGACAACAGCCAGGACGCCACCACGCCGAGCGCCGCCCCCAACCCGAGGTACACCAGCAGGCGTTCGCCCGCGCCGGAGAGTGACTGCCACAGCGAGGGATACGGCTCGCTGACCGAGATCACGGCCAACACCGCACCGTCGGTCGAGAGGATGGGCACCTGGCCCACGAGGGAGTGGGCACCCTCGACGTCGAGGTCGCCCGACCAGGCCCGACCGCTCGTCACACGGCTGCGGCCGAAGTCGGCGGGGTCGCCGACCCGGGACGGATCCGTCGAGGCCCGCACCGAGCCATCGGGACCGATCAACTCGACCAGTCGAGCACCCGACAACGCGACCGCGCGATCGAGGTCGGGGGCGAGCACTCGCGAGGCGAACGGATCGGCGTAGCGGTCACGGACGATCGGCGTCGACGCGAGGTTCTCCGCGACGGCGATCATGCGCTGCCCGCGTACCTCGCGGAACTCGCGGGTCGACTGGGCCACCGAGACGGCGGCGACGGCGCCAAGCACGATCGCGACCACCAGCAGCTGGAACACCAGGAACTGGCCGGCCAGGCTGCGCGCGGTCAGGCTTCTCAACGACCGCGGGCGGTCAATTTTCACAATGACCACAACTTCCTTTGCGAACTAAAGAGTGACCTGGGTCACTTAAGGGAACAGTATTGCTGAGCATCACACTGAGCGAAGGAGCTAGAGGTGTCGAAACTACGGCGAGGCGCAACCGCCTTGGTCGCCGTGCTGCTGGCAATGACCGTCGCGACGGGGTGCGGGGTGACCCGCGGCGACGACCCCTCGGGCCTGCACCGCTTGCGCATGATGGTGCCCAACAGCCCGGGCGGCGGCTATGACCTCACGGCGCGCACCGCGGTGAAGATCATGCAGGACGAGCACATCACCGGTCGCATCGAGGTCTTCAACGTCATCGGAGCGGGTGGCACCGTCGCGATGGCCCGGCTGATGAACGAGCGCGGCAACAACGACCTCATGATGACCATGGGGCTCGGGGTCGTCGGCGCTACCTACACCAACGGGTCCAACATCAAGGCATCCGACGCAACGGCCATCGCGAAGCTGATCGAAGATCCTGGCGCCGTCTTCGTGCCCGCCGACTCACCGTTCAAGACGGTGGGTGACTTCGTTACGGCGTGGAAGGCCGATCCGAGCAAGGTGACGATCGGCGGCGGTTCGTCACCCGGCGGTCCCGATCACCTGTTCCCGATGGAGTTGGCGAAAGCGGTCGGCGTCGACCCGAAACGCGTCAACTTCATCACCTACGACGGTGGCGGCGACCTGTTGACCGCGCTGCTCGGCGAGAAGATCACGGTGGGCACGTCGAGTCCGGGCGAGCTCATCGACCAGATCGAGGCCGGTCAACTCCGGGTGCTCGCGGTGTCGAGCGACGAACGGGTCGAGGGGATCGACGCCCCGACGCTGAAGGAGTCGGGAATCGACCTGACGTTCGCCAACTGGCGCGGAGTCCTTGCCCCACCGGGAATCTCGGACGACGCCAAGGCGGCGATGGTCAAGGTGCTCGAGGACATGCATGGCACACAGCAGTGGAAGGAGGCATTGGTGAAGAACGGATGGACCGACGCGTTCATGACCGGTGCGCAGTTCGAACAGTTCCTGAAGGACCAGGACAACCGGGTCTCGACGACGTTGACCGAGCTGGGGTTGCTGTGAGCGCCCCGGAGCAGGACCGCCCTGAAGCGCCGGAGCAGCCGGAAGCGCCGGAGAAGTCGGTCGACTACGCGCAGTACATCGTCGTCGCCGTGCTGGCGATCGTCGGCGGGTTCCTGGTCTACAGCGCGATGACGCTGTCGGAGGGCTTCGCCAAGGTGGATCCCGTTGGGCCCAAGTTCTTCCCGATGGTGCTCGGGGTCGCGGCGCTCCTGCTCGCAGTGATCTTGGCCATTGCCATCCCGCGCGGATCGAAGGGCCAGGCCGACGCAGGGGAGGACATCGATCCCGACGCGCCGGGCGACTGGCGCACCGTTGGGCTCTTGATCGCGCTGTTCGTCGCCATGATCCTGTTGGTCAACCCACTCGGTTGGGTGATCATGAGCACGCTGTTCTTCGGCGGTGCCGCAACGGTTCTCGGCAGCAAGCACTACGTCCGCAACTTCGTCATCGGCCTGATATTGGCTTTGGCCAGCTTCTACGCCTTCTACTCCGGGCTCGGAATCCCGCTGCCCGCAGGCATCTTGGACGGGATTCTGTGATGGACAACTTCAACTGGCTAATGCAGGGGTTCGCGGAAGCGGCCACCCCGATGAACCTGTTGTATGCGTGCATCGGCGTGCTACTGGGTACCGCGGTGGGCGTGCTGCCGGGCATCGGCCCTGCGATGACCGTCGCCCTACTGCTACCGATTACCTACAACGTCAGCCCCAGTGCGGCGTTCATCATGTTCGCGGGCATCTTCTACGGCGGCATGTACGGAGGCTCGACCACGTCGATCCTGCTGAACACGCCGGGGGAGTCCTCGTCGGTCATCACCGCGATCGAGGGCAACAAGATGGCCAAGGCCGGGCGCGCAGCGCAAGCGTTGGCCACGGCGGCCATCGGCTCGTTCGTCGCAGGCACCATCGGCACCATCCTGCTGGCCGCGTTCGCCCCCGCGATCTCGCGCTTCGCCGTCACGCTCGGCGCGCCATCGTATCTGGCGATCATGCTGTTCGCCCTGGTTGCGGTTACCGCGGTGCTGGGCTCCTCGAAGCTGCGTGGGGCGATCTCACTGGTGCTCGGGTTGGCCATTGGCATCGTGGGCATCGACTTCCTCACCGGTCAACCGCGGGCCACGTTCGGCATCCCTCAGCTTGCCGACGGCATCGACATCGTCGTCATCGCGGTGGCGATCTTCGCCCTCGGTGAGGCACTGTGGGTGGCGGCTCACCTTCGGCGCAAACCGGCCGACGTGATCCCGGTCGGACGTCCGTGGATGGGCCGCGACGACTGGCGCCGCTCGTGGAAGCCCTGGCTGCGCGGCACCGCGTTCGGCTTCCCGTTCGGTGCACTGCCCGCCGGCGGCGCCGAGCTGCCGACGTTCCTGAGCTACATCACCGAGAAGAAGCTCTCCAAGCATCCGGAGGAGTTCGGCAAGGGCGCCATTGAGGGCGTCGCCGGGCCGGAGGCGGCCAACAACGCGTCGGCGGCGGGCACGCTAGTGCCGATGCTGTCGCTGGGGTTGCCCACCAACGCCACCGCCGCAGTCATGCTCACCGCGTTCGTGTCATACGGAATCCAGCCTGGCCCAACGCTGTTCGAGAAGGAGCCGCTGCTCATCTGGACGCTGATCGCCAGCCTGTTCATCGGGAACTTCCTGCTGCTGGTGCTCAACCTGCCGCTTGCGCCGCTGTGGGCGAAACTGCTGCGCACCCCGCGGCCCTACCTCTATGCAGGCATCCTCTTCTTCGCTACGCTCGGCGCGTTCGCGGTGAACGTCCAGCCGCTCGACCTTGCGCTGCTGCTGATATTCGGTCTGCTCGGGCTGATGATGCGCCGCTTCGGCTTGCCGGTGCTGCCGTTGATCATCGGCGTCATCCTCGGGCCACGCATCGAACGTCAACTGCGGCAGAGCCTTCAGCTCGGCGGCGGCGACTGGAGCAGCCTGTTCACCGAGCCGGTGGCGATCATCACCTACGTCTGCATGGCGATACTGCTGCTCATCCCACTGGTGCTGAGGCTGCTGCACCGCGACGAGGAGTCGTTGCTCATCGTCGAGGACGACAAGGATCAACGAGAGAAGGCCCAAGCGTGATCGTGATTGGTTACACCGCAGACACATTCGGCAGGGCGGCGTTGGACGCGGGCATCGCCGAAGCTCGAGTCCGCGATACCGACGTCCTGGTGATCAACTCGACAGCGGGGGACTCGTACGTGGACGCCGCGTTCGCGCAGCCCGCGCAGGTGCGTGACGTCAAGGCGCGGCTCAGCACGTGCGGCGTGCCGTTCGAACTCGAGCAGCCGGTTGGCGTGTACGCCGCCGACGCGCTGCTGGAAGCGATGAGCCGACCCGAGGCCGAACTGCTGGTGATCGGGCTCAAGCACCGCAATCCGGTGGGAAAGCTGTTGTTGGGCAGCGTGTCCCAGCAGGTGCTGTTGGAATGCCCCAAGCCGGTGTTGGCGGTCAAGCCCGACGAGGAGTGATCACACCTCGACGCGTGACCCGATGATCACCGTTCTGCTGGGTGGCAATCCGAAGTACTCGGCGGCGTCGGCGGTGACGTGAGACGTGGCGATGAAGAGCCGCTTGCGCCACGCGCTCATGATGTCCTCGCTGCCCTTCTTGAGCTCGACCCGAGACAGGAAGTACGACGCGTCGTCGATGGCGATCGGGCCCTCGGTCTGAGTTTGGTCGACCAGGTGCAACGCGGCGGGGACGTTCGGTGTCTCCATGTAGCCGTAGCGGGTGCTGACGTGGAAGATTCCGTCGGCGGCGCACCACCCAGGCTTCGAAGCCTGGCTCCACCACCTTGAGCCCTTCGACGGCGGACAGCACGGAGATCGCCGGGGTGATCATGCTGTCGCCGAAGAAGAGTGCGGCACCGAAGATGCCGAGCGCCGCCAATATCGTTGCTGCGCGCCGACCTCGGTCATCGCTCCATCGGCGCAGCAGCGTGATGAGCGCCATGATGCCGCCCTCGCCGTTGTTGTCCGCGCGCATCACCAGCGTGACGTAGGTCAACGTGACGATGATCATCACCGACCAGAAGATGACGGACACCACGCCATAGAGGTTGTCGGGCGTGAGCGGTACGGGGTGTGGGTCGTTCGGGTTGAAGACGGTCTGGATGGTGTAGATCGGGCTGGTACCGATATCGCCGAACACGACACCGAGCGCGCCCACCACGATCGCGAGGCGAACCGGCTGTGTTCGGCCGGCCACCGTGGGCGGCCGCGCCGAGTCCGTCACCGCACCAATCAATACCGGCGCCATCCGTGCAGCCACTGTCCGAACGGAATCTTTACACCTGCGATGGGTGGCCGCCGCGGGCAACGGTCGATACCGAGTGGCGTTGGCGATTGTCGGAGCTTCGGCCCGATCGCCGATTGAAGGCGCCTCCACGGTCGCAGTGAGTTTGCTGAGAGCGAGCAATTTGGTGGACGTGTAGTATCGCGCGACCACTCAAAGTGGACGATGTTTACGATACGCTCGCAAACTGTAAGAGATCAGTGATCTGGTGCGGAATGTGTCGACCTGTGAGGTTGTGCGCAAATGGTCACGATGATGACGGAGACGAATGATCCACGATGAATCAATTCGTGTTGCGTTCGAGGCGAATGGTCTCATTCGTGGGGTTGATCGAGCTACCGCGGGGTTTTGGGGTAGTGAGCAAAGTGGCGGCGGGGTCCTCGACGCACACCCCCGGCGTGTCGGCCGATCGAGCGCAAAGGTCCGCCACTGGCCTGGTCGGACAGCGAACACTTGACGGAGATCGATACGTGTACCGGTTGGCTGTCAACAGATCAGACGCGTTGCTGCCCATCGGTTGCCGGCGCGGCCGACCGTGTACGCGTTCGCCCAACGCCGCAAATCCGTTGATGAGAAAGTACCGGATTGATCAGTGAAGTCGGCACCAGCACGTCAGTACGGCGAATTTTGATTCGTCCGTACCAAATATGAGCCAGCGCTGCTCCTGATGCGTGCCATTGCCTCGAATCTTTTAGTTGCCGATAGTCGCCGCTACACGATCATGGCAACGTCCGCCACTAATGATGCTAGGGCAAACCATAGATGTGTTCAAAACAATGGACAGACTGACTTTGAGAAAAGTCGCTCAAGTGGGCACTTTTGTGAGGTAACTTGTTTGCTGTTCCGGTTGTGCACTTCTCTAGGGGTTGACATGCAACTTGCCGTTCGTTCACCACTTTCCGCTGGCGTTGCTCTGGTTGGAGCAACTGCCATCGCGATGAGCCCAATGGCGCCTCCTGCGCCCGACATCACCATCAAGGCCGGCGAGCTTCCGTCAGTCTTCGCCGAATACACGCCGACCGGACTGGCGGCGGCGCTCGCCGACCTGGTCGCCGGCGGGTCGGCCGCCGTCGCAGTCGGTGCGCAAGGCCTGGGGTTGGCCGGGGCGCAGGCACTCGCCGGCCTCAGCGGCGCGGGCGCGACCGCGGTGGCCACCGTCGGTACCACTGCAACCACGCTGACGGCGACGGGGCTGGCTTCGTTGGCGGCCATCGCCTCCAACCCACTGAATCCGGGCGCGTACCCTGCGGCGCTCGCGCTCCTGATCGCCGGCGGCGCGACGGGGGTGGCTCAGGGCGTGGCGGGGCTTGGCGCGACGGGCGCGCAGACGCTCGCCACGCTTGGCCTGACGGGCAGCACGGCGCTGGCCACCATCGGCGCCGTGGGCAGCACGTTGGGGCTCACGGTCAACACGGCGCTCGCATCGTTGGCACCCGATGACATCCTCGCCGCGATCGGCGTCCTGGCAGCGGGCGCGGCCAATGCCCTCAACCTGGGCTACGTCGGGTTGGCGACCGCGGGCACGCAGGCTCTGGCGGCCGCCGGCGTGGGCGCAACGCAAGCGCTGGCCGGGCTGGGTATCGCGGGCACGCAGGCCCTCGCTGGCCTTGGAGGTGCTGGCGCGCAGGCGCTTGCAGGACTCACGCTCACGGGCGCCAACGGGTTGAGCACTCTAGGCGCGGTCGGCGCCACGGGCCTGGCGACCGCAGGGGTCGCCACGGCATCATTGCTCGGCGGCGGCGTTGGCGCGATTGGCGCCATCCTGGCCAACCCGTTGAATCCCGCGAACTACGCGGTGGCACTTGGTTCGCTACTCACCGGCGGTACGGCCGCCCTGACTGCGGGGCTTGGAGGACTCGGCAACGCAGGCGCCCTTGGGCTAGCGGGTGTGGGTACGACGGTCGCCACCGCATTGGGCACCGTCAACCTGGTCGGTGCCACCACCCTCGCCACGCTCGGAACCGCCGGTGCCACGACGTTGGCCAGTCTCGGTGCCGCGGGTGCGACGACGCTCGCCGGATTGGGCGCCGCAGGTGCCACCACGCTCGCCACCGTTGGCGGCATCGGCGCCACGCTGTCCGCGGCCATCGCGACGGCTCTTGGCTTGATCGTCGGACCCGCTCCGGTGGCGCCCTTTAGTGCCGTGTCGGCCAGTGCCTTGGCGGCCCCGGCGGCAGATGCGCCGGTGTCCACCTTGGCGGTGACTCCGGGAGATCTCGCGGCCGCGGTCGGCGTCGTCGTCGCAGGCGGTGGGTTGGCGCTCGAGCAGACCCTGACGGGGCTGCAGACCGCCGGCGCGGTCGGGCTCAGTGGGCTGGGAACGACCGGCGCCACCGCACTCCAGGCCGTTGGCGTCACCGGTGCGACGGCGCTTCAGGCGCTCGGCGTCACGGGTGCGACGGGGCTTGCGGCTCTGGGGGTTACGGGTGCGACGGGGCTTGCGGCTCTGGGGGTTACGGGTGCGACAGGGCTTCAAGCCCTTGGCGTCACCGGGGCCACGGCACTCGCAACCGCGACCGCGGCGGGCGCCACGCTGCTCGCCGGCGGGGTGAACGCGCTGGCCGCAGTCCTCGCCAATCCGTTCAACCCGGCAAGTTACGCGGTGGCGCTGCAGTCGCTCGCCACCGGCGGTGTTGGCGCGGTCGCCCAAGGACTCGCAGGCGCCGGAGCCACCGGCGCTCAAGCACTCGCGGGTGTGACGGCCACGGGCGCGCAGGCCCTTGCCGGTGGGACCGCCACGGCAGCGCAGGCGCTCGCCGGTGGGACCGCAACGGCAGCGCAGGCGCTCGCGGGTGCCACGGCCACGGGCGCGCAGGCGCTCGCGGGAGTAACCGCTACCGGTGCTCAGGGTTTGGCAACCGCAGGCGCCGTAGGCAGTGTCGGCCTGCAGACCGTAGGCACCGTCACGGCCACCGTGGTCGACACCGTTTCCACGGCGGCGGGGATCATCGCCCAGCCGGCGGCGCTGCAGGCGAGTGTGCCCGCCCAAGACGACATCGCCAACGTCCAAAGCCTGACTGGCAGTTCGCCAAGCGCAGGAACGACGTCGGTGACGCTGTCGAGCAAGGACGACTCGAGCACGGAGGCGAAGGCCGCAGCAGACGAATCGTCAGCGGCCGAGTCCAGCACCAAGGGTGCCGACGCAGGCAGCAAGGATGACGCCGCTGCCAAGGACGGCAACAAGACCGAGCCGAAGTCCAGCACCACCGCGAAGTCCGATACCACTAGCAAGGACGCAACTGCGGCCAAGGACGCAAGTGCGGCCAAGGACGGGAACAAGGTCGAGCCGAAGACCAAGGCCAAGACCGAGTCGAAGTCCGGCGGAGACGCGGCCGGTGGTGAGTCGGTGTCCGCAGGCGCCGCATCGGGATCCGCACACGAATCGGGCGGCTCCGAATCAGGCGGATCCGGCTCGGGAGGATCCGAAAAGTAGCGAGCGAACGGCGGTGGGCCCCTTCGGCGGAGGGGCCTACCCGTCGTGTCGGGGACTTACGACGGATGCGTGATCCGGATGACGCCGTCGACCGCCGACACCGGGAAGCTGCGCACCGACAGTCCGCTGCCACCGGCCTCGGCTCCCGTGCACATGTCGAAGGTGTGACCGTGCAACGGGCACACCACTACTGAGTCGTCGGCCAACCCGTCGGCCAGCGGTCCGCCGCGGTGAGGGCAGATGGCGTCGATGGCGCGCAGCGTGCCGTCCCGCAACCGGAACACGGCGATCTGCTCCCCGTCGACCGCGAAAGTGCGGCCCTCGCCGGGCGGAATCTCGTCGAGCGGTCCGAGTGCCAGCTCGCTCATCGGACCGGCACCTGGGGGAGTGGAAGCAGCGGCAACGACGTCCGGAACTGTCCCTGCGTGACCGGTTCTCGACCGTCCTGCCACGGATCACGGTAGGCGTCAACGGACTTCGTCATGTTCGCGTCGAGTTGCTCGGCAATGCCGTCGGCGTCGTCGACGACCACGGCGCGGACCTTCTCAATTCCGACCCTCGGCACGAAGGCGTAGGTCCGTTCCAGCCAGTTGGCGTTCTCGCGGTAGTACTGCAGGAACCGGCCGGTCAACGTCATCACCTCGGCGGCACTGTCGACGATCGCGAGCAGGTCGCCCTTGCGGATGTGCGCGCCCGCCGCGCCGCCGACGTAGATCTCCCAGCGGCCACCGTCGACCGCCACGACGCCGAGGTCCTTGCACAGTGCCTCGGCGCAGTTGCGCGGGCAGCCCGTGACGGCGAGCTTCATCTTCGCCGGACTGGCCAAGCCCTGATAGCGCTCCTCGAGGGCGATGCCGAGCGCGGTCGAGTCGCCAACGCCGTAACGGCAGAAATCGCTTCCCACACAGGTCTTCACGGTGCGGAAGCTCTTCCCGTACGCGTACCCCGACGGCATGTCGAGATCCGCCCAGACCGACGGGAGGTCCTCCTTGCGAATGCCGAGCAGGTCGATGCGCTGGCCGCCGGTGAGCTTGATCATCGGAACTTCGTACTTCTCGGCCACGTCGGCGATCCGGCGCAGCTGAGCCACGTTCGTCACGCCGCCCTTCATCTGCGGCACCACCGAGAACGTGCCGTCGCGCTGGATGTTGGCGTGCACGCGGTCGTTGATGAAGCGCGCGTCGCGCTCGTCGACGAACTCGTCGGCCCACATCATCTCGAGCAGCGACGCGAGCGCCATCTTGGATCCGGCGTCCTCCCGGCCGTCGGGGGCCAACGCGGCGAACACCGATGACACCGAATGCAATTGGAGGTCGCGAATCAACCCCATCAACGTCTGCTTGTCGTACGGGACGCCCGGCACGTACCAGGAAGCGGACGGATCCTCGGTGACGGCACCCTCGGCCGCCCACGCCACGACCTGGCCGACGAGTTCCTTGCACGACCCGCAGCCCTTGCCCGCCTTGGTCTTCGCCATCACCCCGGTGACGGACGTCGTGCCGTCGCGCACGCAGGCGACGAGCGCGCCCTTGCTGACCCCATTGCAGTTGCAGACCTGGGCGTCGTCGGCGAGCTCGGAGACCCCCACCGCGACGTCGGGCGTGCCGATGTCGAACATCAGCGAAATCCGCTCGTCGGGCAACGGCAGTCCGTTGTCGAACGCCTGGGTGAGGAAGGACACCTTGCTGACGTCGCCAACCAGCGTGGCGCCGACGAGCTTTCCGTCGCGGATGACGATCGTCTTGTAGACGCCGTGGCGCGGTTCTGAGTACTGGACGAACTCGTCGTCGGGATGCTCCGGCGCCTTGATCCCCATCGACGCGACGTCGACACCGGCCACCTTCAACTTCGTCGCGATCCGCGAGCCGTGGTACGCCGAGCCGACGTCGGTGCCGGTGAGCTGGTCGGCGAGTACCTTGGCCTGCTCCCACAGTGGCGCGACCAGCCCGTATACCTGGCCGCGGTGTTGCGCGCACTCGCCGACGACGTAGATGTCGTCGTCGTCGACGGAACGCATCTGGTCGTCGGTGACGATGGCGCGTTCGACGGTCAGGCCGGCGCGCTGCGCGAGGCCCACGTTGGGCCGGATGCCTGCGGCGATGACCAGCATGTCGCAATCGATCGAGGTGCCATCGGAGAAGACGATTGCCGACAGTCGTCCGTTCTCGGCGACGATCTCCGTTGTGATCTTCTCGACGTGGACGGATATGCCGATGTTCTCCACCGATTTGCGCAGAATGGCGCCGGCCAGGTCATCGAGTTGGGCATTCATCAGCGTCGGAGCCGCGTGCACCACGTCGACGGTCAGCCCGCGGCTCTGCAGTCCGCGCGCGGCCTCGAGGCCAAGCAGCCCGCCGCCGATGACGACGGCCTTGGTTCGGTTGACGGCCTCGGAGATCATCGACGCCGTGTCGTCGAGGGTGCGGAAGCCGAACACGCCGTCGGCCAGCGTTTTGTCGTCGGCCCACAGCCCGGTCATCGGAGGGAAGAACGACCGGCTGCCGGTTGCCAGGATCAGCTTGTCGTAGCGCATGCTGGTGCCGTCGTTGGCGTGCACGAGGTGTGCGAACGTATCGATCCGCACCACCCGCACACCAGCCCGGAGGTCGATGCGGTTGTCGGAGTACCAGTCCAACGCATTGAGGTAGATCTCTGCCGGATCATCGCTGCCGGCGAGGACATTCGACAACAGAATGCGGTTGTAGTTGCCGTACGGCTCGTCGCCGAAGACGGTGATGTCGAACATGTCGCCGCCGCCGCGGGCGAGTACCTCCTCGATGGCGCGAATCCCCGCCATCCCGTTACCGACGACGACGAGTCGCGGCATCAGAACTCCACCAAGCCCAGGTCGATCACGACTGTGCCCGCAGAGCCGGTCGGCGCGGCGACGAACAGTTCCAGCACCGTGTCACCCAAGAGGTCCTCCACCACGCGCAATGCGACGTGGGTGGCGCCCTTCGCCGCGATCGGGAAGTAGCGCATTGGCTGACCGTCGCGGAACAGCACGACTGTCACCATGTCGTCGCATCCGTTGCCGCCGCGAAAGTAAACAGGCTGCGTAACGGCGCCGGCGGGCACGACGTAGCGCAGTGAATCGTCGATGAGCGTGGGTTTGTCGAGGCCGTTGCCCTCGAACTCGAACACGCCTTGCAGGAACCTGGGTGTGCTTCCGTCGCTCATGCACCAGCAATATGGGGCATTTGTTTCCGGTTCGTTTCCTACGCGAGTCCGGCATGAACACCGTTTCGCACGATGTCCTGACCACGGCATGTGAGTTCCATTTGACACCACGGACACCGAGGCGCAACGGCGGCAACACGGGTTACCCGTAGAAATTTGTTCAGACCCGCATCGCTGATGAGAGGCCACAATGTCTGCACTGACCCGCGACCGCAATATCGAACACTGGGACGCCGAAGACGTCGCCGCCTGGGACTCCGGGGGCGCCAAAATAGCCAAGCGCAACCTGATCTGGTCCATCTTCGCCGAGCACGTCGGATTCTCGGTGTGGTCGATCTGGTCGGTGATGGTGCTGTTCATGCCGCAGACCGTCTACGGCATCGACCCGGCGGGCAAGTTCTACCTCGTCGCGGTGCCGACGCTGATCGGCGCGTTCATGCGCATCCCCTACACCATTGCACCAGCCAAGTTCGGCGGGCGTAACTGGACGATCGTCAGCGCGCTGCTCCTGCTGATCCCGACGGTGCTGACGTGGTGGGCGATGACGACGCCGGGCACCTCGTACACCACGTTCATGGTGGTCGCGGCGTTCGCGGGCTTCGGCGGCGGTAACTTCGCCTCGTCGATGACCAACATCAACGCCTTCTATCCACAGCGACTGAAGGGCTGGGCGCTCGGCCTGAATGCGGGCGGCGGCAACATCGGCGTCCCGGTCGTCCAGCTGATCGGCCTACTGATCATCGCCACGGTCGGCAACACCGCGCCGGAACTCGTGTGCGCCATCTATCTGGTGCTGATCGCACTGGGTGCCTTGGGCGCCGCGTTCTTCATGGACAACCTGCGCAACCAGAAGTCGAACTTCGGTGCGCTCGTTGAGGCCCTGCGCTACAAGCACTCCTGGGTGATGAGCTTCCTCTACATCGGCACGTTCGGATCGTTCATCGGCTTCTCGTTCGCCTTCGGTCAGGTGCTGCAGATCAACTTCTTGGCCGGCGGGGACAACGCCGCCCAAGCCTCGCTTCACGCCGCGCAGATCTCATTCATCGGACCGCTGCTCGGCTCCATCTCGCGGCCGTTCGGCGGCAAGCTGGCCGACCGCATCGGTGGCGGCAAGATCACGCTCTACACGTTCGTCGCCATGATCTTCGCCGCAGGCATACTGGTGACCACCGGAATCATGGACGACGCCCTCAAGGGTGCGCCCACCGGCACCCAGATGACCGGCTACGTCGCCGGCTTCATCGTGCTGTTCATCCTGTCGGGCATCGGCAACGGTTCGACGTACAAGATGATCCCGTCGATCTTCGAGGCCAAGGCCGCCGACAAGGACGACTGGAGCGTGGAGGAGAAGGCCGCGTGGTCGCGAAGCATGTCCGGTGCGCTCATCGGTTTCGCCGGCGCGGTGGGCGCGCTGGGCGGCGTGTTCATCAACGTCGCACTGCGAATGTCCTACACCGGGGCGGCGAAGTCGGCGACCAACGCCTTCTGGGTCTTCCTCGCGTTCTACGTGATCTGCGCCATCGTCACGTGGTTCGTCTTCCTCCGCATGCAGTCGGTCCGAGCGGTGACCGGCGAGCACGTCGGACGGGCATCCGAACCCATCGCGGCAGGCTGATCGAGAGGAACAGGTGACGACCCAGACGACGCGCACCGCGTGTTCGTACTGCGGGGTCGGCTGCGGGATCTCAGTAGAGACCCGCGCCGATCCCGCTACTGGCGTGCCCGTCATCGCGCGGGTGTCCGGAGACCGGTTGCACCCCACCAACTTCGGCAGGCTGTGCACCAAGGGCGCCACGCACGCCGAGTTGATGCGGGCCGACGAGGGTCGGCTGACCACCGCGTTGATGCGGCAGTCGCGCGACGGTGAACTCGCCGCCGTGGCCGTCGACGACGCGGTGGCCGAGGCCGGCCGGCGGTTGCGCGCCATCATCGACGAACACGGGCCCGACGCCGTCGCGCTGTACGTCTCGGGTCAGATGTCCATCGAGGCCCAGTATCTGGCCACCAAGCTGGCCAAGGGCTTCGTGCGCACCGTGCACATCGAGTCCAACTCGCGACTGTGCATGGCCAGTGCCGGAACGGGTTTCAAGCAGTCGCTCGGCGCGGACGGGCCGCCGGGCTCCTACACCGACTTCGACGACACCAACCTGTTCTTCGTGATCGGGTCGAACATGGCCGACTGCCATCCGATCCTCTACCTGCGCATGGCCGACCGCCTCAAGGCCGGGGCCAAGCTGATCGTCGTCGATCCCCGCCGGACCACCACCGCCGAGAAGGCCGACCTGTACCTGCCGATCAAGGCGGGAACGGATCTGGCGCTGCTCAACGGAATCCTGCATCTGCTGGTGCAGAACGGCGACATCGACGAGACGTTCATCGCCGAGCACACCGAGGGCTGGGACGCGATGCCCGCGTTCCTGGCCGACTACCCGCCGGACGTCGTCGCCGCGATCACCGGGCTGGCCGAGGCGGACATTCGCACCGCCGCGGCGATGATCGCCGAAGCCGGCGACTGGATGTCCTGCTGGACGATGGGGCTCAACCAGAGCACCCACGGCACGTGGAACACCAACGCGATCTGCAACCTGCACCTGGCCACCGGAGCCATATGCAGGCCGGGTAGTGGACCCATGTCGCTCACTGGGCAACCGAACGCCATGGGTGGACGCGAGATGGGGTACATGGGCCCCGGCCTACCGGGGCAACGTGCCGTCACGTCCGCCGAGGACCGTTCGTTCGTCGAGACGCAGTGGGGGCTACCCGAAGGGACCATTCGCACCGACGTCGGGCCCGGCACCATTGAGATGTTCGCCCAACTCGGCACCGGTGACATCAAGGCGTGCTGGATCATCTGCACCAATCCCGTTGCAAGCGTGGCCAACCGGAGCAAGGTGATCTCCGGACTCGAAACGGCGGAGCTGGTAATCACGCAGGATCCCTACCGCGACACCGCGACCAACCGGTACGCCGACATCGTGCTGCCTGCCGCGCTGTGGGCCGAGACGGACGCCGTCATGGTCAACTCCGAACGCAACCTCACCCTGCTGGCGCAGGCGATCCCGCCGGCCGGCGACTCCAGGCCCGACTGGGAACTGATCTGCCAGGTCGCCGAGCACATGGGGTTCGGCGCCGACTTCACGTACAAGTCCAGCGAGGAGATCTTCGACGAGATCCGCGGATTCACCAATCTCCGAACGGGTTACGACCTTCGCGGCGCCAGCTACGACCGGCTGCGCGAGACTCCGCTGCAGTGGCCGGTCGCGCCTAGCGGATCGCCTGACCGCAATCCAATCCGGTACCTCAACGACGGAGTCAGCCAGGACGTCTACGTCGACCCAGCGGGTCGTCGACCGCGCCTGGCGTTCCCGACCCCGTCGCGCCGCGCGGTGTTCCACCCTCGCCCGCACATGGACGCCTACGAGTTGCCCGACGACGAGTTCCCGGTAGTGCTGAACACCGGGCGCTTGCAACACCAGTGGCACACCATGACCAAGACCGGCAAGGTCGACAAGCTGAACAAGCTGAACAGCGGGCCGTTCGTCGAAGTCCATCCCGACGACGCCGCCGCGCTCGGCATCACCGATGGGGGCCGCGCCGAGGTGACGTCGAGGCGCGGTCGGGTCGTGCTGCCCGCCGTCGTCACCGACCGGGTGCGGCCCGGCAACTGCTTCGCGCCGTTCCACTGGAACGACGAACACGGTGAGGACCTGACGATCAACGCGTTGACCAGTGACGCCGTCGACCCGATGTCGCTGCAGCCCGAGTTCAAGGTGTGCGCGGTGCGGTTGGCGGCCGTCGCATCCGACACGGTGCCAGGGCTACCGGAGTCCGCACCCGCGCTCGAGGACGACGAAAAGTTTTACCTCACAGGCTTCTTCGCCGGTCTGGAGGGGGTCATGACCGGAGTGCCGGTGCTTCCCCCTGCCGCGCCACTGCGTGCCTCGGTGCGGCTGTGGGTCGACGGGTGGCTGGCGGGCCGGTACTCGCGGGCCGACGTCGGGGCCGTGGCGGCGCCGAACCAGGCCGACGGCCCGGTGGTGCTGTGGGCGTCGCAAACCGGAAACGCCGAGGTATTCGCGACGCAGGTGGCCGGAAGGCTCGGTGGGGCACGGCTGTTGGCGATGAGCGATGCCACCGTCGACGACCTCGTCGGTCCGGGCGACGTGGTGATCATCACCAGCACCTTCGGCGACGGCGGCCCGCCCGACAACGGCGCCGACTTCTGGGACGCCCTCGACGCCCAGGATGCGGGTGCCCTCGACGGGGTGCGTTACGCGGTGCTCGGCATCGGCGACCGGTCCTACGACGAATTCTGTGGTTACGCAAAGTCATTGGACCGGAAGCTGTCAGAGCTTGGCGCGTCCCGGTTGATCGACCGAACCGAGTGCGAGGCCTACGACGACGAGCCCATCGCCGCGTGGGCGGACCGGATCGTCGACCTGATCGGCACCACCGACCGCCGCAACGCGTCGAGTGGGTCGACGCCAGCGGTGGTCGAGCCATTCACCCGCACCAGCCCGATTCGGGTTCCGTTGGCCCGCAACGCCCTGCTGACGCCACGAACGGCGATCAAGGAGGTGCGCCAATTCGGTTTCGACGTCTCCGAGCACGACGTGTCCTACGCCGTCGGGGACGCGCTCGGCGTGTACGTGACGAACGATCCCGCTGCCGTCGATGCCTGGCTTGCCGCCGTCGGCCTGTCCGGAACCGAACCGGTGCTCGTCGACGGGGCTGCGGTCAGCATGCGGGACGCGCTCGGGTCGTCGTACGACGTGTGCAAGGTCACGCCGAATCTGATCGGCTTCCTGTCGGAGCGGAGTGCCGACGCCGCCAAGCTGCTGAAGACCAAGTCCGACCGCGAGCGATGGTTGGTCGGCCGCAACGGACTCGACCTCGTCGAGGAGTTTGGTGTCAGGGCCGACCCGGCGGAGTGGCAGGACGCGTTGGTGCGGTTAGTTCCGCGGTCGTACTCGATCTCGTCCAGCCCGCTGGTCAGCCCGCACGAGATTCAGCTGACGGTGTCGGTGGTGCGGTACCGCAGCCCGCGGGGCGGTGAACGCGGCGGGGTTTCTTCGACGTTCTTGGCCGACAGGGCTTCTCACGCGGAGGTCTTCCTGCAGCCGTCGCCGCACTTCCGGCCGCCCGAGGACGCCGCAACGCCGATGATCATGGTCGGTCCGGGTACCGGCATCGCCCCGTTCCGCGGCTTCCTTCAGGAGCGCCGCGCGCTAGGCCACCACGGGCCGAACTGGTTGTTCTTCGGCGACCAGCATCGAGCCGAGAACTACTACTACCGCGACGATCTGGAGGACATGGCTCGCGACGGCCTGCTCAACCGGCTGGATCTGGCGTTCTCGCGCGATCAGGCCGACCGCGTGTACGTGCAGCACAAGATGCTCGACTACGGCGCCGACGTCTGGCGCTGGCTCGAGGACGGCGCGCACTTCTACGTGTGCGGTGACGCAACCCGGATGGCCAAGGACGTCGACGACGCGCTCACGACGATCATCAAGGCGCACGGCGGGATGTCCCACGAGCGCGCCCACGACTACAAGCGTGAGCTCGTCGCGACGAAGCGGTACGTGCGCGACGTCTACTAGCCTGGATCTGGCCGCAGGCTCGACGATTCGGTGTAGCTTCGCGCTCATGGCCGCTCCCACGCTGAACGTCAAACTGCCCGGCCGCCTTGGCGACCCGACCCTCGAACTGCGCTCGGACCCCCGAGCCGATCCCCGGATGGTGGAGTTGTTCGCTCCCTTCGGGCTCGATGTCGAAGCGGCGGCGTTGTCCGTCAACCGGCAGTCGCCGGTGGAAGACCTACTGGCCGTAGCCGCTGCCAGCGAGCAGGTCTTCGGCGAGGTGTTCGACGCCCTACTTGCCGACGTTCCCAAGGCCACCGGCATCGAGTCGCGCACCGTGAAGATCACCGGAGTCGACGGAAACGACATCACGCTCTACGTCGACCGGCCCACCGGAACGACCGGGCCCCTGCCGGGTCTGCTGCACCTGCACGGCGGGGGCATGGCGATCATGCGAGCGGCCGACGAAGTTGCCGCGGGGTGGCGCGCTCTGCTGGCCGAACGGGGCTGCGTGGTGGTGGGCGTCGAGTTCCGCAACTCCGCCGGAGTCCTTGGACCGCACCCGTTCCCGGCTGCGCTCAACGACTGCGCCAGCGCACTGGACTGGATGCACGACAACCGCGCGGCGCTCGGGCTGTCGTCGATCGTCGTCACCGGCGAGTCCGGGGGAGGGAACCTGTCGCTGGCGACGGCGCTGAAGGCCAAGCGCGAAGGCCGCCTCGACCGCATCGACGGCGTGTACGCGCAAGTCCCGTTCATCTACGGCGGCTACGACACCCCGGACCCCGCGCTGGCCTCCCTCACCGAGAACGAGGGCTACTTCCTCGGCCCGTCCATCATGACGTTGATGGCGGCGCTCTACGACCCGAGCGGCGAGCACACCACCAACCCCCTGGCCTGGCCGTACTACGCCGGCGTCGACGAGGTGGCGGGGTTGCCGCCACACGTCGTCACCACCGACGAACTGGACCCGCTGCGCGACGAGGGACTGGCGTACCTGCGGGCACTTCGGCGCGCTGGGGTGGACGCGTCCGGACACACGTACAACGGGGTCGGGCACGCCGGTGAGCAGATGGCCGCGGTGGCGGTGCCCGAACTGTTCAACCGGGCGCTGCGCGACGTCGTCGACTTCGCCCGCCGGATGGGCTGACGGGTGCGATGCGACCCGTCAAATTGTGTCCGAGGGGGGACTTGAACCCCCACGCCCGTTAATAGGGCACTAGCACCTCAAGCTAGCGCGTCTGCCATTCCGCCACTCGGACCAGTTCGAAGGCAGCTTAGGTTATCGGATCGCCCCGTCCGGACCCAAACCCGCCGCCCAGCAGGGACAGGCTGCGTAGTGGTATTAAGAGTGACTGTGACGAGACCAGTCGACGAAGTGGTGGATCTCGTCAGCGAGCTCATCCGCTTCGACACCAGCAATACGGGCGACCTCGAGACCACCAAGGGCGAGGCGGAATGCGCTCGCTGGGTCGCCGCGCAGCTCGAGGAGGTCGGGTTCGAGACCGAGTACGTCGAGGCCGGCGCTCCAGGTCGGGGCAACGTCTTCGCTCGGTTGCCTGGTCAGAACCCCGATCGTGGCGCGCTGCTCATCCACGGTCATCTCGACGTCGTGCCCGCCGAGCCTGCCGACTGGAGCGTGCACCCGTTCTCCGGCGCCGTCGAGGATGGCTACGTGTGGGGCCGCGGCGCGGTCGACATGAAGGACATGGTCGGCATGATGATCGCCGTCGCACGCCACCTCAAGCGTGAAGCCATCGTCCCGCCGCGCGACCTGGTCTTCGCCTTCGTCTCCGACGAGGAACACGGCGGGAAGTACGGCGCGCAGTGGCTGGTGGACAACCGGCCAGACCTGTTCGAGGGCGTCACCGAGGCGATCGGCGAGGTTGGCGGCTTCTCGCTGACGGTGCCCACCCGTGACGGCGGCGAGCGCAGGCTCTATCTCATCGAAACGGCGGAGAAGGGCATCGCCTGGATGCGACTGTCCGCCCGCGGGCGCGCCGGACACGGGTCGATGGTGCACGACGACAACGCGGTCACGGCGGTGGCCGAAGCCGTCGCGAAACTCGGCCGTCACCAGTTCCCGTTGGTGCTCACCGAACCCGTCGCGCAGTTCCTCACCGCCGTCGGGGAGGAGACCGGCTACGAGTTCGACGTGAACTCGCCCGACATCGACGGGGCGATCGCCAAACTCGGCGGCATCGCCCGCATCGTCGGCGCAACCCTGCGCGACACGGCCAACCCGACCATGCTCAAGGCCGGCTACAAGGCGAACGTCATCCCGGCCACCGCCGAGGCGATGGTCGACTGCCGGGTGCTGCCTGGTCGTCGGGAGGCATTCGAACGCGAGGTCGACGAGTTGATTGGCCCGAACGTCACCCGGACTTGGGAGCGCGACCTGCCTTCGGTCGAGACGACGTTCGACGGCGACCTCGTCGACGCCATGAACGCGGCTCTGCTGGCCGTTGACCCCGACGCCCGCACCGTGCCCTACATGCTGTCCGGTGCCACGGATGCAAAGGCGTTCGTACGCTTGGGCATTCGCTGTTTCGGATTCGCCCCGTTGCGGCTGCCGCCGGACCTGGACTTCGCGTCGTTGTTCCACGGCGTCGACGAACGGGTACCCGTCGACGCGCTTCGGTTCGGCGCCGAGGTGCTCCACTACTTTCTGCTGCATTGCTGACCCACGCATCGCCCACCCTCGAAAGGACACCATGAGCACCCCGTACGACAACCTGCCGCAGTTGCCGACGTTCACGCTGACGTCGAAGGCCGTCACGGACGGCCAGCCATTGGGCAACGATCAGGTCAGCGGCATCATGGGCGCGGGCGGCTCAGACGTCTCGCCCGATCTAACCTGGTCGGGCTTTCCCGAACAGACGCGTAGCTTCGCGGTCACGATGTACGACCCGGACGCCCCGACGGCGTCGGGGTTCTGGCACTGGGCCGTCGCGAACCTGCCCGCGACGGTGACCCACCTGCCCGCAGGCGTCGGCGACGGCAGCAGTAGCGGATTCCCCGGTGACGCCGTCACGTTGGCCAACGACGCCGCGATCAAGCGGTTCCTTGGCGCCGCTCCGCCGGCCGGGCACGGTCCGCACCGCTACTTCATCGCCGTGCACGCGGTCGACGTGGAGAAGCTCGACCTTCCCGAGGGAGCCACTCCGGCGTATCTGGGGTTCAACCTGTTCGGGCACGCGATCGCGCGCGCCGTGATCATGGGGACCTACGAGCAGAAGTAACGCCTAACGCAGGGCGGAGCCGACGGCGTCGGCCAGTGACTCGAAGCCGTCGTCGTGCAGCCGCTGGGCTACGCCGTCATGGATGTGCTTGGCCCACAACCCGCCTCCGTACACGAAACCCGTGTAGCCCTGGAGCAGTGACGCGCCCGAGGTGATGCGCTCCCATGCATCGTCGACGGTCTCGATGCCGCCCACGCTGACGAGCACGAGGCGGTCACCCACGCGCCGATACAGCCGGCGCAGCACCTCGAGCGACCGTGCTGCGACTGGGGGCCCGGAGATGCCTCCGGTGCCGAGTTCGTCCACGCCGGGCGTGTCGAGCCCAGCACGCGACACCGTCGTATTGGTGGCGACGATGCCGGTGAGCCCGAGTTCGACTGCCAAGTCGGCGATCTCGTCGACATCGGAATCGGAGAGGTCGGGGGCGATCTTGACGAGCACCGGGGTGGTGGTCTCCGCCCGCACCGCGGCGAGGATCGGCCGCAAGGACTCGACGGCCTGCAGATCGCGCAGTCCGGGCGTGTTCGGCGAACTGACGTTGACGACGAGGAATGCCGCCAACGGCCCGACCAGCCGCGCGCTCTCGGCGTAGTCGGCGACCGCGTGCTCGGGCGGGGTCGTCTTGGTCTTGCCGATGTTGACGCCGATCGGGACCTCGGAGTCGTTGTGATTCAACCGGAGTGCGAGTTCCCGCGCGCCGTGGTTGTTGAAGCCCATCCGGTTGAGCAGCGCCCGGTCGGCGGCCAGCCGGAACATGCGCGGCTGCGGGTTGCCAGGCTGTGCCTGGGCGGTGACCGTGCCCACCTCGGCATACCCGAAGCCCAACGCGCCCCAGGTGTTCAGCCCCGTACCGTCCTTGTCGAAGCCCGCCGCCAACCCCAGCGGACCGGGGAAGCGCACCCCGAACACCGTCGACTGCAGCACGGGGTCCGACGGCGCCAGCCGCTTCGTCAGGGCGCGCCGAAGCGGGCCGGAAGCGGTGACGGCGCGCAACAGCGCGAACACCCACGTGTGGATGCGCTCGGGCGGAATAAGGAACAGCAGCCTGCGTAGCGCGCGGTAGGTCATGCCGCCGTCACATCGCAGGCTGGTCGATATCGGAACGCTCGGCGGACTTCTTGCGTCGCAGCAACACTCGCCGACTCCCGTCGGTGTACAGCCGGACGCGGGTCAACTCCCATCCGCGGTACTCGGCCTCGATCGACAACCTGATGGAGGCCGAAAGGCGCGTGACGTCGGGCGGAAGGCGCAGGGGCACCCAGTCGTAGTCGTCGGATAGGTCGCCCTTCCAGCCCTCGGGCATCCGGCCGTGCTGGATGGCCGTCACGTGGACGCCCCGGTGATCACCTGCACGCCCGCCCCCGAGCCCGACACCACGTAGAGCGTGTCGGCCTCGTCGTCGTAGGACAGGGAGTTCGGTTGCTGCACGGTTCGATAACGCACCTTCTCGACGGGAATGCCGGTGGCGAGATCGTAACCAACCACGCTGTTCGTCGCCGTCTCCGACACCCAGGCCAGCCCGGGCGATCCGACGAGGCCGTACGGCCCGCCGCGCACCGGGTACTGCTGGCGCAGCATCAGCGGATCGGAACCGAACACCAGGAGCTGCCCGCCGCGGGTGTCGGCGACCAGCACCCGGCCCGCGGTGTCCGCGGCCATCGTGGTGGCCCCCTGGCCCGCCCGCAGCGCGTGCTCGGCCTTGGTTCCGCTCGGGTCGACGGTCGTGACCGACGTCTGGGCACGGTCCAGCACGAAGACCGTGTCGCCTTGGGCGACAAGGGCATCGACTCGAGCGAACACGTGGAGTTCCGCGCTCACCGTGTTGTCGGCGGCGAGCGTGTAGACCCCGCCGCCTGCGTCTCCGAGGACGACGCGGCCATCCACTCGCCGGGCGATCGAGGTGAACTCCGTCGCCTCCCGGCCCGGCACGTCGACGCGTTCGGCCGCCCCACTGGCGACGTCGAAGCGTAGGTATCCGCCGCGCGTCGCCAGGTACACGGCGCCCGATCCGTCCCCCGTCAACGCCGTGGCGGGCGAGGGCAGTGCCACGCTGCGGGCAGGCCCGTTGGCCGGAAACGTGGTGATCGTCGAGGGCGCTTCTGGCGGGCCGGACAGCACCACCAGGACACGGTTGGCGGCATCGAAGGTGCTGCTCAAGGCCGGTGCGGCGAGGGGGAGCAGGCGCCCGTCGGGAGGGCTGCCGACCGGGGGCGAGATGGCCGCGGCGGCAGGCGTGATGGTCGGTGGCGGAGCATCTGCCGGGTTCGACGAGCACGCCGACACAGCAATGACCGCCACAGCCACCAGGCCGCTGTGAGCTAGGCGACTGGCGAGTTTCGCGTGCAGTGGCAAAGGGTAACTTTCGCGTATGTGGAACGACGTCGGTCGAATGGCCAGTTTAGGCACGCTCGCAGACCAGACCGAAGGTATGGTTCGCGAATGACCCTGATGGCGGATAGGGACGTGGCAGGCGAACAGTTTGAGATCGAAGACATTTCGACTGGAATGCATGCCAGCGGGTTCGGTCGCGTAGGGGATGGGCGGACGTTCTCCTTCCGCGTCGAGCGGCAGACACTCGTCGTCGAGATCTACCACCCGCGGGTCGCCGGGCCGGTACCGCAGCTCGAGGACGTGGTCGCCATGGCGAACCGTGACCTGACCCACGTCGACGTCACCGACGAACGCAGTCTGGTCGCGGCCGTGCGCGACGCCGTGGCCGATGCCCAGCCGGTGCCACGCCCAGCTCGCTAACAGGTTCGCCACGGTACGGTCGTCCGCGTGACGGATGTGGCGGCCATGTCATGGCTTCAGGTGATCGTGCTGTCGATCGTGCAGGGCCTCACCGAATTCCTGCCGGTGTCCTCGTCCGGGCACCTTGCGATCGTGTCCCAGCTGTTCTTCAGCGACGACGCGGGCGCGTCGTTCACCGCCGTCACGCAGCTGGGCACGGAACTGGCCGTGCTCATCTACTTCGCCCGTGACATCGGCCGCATCATCGTGGCGTGGTTCGCCGGGCTGACCAACGCCGCCCGTCGCACCTCCGACTACTGGCTGGGGTGGTGGGTGATCATCGGCACCCTGCCCATCTGCGTGCTGGGTTTGGCCTTAAAGGACCAGATCCGTTCCGGCGTGCGCAACCTGTGGATCGTCGCGATCGCCCTGATCGCGTTCTCCGCCGTCATCGCGGCCGCCGAGTACTTCAGCAAGAAGACGCGTCCCATCGAGCAGTTCACCTGGAAGGACGCCGTCACGGTCGGGCTCGCCCAGTGCTTGGCCCTGGTTCCCGGGGTATCCCGGTCGGGCGCCACCATCAGCGCGGGCCTCTTCCTCGGCCAGCAGCGGGAGGCCGCGGCCCGGTTCGGCTTCCTGTTGGCCATCCCCGCGGTGCTGGCGTCGGGGCTGTTCTCGTTGCCCGACGCGTTCAAGCCGGTGACCGAGGGGATGAGCGCGACGGGCGCCCAACTGATCGCGGCGATCGTGATCGCGTTCGTGATCGGCTACGCGGCGGTCTCGTGGTTCCTGAAGTTCCTTGTCAGCCACAGCATGTACTGGTTCGTCGGCTATCGCGTGATCGTCGGTGTCGCGGTGCTCATCCTGCTCGGCACCGGAGCGATGGCAGCGCAATGACGGTCATCCTGTTGCGCCACGGCCGTTCGACGTCCAACACCGCGCACACGCTCGCGGGCCGATCGGAGGGCGTCGAGCTCGACGACAAGGGACGCGAGCAGGCGGCTGCTCTGGTGGACCGCGTCCGCGACCTGCCGGTCAAGGCAATCGTGCGCTCGCCGCTGCTGCGCTGCGAGCAGACCGTGGCGCCGCTCGCCTCGGCGTTGGGGCTGGAGCCCGTCGTCGACGAACGGATCTCCGAGGTCGACTACGGCGCGTGGACCGGCGCCAAGATCGGCGACCTGGTCAAGGAACCCCTGTGGGCGGTGGTGCAGCAGCAACCCAGCGCGGCGGTGTTCCCCGACGGCGAGGGGTTGGCCCACGTCCAGGCGCGCGCCGTCGCTGCGGTCCGTGAACACGACCGCAGGCTCGCCGAGGAGCACGGCGGCGACACGCTGTGGATCGCCTGCACGCACGGTGACGTGATCAAGTCGATCGTCGCGGACGCCCTTGGCACGCACCTCGACAGCTTCCAGCGAATCACCGCCGACCCCGCCTCGATGAGCGTCATCCGGTACACGGCCCTGCGCCCGTTCGTCATGCACGTCAACCACACCGGCGCAGCGCTGACTGCCGGGCTGACGGCCAAGCCGGAACCGAGCGGCGACGCCGTCGTCGGCGGCACCACCGACTGACGCCGACAGCCGCCTGAGATTACGACTGCGGTGCCCGTACCGGTATTTTGGAAGGCGCCATGACCCGTTCGATTCACGTCTTCCGCTCACCCGACCGCTTCGTCGCCGGGACCGTTGGGCAACCGGGAAACCGAACGTTCTATCTGCAGGCGGTGCACGACAAGCGGATCATCTCGGTGATCCTGGAGAAGCAGCAGGTGGCCGTGCTCGCGGAACGCATCGCCGCGCTGCTCCTTGAGATCAATCGCCGTTTCGGAACGCCGATTCCGCCGGACACCGAGGACATCGAGGACCTGAGCCCGCTGGTCACGCCCGTCGACGCCGAGTTTCGCGTCGGCACCATGGGGCTGGGCTGGGATTCGGAGGCCCAGACCGTGGTGGTCGAACTGCTGGCGGTCTCGGAGACCGAGTTCGACGCATCCGTCGTGCTCGACGACGCGGAGGACGGTCCCGACGCGGTCCGGGTCTTCCTGACCCCGGAATCGGCGCGGCAGTTCGCGGCCCGTTCGAACCGCGTCATCTCCGCGGGTCGACCCCCGTGCCCGCTGTGTGACGAACCTCTCGATCCGGACGGGCACATCTGTGTGCGTACCAACGGCTATCGGCGCGGCGCCCTCGCTGGGTCCGACGACGATGACGCCGGCACCTGAGCCGGGCGGCGACGCTGGCGAGGTTCTGCGTGACGGCGACCTGACCGTCATCGGACGCATCCGCTCCGCGAGCAACGCCACCTTCTTGTGCGAAGCGCACCTCGACGACCACATGGCGCACTGCGTGTACAAGCCGATCGCGGGGGAGGCGCCGCTGTGGGACTTCCCCGACGGCACGTTGGCCGGACGGGAGTTGGGCGCCTATCTGGTCTCCGCCGAATTGGGTTGGAACGTAGTGCCCTACACCATCATTCGCGGGGGTCCGGGCGGGCTGGGCATGGTGCAACGCTGGGTCGACCAGCCAGGAGACCAAGTGGGTGACGAGCCGGACGGCGAGCCGGACCTCGTCGACCTGGTACCCGCGGGAGCGGTGCCGCCGGGCTACCTGCCCGTGCTTCAGGCCTACGACTACGCGGGCGACGAGGTGACCCTCGTCCACGCCGACGACGCCCGGTTGCGCCGAATGGCGGTCCTCGACGTCTTGATCAACAACGCCGACCGAAAGGGCGGGCACATCCTGGCAGGCGTCGACGGCCTGGTGTACGGCGTCGACCACGGCGTCAGCCTGCACACGGAGGACAAACTGCGCACGGTGTTGTGGGGCTGGGCGGGCAAGCCCGTCGACGACGACACGTTGCGCGACGTCGCGGGGCTGCGGGACGCATTGTGCGACGAACTGGCCGAGCAGCTGAGGGCGCACCTCACCGAGCGCGAGATTGCGGCGCTACGGGCGAGAACCGATGGGCTGCTTGAGAATCCGGTGATGCCCGGGCCCGACCGGCGACGGCCGATCCCGTGGCCGGCATTCTGACTAATTCTTGGCCGAGAAGTGATCTACGCTCGTCGTCATGACTGACCACGATCGTGCCGCCGCACGCCGCGAGATCACCGACGCGTTGCAGAAGGCGCTTGACCGCCGCCACGAGGTGCTCGACGTGATCGTCGAGGCCGATGACAAGCCGGCAGCGGTAGACGCGATCGCCACGTTGCTGGGCACGTCGCGCGTCGGCGGCGAGGCCGTGATGGCGATGGCGTTCAACCAGCTGACCAAGGATGCGCGCCGCAAGATCGCGGGCGAACTCGAAGACCTCAACAACCAGCTGAGCTTCACCCTGGGCGAGCGCCCGGCAAGCTCCGGCGAGAGCCTGTCCCTCCGCCAGTTCTCGGGGGAACGGGACCGCGACATCTTCGCCGCTCGCACTGACGACGTCGGCGCCACTGGCGACGGGTCGGGTAGGCCCGCGGGCAGCCTGGACGACGAGATCCGTGCGGCCGTGAACCGGGTGTCCGCCGAGGAAGCGGTATGGCTGGTCGCCGAGGAGCACGCGGAGAAGGTCGGCATGGTGTTCGGCGAGCTCGTCGGCGGCGAGGTCAACGTGCGGATCTGGATTCGTCCCGAGTTTCGCCACCGCGGGTACGGCACGGCCGCGCTGCGGCGGTGCCGCTCGGAGATGGCCGCCTACTTCCCCGCGGTACCCATGGTGGTGCGGGCGCCGGGCGCCTCGTCGGCGTGACGGACGCGGCGCTGGCCGCGCAGTTGGCGCAGGAGGCCGGTGAGCTGCTGCTGAGAGTGCGTGACGAGGTCGGCTACTACGACCCGTACGAACTCGGCGACGCTGGCGACGCGCTGGCCAACAAGCTGATCCTCGCCAGGTTGCACGAGGAGCGGCCCGACGACGCGGTGCTCTCCGAAGAGGCCACCGACGATCTGTCGCGGCTGGACGCCGACCGGGTGTGGATCGTCGACCCCGTCGACGGAACCTGGGAGTTCTCCAAGCGCGGCCACGTCGACTGGGCCGTCCACATTGCCCTCTGGCAGCGCCACGATGGCCCCGAGGGCGGCATCACCGATGCCGTCGTCGGCCTGCCCGCACTCGGCGAGGTCTACCGCACCGACACCGTCACCACTCCGGCGCCGCGGGAGGACGGGCCGATCCGCGTCGCGACGAGCGCCAACAGGCCACCGCCCATCGTGTGGTGGCTGCGCGACCGGCTCGACGTGCAGCTGGTCGGCATCGGCTCGGCCGGCGCCAAGGCGATGGCCGTCGTGCGCGGCGACGTCGACGCCTACGTCCACGCGGGCGGACAGTGGGAGTGGGACTCCGCCGCGCCGGCCGGTGTCGTTCAGGCGGCCGGCCTGCACGCTTCGCGCATCGACGGTTCGCCGTTGCTCTACAACCGTCGCGACCCGTACCTGCCCGATCTGCTGATGTGTCGGCCCGAGTTGGCCGAGCCGCTGCTCGACGCCATCGCATCGGCTCACCGCCACCGGTGACGGGGAATGTAATCGCCGCCCGCGTTGTCGCTAAGCGTCGAGACCTGACCACCGCGCGAGGAGGACCTCATAAACCCTAGAGTCGACGCCATGCGATCGTGGCCCGCGCCGGGAGTACCGCTGGTGCCGGGCCAGGGCCCGCAGCTGCGCCTGTTCGACAGCGCCGACCGCCAGGTCCGCCCGGTGTCCGCCGGTGAGCGCGCGACGATGTACGTATGCGGCATCACGCCGTACGACGCGACGCACCTCGGCCATGCCGCGACCTACCTGACCTTCGATCTGGTTCACCGCGTGTGGCTGGACTCGGGACACCAGGTCCACTACGTGCAGAACATCACCGACGTCGACGACCCGCTGTTCGAAAGGGCCGCCCGCGACGGGCTGGACTGGCGTGCGCTCGGCGACCGTGAAACCCAGCTGTTCCGCGAGGACATGGAGGCGCTTCGGGTGCTACCGCCGCATGACTACGTCGCCGCCACCGAGGCCATCGCCGAGGTTATCGCGGTGGTCGAGAAGCTCCTGGCCACCGGTGCGGCGTACGTCGTCGAGGACGCGGAGTACCCCGACGTGTACTTCCACGCCGACGCCACGGTGCAGTTCGGCTACGAGTCCGGCTACGACCGCGACACGATGATGCGCCTGTTCGCCGAGCGCGGCGGCGACCCCGACCGTCCGGGCAAGAGTGACGAACTCGACGCGTTGCTGTGGCGCGCGGCGCGGCCCGACGAGCCCAGCTGGCCTTCGCCGTTCGGCCCGGGTCGGCCAGGCTGGCACGTCGAGTGCGCCGCGATCGCGTTGGATCGCATCGGCACCGGGCTCGACATCCAGGGCGGCGGCAGCGATCTCATCTTCCCGCACCACGAGTTCTCCGCCGCCCACGCCGAGTCCGTCACGGGGGAGCGGCGATTCGCGCGGCACTACGTGCACGCGGGGATGATCGGCTGGGACGGGCACAAGATGAGCAAGAGCCGCGGCAACCTGGTGCTGGTGTCGCGGCTGCGCGCCGACGGCGTGGAGTCCGCCGCCATTCGGCTTGGCCTGTTCGCCGGGCACTACCGCGAGGACAGGTCGTGGAGCGACGACGTGCTGGCCGACGCGCAGGCGAGGCTGGCGCGGTGGCGGACGGCCACTTCGCTGCCCGCCGGGCCCGACGCCGCCGACGTGATCGCCCGGGTGCGCGGCTACCTCGCCGACGACCTCGATACACCCAAGGCCATTGCGGCGCTTGATGGTTGGTGTACCGATGCCCTGGAGTACGGGGGCCACGACACCGAGGCGCCGCGCACCGTGGCCACCGCGGTCGACGCGCTGTTGGGCGTGGAGCTGTAGACCTGCCCGACCCCGCCCTCGCCGGACCGGAGTGGAGTACGTTTCGGCCATGGTTTCTGTGAACGGGAAAGTCGTGCTGATAACCGGCGGCGCGAACGGCATCGGCGCTGAAGTGGCCCGCCGTCTCCACGGAAAGGGCGCCAAGCTCCTGCTGACCGACCTGGACGAGGGCAGGCTCCAGGAGGTGGCCACCCGGTTGGGTGAGGACCGGGTGTTGACGGGGGTCGCGGACGGCCGCGACCTCTCGGCGATGGAGTCGGCAGTCGAGAAGGGTGTCGCGCGGTTCGGCGGCATCGACGTCGTGATCGCCAACGCAGGGATTGCGACCGCGGGGTCCGTGCTCGGCGTCGATCCCATCGCCTTCAAGACGCTCATCGACGTCAACGTCGTCGGGGTGTTCCACACCGTGCGGGCTGCACTGCCGTCCGTGATTGAGCGACGCGGATACGTGCTTGTCGTATCGTCGGCAGCGGCGTATGCGGCGGCCCCGGGTATGGCGCCGTACGACGCGTCGAAGGCCGCCACCGAGCACTTCGCCAGCGCCCTGCGCCTTGAAGTCGCTCACCGCGGCGTCGACGTCGGATCTGCTCACATGCTGTGGATCGACACGCCCCTGGTGCGCGAAGGCAAGGCCGACTCGCCGGCCTTCAAGGAGATGCTCGAGAGGCTGCCCCGTCCGTTGGGCAAGACCACGTCGGTGGAGAAGTGCGGTGAGCTCTTCGTCAAGGGCATCGAAGGCCGCAAGCGTCGGATCAACTGCCCGCGTTGGGTTGGCCTGCTGCGTTGGTTGAAGCCAGTCCTCGCCACGCCGATCGGTGAATCGGCCACGCTGAAGTCCGTGCCCGAACTGCTGCCGAAGATGGATGCGGAGGTGGCGGCGCTGGGGCGGTCGATGAGCGCCCGCACCGAAGCGCTGGAGAAGTGATGCGTCGACTGTTTGCGGTGTTGGTGGCCACCCTGCTGCTTGCCGGCTGTACGAAGCCCGCTTCACCGGAGGTCGCGAGCTCGACGTCGGCGGCGCCTCCTGCGGCCGTCACCGCAGAACAAGCGCGGGCGATCGCGAAGGAGGCCTACGTCTACGGCTTCCCGATGGTCGACAACTATCGGGTCATGTACTCCTACTTCGTCGACAAGGACGATCCCGAGTACAAGGGCGCATGGAACGAAATCCACAACACGGCAAGGGTTTACACGCCCGAAGACAAGGCGATCCAGACGCCCAACTCGGATACGCCGTACTCCGCCCTCGGCGCCGACCTGCGCACCGAGCCGCTGGTGCTGACCGTGCCGCCGATCGAGCAGGAGCGCTACTACTCGCTGCAGTTCGTCGATCTCTACACCTACAACATCGCCTACGCGGGCAGCCGGACCACGGGCAACGGCGGCGGCAAGTTCCTACTGGCCGGGCCGAACTGGAAGGGATCAAAGCCCGACGGCATCGACGAGGTGATCCAGTCCGACACCGACCTGGCCCTGGTGCTCTACCGCACCCAGCTGTTCGGCCCGGACGACCTCGACAACGTCAAGAAGATTCAGGCCGGCTACCAGGTCGCCCCGCTGTCGGTCTACCTGAATCAACCCCCACCTCCAGCCGCGCCGCCCATCGACTTCGCGCCTCCGCTGACCAAGGAGCAGGAGCGCACGTCGCTGCAGTTCTTCGACCTGCTCGGGTTCTTGATGCGGTTCGCCCCGATCTCGCCCGCCGAATCCGAGCTCCGCGCGCGGTTCGCCTCGCTCGGGATCGGACCCGACCGTGGGTTCAACCCGGAGAAGCTGGACCCCGCAACGCGTTCGGCGATCGAGGCCGGCATGGCCGACGCATGGGCGGAGCTCGATGCGCTGAAGACCAACGAGGTCGACACCGGCAAGGTCGGCTCTGCCCAGTTCTTCGGGACGGCGGCCGACCTGAAGGGCAACTACCTGTACCGGATGGCGGGTGCCGCGCTCGGCATCTACGGCAACACCGCCGCCGAGGCCGTCTATCCCAGCTTCGCGAACGACGCGGCAGGGGCCCCGCTGACGGGGGCGAACAAGTACACGGTGACGTTCCCGCCCGGCCAGTTGCCGCCCGTCAACGCGTTCTGGTCGGTCACGATGTACGAAATGCCGCAGAGCCTGCTGGTGGCCAACTCGATCAACCGGTACCTGATCAACTCCCCGATGGTCCCGGACCTGAGCAAGGATCCCGACGGCGGCTACACGATCTACGTCCAGCACGACCCTCCCGAGGCGGCGAAACTGGCCAACTGGCTGCCCGCTCCCGAGGGGCCGTTCATGTTGGTCATGCGCTTGTACTGGCCGAAACCCGATGCGCTGAACGGAAGTTGGAAGGCGCCCGCGCCGGTCAAGGTATAGGCCGACATCCCGGGCTTCGGGGCCCCGCTGCGGTAGCCTGTGCGGTCACACAGCGAGATGCGGAGGGTCGGGCATGCCGAAACCAATCACCGACCTGCAGTTGATTCGAGAGCTCGAACCCGTTGCCGAGGCGGGACTCAATCAACACCTCGCGTCGACCAGGAACTGGAATCCCCACGACTACGTGCCGTGGACCGAGGGATCGGACTTTCGCCAACTCGGCGGGCACGACTGGTCACTCGACGAGTCGCGGCTCTCCGAGATCGCCAGGATCGCCATGGTGACCAACCTGCTCACCGAGGACAACTTGCCGTCGTACCACCGTGCCATCGCCGAGCACTTCAGCCTCGACGACGCCTGGGGTGCCTGGGTCAACCGATGGACGGTGGAGGAGAGCAGGCACGGCATCGCGTTGCGCGACTACCTCGTAGTCACCAGGGCAGTTGACCCGAATGCGTTGGAAATGGCCAGGATTGGGCAGGTGACCGCCGGATTCAGCCCCGGCCAGCAGGGTCAGGGTTCGGTCCGGCCGGAGTCGATGCTCGACGCGCTGGTCTACGTGACGTTCCAGGAGCTCGCCACCCGTGTGTCACACCGCAACACCGGCCGGGCCTGCGAGGAGCCGATCGCCGACCAGCTGCTCAGGCGGGTGTCGGCCGACGAGAACCTGCACATGATCTTCTACCGGGGCGTGGGGGCCGCAGCGCTCGACGTCGCGCCCGATCAGGCCATGCACTCGATCTGCCGAATCCTGAAGAACTTTCAGATGCCAGGCTTCTCGATACCGAACTTCCGCCGCAACGCCGTCAAGATCGCTGTCGGCGGCATCTACGACCTTCGTCAGCATCTCGACGAGGTGGTGTTGCCGGTGCTCCGGTACTGGCGGATCTTCGAACGCGACGACTTCACCGGCACGGGAGCGCAGAATCGCGACGAGTTGGCCGCCTTCATCGCCCAAATGGAGACCGAGGCCGCGAAGTTCGAGCAGTCGAAGGCGCGCTATCTCGAACGCGGCGCCGCGAAGTCGGAACGCGCTGCGGCGAAGGCCCGCTGAGGTCAGGACCTGAAGCCGGGCCCGCGACGACGCAGGTAGCGCTCGAACTCGGCGGCCAGCGCGTCGCCGTCGATCTTGCCGAGCGCCTCGGACATGTCGACCTCGGCGTCGCCCCGCTCCTCGAGTGACTGCACGTACTCGGCGATCTCCTCGTCCTCGGCCGTCATCTCGCTGACCGCCTGTTCCCACTCCTCGGCCTGGATCGGCAGATCGGCCAGCGGTACCTCGATGTCGAGCACGTCCTCGACGCGCCGCAGCAGGGCGACCGTCGCCTTTGGGTTCGGCGGCTGCGACACGTAGTGGGGGACCGCCGCCCAGAACGTGACGGCGGGGATGCCCGCGGCGACGCACGCGTCCTGGAACACCCCGGCGATGCCCGTCGGCCCCTCGTAGCGCGTCTCCTCCAGGCCGAAGAACTTGGCGGACTCGGGGGAGTACGCGGCGCCGGACACCGGTACCGGGCGGGTGTGTGGCGTGTCGGCGAGTAGTGCGCCGAGGATGACGACGGTGTCGACGTTGAGCTTGTCGGCGATGGCCAGCAATTCGGCGCAGAAGGTGCGCCACCGCATGTTGGGCTCCACGCCGTGCATCAGGACGATGTCGCGCTCGCTGCCGGGCGGGCGGCAGTGCGATATCCGCATCGACGGCCAGACGAGCTCGCGGGTGACGCCGTCGATCTGACGGATCACCGGTCGGTTCACTTGGTAGTCGTAATAGGCCTCGTCATCGATCTCGACCAGCGTCTCCGCTTCCCAGATCGCGTCGAGGTGCTCGAGGGCGTCACTGGCCGCGTCACCGGCGTCGTTCCAGCCTTCGAAGGCCGCCACGATGATGGTGTCCTGCAAGTCTGGCAGGTCTGTCACCAGCCCAGCCTAAGCCTTGCAACGCGCCAGGGAGGCCCATCGCCGCGCGGGTCGGATTGGGCGCGATTACCCTGCCGGACGACTTCGACAACCCCGAGGCCGGCGCCGACGCCGTCGAGACGAAATACGGTCGACTGCAATCTGGTTAGCTTTGGTAACTACGATCGCCAAGGGGTTGGGGTCGCGGTGGCGAGATGGGTGTCCAGTCGTTGATCAAGTGACGACGTAGACTTTTCTGGTCGAGAGGCGTTGCAACGGTTCCGGGGTCTCTGCCGGTATCCGCCACGCTCGGCAGAGTTAAGGACGCCTTCCGCTATGGAAGGAGTGCTGTGTGAACGCCTGGGAGCCGAACATCCGCCCCGACTGCACCGACGAACTCACGGCCGCTCTCGGCCAGCGGATCATGGTGATCGACGGCGCGATGGGCACGGCGATCCAGCGGGACCGGCCGGACGAGGCCGGCTACCGCGGCGAGCGGTTCACGGAGTGGCCGACCGCTCTTCAGGGCAACAACGACCTGCTCACCCTGACGCAGCCGCAGATCATCGAGGGGATCCACCGCGAGTACCTCGAGGCGGGCGCCGACATCCTCGAGACCAACACGTTCAATTCGAATGCGGTCTCGCTCGCCGACTACGACATGGCGGAGCTGGGCTACGAGCTGAACTACGCCGGCGCTGCCCTGGCGCGGGCGGTCTGCGACGAGTTCAGCACCCCGGAGAAGCCCCGCTACGTCGCCGGCGCCATCGGTCCGACGACGCGGACCGCGTCGATCTCGCCGGAAGTCAACGACCCCGGAGCCCGCAACGTCTCCTACGACCAGCTGGTCGCCGCCTACCGCGAAGCTGCCAACGGCCTGGTCGACGGTGGTTCCGACCTCCTCATCATCGAGACGATCTTCGACTCGCTGAACGCCAAGGCGGCGGTGTTCGCCCTCGAGACGCTGTTCGAGGACCGCGGACGCCGCTGGCCGGTGATCATCTCGGGCACCATCACCGATGCTTCCGGCCGGACGTTGTCCGGTCAGGTCACTGAAGCATTCTGGAACGCGATCAGGCACGCGAAGCCGATCGCGGTCGGCCTCAACTGCGCCCTTGGCGCGCCGGAGATGAGGCCCTACATCGCCGAGCTGGCGCGGATCGCGGACACCTTCGTCTCCTGCTACCCGAACGCCGGCCTGCCCAACGCCTTCGGCGAGTACGACGAGTCCCCGGAGGCTCAGGCCGGCTACCTCGCCGAGTTCGCCGAGGCCGGCCTAGTCAACCTGGTCGGTGGTTGCTGCGGAACGGCCCCGCCGCACATCGCCGAGATCGCCAAGATCGTCGAGGGCACGCCGCCGCGCGAGCTGCCGGAGATCCCGGTGGCCACCCGGCTCTCGGGCCTGGAGCCGCTCAACATCACCGAGGACTCCCTGTTCGTCAACATCGGTGAGCGCACCAACATCACCGGCTCCGCCCGGTTCCGCAACCTGATCAAGGCCGAGGACTACGACACCGCGCTGTCGGTCGCCCTGCAGCAGGTCGAGGTCGGTGCGCAGGTCATCGACATCAACATGGACGAGGGCATGATCGACGGCATCGCCGCGATGGACCGGTTCACCAAGCTGATCGCGTCCGAGCCGGACATCAGCCGCGTCCCGGTGATGATCGACTCCTCCAAGTGGGAAGTCATCGAGGCCGGTCTTAAGAACGTGCAGGGCAAGCCGATCGTCAACTCGATCTCCATGAAGGAGGGCGAGGAGAAGTTCGTCCGCGAGGCACGGCTGTGCCGCAAGTACGGCGCCGCCGTCGTCGTGATGGCCTTCGACGAGCAGGGTCAGGCCGACAACCTGGAGCGCCGCAAGGAGATCTGCGGGCGCGCCTACCGGATCCTGACCGAAGAGGTCGGCTTCCCGGCCGAGGACATCATCTTCGACCCAAACTGCTTCGCGCTGGCGACCGGTATCGAGGAGCACGCGACGTACGGGATCGACTTCATCGAGGCCTGCGCCTGGATCAAGGAGAACCTTCCAGGGGTGCACATCTCCGGCGGTATCTCGAACGTGTCGTTCTCGTTCCGGGGCAACAACCCCGTCCGCGAGGCGATCCACGCGGTGTTCCTGTTCCACGCCATCAAGGCCGGCCTCGACATGGGCATTGTCAACGCGGGTGCGCTGGTGCCCTACGACTCGATCGACCCCGAGCTGCGGGACCGGATCGAGGACGTGGTGCTGAACCGTCGCGAGGATGCGGCCGAACGGCTCCTGGAGATCGCAGAGCGGTTCAACAAGTCGGAGAAGACCGAGGATCCGAAGGCCGCCGAGTGGCGCAGCCTCCCGGTCCGCGAGCGGATCACGCATGCCCTGGTCAAGGGCATCGACGCCAACGTCGAGTCCGATACCGAGGAATTGCGGGCCGAGATCGCGGGCGCAGGTGGTCGCCCGATCGAGGTGATCGAAGGGCCGTTGATGGACGGCATGAACGTCGTCGGTGACCTCTTCGGCGCAGGGAAGATGTTCCTGCCCCAGGTCGTGAAGTCGGCCCGGGTGATGAAGAAGGCGGTGGCGTACCTGCTGCCGTTCATCGAGGCGGAGAAGGAAGAGTCTGGCGCTGCAGCCGGGAACAAGGACACCAACGGCACGATCATCATGGCGACGGTGAAGGGCGACGTCCATGACATCGGCAAGAACATCGTCGGGGTCGTCCTGCAGTGCAACAACTACGAGGTGATCGACCTCGGTGTGATGGTGCCTGCCCAGAAGATCCTGGACGCGGCCAAGGAGCACAACGCCGACATCATCGGGCTGTCCGGCCTGATCACCCCGTCTCTGGACGAGATGGTCAACTTCGCCGTCGAAATGGAGCGTCAGGGGCTGGAGATCCCGCTGCTGATCGGTGGCGCGACCACCTCGCGCGCTCACACGGCCGTGAAGGTGTCGCCGCGCCGCAGCGGTCCGGTGGTCTGGGTCAAGGACGCTTCGCGCTCGGTGCCGGTCGCGGCTGCGCTTCTCGACGACAAGCAGCGGACGGCGCTGCTGGAGGCCACCGAGAAGGACTACGCATCCCTGCGCGAACGGCACGCCCAGAAGAGTGAGCGGCCGATGCTGACGCTGGAGAAGGCTCGCGCGAACCGGACGCCGATCGAGTGGGACGGCTACACGCCGCCGGTGCCCGCGCAAGGTGTGGGAGTACGAGAATTTCTTGACTACGACATCGCCGAGCTGCGCGAGTACATCGACTGGCAGCCGTTCTTCAACGCCTGGGAGATGAAGGGCAGGTTCCCCGACATCCTCAACAACCCGGTCTCGGGCGAGACTGCCCGCAAGCTGTACGACGACGCCCAGGAGATGCTCGACACCCTGATCAAGGAGAAGTGGCTGACCGCCAACGGGGTCATCGGCTTCTTCCCGGCCAACGCCGTCGGCGACGACTTCGAGGTCTACACCGACGAGACCCGGACCGAGGTGTTGACCAGGTTGCACAACCTGCGCCAGCAGGGCGAGCACCGGGACGGCATCCCGAACCGGTCGCTGGGCGATTTCATCGCGCCCAAGGACACCGGTCTGGCTGACTACGTCGGCGCCTTCGCCGTCACCACCGGGCTCGGCAGCGGAGACAAGATCGTCGAGTTCAAGGCGGCCAACGACGACTACAGCGCGATCCTGCTGGAGTCGCTCGCCGACCGGCTGGCAGAAGCGTTCGCCGAACGGATGCACCAACGGGTTCGCAAGGAGTTCTGGGGATTCCAGCCCGACGAGCAGCTGGACAACGAGGCGCTCATCGGGGAGAAGTACGTGGGAATCCGCCCAGCGCCGGGCTACCCGGCCTGCCCGGAGCACACCGAGAAGGCGACGCTCTGGGAGTTGATGGACGTGAGCGCGCGGACCGGCATCGAGCTGACCGAGTCGATGGCGATGTGGCCCGGTGCTGCCGTCAGCGGCTGGTACTTCTCGCACCCACAGTCGCAGTACTTCGTGGTCGGCCGGATGGCCCAGGACCAGGTCGCCGACTACGCGAAGCGCAAGGGCTGGACCCTCCAGGAAGCCGAGCGCTGGCTGGGTCCCAACCTCGGCTACAACCCGGAGGACTGAGCCCGGTCATGAAAACCGCTGTCGCGCAATTGAAACCGCATATGGAGACGGTCGAGGACCAGCTTAGCGGAACTGGTCGGCATTGGCGGCCGCCCACTGGGCCATCGACGCCGCGGGAGATCCCGTCAGCCGTTGCACCAGATCGTTGGCGAGCTGCGGCTCGCCATCGTCGCTGAACAGGTCGAAGTACCACTGCACGCCGTCGCCCATGACGGGACGCAGCAGCTCCTCGGCTTCCGCGCGGCCGCATTGCTGCATCGTCACCGGTACGCCAATGCCGACGCCGATCTGCTCGGCGATCTGAGCGCGACTCAGCGACTCCGGACCGGTGAGGTCGTACATCTTCGATAGGTGAGCATCCTCGGGCTGGGCGAGCAGCTGCGCGGCTACCCGGGCGATGTCGTCCATCGAGACCGGTGCCTCCACCGCGTCTGGATACGGCTCCCGCACGGTCTGCGTGGTCCGGATCTGCTCTGCCCACATCGCGAAGTTCTCGCAGAATTCGCCGGGTCCGAGTTGCGTGTGGGGTAACCGCGATGCCGCCACAGCGTCCGCGTGTTCAGCCCAGTGCGCGCCGCCGGACAGCGCGACGACGTACTCCACATTCGTCTGCCTGGCCAGCTGCAGGGTGCTGTCGAGGGTCTTGGGCAGTGGCGCCAGATACATGCGCTCGACGCCCTCGAATGCGGCGGGCAGTGACTCGGGGTCGCCGAGATAACCGGTGACGGCTGTCACACCGTCGGGCAAGTTGGCCTTCGCCGGGTTCTTGGTGAGCGCCCGGATGTCCTTGACGCCCAAGGTGATCAGATGGTCAACCACCCGCCTGCCGATGTTTCCTGTTGCCCCAGTCACCAGAATGGTCATGGGTTCGACCGTAGCGACGCCCCCCGACAATGACAGAATGGCAGCCATGCGTGCGGTGCTGTGGGACATGGACGGCACGCTCGTCGACTCGGAGAAGCTCTGGGACGTCTCGATGCAGGAGCTCTATGGCCGGCTCGGTGGCGTGATGACCCCGGAGGTGCGGGAGGCGACGGTCGGTGGGTCGGCGGAGAGCGTCATGAGGGCCGTCTACGACGACCTCGGACTGGAGCTTGACCCGGTGGCGATGGACGAGTCCGCAGACTGGCTGCACGATCGGACCGGCGAACTCTTCGAGGCGGGGTTGCCGTGGCTCCCCGGTGCCCGCGAGCTGCTTGACGCACTTCTCGCCGACGGCGTCCCCATGGCATTGGTCACCAACACGCGCCGGAGCCTCACCGAACAGGCGCTGAAAAGCATTGGCAAGCATTACTTCTCGGCGTCGGTCTGCGGAGACGAGGTCGTCCATGCCAAGCCGGCACCGGATGCCTACCTACGAGCCGCCGAACTGCTCGGCTTCGCGCCGCAGCAGTGCCTCGCCATCGAGGACTCGGTCACCGGAACCGCAGCGGCGGAGACCGCCGGCTGCCCAGTCATGGTCGTGCCCAACGACGTCGACGTGCCGAGCGGCCCGCGCCGTCGCCACGTGGTGACGCTCGCCAACCTCGAGGTGTCCGACCTGCGTGGGATTCACGAGTTGCTGTGCGACGGATCCGAACGGATCAAGCAGTAGCGTTCTCATTCACGCGATTTCGCTGGTTGCGGTCCGATAAACCCGCACTTGGATACGGCCCTATCGGTTGCCTGACTGTGCCAAGGTTGATGTGACTCACATCACGCAGCGCTGCGGAAGGAAGCCACATGGCTGGTCAGGGACCCCCCGTCGACGACTCGTCGTCCGTCATCTCCGACGAGGACTTCTCGTCGGGTGGCACCGCCATCCGAATCGCCTCGGTCGCCGCGTTGGGCGGCCTGCTGTTCGGCTATGACAGCGCCGTCATCAACGGAGCAGTCGACTCGATCCAGGAAGACTTCGGCATTGGCAACGCCGAACTTGGTTTCGCCGTCGCCTCAGCGCTCTTGGGTGCGGCGGTCGGCGCGATGACGGCAGGTTGGATCGCCGACAAGATCGGCCGTATCTCGGTCATGAAGATCGCCGCCGTGCTGTTCCTCCTCAGTGCGATCGGAACGGGCTTCGCCCACGAGGTCTGGACCGTGGTGCTGTTCCGCGTCGTCGGCGGCATCGGGGTCGGCGTGGCCTCCGTCATCGCCCCGGCATACATCGCCGAGACGTCCCCGCCGCGCATCCGTGGCCGACTGGGGTCCCTGCAACAGCTGGCCATCGTGTTGGGCATCTTCGCCTCATTCGCCGTCAACTGGCTCCTGCAATGGGCGGCCGGCGGCCCGAACGAGCCACTGTGGTTCGGTGTCGACGCGTGGCGCTGGATGTTCCTGATGATGGCGATCCCCGCTCTCGTGTACGGGGTGCTGGCGTTCACCATTCCGGAGTCACCGCGGTATCTCGTTGCCAGTCACCGCATTCCAGAGGCCCGCAAGGTGCTCAGCATGCTGCTCGGGGAGAAGAACCTCGAGATCACCATCACCCGCATCCACGACTCGCTGGAGCGGGAGGACAAGCCGTCACTGCGCGATCTGAAGGCGCCGACCGGCGGCATCTACGGAATCGTGTGGGTTGGCCTGGGGCTGTCGATCTTCCAGCAGTTCGTCGGCATCAACGTGATCTTCTACTACTCCAACGTGCTGTGGCAGGCGGTCGGGTACAGCGCTGACGATTCCGCGAAATTCACGGTGATCACGTCGGTCATCAACGTGCTGACGACGTTGATCGCCATCGCGCTGATCGACAAGATCGGGCGCAAGCCACTGCTGCTCATCGGTTCGTCGGGTATGGCGGTCACGCTCCTCACGATGGCGGTCATCTTCGGCAACGCGACGTTGAAGCCCGACGGCACGCCGGACCTGCCCGGCGCGTCCGGGATGATCGCCCTGGTCGCGGCCAACCTGTTCGTCGTCGCATTCGGTATGTCCTGGGGCCCGGTCGTCTGGGTGCTGCTGGGCGAGATGTTCCCGAACCGCATCCGGGCCGCCGCTCTTGGCCTGGCCGCGGCGGGCCAGTGGGCGGCCAACTGGCTGATCACCGTCACATTCCCCGGACTGCGTGAGCACTTGGGCCTTGCGTACGGCTTCTACGGAGTCTGCGCGATCCTGTCGGGCCTGTTCGTGTGGAAGTGGGTCATGGAAACGAAGGGCGTCTCGCTAGAGGACATGCACGGCGAGATCATGAAGCACGAGTTACCCAAGGCCAGCACCTGAGCGGCGGAACCGCGGCGTAACTGCCGTGACTTCGCTCGCGGCGCCGTGACACAATCGCGTCCCGTGAAGACCTTCGACGCGCTGTTCGCCGAACTCAGCGAACGAGCGCGCACCCGACCTGCAGGAAGTGGCACCGTCAAGGCGCTCGACGGCGGCGTGCACGGGCTGGGCAAGAAGGTCCTCGAAGAGGCCGGTGAGGTGTGGATCGCCGCCGAGCACGAGGGCGACGAGGCCTTGGCAGGCGAGATCGGCCAGCTGCTGTACTGGACGCAGGTGCTGATGATCTCGCGTGGGCTCACCCTCGACGACGTGTACGCGAAACTATGAGTGCCATGTTGCGGGTCGCCGTACCGAACAAGGGCGCGCTGAGCGAGTCGGCCGCCGAGATCCTGTCGGAGGCGGGCTACCGCAAGCGCAGGGACCAGAAGGACCTGACGGTCATCGACCCCGTCAACAACGTGGAGTTCTTCTTCCTGCGGCCCAAGGACATCGCGATCTACGTCGGCTCCGGGCAGCTGGACCTCGGCATCACCGGGCGGGACCTCGCCGCCGATTCCGACGCTCCCGTGCGGGAACGCCTGGCGCTGGGCTTCGGCAATTCGACGTTCCGGTACGCGGGTCCGGTCGGCCAACAGTGGTCGGTCGCTGGCCTTGCGGGCAAGCGCATCGCCACCTCCTTTCCCAACCTTGTTCGTAAGGACTTGGCGGCCAAGGGGATCGAGGCGACGGTCATCCGGCTCGACGGCGCCGTCGAGATCTCCGTGCAGTTGGGGGTGGCCGACGTCATCGCCGACGTCGTCGGTTCGGGTCGCACGCTTGGGCTGCACGACCTGGTGGCGTTCGGAGACCCGTTGTGCGACTCGGAGGCCGTGCTGATCGAGCGCGCCGACGCCGACCCGGCGACGGTCGCGTCCCGCGAGCAGCTCGCCGCCCGGGTCCAGGGTGTCGTCTTCGGCCAGCAGTACCTGATGCTGGACTACGACTGCCCTCGCACGGTGCTCGAGCGAGCGACCGAAGTTACCCCTGGACTCGAATCGCCGACGATTGCACCCCTGGCCGACCCCGCCTGGGTCGCCGTCCGCGCACTGGTGCCGCGCCGCGACGTCAACGCGATCATGGACGAGTTGGCCGCCATCGGGGCGAAGGCAATCCTGGCCTCGGACATCAGGTTCTGCCGCTTCTGACCGCCTCCGAGGTGCTAGGTTCCCAGTCATCACTGGACCGCTCGGAAGGTCGTCATGTCGCAAGTCCTCATTCTGCTGCTCGCCCTACTCATCGGTGTGGTCGCAGGGCTGCGCGCACTGACCCCGCCTGCCGTCGTCGCATGGGGTGCCGCGCTCGGCTGGCTGCCGCTGGACGGAACGTGGGCGCAATGGGTCGGGCATCCCATCACCGTGACGGTGCTGACCATCTTGTTGGTGGTCGAACTCGTCACCGATCAGTTGCCGTCCACCCCGCCTCGGACGGTGACGCCGCAGTTCGCCGCCCGGCTGCTCACCGGCGCGTTCGCCGGTGCGGTGATCGGCGCGGCGTCGCACCACACGATCAGTGCGCTTGGTGCGGGCGTCATCGGTGCGGTGTTGGGCACGCTGGGTGGTTTTCAGGCCCGTCGCAAGTTGGTCGCAGCCAACGGCGGACACGACCTGCCTATCGCGTTGAGTGAGGACGCGATCGCGGTGTTGGGCGGGTTTGCCGTCGTCGCACTGGCGTCGGCCGTCTAGATGGGTTCTGAACCAACAAGATTCGACGCGATCATCATCGGCGCGGGCCAGGCGGGCCCGCCGCTGGCTGGTCGGCTGACCGAGGCCGGTCACACCGTCGCCGTGATCGAACGCAAGCTCGTCGGCGGGACCTGCGTCAACTACGGCTGCATCCCCACCAAGACCCTGGTGGCCAGTGCTCACACCGCCCACGTGGCGAGGCGGGCCGCCGACTACGGGGTTGGCACCGGCTCGGTCACCGTCGACATGTCAAAGGTCAAGTCCCGCAAGGACAAAGTCATGCTCGATGACCGCCACGGGGTCGAGGGTTGGCTCGAGGGGATGCCGCGGTGCACCCTGATCCGCGGCCACGCCCGCTTCGAGGGGCCGCACACCGTTCGGGTCGACGATCAGCTGCTGGAGGCCGACAAGATCTTCCTCAACGTGGGCGGCCGCGCCGTCGTCCCCGACATCCCAGGACTCTCGGACGTCGACTTCCTCACCAACGTCGGCATTTTGGACCTCGAGACCCTGCCAGAGCATCTGGTGATCGTCGGTGGCAGTTACATCGCGCTGGAGTTCGCGCAGATGTACCGGCGGTTCGGGGCCAAGGTCAGCGTCGTGGAGAAGGGGCCGCGGCTGACCGCGCGGGAGGACGAGGACGTCTCCGCGACCGTGAAGGAGATCCTCGAGGCCGAGGGTATCGACATCCACGTCGGGGCGACCGACATGCGGGTAGCCAAGCGGGACAACGGTTTCGACCTGTATCCACGCGACGGCGCCGAGCCAATCTCGGGTACTCACCTGCTGGTCGCGACGGGCCGGCGGCCCAACACCGACGACCTGGGGCTGGAGACGGCGGGGGTCGAGACCGACGCTCGAGGCTTCGTCACCGTCGACGACCAGTTGCGCACCACCGTCGAGCACATCTGGGCGATGGGCGACTGCAATGGCAAGGGCGCGTTCACTCACACGTCGTACAACGACTTCGAGATCGTCGCCGCCAACCTGCTCGACGACGACCCGCGCCGGGTCAGCGACCGAGTCACCACGTACGCGCTCTACATCGACCCGCCGCTGGGCCGCGCGGGTATGACGGCCGACGAGGTGCGGGCATCGGGGCGCAAGGCGCTGGTGGGCAAGCGGCCGATGACGCGCGTCGGTCGGGCCGTCGAGAAGGGCGAGACGCAGGGCTTCATGAAGGTGGTCGTCGACGCCGAGACGGAGCAGATCCTCGGCGCGTCGATTCTCGGTGTCGGTGGTGACGAGGTGATTCAGGACATCCTCGACGTCATGACCGCGAAGCTGCCGTATACGGCGATCTCGCGGACCATGCACATCCACCCCACGGTCAGTGAGCTGGTGCCGACGATGCTGCAAGAGTTGAAACCACTGGATTAGCCTGCGCGGCAGCGCGTCCCGCGACGAACTGCCCCGTGACCGTCGCCATCCGGCGGCCGAGGTGCTCACACGTGCGGACGTCGGCCGGATGCACCTCGTCGGGGTTGGCGTCGACGTCGGTCTGCGTGCCCGCACCAAGCCAGAATCCAAGTCTGTTCAGGTCGTGCTCGCTGCCGGTGGCGCTGTTCCAGCCCGCGCCGAGGCCCAGGTTCACCCAGTGCATGTGGTGCTGGGCGGCGAACACCGCCAACGACATCAGCGAAGCGAGTTTGTCGCCGCTCTTGGCGCCGGAGTTGGTGAAGCCCGCGGCGACCTTGTCGCGCCAACTCCCGTTGAGGCAGCGGCGGCCGGTCTGCTCCGCGAATGCCTGAAAGCCCGCCGAGACGTTTCCCATGTAGGTGGCGCAGCCGAAGACGATGCCGTCCACGCGATCGAGCACGTCCCACTCGGTGTCCGTCATCGAGTTCACGGCGATCACCGTCACGTCGGCACCACCCGAGCGGGCACCGGCCGCCACCGCTTCGGCCAGGGTCGCTGTGTGGCCGAAGCCCGAGTGATACGCAATGGCCACCGTGGGTCGGACACCGAAACCGTTGTCGGTCATGAGAATTCCCTTTCGCTCGGTGCGACGCCGCTGATCGCGGTGACGCGCTGCGCCCAGTTGGGCAATGGTTCGCCGGCCAACAGTGCCTCGAGCCGGTCGAGGAACGCGTGTGTGCCCGAACGGAATCCGGTCGCGTTGGGCACGCTCAGCCCGCGGTGGCTGAACCGCAGCAGCGTTCCCGGTCCGTCCGGCTGCAGTTCGTAGCGCACCACCCCTGGTTCGACGATGGGTTGGTTCCATTCGTGTTCGAAGACGTGCGGGGGCTCCCAGACGAGGATCCGGCCGGTCATCCGCTTCCGGTCCGGGGGAAGCGGTGGACCCGATGCCACCGTCTCGATGGAGCCGCCTGTGCGGGGGTCGAGCTTCGTGGGGCCCATCCAGCGGTTGCGATGCGCCGGGTCGGTGATCGCCGCCCACACCGCCTCGACCGCGAACGGCAACCTGCGCTCGAAGACGAGCGTGGCGTGGTCGCCGTCGATGACGAGCCGTCCGTCGTGGTCGCTCACGAGGTCTCCTCGAACGTCGACTTCATGTGCTGCTCCAGGGCATCCAGATGACTCGTCCAGAAGTGGCGGTAGGAGTTGATCCAGTCGTCCATCTCGACGAGCCCGTCGGCCCGGAGCGCGTAGATCCGGCGCTGCGCGTCGGAGCGGACCTCGACGAGCCCTACCTCGCGCAGCACCCGCAGGTGTCGCGACACCGTGGGCTGCGTCAGATCAGGGAGGGTGGCGACCAGTTCGCCCGCGGTGCGTTCACCGCTCCGCAGGGCGTCCAGCAGCGTGCGTCTGCTGGGTTCGGCGACGGCTTCGAAGACGTCCATGCTCCCAATATTGCACCTGAACTATATAGATGCAAGTGCATATTCATGGTCAGCGCCGCAGCACCAGCAGGGTCTGGGCGCAGGTGCCGATGAAGCCCCGACGATCGAACAGGTCGGCGGTGGTGACGCCGATGCCGTCGGGCCCGATCGATGCTTTGGCCCGCAACCCGAAGTCGGTGCCGGTCGGTACCCGATGCAGGTGGACCGTGGTGTCGGTGTTCATGAACAGGAACTCCTCGGGGTCAAGGGCGGCGCCGGCGCCGTTGGCCGAGTCGACAACCAGGGCGAGGCGCTGGACGTCCGTGACGGGTTCGGCGTCGACGAGGGGCACCAGCGGACTGAGCCACACCTCGGCCGACGCTCCCGCAGGCGTGGCCTGCTTGCGCCAACGCACCGTCTCCAGATACCCAGGGGCGCCCACCCAGGCGTGGGGGTTGGGCAGCGATTCCCCTTCGGACAGCGGCCGATGGCGGTCCGACGCGACGTCGGCGGTGTCGCTGGTGGCCAGCAGCCACGCGGTGACACGGGCCACCGGACGCTCGCCGCCGACGGGCGTCAGCTCGGCACACATCAACGCGATGCGGGCACCCGGACGCACGGTCCACGCCCGGACCTTCACCGGCGCAACGGGTATGGCGCCGAGGATGTCGAGCGTCAGGCGGCCGATCCGCAGCGCAGGGGCGGCCAATTCCTCGATGGACTTCGTCATGAGCGCCAACGGTGGTGAGCCGTGCTGAATCTCGGCATCCCAATTGCTGCGGGTGCCGTCGGTGGACTCGAAGACCTCGAAGTCCCCGTCGGCGGGCAGCCGACGGTACAGACAGTCGATCACGCTGCGGGCTCCGCCGACTTCCCGGGCTCCGGCCAACCGGGATACGGCGGGGGAGTGCCACCGAAGACGGGACAGTGCTCGTGGTGTGCACACCAGTCGCACATTCGCGACGGGTGTGGGCGGAAATCGCCTGTGGCCCCGGCGTTCTGGATGGCCCGCCAGATGGCCATCAACGTCTTCTCGAAGCGCAGCAGCTCGTCGAGCTCGGGGGTGTAGTCCAGCACCTGGCCGTCGGCGAGGTACAGCAGGCGTAGCCGCGAAGGCAGTACGTCCCGCGACCGCAGCAGCGCCACCGCGTAGAACTTCATCTGGAACATGGCCTTGGCCTCGGCGAGTTCGCGCGCCGCTGGCGGCGCCTTGCCGGTCTTGTAGTCGACCACCCTGAGCTCACCGGTGGGCGCGACGTCGATGCGGTCGACGAACCCGCGCAGCAGCGTGCCGTCGGACAGCTCGACCTCGACCCGCTGCTCGCACGACTCCGGGTCGAATCGGGTGGGGTCCTCGAGCCGGTAGTAGCCGGTGAGCAGTGCCCTGGCCTCGTCGAGCAGCTGCCTCTGCAGCTCGGGCGCGAACTCGGAGGCGAGCTCGGGATGTTCGGCGACGATGCGCTCCCAGGCCGGGTCGACGAGTGTGACCGCGGTGTCCGCGTCGCGGTCGGCCGCAGGCAGGGCGTAGAGCCGTTCCAGCGCGCCGTGTACGACGGAACCGCGCACCTGCGCGGTCGACGACGGCTCGGGCAGGCGGTCGATGGCCCGGAACCGGTAGAGCAGCGGGCACTGTTTGAAGTCGCTGGCACGCGACGGCGACAAAGCGGGCCGCCGTACGGGCGCTACCGGTTCGTCAGACACGTCTGCAGCCTATGGTCCGGGTCCGACAGCCCCGCGCACCCGCTGCGGCGCGTCTGCTGGCAGGCTGACGTCCGTGCCCATCACCGGTCCGTTCGTCGTCGGTGATCGTGTGCAGCTCACGGACCCCAAGGGGCGGCATTACACGATGGTGCTCGCGGCGGGCGACGAATACCACACCCATCGCGGTGGGATCGCCCACGACGACATCATCGGCCAGCCCGAGGGATGTGTGGTCAAGGCCGCCAACGGCGACTCGTTCCTGGTGCTGCGGCCCTTGCTGATCGACTACGTGCTGTCGATGCCGCGCGGCGCACAGGTGATCTACCCGAAGGACGCGGCGCAGATCGTGCACGAGGGCGACATGTTCCCCGGCGCCAAGGTGCTCGAGGCCGGCGCAGGCTCCGGAGCCCTGACCTGCTCGCTGCTACGCGCGGTCGGGCCCACCGGCTCGGTGACCTCCTATGACGTCCGCGCCGACCACGCCGAACACGCGGTCCGCAACGTCGTCACGTTCTTCGGCGAGCACCCGCCCAACTGGCACCTGCGCGTCGCGGACGTCGCCGACTACGAGGGCGAGCAGGTCGATCGGGCCGTGCTCGACATGCTGGCGCCGTGGGAGGTGCTCGACGCCGTCGCCAACGCGCTCGTCGCAGGCGGCGTGCTCATCGTCTACGTCGCCACGGTGACGCAGCTCTCGCGCACGGTCGAGGCGCTGCGCGAACAGCAGTGCTGGACCGAACCGCGATCATGGGAGTCCCTGCAACGCGGCTGGGACGTCGTTGGGCTGGCGGTGCGTCCGCAGCATTCCATGCGCGGCCACACCGCGTTCCTCATCAGTGCGCGCAAGTTGGCGCCCGGCACGGTGACCCCCGCCCCGGCGCGCCGCAAGCGAACCTGACCGGCGCGGCGCCGGGATGGGCTCAGCCCGGCGGCGTTGGCGCGGGCGCCGAGCCCAACTGCAACAGCTGATCGGCCGTGCGCCGGGTGAGTTGCCAGCCGCTCCTGATCGGACTGAACTCCATCGGGAACGTGAATCGCCTCGCCGGATCGTCCAATGTGCCGATGCTCACCGTGGCGAACACGTTGTTCGGCTCGGCCGACCACTTCAGGTCGGTGGCCGCAACGGTCAGCTGGCGAAAGCCGCCGTCCTGCAGCGCCTGCCCGAAGTTGCCGAGCGCCGCCTGGTCGTCCGGGGTCGCGTACTGCACCAAGCCGAGTTTCTGCTCAGCGGGAATCGAAGTGTCGGCAAGCCGGTACAGCACGTCGGTGAGCGCCTCGGGGGCCGGCAGTGGTGCGGCCGTCGGCGAGGCCGTCAGTCCCGTCGTGCTGGTGGCGCGCGGGCTGGGAACCGCCGCGGGCCGATCGTCGGAAGCGCAGCCAGAAAGCCCGAGCGCCGCCACCAAGGTGATGGTGACGGCGCTCAGAGCTACGGCCGGGCTACGACGCAACGGTGGATCAGCCCACCGAGGAAAGGAGCGCCAACGCGGAGTCCTTCGAGATCTGCCAGCCGCTGGGGCTGGGGCCCTGGATGAACGTCACGGGCTGCGACGCGGTGGCCCCGGTCTGGGCGGTGGCGGTCACGTTCGCAGTGGCGATGGCACCGTTGAGGTCGATGTCGGCGATGGAGAAGGTCAACGGGAAGTAGCCCTTGGCCGCGGCGTCCTTGTACTTGCCATCGGCCAACCGGGATTCGATTCGGCCGAGCCCGCCCTGGATGTACGTGCCCTTGGGGCCCGAGTAGGAACCCCCGCCGGCCAGTCCGTTGAGGGTCTGCACCAGCGGCGCCTGCAGATCGGGAGCGGGTGCCGCCGGCATCGGGATGTCCCAAACCACGGGCTGAATCGCCGGGGCCTGCGACGGCGCGCTCACTGCAATCGACGTCACACCACCCGCTGCAGCGGCTACTACGGCAGCTGCTGCGGCTCCGGTTGCGAAGCCTTTAACGAGGGTCTTCACGGTCACGACTGTCCTTTCGATTGGCCCAACTCAGGTCAAAGGTTAACAAGTGTCCCTGGTGTGTCGAATTGCTACACCGCACACAAAGACTGAATCGCCGGTAGCTTTGAAGTTGTTACTGCACCAACTTTCGGTGTGGGGAGGGAGCGCAACATGAGTGAGTCAGAGCGTTCGGGAGCCTACCCAGAAGATCGCGACACTCCCATGTCCAGCGACGATGCTGCCGAACTAGAAGAACTGCGTCGTGAGGCCGCCCAACTGCGTGAGCAGCTGGAGCAGGCGGTCGGGCCCAACAGCGGATTGCGCAGCGCCCGAGACGTGCACCAGCTCGAAGCCAGGATTGACTCGCTGGCGGCCCGCAACGCGAAGTTGATGGACACCCTCAAGGAAGCTCGCCAGCAATTGCTGGCCCTGCGCGAGGAGGTCGACCGGCTGGGTCAGCCGCCCAGTGGTTACGGCGTGCTGCTGCTGGCCCACGAGGACGACACCGTCGACGTGTTCACCTCCGGTCGCAAGATGCGGCTCACCTGCTCGCCCAACATCGAGGTCGCCGAGCTCAAGCAGGGCCAGACCGTGCGTCTCAACGAGGCGCTGACGGTGGTCGAGGCCGGCAACTACGAATCGGTCGGCGAGATCAGCACGCTGCGCGAGATCCTGTCCGACGGACACCGCGCGCTCGTGGTCGGGCACGCCGACGAGGAACGCATCGTGTGGCTGGCCGAACCGTTGGTCGCCGCGGAGTTCCTGCCTGCCGAAGTGCTCGACCCCCTCGACGACGACCAGCGGCCCCGCAAGCTGCGGCCAGGCGACTCGCTGCTCGTCGACACCAAGGCCGGATACGCGTTCGAGCGCATTCCCAAGGCCGAGGTGGAGGACCTGGTGCTCGAAGAGGTGCCCGACGTCGCCTACCACGACATCGGCGGCCTCACCAGGCAGATCGAGCAGATCCGGGACGCGGTGGAACTGCCCTTCCTGCACAAGGAGCTCTACTACGAGTACTCCTTGCGGCCACCCAAGGGCGTGCTGCTGTACGGCCCGCCCGGGTGCGGCAAGACGCTGATCGCCAAGGCGGTCGCCAACTCGCTCGCCAAGAAGATGGCCGAGATTCGCGGTGAGGACTCACGCGAGGCCAAGTCGTACTTCTTGAACATCAAGGGTCCGGAGCTGCTCAACAAGTTCGTCGGTGAGACCGAACGCCACATCCGGCTGATCTTCCAGCGGGCCAGGGAGAAGGCGTCCGAGGGCACGCCGGTGATCGTGTTCTTCGACGAGATGGACTCCATCTTCCGGACCCGCGGCACCGGTGTCAGCTCCGATGTCGAGACAACCGTTGTGCCACAGCTGCTTTCGGAGATCGACGGCGTCGAGGGGCTCGAGAACGTCATCGTGATTGGTGCCTCCAACCGCGAGGACATGATCGACCCCGCGATCCTGCGTCCGGGCCGGCTGGACGTCAAGATCAAGATCGAGCGTCCGGATGCCGAAGCCGCACAAGACATCTTCAGCAAGTACCTCGTCGAGAAGCTGCCGTTGCACGCCGACGACCTCGGCGAGTTCGGTGGAGACCGTGCGCTGTGCATCAAGACCATGATCGAGAAGATCGTCGACCGTATGTACGCAGAGATCGACGACAACCGGTTCCTGGAGGTCACCTACGCCAACGGGGACAAGGAAGTCATGTACTTCAAGGACTTCAACTCCGGGGCGATGATCCAGAACGTCGTCGACCGCGCCAAGAAGTATGCGATCAAGGCCGTGTTGGAGACCGGTTCGCGAGGGCTGCGCATCCAGCACCTGCTCGACTCGATCGTCGACGAGTTCGCCGAGAACGAGGACCTGCCAAACACCACCAATCCCGATGACTGGGCCAGGATCTCGGGCAAGAAGGGCGAGCGGATCGTGTACATCCGCACGCTCGTCACCGGCAAGAGTTCGAGTGCCAGCCGCGCTATCGATACCGAATCGAACCTGGGGCAGTACCTCTAGGCTCGAGACTCCAGCTCGAGGTAGACGTCGCGGCCGGCGAGGCTCACCGCGACGTCCGCGATTAGCGGCTCGAAGAACCGCTGGCGATACAGCGGGTCGACGCTGGTGCTGACGGTGAAGTACAACCCCGACAGCACCGCGACGAGCAACGACATGTGCACGACCGTCTGGGGGATGGGAATGTGGATGCCGAACCACGTTCCGGCGCAGGGTGGTTGGCCAACCGAGCAGGTTTCCTCCGCCGACCACAACACTGCCACGTCGTAGGGCACGGCAATGATCCCGAGCGCGAGGAAGAACGCGAACAGGCCGGCCGTGAAGAACACCACCTGGATCGCCTGCGCCACCACCATGACCGCGACCACGTTGAACTGCTCGGCGCGTGACAGTGGACTGCGGACCGTGTCGTCGTTGACGCTGTCGGCCAGCGGCGTACCCGCCAGCAGCTTCTTCGGATCGGTCTGTTCGGCTCTGTCGTCGCGCAGCGCCTGCACCTCATCGCGGATGGTGGTGACCACGAAGACCAGTGCAATGAACGCCAGGAAACCGATGACCTGCCAAAGTCTTTGGCGCGACATCCGTGCCGCCAGCTGCCACAGTTCGCCAGTGAAGTAGACCACCACCGTCAGCATGAGCAGCGGCAGCGCGCGGCTCATCAAGGTGCCGAGTGCGCCGAGCTGCACCCAGGCGAACCGGAACGCCCATCCGGCGATGGACCCGAAGCCGATATAGGTCAACCAGATCGCCAGCAGTGTGATCACGACGAACATGGAGGCCTCGGTCGCGGCGTCGCTCGTCCACCCGCTGGCCGTCACCGGCATGACCACGACGAAGACGGCCATTACCAAGAGCGCGGCCGTACGCCTACCCGCTTCGCCGAGCGGGGTTCCGCTGTGGTGTAGCAGGTAGAGCGCGAACGGCGCGGCCACCAGGATCGCGGTGATGATGCCGAGTCGCAGCGCGTAGCCGTAATCCGGTGCGTCGCCGGTGACCTCGGCGAGCAACATCGTCACTGTGGTGAGTGCCCCGACGCCGCTGACCATCGGCGCCGACCGTTCGATGAGGTTGCGCGAACGGACCCGCCTCGTCAGCACCAGGGGCAGGCCGCGAGACAGGAACCACTCGTGGACTTCCCTTATCTCGGGCACGGCTGACATTGTGCTCGAATCAGGCCGCATCGGCGGGTCAGCGCGCCGAAACGATTGCACGATAGCGATTGCGCGCCACCAAAGTGAGCCGCAGGTCATCGACGAGTGGATCGAGGAATTGCGAACGATATTCGCCATCGCCTGCGGCTCTGGCGCTGACATACATGAATGTCAGCGCGCCCAGGAACATGGTGATCTGAATCAGCGCCTGGGGCACTGGGATCGTCATTCCCAGAAACACCCCGTCGCTGGAGCCGTTGCGTGTCCACGCCGCCAGCAATTCGGGGGACAGCAGGATCAGGCCGAGGACGAAGAAGAGCAGCGCTGTCACCACGGCGACCACTACTATCTGCGCGAGTTGCGAGACGGCGAGCACGAACATCACGTTCCCCTGCTCCGTGCGGCGCAGGGGCAGAGTGTCCGCCGGATCCGGCATCGACTCGAACGGTGTGCCGTCCAGGCGCGTACGGCGATCGTCGGTTGGATCGAGCGCATTCATGATCGGCCTGAACCGCTCGACCGTGACGGACACCACGAACAGCGCCGCGATCAGGGCAAGGAACAACAGGGCCAGCCACAAGCGCGGGCGGGAGATCGTCGCCGCCATCAGCCACACGGGGGAGTTGAAGAAGACCAGGAACGTCAACAACAGCACCGGCAATGCGCGGACCATGAGAGAGCCTGCCGCGGCAAGGTGCGACAGCGTCGTCTGTGCGGTCCAGGCCAGGATCGAACCTGCGCCGGATGCGGTCAGTGCCAGGATGATCGCGATCACGACGGCTTCGAAGGCCAAATCGACGAGTACCCGCGGGCTCGGGCCGCCGATGATGCTGCCGGCTGTTGCGGTGGCCACTGCGACGGCCGCCGCGACGGTACGCCCGCGCACCGTTGAAATGCGTGAAACCAACCAGCCGACCGTCGCCGCGATGGGCAGCACCAAGAGGATCAGCCCCAGGACGAACCATTCGGTTCGAGTCGGTTGGCCCTCGATGTTGATGGTGTGCTCGCCCGTGATGAGGACGACCAGAGCGGAATTGGCCATGAAGACGGCGAACGCTGCCAACGCAGGCGCCGATCGCGGCCACAGCCGCCGAACCAGGGCTCCCGGCCGCAGCACCGCCGGCAGTCCGCGGGCGAGGAACCAAGTGTCGGCAGCCCGCCGTTGCGACACGTCAATCATGCAGACCCCTCCCGGTTGGGTGCGGACGTCAGCTGGATGGCACCGTCGCAGGTTACTGCCGGGCGTCCCCTAGTCTTGGTGACATGCAGCGGATCATCGGAACAGAGGTCGAATACGGCATCTCCTCGCCGTCTGATCCAACCGCGAACCCGATCCTGACGTCGACACAGGCGGTGCTGGCCTACGCCGCGGCCGCGGGGATACAGCGTGCGAAGCGCACCCGGTGGGACTACGAGGTCGAATCGCCGCTGCGCGACGCGCGCGGCTTCGACCTGAGCCGCTCCGCCGGACCGCCGCCCGTGGTCGACGCCGACGAGGTCGGCGCCGCCAACATGATTCTGACCAACGGCGCCCGGCTCTACGTCGATCACGCCCATCCGGAGTACGCCGCCCCCGAGGTGACCGACCCGATGGATGCGGTCATCTGGGACAAGGCCGGTGAACGGGTCATGGAGGCGGCCGCCCGCCACGTCGCCAGCGTGCCCGGCGCGGCGAAGCTGCAGCTGTACAAGAACAACGTCGACGGCAAGGGCGCGTCGTACGGGTCGCACGAGAACTACCTGATGTCGCGGCAGACACCCTTCTCGGCGGTCATCGCCGGGCTGACGCCGTTCCTGGTGTCGCGCCAGGTGATCACCGGCTCTGGCCGGGTGGGAATCGGCCCGTCGGGTGACGAGCCCGGCTTCCAGCTGACCCAGCGTGCTGACTACATCGAGGTCGAGGTCGGCCTCGAGACGACGCTCAAGCGGGGCATCATCAACACGCGCGACGAACCCCACGCCGACGCCGACAAGTACCGGCGCCTGCACGTCATCATCGGCGACGCCAACCTCGCCGAGACGTCGACGTATCTGAAGGTGGGGACGACGGCGCTGGTGCTGGACCTCATCGAGGAGGGTTTCGACCTCAGCGACCTGGCGCTGGCGCGGCCGGTGCACGCGGTGCACGTCGTCAGCCGGGACCCGTCGCTGCGTGCAACGGTGGCGATGGCCGACGGACGTGAGTTGACCGCCCTTGCGTTGCAACGCATCTACCTCGACCGCGTGGCGAAGCTGGTCGACAGCCGTGACCCCGATCCCCGTGCCGCCCACGTCGTTCAGACCTGGGCGGAAGTGCTCGACCTGCTCGAGCGCGACCCGATGGAATGTGCGGAACTCCTCGACTGGCCGGCCAAGCTGCGCCTGCTCGAAGGCTTCCGCCAGCGCGAGAACCTCGGCTGGTCGGCGCCGCGTTTGCACCTCGTTGACCTGCAGTATTCCGACGTCCGGTTGGACAAGGGACTGTACAACCGGCTGGTCGCCAGGGGATCGATGAAGCGGCTCGTCACCGAGCAGCAGGTGCTCGACGCCGTGGACAGCCCGCCGACCGACACCCGGGCCTACTTCCGCGGGGAGTGCCTGCGCCGGTTCGGCGCCGACATCGCCGCGGCCAGCTGGGATTCGGTCATCTTCGACCTGGGCGGCGACTCGCTGGTGCGCATCCCGACGCTCGAACCGCTGCGCGGAAGCAAAGCGCACGTCGGGGCGTTGCTCGACTCAGTGCACAGTGCCGCGGAACTCGTCGAACAGCTCACTAACTGACGGGTCGTCGCAGCGAAATCCCCGGGCTGACCGGTAGTGTGGAGTAACCGGCGGAGCCTGTGAGTCCGCTGAAGAGAATGCAGGAGGCAGCGATGGCCCAGGAGCAGACCAAGCGTGGCGGTGGCGGCGGCGATGACGACGACGCAACCGGCAGCACGGCCGCTGGCCAGGAACGTCGCGAGAAGCTGACCGAGGACACCGACGATCTGCTCGACGAGATCGACGACGTGCTCGAAGAGAATGCCGAAGACTTCGTGCGGGCATACGTCCAAAAGGGCGGACAGTGACCTGGCCGAATCGCGACCAACTGGCCTTTCCCCAACCCCTCTCCTCGCTGTCCGGCACGCACTCGTCGGTGGACACGTCCTCGTTCTCTGACTTCCTGCGCAGGCAGGCGCCGCACCTGCTGCCGACCGGCAGTGGTGATTCGATGGGCTCGAATTCTGGATCATCCTTGCCGCACGGCACCACGATCGTCGCGCTGAAGTTTCCCGGCGGGGTGCTGATTGCGGGTGATCGGCGTTCGACGCAGGGCAACATGATCGCCGGGCGCGACGTCCAGAAGGTTTACGTCGCCGACGACTACACGGCCACCGGCATCGCGGGCACGGCCGCCATCGCGGTCGAGTTCGCGCGGCTGTATGCCGTCGAGCTCGAGCACTACGAGAAGCTCGAGGGCGTGCCGCTGACGTTCGCCGGCAAGGTGAACCGGCTTGCGATCATGGTGCGCGGAAACCTCGCCGCCGCGTTGCAGGGTTTCGTGGCACTGCCACTGCTGGTGGGCTACGACGTCGACGACGCCGACCCGCAGGCGGCTGGGCGGATCGTGTCGTTCGACGCCGCGGGTGGCTGGAATCTCGAGGACGAGGGCTATCAGTCGGTGGGCTCTGGTTCGATCTTCGCGAAGTCGTCGATGAAGAAGTTGTACTCGCGGGTGACGGACGCCGACTCAGCCTTGCGGGTGGCCGTCGAGGCGCTGTACGACGCCGCCGACGACGATTCGGCTACCGGCGGACCCGACCTGGTCAGGGGTATCTATCCCACGGCCGTGGTCATCGAGGCAGACGGCGCCGTCGAGATCGGGGAGCCACGCATCGCCGAGCTCGCCCGGGAAGTCATCGAAAGCCGTTCGCGCGCAGACACGTTCGGTCCGGATGACGGGAAGGTGGAGCTGTGAGCTTTCCGTACTTCATCTCGCCCGAACAGGCGATGCGGGAGCGCTCGGAGCTGGCGCGCAAGGGCATCGCAAGGGGCCGCAGCGTGGTGGCGCTGGCCTACTCCGGTGGCGTGCTGTTCGTCGCGGAGAACCCGTCGCGCTCGTTGCAGAAGGTCAGCGAGCTCTACGACCGGGTCGGCTTCGCCGCGGTCGGCCGGTTCAACGAGTTCGACAACCTGCGCCGCGGCGGCATCCAGCTCGCCGACACGCAGGGGTATGCGTACTCGCGGCGCGACGTCACCGGTCGGCAACTGGCCAACCGATACGCCCAGGCGCTCGGCACCATCTTCACGGAGCAGGCCAAGCCATACGAGGTCGAGCTCTGCGTCGCCGAGGTGGCGCACTTCGGGGAGACCAAATCTCCGGAGCTGTACCGGATTACCTACGACGGGTCCATCGCCGACGAGCCCCACTTCGTGGTGATGGGCGGCACTACCGAACCCATCTTGACGGCGCTCAACGATTCGTACACCGAGAACGCCAGCCTCAGTGAAGCGGCCAAGATCGCCGTCCACGCCTTGCAGGCCAGCGGGAACGGCTCGGAGGCACGGTCTTTGGGGCCGGAGACGCTCGAGGTGGCCATCCTCGACGCCAATCGGCCGCGCCGTGCGTTCCGAAGGATCACCGGGTCGGCGCTCGAGGCGCTGCTTCCTTCGGAGGAGCCGGCCGGTTCTTCCGAAGCGACTTCGGCCGACTAGGCCAACCGACTAGGGACCTGTCTCCCAGTCGTTCCTCCGTCGCACGCGGCGGGCTGCCGTACTTCGACATCTTTGCCGTGAATTCCACGGCGTGTTCCGGTTGACGGATCACGCCCATGGGAGGACGATTTGTTGCGATAGGCAGAACACGTTGCGCTATACGCAACAACTCCAGGAGCGGCCACTTCATGCCAAAAGTCGTCATCGTCGGAGCGGGCATTGTCGGCACGTCACTGGCCGACGAACTGACCGCCCGCGGGTGGACCGATGTCACCGTCGTCGACCGCGGTCCACTCTTCGCAACCGGCGGGTCTACTTCGCATGCGCCGGGCCTGGTCTTTCAGACGAACCCGTCGAAGACCATGAGCACCTTCGCCCGCTACACGGTCGAGAAGTTCATGGCGCTGGAACACCCCGATGGCTGGGCGTTCAACCCGGTGGGCGGCCTCGAGGTGGCCACTACCCCCGAGCGCTTGGCCGACCTGCAGCGCAAGGCGGGCTGGGCACAGGCGTGGGGCATCGACGGCCACCTGGTGAGCGCTCAAGAGTGCGTCGACCTTCACCCCCTGCTCGACAAGGACAGCGTCCTTGGTGGATTCCACACGCCCACCGACGGCCTCGCGAAGGCGGTACGCGCAGCCGAAGCGCAGGCCTGGCGGGCCCGTGACCGTGGTGCCCGGTTCCTGCCCCACACCGAAGTACTCGGCATCGTCGACAAGGGCGGCCGGGTCACCGGAGTTCGGACCGTCGAGGGCGTGATCGAGGCCGACGTCGTCGTCTGCGCGGCCGGTTTCTGGGGCGCCCAGTTCGCAAAGCAGGTCGGACTCGTCGTACCGCTGGTACCGATGGCACACCAGTACGCAAGAACCGGACAGGTACCTGCCCTCGTCGGCCGCAACACCGAACTGTCCGAGGCCGGCCTGCCGATCTTGCGTCATCAGGATCAGGACTTGTACTTCCGCGAGCACGTCGACCGAATCGGCATCGGCTACTACGGGCACGACCCAATGCCGGTCGACATGTCGACGCTGATGGACGACACCTCGGGCGAGTCGATGCCGTCGATGCTGCCGTTCACCGACGAGGACTTCGTTCCCGCCTGGCGCGAGTCGATGAAACTCCTTCCCACCTTGGGTGATTCGAAGATCGAGGAGGCCTTCAACGGCATCTTCTCGTTCACTCCCGACGGTTTCTCCATCATGGGCGAGCACCGCGAGCTGAGTGGCTTCTGGGTCGCCGAAGCGGTGTGGGTGACCCACTCCGCAGGCGTCGCGAAGGCCACGGCCGAGTGGATCATCGACGGCACGCCGTCGGTCGACGTGCACGAGTGCGACCTGTACCGGTTCGAGGACATGGCCCGCAGCCCGAAGTTCGTCATGCAGACGAGTTCACAGGCATTCGTCGAGGTGTACGACATCATCCATCCCCACCAGTTCCGCACCGCGTTGCGCGGACTGCGCACCAGCCCGTTCCGCGGCAGGCAGGACGAGCTCGGCGCCTTCTTCTACGAGGGGGGCGGCTGGGAGCGCCCGGCCTGGTACGAGGCGAACGCCGAACTGGCGCAACGGCTGCGCTCCGAGGGACTGGCCTTTCAAGACCGCGACGATTGGTCGGCGCAGTTCTGGTCGCCGATCTCGATCGCCGAGGCACAGTGGACCCGCGAGCGGGTGGCGATGTACGACATGACTCCGCTGACCCGCTACGAGGTGGCGGGTTCGGGTGCTGCGGGGTTCCTGCAGAGGATGACCACCAACAACGTCGACAAGAGTGTCGGCTCGGTGACCTACACGCTGCTGCTCGACGAAACCGGGGGAGTGCGCAGCGATCTGACGGTCGCTCGGCTTGCAGACACCACGTTCCAGGTCGGCGCGAATTCACCGCTGGACTTCGACTGGCTCAGCAGGCATCTGCCCGACGACGGTTCGGTGACGCTTCGCGACATCACCGGCGGCACATGCTGTGTCGGGGTGTGGGGACCGCTGGCCCGCGCCCTCGTACAACCGTTGTGCCCCGCCGACCTCTCCCACGACGCCTTCAAGTACTTCCGGGCACTGCACACCTACCTCGACGCCATCCCGGTCACCATGATGCGTGTCTCGTACGTCGGGGAACTGGGCTGGGAGATCTACACCAGCGCCGAATACGGTGCGGCGCTGTGGGACCTGCTCTTCGACGCGGGTCAGGAGCACGGGGTGATCGCCGCAGGCCGGATCGCGTTCAACAGCCTGCGGATCGAGAAGGGCTACCGCAGCTGGGGCACGGACATGACCGCCGAGCACCTGCCCGCCGCGGCGGGCGTGGACTTCGCGGTCCGGATGAGCAAGGACGACTTCGTCGGAAAGTCCGCCCTCGAAACAGCGGCCGCCCCCGTGAACACGTTGCGCAGCATCGTCTTCGACGATCCCGGCGCCGTCGCGCTCGGCAAGGAGGCCGTCTACGTCGACGGTGCTTGCGTCGGCTACGTCACCAGCGCGGGTTACTCGCCGACGGTCGGGCGCACCATCGCGTACGCGTGGCTGCCCGCCGGCACTGCCGAGGGCGCCGCGGTCTCCGTCGACTACCGCGGAACCCACCACACCGCCGTCGTGCACGCCGAACCCGTCGTCGACCCCGACATGGCCCGGATCAGGAGGTAGGGCGAATGACCTCCACGACAGGCCCATACGACGTGATCGTCATCGGGCTCGGCGGCATGGGTAGCGCCGCCGCATACCACCTCGCCGCGCGCGGGCAGCGCGTGCTGGGCCTGGAGAAGTTCACGCCGGCCCACGACAAGGGCTCCAGCCACGGCGGCTCGCGCATCATCCGCCAGTCCTACTTCGAGGATCCCGCGTACGTGCCCCTGCTGTTGCGCGCCTACGAGTTGTGGGACCAGCTGGCGATCGACTCGGGGAAGGACGTCTACCGGATGACCGGTGGGCTGTTCATCGGACCGCCGGACTGCCTGACGGTCGCGGGCAGCCTGCGGGCCGCCAGGGAATGGGGCCTGGCGCATGAACTGTTCGATGCTGCCGAGCTCCGTTCGCGCTTCCCGAACTTCACCCCGCACCAGGGCGACGTGGCGCTCTACGAAGCCAAGGCCGGGTTCGCACGTCCCGAGCTAACGGTTCAGGCGCACCTCGACCTGGCCGAACTCGCAGGCGCAGAACTGCATTTCGGTGAGTCAGTGCTGGACTGGACGGAGGCGGGCGGCGGCGTCAGCGTCACCACCGAGCGGGGCACCTACACGGCCGAGCAGTTGGTGATCTGCCCGGGAGCTTGGGCCCCGCAACTGCTCGCTGAGTTCGGCATCCCGATCACGATCGAGCGCCAGGTGCTGTACTGGCTCGATCCGGTCGGCGGCGTCGAGCCCTTCCTCGACGGTCCGATCTTCATCGACGAGAATGCCAGGGGCGAGCAGATTTACGGCTTCCCGGCGATCGACGGTCCCTCGGGCGGGGTCAAGGTGGCGTTCTTCCGCAAGGGCATCGTGTGCACCCCGGAGACCATCGACCGTGAGGTCCACGACCGCGAGATCACCGAGATGCGGCTGCGGGTGGCCGAGTTGCTGCCCGCCCTCGACGGCCCGTGCGTGCACTCGGCAACGTGCATGTACTCCAACACCCCCGACGAGCACTTCGTCATCGCGCGACACCCGGACTGCGACAACATCACGGTCGCGTGCGGGTTCTCGGGCCACGGCTTCAAGTTCGTCCCCGTCGTTGGGGAAATCCTCGCCGACCTCGCCATCGACGGCGTGACCGGCCATCCCATCTCATTGTTCGATCCGAAGCGACTGGTGACCACATGACCGGTGCACCCGCCATGCATCCCACCCCGGCCCTGCGCGCCACCCTGCGCGGCGACTACTACGTCAACGACGCCGTCTTCGCCGCGGAGCAGGAACGCATCTTCGAGAACATGTGGTTCTGCGCCGTCCGGTCGTCGGATCTAGAGCTGCCCGGCAAGTTCAAGAAGGTTCAGGTCGGCCGCGAGAGCGTGCTACTCGTGCGCGGCCGCGACGGGCTCCTTCGGGCGTTCCTCAACGTCTGTAGGCACCGCGGCGCCCAGCTGTGCACCGACGCCGAGGGACAGGTGAAGCGCAATCTGCGCTGCCCGTACCACTCCTGGACCTATGCGCTTGACGGCAAACTGGTCGCCGCACCGAACATCGCGGCGCTGACCGACGACGCGGGCGAGCCGATCGACCGGTACCAATTCGGTCTCGTGCCGGTCGCGCTCACCGAGTGGCTTGGCTACGCGTGGGTGTGCCTGTCCGACACGCCACCACCGTTCGAGGACGTGGTCGCCGAGACCACCAGGACGCTCGGGGACCCCGACGCCATCAACCGGTACGGCATCGGCGGACTCGACGTCGGTCATCGCGTCGTCTACGACGTGGCGGCCAACTGGAAGCTCATCGTCGAGAACTTCATGGAGTGCTACCACTGCAGCTCGATCCACCCCGAACTCGTCGGCGTGCTACCGGAGTTCGCCCGCGGAATGGCAGCCCAGGCGAATGTCGGTCTAGGTGCCGAATTCGGTTCGGAGGTCGACGGATTCACCGTCGACGGAGCCGAGGGATTCGAGCGGCTGCCGGGTATCACCGACGAGCAGGACCGCCGCTACTACGCGATCACGGTTAAGCCGACCGTGTTCATCAACCTGGTCCCCGATCACATCATCTTCCACCGCATGTACCCCTTGTCGACCAATCGCACCATCGTCGAGTGCGACTGGCTCTACACCGCCGACGTCGTGTCCTCAGGCCGTGACGTGTCCCACTCCGTTGAGCTCTTCCACCGCGTGAATCAGCAGGACTTCGCGGCCTGCGAGCGAACCCAGCCGTCGATGTCGTCGCGGGCCTACCGCCACGGCGGAGTACTCGTACCCGCCGAACACCACATCGCGGAGTTCCACGAGTGGGTAGTGTCCCGTCTCGGCGAAGTTGAGGGGTGATCCATGAACGGTGAACCGGATCTCTACATCGGCGGGCAGTGGCGCCACGCGTCCGACGGTGGGACCAGGGACGTCATCAACCCCGCCGACGGCAGCGTCGCCGCTGCAGTCGACGAGGCCACCCCCGAAGACGCGCGGGACGCCGTCGCCGCCGCGCGCGCATCGTTCGACGACGGCGCCTGGCCGGCCACTCCCGTCGGTGAACGCGCCGCGCTGCTCGACCGGATCGCCGAGCTGCTTCAGCGCGACAAGGAGCAGCTGGCGACGCTGGAAACCCGGGACACCGGAAAGACGTTGGCCGAAAGCCGGATCGACATCGACGACGTCACGTCGGTCTTCCGGTTCTACGCGAGGCTGGTCGCGGTCGAGTCCGACCGACTCGTCGACGTCGGTGACCCCGCCGTCATCAGTCGGGTCGTGCGCGAACCGATCGGCGTATGCGTGCTCATCGCGCCTTGGAACTACCCGCTGTTGCAGATGTCGTGGAAGATCGCCCCGGCACTGGCCGCCGGATGCACGATGGTGGCCAAGCCCAGCGAGGTCACCCCGCTGTCCACCATCGCCTTCACGCATCTGCTCGAGGAGGCCGGTGTGCCGGCCGGGGTGGTCAACCTCGTGCAGGGCAGCGGTGCGGTGCTCGGGGCCGCCCTCACGGACACTCCCGAGGTCGACTTCATCTCGTTCACCGGAGGGTTGGCCACCGGGCGCACCATCTCCAAGGTGGCCGCCGAGCACGTTACGAAGGTCGCGGTCGAACTCGGCGGAAAGAATCCGCACATCGTGTTCGCCGACGCGGAGTGGGAGAGCTCCGTCGACCAGGTGCTGACCGGAGTCTTCCTGCACTCCGGGCAGGTGTGTTCGGCCGGCACTCGGCTGGTCGTCGAGGAGTCGATCGCTGACGACTTCGTCGCTGCGCTGGTGACCCGTGCCGAGCAGATCCGAATGGGCGACGGAATGGACCCGGCGAGCGAAACCGGCCCACTGGTGTCCGAACAGCACCGCGCGAAGGTGGAAGCCCATGTGGCGTCGGCCATCTCGGAGGGCGCGAAGCTGGTCACCGGCGGGTCGCGGCCCAGTGATCCCGCGCTTGCCAAGGGCAGTTTCTATCTGCCCACGATCTTCGACCGGTGCGACCGGTCGATGGGAATCGTCCAGGAGGAGACCTTCGGACCGATTCTCACGGTGGAGCGTTTCACCACCGAGGCCGAGGCGATCAGCCTCGGCAATGACACGGAATACGGTCTCGCGGCGGGCGTTCGAACGTCCGACCCGGCGCGGGGCGAACGTGTGGTGCGCGCTTTGAGGCACGGCACGGTGTGGCTGAACGACTTTGGCTACTACACCGCCGCGGCGGAGTGGGGCGGATTCGGGAAGTCTGGTAACGGTCGCGAGCTCGGCCCCGCGGGGCTCGCGGAATACCAAGAGCTCAAACACATCTGGCATAACACCGCGCCGAAACCCGCAGGCTGGTTCAAAGGTGAATAACCTGCTGCGGCAAGCACTTCAGAGAGGACGCCTCCATGGCCATCGAAGTAGGTAAATCGGAAGTCGACAGCGGCGGTCTGGACGACTTCGGATACAAGGAATCCCTGGATCGAAGCATCGGCAAGTTCGCCAGCTTCGCGGCGGGGGTCAGCTACATTTCGATCCTGACCGGAACCTTCCAGCTGTTCTACTTCGGCTTCGGCACCGCGGGCCCCGGCTACCTGTGGTCGTGGCCCATCGTGTTCGTCGGTCAGATGGCCGTCGCGCTCTGCTTCATGGAACTCGCCGCGAAGTACCCGGTCGCCGGGGCGGTCTACAACTGGTCGAAGAAGCTGGGCAGCAAGATCGTTGGGTGGTCATCGGGCTGGCTGATGCTCACCGCGTCGATCGTCACCCTATCCGCGGTGGTGCTGGCCCTTCAGCTGAACCTACCCAGGCTGTGGAGTGGGTTCCAGCTCATCGGCGATGGCAGTACCGCAACGGATTTCGCCCTGAACGCCGTCATTCTTGGTGCGGTGATGATCGTGTTCACCACGGTGGTCAACGCGCTCGGCGTCAAGCTGATGGCGATGATCAACAGTGCGGGCGTGTTCATCGAACTGATCGCGGCCGTCCTGATCGCGATCATCCTGGCCGCGAGCACCACCCGGGGCCCTTCAGTGTTCTTCTCCACCAATGGATACGGCGCCGGGGAGAGCGGCGGCTATCTCGGGGCATTCCTGATCGCGTCGCTTGCTTCGGGTTACGTGATGTACGGCTTCGACACCGCCAGCTCGCTCGGAGAGGAGACCGTCGAACCGAGACGCACTGCGCCGAAGGCCATCTTGCGGGCCATCTTGGCGTCCTTCGTCATCGGCGGCGCCATCCTGGTCTTCGCCGTTCTGTCGGCACCCAACCTGGAAGACCCCGCGATCGGCGAGAGCAGCGGCGGCCTGCAGTACATCGTCGAGCAGGTCATGTGGGGCCCGCTGGGCAAGGTCTTCATCGTCTGCATCGTCATCGCAGTCACGGTGTGCTCACTGGCCGTGCACACCGCTGCGATCCGGCTGATGTTCGCGATGGCGCGTGACAACGCACTGCCGTTCGGCGAGAAGCTCGCTCGCGTCAACCCCAAGACCCAGACCCCCATCATCCCGGCGATCGTCATCGGCGGAATTGCGGTGCTGATCCTGGTGATCAACGTGGGCCAGCCGAAGATCTTCACCGTGCTGACCTCGATCGCCATCATCATGATCTACCTCGCGTACCTGATGGTGACCGGTCCGATGCTGAAGAAGCGCCTCCAAGGCGAGTGGCCGCCAAAGGATCTCAAGGAGGGTGGCTACTTCAACATGGGCAAGTGGGGGATGCTAGTCAACATCGTCGCCGTGGTCTGGGGTGTCGGCATGGCGTTGAACCTGGCGTGGCCGCGCGAGGCCGTGTACGGCGAGGGCTGGTACAACGCATGGGGCGCCTTCATCTACATCGGCGTGATCCTCGGGTTCGGGCTGCTCTGGTACGGCATCAAGGGCCGCAACCACATCGGAACCCTGGAGTCGCACGCGGCGACGAAGGTCGAATCAACGGATGGCTGACGCGGGCACCTTCGACTACGTCATCGCGGGCGGCGGGACGGCTGGCTGTGCGCTGGCCGCCCGGCTGACCGAGGACTCCGACGTCACCGTCTGCCTGCTCGAAGCGGGCCCATCGGACGTCGGCGACGACAGCATCCTGGTGCTCTCGGAGTGGATGCACCTGCTGGACTCGGGCTACGACTGGGACTATCCCGTCGAGCCGCAGGAGCGCGGCAACTCGTTCATGCGGCACGCAAGGGCCAAGGTGCTTGGCGGGTGCTCGTCGCACAATTCGTGCATCGCGTTCTGGCCACCCGCGGAGGCGCTCGACGAGTGGGTCGAGCTCGGTGCCACCGGATGGGGCGCCGCCGAGATCCTGCCGCTGGTACGGCGTTTGACCGGAACCGTCGGCCTGCGCGACGTCCCGCCGGACGACCCGTGCGGGGTGGCGGTGCTCGAAGCGGCCGCACTGGCCGGACTGCCGACCGTCGCGTTCAACCGCGGCGAGACGGTGCGCAACGGCGCCGGGTGGTTCCAGATCAACGCGGGTGAGGACGGCATCCGCAACTCGAGTTCGCACGCCTATCTGCACCCGATCCTCGACTCGCGGCCCAACCTCGAGATCCGCACCGGCTGCTGGGTCTCCGAGCTCCTGTTCGACGAATCGAATGCGGCCACCGGGGTGCGCTACCAGCGGCCCGACCTCACCGGCTACGACGTCGTCTCGGCGCGGCGCGAAGTCATCGTCACCGCAGGCGCGATCGACACGCCGAAGTTGCTGATGCTCTCCGGCATCGGGCCTGCGGAGCATCTTCGTGAGTTCGGCATCGACGTGCGGGTGGACTCACCGGGTGTCGGCTCCAACCTCGACGACCACGTGGAGGGCCTGGTGTTCTGGGAGGCGTCGCGACCGATGGTCACCACGTCGACGCAGTGGTGGGAGATCGGCTTGTTCACGTGCGTCGATGAAGGCGTCGCACAACCCGACCTGATGATGCACTACGGCAGCGTGCCGTTCGACATGAACACGCTGCGGCGCGGCTACCCGACCACGGACAACGGATTCTGCTTGACGCCCAACGTGACTCAGGGCAGATCGCGGGGAACCGTCCGGCTGCGCAGCCGCGACTACCGCGACCGCGCCAAGGTCGATCCGCGGTACTTCACCGATCCCGAGGGCTACGACGAGCGGATCATGCTCACCGGCGTGCGACTGGCTCGCACCATCGCCGAGCAGGCGCCGCTGGCACCGTGGATCGAGCGCGAACTCGCGCCAGGACCCGACGCAACGACCGACGACGAACTCCTCGACTACATCCACCAGTGCCACAACACCGTCTACCACCCGGCGGCGACCGCGCGAATGGGCGCAGTCGACGATCCGATGGCGGTGCTGGATCCAGAACTGCGAGTCAAGGGGGTGACGCGGCTACGGGTCGTGGACGCCTCCGCGATGCCAAAGCTGCCCGCGGTGAACCCCAACATCACGGTCATGACGATGGCGGAGAAGTGCGCTGACCTCATTCGAAAAACCTGAAACGCCAGCTGATCTGACGTCGTTCCTGGGCGGGCACACGCCGTTCCAGGGGATGGCCGCCGCCGAACTGGCCGAGTTCGCGGCGGCCGCCACCGTCGTCGACTTCCCGGCTCTCGCGATGGTCGCCGACTACGCCACCCGCGTGCCCGACGACGTCTGGATGGTGCGCTCCGGGCAGGTGACGCTGCAGGCCGCCGACGGTGCCGTCATCGACACCGTCGGTCCTGGCGGCATCTTCGGCTACACCCCGCTGCTCACCGACGGCGGGATGGAATTCACCGCGCGGACAACGGTTCCGAGCAGCCTCGTGCGGCTGCCTGACGGTTTGGTCCGCGCGCAGTTCGCCAAGCCTGCCGGGTTGGCCTTCCTCGCGTCGTCGGCGTGGAACGCCGAGACTGCCGAGCGGCCGACGGTCGCCCCAGCGACCGACAGCAGGCCCGTCGCCGAACTCCTGCACGGTGAGGTGCTGCTGGTCGCGCCCGGCACGTCGGTTCGCGACGCGGTCGTCCAGATGACCGCGCACCAGGTGTCCTACGCGCTGATCCGGCTGCCCAGTGGAGAACTCGGCATCTTCACCGATCGGGATCTGCGCACCCGGGTGGTGGCCGCAGGCCTGCCCGTCGAGGTTTCGATCTCCGAGGTGATGAGCGCGCCCGCGCGCACCGTCACTGCCGACCTGACGGCCGAGAGCGTGCTGATGGAGATGCTCGAGTGCGGGCTGCGCCACATGCCGGTGGTGACAGCGCGCGGCGAGGTGATCGGCGTACTCGAAGACGCCGACCTGCTGGCCGCCTCGGCGCGGCGGAGCTTCATGCTGCGACGCTCGATCGGGATGGCCACCGATGCAACGCAGTTGAGACTGGTCGGCTGCCGCGTCCAGGGCATCGCGGCGGACCTGTTTCGCAACGGGACCAAGGCCTCGGCGACGAGCGCCATCCTGTCGGTCGTCATCGACAGCCTGGTGCGAAAGGCGTTGCAGCTCGCGCTCTCCGAGGTGCCGCGGCCACCCGCCGACGGGTTCGCGTGGTTGCTTCTGGGCAGCGTGGCGAGACGCGAGGCGATGCCGTCGTCAGACGTCGACAGCGCTTTGTCGTGGAAGGACGAGCTGGCCCCGGACAGCGCGGAGCTACGAGCCATCGCGGCGCGCACGCACGAGCTACTCGACGGTTGCGGGCTGCCGTCGGACACCAACGGCGCGGTCGCGTCCAAGCCGAACTTCTCCCGCTCGCAGTCGCAGTGGTTCGCCGCGGCCGAGAGTTGGCTCGACGACCCACTGCGTGACCGCGGGCTGATCCTGTCGTCGCTGATGATCGACGCCAGGGTGGTCTGGGGTGAGCCGTCGCTCAACTCCGTTGCGGCGGCGTACCGCCGGATGCGTCAGGACCATCCGAACGCGTTGCGGCTGCAGTTGCTCAACGCGCTTGCCGGGCGGGTCAGGGCTTGGTCGCTGCGCGACGTGCTTTCGCGACGCGGCGGCACGTTCGATCTGAAGGCCCATGCCGTGACCCCGATCGTCAACCTGGCGCGCTGGGGCGGCCTGACCGCCGACGTGGCATCGGCGACAACGCCCGAGCGACTGCGCGCCGCAGCAGAAGCCGGCGCGATCACAGAACGCGACGCCAACACCCTCGTCGACGTATTCGTCATGGTGCAGCGGCTACGGATGACCCATCAGGTCGACCAGCTGTCCGCCGGACACACGCCCGCCGACGTCGTCACGATGTCCGAACTGTCCCCGCTCAACCGCAGTCTGCTCAACGAAGGGCTCCGGGAGATCGCTGCGGTCCAGCGCCGGATCCGCAACCTCGCGAATTGGCCCATATAGGGTCGGAGGTGATGACGACGAGCGCGGACGGCAGGAGCGCGGCGGTGCAGTCGGTGGACCGCGCGCTGCTCGTGCTGGAGCTGCTGGGGCGGCAGGGGCAGACGGGCGTGACGGAGCTCGCCGCCGAACTGGGAGTGCACAAGTCGACGGTGTCCCGGCTGATCGCCGCCCTCGAAGCGCGCGGCTTCGTCGAACAGGTATCGGAGCGTGGCCCCTACCGGCTCGGGCACTCGATCGCCCGCCTGGCCCGGGCGAGCAGCGGCGAACCCGATCTGGCCAGGGTCGGCCAGGACGTCTGCGACGGGCTCGCGACGGACGTGGCCGAGACCGTGAACGTGGCGATCCTCGACGGCGACCGCATCGTCAACGTCGCCGAGGCGATCGGTCCCGCCGAGATAACCCTGCGAACCTGGGTGGGGCAGAGCTGCCCCGCACACGCGACGTCGAGCGGCAAGGCGCTGCTCGCGTGGAGACCTGCATCCGACGTCCGGGCCCGGCTGGGCGATCCGCTGCAGTCGTTCACCGACCGCACCGTGGTCGACCTCGCCGCGTTGGAACATGAACTGGCGGGGGTGCGGCAGCGCGGCTGGGCCAGTGTCAGTGAGGAACTCGAAGTCGGGCTCAATGCCGTCGCGGCACCGATCCGCGATGCAGGAGCGGAAGTCGTTGCGGCGCTCAGTGTCTCGGGTCCGTCCTACCGGCTCTCCATGGAACAGTTCGAGGAGTTCGCCAAGGTGACCATCGTCGCTGCCGACGTCATCAGCAGGCGCCTTGGCTGGGTGGACCGGGACGTGCGCTAGGCCTCGATCGGTTCGTCGTCGTCCCTGCCGGTGACGATCTCCTTGACCTTCTCGGCGGACACGGTGGCGATGTCGATCGAGCTCGCGACGATGCCCTCGACACCGCCGGAGACGTCGCCCTTGACGATGTGGCCTGCGCTTTCGACGATGTCGGCCGACCTCTCGATCGCGTTGATGGCGATGTCCTTCACCGATTCGATCGCGTCCTTGCTGTTGAAGCCCATGACGTCTCCTGTCTGCGGTTACTTTCGCCCGACCTTAGCCCTCAGTGGCGCGTCGCCCCACCACTCAGGGTGAGAGTTCTTCGAGGATTCGACCCTTGGTTTCGATTCCAAAGAGCGCGGTCGTGAGGCCGCCGATGATGGCGACGACGGCGAAAACCGCGAACACGTACTGGATTCCGACTCCGGCGACGATGAATCCGACCAGCAGGGGACCAACGGATGATCCTGCGCGCAACCAGGCGCTGCCGAATCCGGTGCCAACCGCGCGTAGCCGGGTGGGGTAGAGCTCGGCGGAGTACAGGTAGAGCGAGAACGCGACGGTCTGCAAGATGGCGTACGCAAGGGTGGCCCCGACGAGGATCTGGACTGCGGAGGTGGCGCCCAGCAGGGTCAGCGCGACCAGCGGAACCACGGCGAGCAGGAACGCGGCGGCGTACCAGCGCTTGCGGCCTACCTTGTCGATGAGCAACGCACATGCGACCGAGGCGGCGACACCGACGGCGGAGGTGGTCCAGCCGTAGGCGAGGCTCGTCTGCAGCGGCAGGTGGAAGACCTGCTTGTAGAGGGTGGGTAGCCAGGTGATCATGCCGTTGTTGATCATGTAGACGCTGACCCACAGCACCCAGATCATCAGGGTGCGTTTGAGGTAGATGCCCTTGAAGAGTTCCCGCCAATCGGATGTGGCGGTGGCCTTGGGGTCAATCGGTCGAATCACGGGGTCGGCAAGGGGTTTGCCCTCCTTGACCGCCTCGTTCTCGAGCATCGTGACGACGAGGTCGGCCTTCTCGATGCGACCCTTGGATGCCAGCCAGCGGGGCGACTCGGGCATCAGGACTCGCAACGGGATCATCAAGATGGCGGGAATCAGTCCAACGATGAACAGTGCCCGCCAACCGAATTCGGGGACGAGGAAGTAGCCGGCGATTCCGGCGAACATCAAACCGATGGGGAAGATCAGTTCGTACAGCAGGAAGAAGCGGCCGCGCTTCTTCGCGCCGATGAACTCGTTGATGTAGGCCGAGGCGACCGGCACTTCGCCGCCGGTGCCGACGCCCTGTAGGAACCTGAAGATCATGATGGAGGTCCCGCTCCAGGCGAACAGGCAGGCGATGTCCATGGAGACGAAGAGCAGGATCGTGATGAGCAGCGTGGGTAGCCGTCCGATCCGTTCGGCCAGCCAACCGAAGCCCAGCGCGCCGACGAACTGACCGACGTACCCCGCCGACAGGATGAGTCCGACTTCGGTGGGGCTGAGGTCCCACAGGTCGACGAGTTGCGGCATCGCGAACGCGATGACCAGCACGGTGTACGCGTCGAAGAAGGTGGCCGAGCCGATGACGACGCGAATCCACAACAGCCGGCGGGTGATCGGGATCCGTTCGAGGCGGGCAACGAGTTGGGCGTTTGCGGTGGCGGCTGCGTCGGGCTCGTCGGTGTAGGTCTTCATGTGACGGTCTCTTCCTCATTCTGCCCGGACGGGTCAGGCGTTGGCGGTCACCGAGGTCAGCCCCGCCGAGTGCAGGGCGGCGGCGATCTCGGCGCCGGCACCCTCGGCGAGCGGGAGTAGCGGAGAGCGCACGGTGGCGTGGTCGAGAATGCCGCGGGCGACTAGCCCCCACTTGAGTGCGACGGTCCCTTCCATGTGGGAGCCGCGGTGATAGACGGTGCGGGTCACCGGAAGCAGCCGATCGTGGATGGCGCGGGCCGCGGCGTAGTCCTTGACCTTGCCGGCAGCGATGAGCTCGATCAGCGGTTCTGGCGCCAGGCCGCCGTAACCGACCAGGGCGCCGTCGACGTCGAACATCGTGTGCAGGAGGTATTCGTCGTGGCAGGTGAGTATCTGCAGGTCGGGATGCTCGCGGCGCAACACCGGGATCTCGGTGTCCCAGCGGCGCATGTTCCGTACCCCGTTCTTCGTGGCGAACACGCCGGGCTGGGCGGCGATCTCCAATTGGGTGTCGAGGTTGTAGGTCGCCTTGGTGACGTCCGGGTATTGGAACAGGATCAGCGGCAGGCCCGAACCCTCGTGGATCTGGCGGTAGCGATCCTGCGGGGCTCCCGGCTGGTAGCCGAATCGCAGCCAGCCGTGTGAGGGGTAGACCAAGCCGGCCGCAGCGCCTGCGGCGACCGCGCGCTGCGCCTCGAGGATGGAAACCTGGGTGCCCTCCCCGGTGATGCCGGCGATGATCGGGATGCGGTGGTCCGCGGCCTCGGCGAAGGCGGTGATGACGGCGGTCTGTTCGTCTTGGGTGAGGAAGGTGCCTTCGCCAGCGTGGCCCAGTACGACGAGGCCTTTGACGCCGTCGATGCTGGCTAGCCACGAGCCGAGGCGGCTGATGGCGTCGAAGTCGACGGATCCGTCGCGGGTGAACGGGGTGACGGGGGCCGGAACGAGTCCGCGCAGGTCAAGGGTGGTCATTGGGGCTCGTCCTTTGAGTCGAAGATCGTCGGAACGCTGGATGAGAACGTTCCCGGGAACGTTCTCAGTATGGCTAGAATGGTCGGCGTGTGTCAAGGGTCACTTCACGGTGGTTCTGTGCCCCGATCGGCGCAGGCATGATCTATGCACGACGTGAGAATGCAGAGGGTGATGGAGTCAGACCACGGAGCTGCCAACAGCCAGTCGGTGACCTTGCGAGAAGTCGCGAAGGCGGCTGGTGTCAGCGTGTCGACGGCCAGCCGAGTTCTCGATGACCGGGTACCGCCATCGCAGACCGCCACGGCGGTACGTGTCCGAGAAGTGGCCGTCGCTCTGGGCTACCGGCGCAATACCTTTGCCTCCAGTTTGCGGCGCGGGCAAGCGACGACGATCGGCGTGTTGGTGCCACGACTACGTGACACCGTGATGGCGCTGATGTTCGAGGCGATCGGTCGGGCCGCCGAACGACGCGGCTACTTCGCGATCGTTGCGACGGCAGGCGACGATCCCGCAGAGGAGCAGAAGGCGGCCCACACGCTGCTGGATCGCAATGTCGACGGCTTGATCATTGCCTCGAGTCGCCGCGACGATCCGCTGCCCCGTGAATTGCGGGACCAACACGTGCCCCACGCCCTGGTGTTGCGCACCGACGGGATCAGTCCTTCTTCGGTCGGCGATGACGAATTGGGCGGTTACCTCGCCGCTCGCCATCTGCTCGATCTCGGCCACACCGACATCGCCGTGCTGCCCGGTCCGCTGTTCACGTCGACGGCAACCGGCCGCCTGGCCGGTGCCGTCAAGGCGCTGACCGATGCCGGGCACGCGCCGAACCCCGAGCTAGTCATCGAGACGGGCTTCGGCATCGAAGACGGGATGGAAGCCGGCCGACGCCTCTTTGCGGCGCCCGCCCGGCCCACGGCCGTGTTCGCCGCCAACGACAACCTCGCGATTGGCGTCATGGCCGCCGCCCATCAACACTCCCTGAGCGTCGGCGACGACATAGCGCTCGTCGGCTACAACGACATCCCCTTGGCGGGCTTGCTCCCCGTCCCCTTGACGTCGGTCCGGACGCCCTTCGATCAGATTGCCGCCACGGCAATCGACCTCATGCTCCAACCGCATCCGGAAGCGGAACCCGTCAAACGTGCGCTGCCGACGTTGATTCCCCGAAAGTCCTCGGGGACAACGCGATCCAGTTCCGCTAAGTAAGGTGCGGCCGTCGTTCACGCCGCCAATGCGTTGACGATCACCTCCGGCTCGGTGCGATCGCGCAACAGCCGCCAGAGCGTGTCGGCCAGCTCGTCGGGGTTCAGCGTCGCCACCGCCACGTCGCCGAAGAGGTCGGGCTGCGCGAGCAGCTCGTGGTGGATGTCACCGCGCTCGATCAGACCCCCGATGGTCAGCGTGCCCGCGTAGACACCCGTCGGCGCCAGTGCCGCGTGCAGGGTCAGCGCGTAGGTGCGCAGTGCCGCGGAGGCGAGTGCCAGGCCACCTAGCGGCGGCATGGGGACGACGCTGCTCAGCCCGCCTGCGAACAGCAACCCGCCGCTGCCGCGCTCGGTGAGCTCGGGCAGCAGGGTCGACGCGAAGTCGACCGCAGGCACCACGCCGGCCAGCGCGGTCTCGGCGCCTGCGGCGTCCAACGCGGTGATGTCGGTGGGCCGCATGGCCGCAGCAGGCCCGTAGTAGCCGACGTCGATCCGGCCGAAGTGCGCGCGGGCGGCCTCGATCGTGGCGTGCAGACCGTCGCGATCGGCGGCGTCCGCGACGTACGCGGCGGCCTCGATGCCCGCGTCGCGCAGGGAGCTCAGGTACTGGTCGTGACGTGCGGCCGACCGGGAGACGAGGGCGACGGCGTAACCCTCCGAGCCGAACCGGTGGGCCACCGACATGCCGAGTCCGGGACCGACGCCGAGGACGAGGAGGACGGGCCGAGCAGAAGTTGAGGTCATACTCAACTTAGTAGCACAAGATGAGGGATGGCTCAACTTCGCTAGACTCCAGGCATGTCATCGCCCATGCGCGCCGACGCGCTTCGCAACCGCGACAGGCTGGTGTCCGCGGCGACGGCGCTGTTCGCGGAGCGCGGGCTCGACGCACCGCTGGACGAGGTGGCCCGTCGAGCAGGCGTCAGCATCGGCACGCTGTACAACCACTTCCCGAACCGGGGGGCGTTGCTCGACGCGGTGCTGCCAGACCGGCTGGCCGAGGTCGACGAGCTGGCGAACACTGCGCTGGCCGACGCCGATCCGTGGCGCGGGTTCACCGTGTTTCTTGACGGCGTCTTCGTCATCCAGGCCCGCGACCGCGCCATGAACGAGGCGATCGCACGAAGTCCGGTGGGCAACGTCGACGTGGCCGCCGATTGCGGTCGGGCCGGTGGGGTAGTGGACGCGGTGGCCCAGCGCGCCCGCGACGCCGGGGTGCTGCGGCCCGACTTCGGGCCGAGCGACCTGGCCACGCTGATCTGGGCGATGTCGAAGGTGATCTCGATGTCCGGTGGCGACGATGCGGTGTGGCGGCGTCACCTCGCATTCGTGCTCGACGGGCTGCGCGCGATCTGAAGGTCGCCTGCGATGACCGCCAGTAGGTTGCGCCAGGCATCCGAATCCGTGCGGTTGATGACGTCGGTGTGGGCAGCGGGCCCGGCCATCAGCCGCCCGTCGTCATAGCGGCCCGTGGCGAGCCGAACGACTCCGGGCATGTCGTCGGGATCGGCGCCGTGTGGACCGCCGGGGATGCCCTGCACCAGTTGTAACGGGTCGGCCGGTGCCGTCATCGCGAACCGCACCACGTCGGGATTGCGGTTGTGCCAGTCACCGGGGTCGTCGACGCCGAAACCGGCGCCAGCCGCCGCCACGTACACGGTGCGGTCGGCGGTCAACCCCAGCGCCTCCGCCGTGCCAAGGATCGCGCCGCCGTATGAGTGGCCGACGTACGTCACCGGAATGTCGCGGCCCGTGGCATCGACCACGCGGTCCACGTCGTGGCTGAACGCGACGAGGCGCGGCGCCATGTCGATGGCGAATCGCGGATCGGCCGCCTCGGCGAGCGCCACCGCCACGTGTTCGTCCTGCGGAAACGGCCCGCCGAGAAAGGTGATCGCGGCGACCTCGCCGTGTGTCGCGGCCACGAACTGGCGGGCCGTCCTGGTGTTCGCCGCAGATCCCTCGATGGTGGTGTTCATGCCGGGGACCAGGACGGCCACGCTCTTCGCGGCGTGCAGGTCACCGTTGAGTTCGATCAGCACGCCCCGATTGGGGTCGAACGCGAGGAGCTGGCGGTCCACCCGCCGGCCGGTGCCCACCGGGTCGTCCACCTCACCGAGTAGCGACTGGTAGAAGTCGATGCGCCGCTTGGCATTTCGGTCGTCGGGAGCTTCGTCAAGGATCGCTTGCGCGATGGCGGTTCGGTTCACCGCGATACGCACGTCCCACGAGGTCTCCGCGCCCGGGCGATGGACGTCGGTCCACTCGAACGACTCCTCGAGGTCGCGTGCCGCGTCGTCGTCCGCCGCCCCGAGCCGATCGAGCGCCGCGCTCACCGTTCGGGACAGCTCGGATGCGCGGAGCTCCAGCAGTTCGCGCGCGACGTCGGCATCGCCGCCGGACACCAGGATCAGCAGCGGCGTCGGCTCGGCGTCGGGTGAGACCGAGCCGTCGTCGGCGACGTGAAAGCCCTCCCGCCGCGCGGCGTTCACCAGGTCCACGACGTCGCGTCGCGCCGCCGCGAGCTGGTCGGCCCCGTCGCGAGCGGCAACGGCCGCCATGACGAGCGCGCGCGCCACTTCGTCACCACGCAAGCAGAACGCGTGCGCCCGGGCCCTGGCCTCGTCGGCTGCGGCGCCGGTCCAGGCGTCGGGAACCGCGGCCGCCGCCGCCCGCACGTGCGCATGCAACAGCCGTGCGCTGCGGTCCCACGCATCGGCCAGCGCGCGCAGTTCCTCGGGGCGCCACGCCTGCGCCTGCGGCACCGACGGACGTGTCACGGCAGCGGCAGGCCGCTGACGTTGCGCAATTCGGCGCGCTCGAAATCGGCGGCGGACCTCCGCGCGGCTTGCGCCCAGGCCCGCATGTCGGCGACGACGCTGGTCACGCGAGCCGATACGCCTGCCGAGCTGGCCGAACCGCTCGTGGCGGCGCCGACGAGGGCAGTGGGGTCGATTGTGGGCCAGGCGAGCTCGGCGAGCTGACTCGCCGTCCGGTCGAGCCGGTCAGCGCTCGCGCGCAACGCGCCAAGCGCTATCGAGGTTTCTCCCATGCCTCATGCTGGCAAGTGCCGGCCGTCGGCCGCGCAATCCATTCACAGGGGCCGACCTCCGCCGTCATGGCCGTACCGTTACGGACCAGGTACCCAGTGTCAATACAGAGGTGCTTGCCACCCCGTAAGCTCGGTGACGTGCAACGACGAATCATGGGCATCGAGACGGAATTCGGCGTGACCTGCACGTTTCACGGCCACCGTCGGCTCAGCCCCGACGAGGTTGCCCGCTACCTGTTCCGGCGCGTCGTGTCGTGGGGGCGCAGTTCCAACGTCTTCCTGCGCAACGGCGCCCGGCTGTACCTCGACGTCGGTTCGCACCCGGAGTACGCGACGGCCGAGTGCGACAGCCTGGTGCAGTTGGTTACGCACGACCGGGCCGGGGAGCGCGTCCTCGAAGACCTTCTGATCGACGCCGAGCAGCGGCTCGCCGATGAGGGCATCGGCGGCGACATCTACCTCTTCAAGAACAACACCGACTCGGCGGGCAACTCGTACGGATGCCACGAGAACTACCTCATCGTGCGCGCGGGCGAGTTCTCGCGGATCTCCGACGTGCTGCTGCCGTTCCTGGTCACCCGCCAGTTGATCTGCGGTGCGGGCAAGGTGCTTCAGACCCCGAAGGCGGCCGCGTTCTGCCTCTCCCAGCGCGCCGAGCACATCTGGGAGGGCGTCTCGAGCGCGACCACCCGCAGCAGGCCGATCATCAATACCCGCGACGAGCCGCACGCCGACGCCGAGAAGTACCGGCGGCTGCACGTCATCGTCGGCGACTCCAACATGTGCGAGTCCACCACGATGCTCAAGGTGGGCACCGCGGCCCTCGTCCTCGAGATGATCGAGGCGGGCGTGCCCTTTCGGGACTTTTCGCTGGACAACCCGATTCGCGCCATCCGCGAGGTCAGCCACGACCTCACCGGCCGTCGTCCGGTTCGGCTCGCGGGCGGAAGGCAGGCCAGCGCGCTGGACATCCAGCGCGAGTACTACAGCCGCGCCGTCGAGCACCTTCAGACCCGCGAGCCCAACGCGCAGATCGAGCAGGTCGTCGATCTGTGGGGCCGCCAGCTCGACGCCGTGGAGGCACAGGACTTCGCCAAGGTCGACACCGAGATCGACTGGGTGATCAAGCGCAAGCTCTTCCAGCGCTATCAGGACCGCTACGACATGGAGCTCTCCGATCCGAAGATCGCGCAACTCGACCTCGCCTATCACGACATCAAGCGCGGCCGCGGCGTGTTCGATCTGTTGCAGCGCAAGGGTTTGGCGGCCCGCATCACCACCGACGAGGAGATCGAGGCCGCCGTCAACGAGCCGCCCCAGACCACGCGGGCCAAGCTGCGTGGCGAGTTCATCAGCGCCGCTCAGGCCGCGGGCCGCGACTTCACCGTTGACTGGGTTCACCTCAAGCTCAACGACCAGGCGCAGCGCACGGTGCTGTGCAAGGACCCGTTCCGTTCGGTCGACGAACGCGTCAAACGACTGATCGCGAGCATGTGACCGGGCCTTAGCTCCCGTCGAATAGGGTTGGTCAGGTGGGGATCTCCAAAGTCGAGCGCTTGATGAACCTCGTCATCGCGCTGCTGTCCACCCGTGGCTATCTCACCGCAGAACGCATCCGCGACACGGTCTCCGGGTACGCCGACAGCCCCAGCGACGAGGCGTTCTCGCGGATGTTCGAGCGCGACAAGAACGAGTTGCGCGATCTCGGCATCCCGCTGGAGACGGGCAAGGTCTCGTCGTTCGACACCACCGAGGGCTACCGCATCAACCGCGAGGCGTACGCGCTTCCGCCGGTCGAGTTGACGGCCGAGGAGGCCGCCGCCGTCGCCGTGGCTACCCAGCTGTGGGAATCGCCGGAGATGGTCACCGCCACCCAGAGCGCGCTGCTGAAGCTGAGGGCGGCGGGGGTCGACGTCGACGCGCCCGAATCGGGGGTCACGATCTCCACCGCGACGCTGCCGGGCATGCGCGGCTCCGAGGAGGTGCTTGGCGTGCTGCTCGCCGCCATCGACGCAGGACAAGCGGTCGGCTTCCCTCACCGGTCGTCGCGCAGCGAGCCCTACCGCAACCGCACCGTCGAGCCGTGGGGCGTCGTCACGTACCGGGGCCGGTGGTATCTGGTCGGCCACGACCGTGACCGCGACGCCACTCGCACCTTCCGGCTGTCGCGCATCGGCGCGGACGTCAAGGCCGTTGGGCCGCGCTTAGCGGTCAGTCGGCCCGACGACGTGAACCTGCGCGACGTCGTGCACCGCGCCGTCGCGGAGTGGCCGTCGGGACCGGCGGCCCGCGTGTGGGTCGGCGAGGGCCGGGCCACCGCGTTGCGCAGGCAGGCGACGGCCACGGAGCCGCGAACCCTCGGCGGGCGCGCGGGCGACGAGCTCACCCTCGACATCGGGATGGCCGGCCGGCTGGCCCGCGAAGTGGCGAGCCACGGCGCCGATGCCGTCGTGCTGGAGCCGACGTCACTGCGCGATGACGTGCTGGCGCGGTTGCGGGCGCAGGCCGGGGTCGGATCCCTATGAGCAACGTTTCGACCCGGTTGGTGCGGCTGCTCAACATGGTGCCGTACTTCCAGGCCAATCCGCGGATCACGCGCGCCGAAGCCGCGACGGCGCTCGGCGTGACCGAGAAGCAACTGCACTCCGATCTCGACCAGCTGTGGCTGTGCGGCCTGCCAGGCTATAGCCCCGGCGACCTCATCGACTTCGAATTCTCTGGCGACACAATCGAAGTCACGTTCTCGGCGGGCATGGACCATCCGCTGCGGCTGACCTCTCCTGAGGCGACGGGGATCCTGGTGGCGTTGCGGGCGCTGCTGGACGTGCCGGGCATGGTCGATCCCGAGGCGGCGCGCAGCGCGATCGCGAAGATCGAGTCGGCGGCTGGCGAGGTGGCAGGCGCGCTGACCTCGGACGAGCCGACCCCGATGCCGAGCCAGGCCGCCGCGGTGCGCGCGGCCGTGCGCGACGGTCGCGCCCTGGCCATCGAGTACTACTCGGCGTCTCACGACACGTTGTCGCACCGGGTCGTCGACCCGATCCGCGTCGTGCTGGTGGCCGACCGCACCTATCTCGAAGCCTGGTGCCGGTCCGCCGAGGACGTCCGGCTGTTCCGGTTCGACCGCATCGTCGACGCCGCGGTGCTCGACGAGCCTTCGCGGCCGCCCGAGCCCGCGGTCGCATCGGGTACCGACACGTCGCTGTTCGACGCCGACCCTGCGCTGCCTGCGGCGACCCTGCTCATCGACCGTTCGGCGGCCTGGATGTTCGACTACTACCCGCTGCGGGTGGTGCGAGAACTTGCCGACGGCGCCTGCGAGGCGGCGATGACGTACGCGTCCGAGGAGTGGATGGCGCGGTTCGTGCTTGGCTTCGGTGCGGGAGTGCGGGTGCTGGAACCGCAGGCACTTGCCGACCGGGTCCGCGATTCGGCGGCCAAGGCGTTGGCTGCCTACGGCGTCGGTGGCGAGTAGACTCGGCGACGACTCGTAGGAGGTGGCCAAATTGGGTGGTCTACAACCATGGCATTGGTTGATCGTCATCGCGGCGTTCATCCTGCTCTTCGGAGCCAAGAAGTTGCCCGATGCGGCGCGCTCCCTTGGCAAGTCGATGCGAATCTTCAAGTCGGAGATCAAGGAGATGCAATCCGACGGCAAGCCGGAGGACGCGGCCCCGGCCGCCACCCCGATCACGTCGGAGCGCGTCGAGCCCGCGCCGGCTGCGACCACCGCCGACCAGGCCACCGACACCCGTCCGGCCTGACCCAGGCCGGCTCTGCGACCGCGACCTCGACGTCGCGTCGCTAGGTCCTGTCGTCAGACACACCTGTGCAGACCCCACGAATCCTCACCAGGCTCGACCCTCGGCGTCGTCGCGCGGCGGCGAACCCCGACGGCACGATGTCGTTGGTCGACCATCTCCACGAGCTCCGCAACCGGCTGCTGATCGCCGTGGCCGCGGTCGTCGTGACGACCATCTTCGGATTCATCTGGTACAGCCACGGCTTCTTCGGCGTCCGCAGCCTCGGTGACTGGCTGCGGGAGCCGTACTGCGCGCTGCCCGCGTCCGCGCGTGCGGACATCGCTCCTGACGGAGCGTGCCGGCTGCTCGCGACGGGCCCGTTCGACCAGTTCATGCTGCGCCTGAAGGTCGGCCTCGCGGCGGGCCTGGTGCTGGCCTGCCCGGTGTGGCTGCACCAGCTGTGGGCGTTCATCACGCCGGGGCTCTACAAGAAGGAACGCCGGTTCGCGTCGGTGTTCGTGGCGTTGGGCGCGATGCTGTTCATCACGGGTGCGGTGCTGGCCTACGTGGTGCTGTCCAAGGCGTTGAGCTTCTTGCTCACGGTCGGCAGCGACGTGCAGGTGACGGCGCTGTCCGGTGATCAGTACTTCGGATTCCTGATCAACCTGCTGCTGGTGTTCGGCATCAGCTTCGAATTCCCGCTGCTGATCATCATGCTGAACATGGTCGGCATGTTGCCGTACGCCAAGCTCAAGAGTTGGCGGCGCGGGTTGATCTTCGGGTTGTTCGTGTTCGCGGCGTTCGCGACACCGGGCTCCGACCCGTTCTCGATGCTGGCCTTGGCCCTTGCGTTGACGTTGCTGCTCGAATTCGCCATCCAGATCGCACGCGTCCACGACAAGCGAAAGGCCCGTCGCGAAGCGCTCGACTCGGTGTCCGAAGACGAAGCCGCCCCCATCGGCGCGGTCGAGCCCATCGAGGCGCCGAGCGCCGTGCCAACGCCTTCACAGCTGATCGTCGATGACCAAGCCACCTGAGCCAACTCCCGAACTGAGCGCCTTCGCCGCCCAGCTGCCATTCACCCTCGACGACTTCCAGCTACGCGCCTGTCGCGCGCTCGAGCAGGGCCACGGCGTGCTGGTCTGCGCACCGACCGGCGCGGGTAAGACGGTGGTGGGTGAGTTCGCGGTGCACCTGGCGCTGGCCGCGGGCCGAAAGTGCTTCTACACCACGCCGATCAAGGCGCTGAGCAACCAGAAGCACAACGATCTCGTCGAGCGGTACGGCGCTGAGCGCATCGGACTGCTCACCGGTGACCAGTCGATCAACGGACATGCGCCCATCGTCGTGATGACCACCGAAGTGCTCCGCAACATGCTGTACGCGGATTCGACTGCACTGCATGGGCTTTCCCACGTCGTGATGGACGAGGTGCACTTCCTCGCCGACCGGATGCGCGGCGCCGTGTGGGAGGAGGTGATCCTGCACCTGCCCGAGGAGGTGCGGCTGGTCAGCCTCTCGGCGACGGTGAGCAACGCCGAGGAGTTCGGCGGGTGGATCCAGACCGTGCGCGGTGACACCACCGTCGTCGTCGACGAGCACCGCCCGGTCCCGCTGTGGCAGCACATGATGGTCGGCAAGCGCGTCTTCGACCTCTTCGAGGGAAACCGGGCGGTGTCCGTCCAGCCGAAGGTCGACCAGGAGCTGCTTCGCCATATCGCCAACCGGCGCGAGGCCGACCGAATGACCGATTGGCAGCCGCGCGGCCGGGGGCGTCAAGGCCACCGGGCCCGACCGACGTTCTACCGGCCCCCTTCCAGGGCCGACGTGATCGGCACACTCGACAAGGACGGGCTACTACCGGCGATCACCTTCGTCTTCTCCCGCGCCGGTTGCGACGCCGCGGTCAAGCAGTGCCTGCGGTCTCCGTTGCGGCTCACCACGGACGCGGAGCGGACCCGCATCGCCGAGGTGGTCGACCGGCGCTGCGCCGAGCTCGCCGACGCCGACCTGGTCGTGCTCGGTTTCCACGAATGGCGCGACGGGCTGTTGCGCGGGTTGGCCGCCCACCACGCCGGGCTGTTGCCGGTGTTTCGCCACACCGTCGAGGAGCTCTTCACGGCCGGTCTAGTGAAGGCCGTATTCGCCACGGAGACACTGGCTTTGGGCATCAACATGCCCGCTCGCACGGTGGTGCTGGAGCGGCTCGTCAAGTTCAACGGGGAGCAGCACGCGCCGTTGACGCCGGGGGAGTACACCCAGCTGACGGGCCGGGCGGGGCGGCGCGGCATCGACGTCGAAGGACACGCAGTCGTGCTCTGGCACCCCGACGTGGAACCCTCCGACGTGGCGGGACTCGCCTCGACACGCACCTTCCCGCTGCGCAGTTCGTTCGCACCGTCGTACAACATGACGATCAATCTGGTCCAGCAGATGGGTCCCGAGCAGGCCCATGCGCTGCTCGAGCGGTCGTTCGCGCAGTACCAGGCCGACAGGTCCGTCGTTGGGTTGGTCCGCGGCGTCGAACGCGGAAAGCGGATGCTCGGCGAGCTCGCCGCGGAGTTCGGCGGTAGTGACGCACCGATCATCGAGTACGCACGGCTGCGGGCCGCGATATCCGCCAGGGAACGCGCTCAGTCGCGTGCGTCTCGGCTGGACCGGCGCAAGTCCACCAACGATGCGCTGGTGGCGCTCCGCCGCGGCGACATCATCACGATCGGGCATGGCCGCCGCGTCGGCCTGGCCGTCGTGCTCGAACCGGCTGCCGACCAGGACGACCCGCGGCCGCTGGTACTCACCGAGCATCGGTGGGCGGGCCGCATCTCGTCGGCCGACTATTCGGGAGCCTCCGCGCGAATCGGCGCGATGTCGCTGCCCAAGCGGGTCGAGCACCGGCAGCCGAGGGTGCGCCGCGACATGGCCTCCGCGCTGCGCTCGGCCGCGACCGGACTGGACGTGCCGTCGAACAAGGGCAGGCGCGGCGCAGCCGGTGAACCGGACGTCGATCCCGAACTGTCCGCGCTGCGCGAGCAGATGAAAAACCATCCGTCGCATCACGACCCGGACAGGGAGGCCCGCGTCCGAGCCGCCGAGCGCTACCTGCGCATCGAACGCGACAACGGCGAGCTCGAGCGGAAGATCGCGGCCGCGACCAACTCGCTCGCGCGCACGTTCGACCGCATCGTGACCCTGCTCGACGGTCGCGGCTTCATCGAACAACGAGACGGCGAACCGAAGGTCACCGAACACGGCACGTTGCTGGCGCGGATCTACAGCGAGAGCGATCTGCTGGTCGCCGAATGTCTTCGCGACGAAGCCTGGGCCGGTTTGGATTCCGCGGAGCTGGCCGCCGTGGTGTCGTCGGTGGTGTTCGAGTCGCGCGGCGACACGCCGGGGGCGCCTGCGGGCATCGAGTTCGGCACGCCGCGTTTGCGGGCCGCGCTGCTACGCACCCAGCGGCGGTGGGCCGACATCCACGCCGACGAACGGCGCCATCAGGTTTCGGCAAGCCGCGAGCCCGACGTCGGCTTCGTCGCGGCCATCCACCGCTGGGCGACCACCGGAGACCTGTCCTCGGCGCTGGCCGCCTCCGACACCGCGGGGAGCGGATCTCCGCTGTCTGCCGGGGATTTCGTGCGATGGTGCCGCCAGGTACTCGACCTGCTCGATCAGGTCCGCAACGCGGCGCCGACACCTGCCTTGCGGACGACGGCGAAACGTGCCATCGGCGACATTCGACGCGGCGTCGTGGCTGTTGATGCAGGGTAGGGTGTGTTCAACGCTTTCGATATCACCAAGGAGAGACGATGAGCGGACCGCAGGGATCTGATCCGACGCAGCCGTGGCCAGGGTCGCAGCCGCCGAGCGATCCGCCCGCGCCTGCGTGGCAGCAGCCGCCCGCTCCCGATCAGCCCACCACCGAGGTGCCCGCGTGGGGGCAGCAGCCTCCCGCGTACACGCCTCCGCAGCAATACCCCGGCTATCAGCAGCCCGCGCAGCCCGGCTATCCGCCTCCGGGGCAGTACCCCGGCGGCGACCAGTACGGGCAGCAGCCCACCGCATACGGGCCGACGTCCTATCCGCAGAGCGCCCCGCCGCAGTACGGGCAACCGACGCAATACGGCCAGCCCCCGCAACCCGGCCAGTACGGGCAGCAGTACTCGCCGTATCAGCAGCCGGGCGCCGAAGGGCAGCAGTTCTCGCCGTACTCGGCGACGGGTACCGAGGCGGGTTCGAAGAAGTCGCTTGGCATCATCCTCGGGGTGGTCGGCGTCCTGGTCGCCGTCGCGGTGATCGCGGTGGGAATCATGGGGTTCTGGAAGCCCGGCTGGTGGGTCGAGACCCAGTTGGACGTCAATGCGGCGCAGAGCGGGGTCACGCAGATCCTCAGCGACGAGGCCAACGGCTACGGCGCCAAGAACGTCGAAGACGTCAAGTGCAACGACGGTAAGAACCCGACCGTGGAAAAGGGCGGGAACTTCACCTGCGAGGTCAGCATCGACGGAACCAAGCGCGAGGTCACGGTGACGTTCCAGGACAACGACGGCACCTACGAGGTCGGCCGACCCAAGTAACGCTCAACCGGGCAACCCGTCGAGCGCCTTCTGCAGGCGCGCGATCGACGACGTGACACCGAACTCACCGGCCAGCTCGGCCACCTTGCGTGGGTGCTTGGCGGACAGCGGCAGCGCATCCGTGGGTGTCGAGAAGTCGACCTTCGCGTCGGTGGCCACCCGCACCACCGGGCCCGCCCTTTCGATGTAGTCCGTCGCGGACAGCAACTTCGTCCGATATGCCTTCGACATCGTGGACTTCGGGTCGTGCGCCGCGGCCAGCACCTGCTCAAGCGATCCGTGCTGAGCCAGCAGCGTCGCCGCCGTCTTCTCGCCAACGCCCGGCACGCCTGGCAGCCCGTCGGACGGATCGCCGCGCAGCAGCGCCAGTTCCACGTAGGCGGGGCCGGCGCGCTCGACCGGCACACCGTACTTGTCGGCCACCTCGACCGGTCCCCACTCGATGGCCTTTGCGAGCCCCTGACCCAGGTAGAGCACTCGCACCGGCACCGGTTCGTCGCGAACCAGTTGCAGCAGATCGCGGTCGCCGCTGACCACCACCACCGGGTCGCGCCGTTCCTGGGTGGCCAGCGTGCCGAGCACGTCGTCGGCCTCGCATTGCGGCGCTCCCGCCGTGGCGATGCCGAACGCGTCGAGCAGCGCCATGATCATGTCGACCTGCGGCGTGAGCTCGTCGGGGACCTCCTCGACGTCCACTTCACCCGCGGGCGCCACCTGCTCGACGCGGTGCGACTTGTACGACGGGATCAGGTCCACCCGCCACTGCGGACGCCAGTCGTCGTCGCGGCACACCACCAGCCGTGACGGGCCCTCGCGGGCGATCACGGTGGCGACCGCGTCGATGAAACCGCGAACCGCGTTGACCTGCCTGCCGTCCGGCGCCTTGATCGACGACGGCACTCCGAAGAACGAGCGGAACCACATACTGGCGCCGTCCAGCAGCACCAACGGACCGGACGAGGACATGCCCGCCATCCTGCCAGTAGCCTTGGTCATGGCATTCAGCGTCGACCGCATCGACCACGTCGTGCTCAACTGCCGCGACGTCGACGCCACCGTGGCCTGGTACGTCAGGGTGCTCGGCATGGTGCGCACCGAATTCGGGGACGGCCGGATCGCCCTGACGTTCGGCAATCAGAAGCTCAACGTCCGCCCGACCGGCGCGCCGAATTGGGTGACGGCGGCCTTCGATGCGCCAGGCACGCTGGACCTCTGCTTCATCGCCGACGCCGAGCCTGACGACATCGGCGCCCACCTGCGCGCGTGCGGCGTCGAGATCACCGAAGGACCGGTTGGCAAGACTGGCGCGTTGGGCCCAATGACGTCGCACTACTGCCGCGATCCCGACGGCAACCTGGTCGAGGTCGCCGCGTATCCACGCCCCGATTAGCCTCTAGCTTCATGAGTTCCGGTCGATTCGCCGCCGACGTGTACGCGCAACGACTGAAGTCGGCAGGTGAGGCGGCACAGCACGCCGGGCTGGCCGGCCTCGTCATCACGCCCGGCTATGACCTGCGCTATCTGGTCGGGTCGCGCGCCCAGACGTTCGAGCGGCTCACCGCGCTGGTGCTGCCCAGCGGAGGTGAACCGACCGTCGTCGTGCCGCGCCTCGAACTCGCGTCGCTGCGGGAGTCTGCAGTGCCCGAACTGGGCCTGGCCGTGCGGGACTGGGTCGACGGCGATGACCCGTACCGACTGGTCGCCGACGTCCTGGGTTCCGGCCCGCCGATCGCAACCGCGGTCACCGACTCGATGCCCGCGCTGCACCTGCTGCCGCTGGCCGACGTGTTCGGCGTGGTCCCAGTGCTCGCCACCGACGTGCTGCGCCGACTACGGATGATCAAGGACGCCGCGGAGATCGACGCGCTGCGCAAGGCCGGGGCGGCCATCGACCGTGTGCACGCCCGAGTGCCCGAGTTCCTGGTGCCGGGCCGGACCGAGGACGACGTGGCCGCCGACATCGCGCGAGCCATTGTCGCGGAAGGACATTCGGAGGTGGCGTTCATCATCGTCGGCTCCGGGCCCAACGGGGCCGACCCGCATCACGAGTGCTCGACGCGTGAGCTCGCGGTGGGCGACGTCGTGGTGGTGGACATCGGCGGCCCGTACGAACCCGGGTACAACTCGGACTCGACTCGCACCTACAGCATCGGTGAGCCAGAACCCGAAGTGGCGCAACAGTACTCGGTGCTGCAACGGGCGCAACGAGCGGCGGTCGACGCGGTCCGGCCCGGCGTGACCGCCGAACAGGTCGACGCCGCGGCACGCGACGTGCTCGCCGCCGAGGGGCTGGCGGATCGGTTCGTGCACCGCACCGGGCACGGCATCGGGCTGTCGGTGCACGAGGAGCCCTACATCGTGGCGGGTAACGCCCTCCCGCTAGAAGAGGGCATGGCGTTCAGCGTCGAACCGGGTATCTACTTTCCCGGACACTGGGGCGCGAGGATCGAGGACATCGTCATCGTCACGTCCGACGGCGCGATGCCCGTCAACAACCGGCCGCACGAACTGGTGGTGGTACCGGCGAAGTAGCCGCGCAACCCGTGGTCAGCGGCCCTTGTGGGAGTGATCGAGCAGCTCCGAGGAGCCGAGGACGCGCTCGATGCGAACTTCGATGACGACCCGGCGCGGGTTGACCCGCGGGGTGCGGTACCGCTGGGCGTAGCGCAGTTCGGCGTCGCGGACCGCGTCCGAATCCTTGCTGACGGTCGACTTGCCCTCCAAGGACAACCAGCGCGCCCCGTCGACCTGGCTCAGCACGGCCACGCCACGCTCGGCGGCGTTCACCGCTTTCTGTGACCCGCCCGTGGTGATGACTCTGGCCAGGTGCGTGATGGGGTCGAACGTGAATCCGACCGCGACGACGTGCGGAGTGTTGTCGGAGCGAAGGGTGGTCAACATGGCGAGGTGGCGTTCGGTCAGAAACGCCAGCGCCTCGTTGGTGAGCCGAGTGGTTGCCTTCGCCATCGGTGACAAACCTAGCGCAGGACATAATCACAGCCATGAAGGACACGTCGGACAACGGTCCTGTAGTGATATTCGGCGGCCGAAGCGAAATCGGCGTCGAGCTGGCGACGCGGCTGGCGCGCGGGGCCACCGTGGTGCTGGCGGCGCGCCGCGCCGAGCAACTGGTCGATCAGGTGGCCGCGGTGACGGCCGCGGGCGCCGTGGCGGTTCACACGCGGGAGTTCGACGCCGACGACCTGGCGTCGCATGCGCCGCTGGTCGCTTCGATCGTCGCCGAGCACGGCCCCGTCGACACCGCCGTGCTGGCCTTCGGGATCCTCGGCGACCAGGCCCGCGCCGAGGTGGACGCCGCGCATGCTGCGGCCGTCGTGCACACCGACTTCACTGCTCAGGTGAGCCTGCTGACGGTGCTGGCCACGACGATGCGCGCGGCGGGTCGCGGTTCCATCGTCGCCTTCTCGTCGGTGGCGGGGGCCAGGGTGCGGCGGGCCAACTACGTGTACGGGTCGGCCAAGGCGGGGCTGGACGGGTTCACCGCGGGCCTGGACGACGCGCTGAACGGCTCCGGCGTCCACCTGCTGGTCGTGCGTCCAGGCTTCGTCGTCGGTCGCATGACCGAGGGCATGACGCCTGCGCCGCTGTCGAGCACGCCAGCGCAGGTCGCCGATGCCGCGGCCCTGGCGCTGCGCAGGCGGCGGCGCCAGGTGTGGGTTCCGCGCTCGCTGGCCCTGCTGGTGTTCGGGTTCGCGATGATGCCGCGTTCGGTGTGGCGCAGGATGCCCCGATAGTGGGCCGCATCGTGGTCGTCGGCATCGGCGCCGACGGGATGGCCGGATTGGCGCCGCCAGCCCACGCCGAATTGGCCCGGGCCGCAGTCATTTACGGATCACCGCGCCAGCTCGACCTCTTGGACGCCTCGGTCGGAGCGGAGCGGCGCCGATGGTCGTCGCCGATGCTGCCCGCCCTGCCCACGCTCTTCGACGACGTCGAAGGGGACGTCCACGTGGTGGCCAGCGGAGACCCGCTGCTTCACGGGGTCGGAGCCACGCTCATCAGAGTCTTCGGCGCCGACCGCGTGACGGTGTTGCCACACGTGTCGTCGGTGACGCTGGCGTGTGCCCGACTGGGCTGGGCGGTGCACGACGCGGAGGTGATCAGCGTCGTCACCGCGGATCCGGCTACCGCGGTGCGCCGCGGCGGGCGCGCAGTGGTGCTGTCGCGTGACGCAACCACGCCGGCGAGGCTGGCGCGGCTGCTCGCGGATACCGGGCGCGGCGAGTCGGAGCTCACGGTGCTCGAACAACTCGGAGGGCCTGCCGAGCGGCGCCGTGACGCGACCGCGCAGGCCTGGGCGGCGGACCCGCCGGACGACGTCGACGCCCTCAACGTGGTGGCGGTGCGCTATCTGCCCGACGAGCGCGTGCTGACGGCGCTGCGCGACGACGTGCTTTCACACGACGGCCAGCTCACCAAGCAGTCGATTCGGGCCGTCACGCTGGCGGCGTTGGCGCCGCGGCCAGGGGAAGTGCTCTGGGACGTCGGTGCGGGCTCCGGGAGCATCGCCGTCGAGTGGTGCCGTAGCGGATCGGGTTGTACCGCAGTGGCCTTCGAGCGCGACGAGGCGCGGCGCGCACGCGTGACGGCCAATGCCGTCGCGTTCGGCGTGCCGGTCGAGGTGCGCGGGGACGCGCCCGCATCGTTCGAGGGCGCTCGGGCGCCGTCGGTGGTGTTCATCGGCGGCGGGCTCACGCAGCCGGGCCTGCTCGACGAGTGTCTACAGCGGTTGCCGGCCGGCGGCCGGCTGGTCGCCAACGCCGTGACGGTCGAGTCGGAAGCCCTACTGGTACAACGTTATTCGGAGTTGGGTGGAGAGTTGCGCAAGTTTCAGCACTATCGTGGCGAACCGGTCGGCTCGTTCACCGGTTGGCGGCCCGCGATGCCGGTCACTCAGTGGTCGATGAGCACGTCGTGACGGTCTACTTCATCGGCGCAGGCCCAGGGGCGGCCGACCTGATCACGGTGCGCGGGCAGCGGTTGTTGCAGCGCTGCCCCGTGTGCCTGTACGCGGGGTCGATCATGCCGGACGACCTGCTGGCGCTCTGCCCGCCCGACGCGAAGGTGATCGACACGGGACCGCTGACGCTGGAGCAGATCGTGACCGAGCTGGCCGACGCCCACGCCGCAGGACTCGACGTCGCCCGGTTGCACTCTGGCGACCCGTCGATCTACAGCGCGCTGGCCGAGCAGTGCCGCCGGCTCGACGCCCTCGAGGTCGACTACGAGATCGTGCCAGGCGTGCCCGCGTTCGCTGCGGCCGCCGCGGTGCTGGGCCGAGAGTTGACGGTGCCCGGGGTGGCGCAGACGGTGACGTTGACCCGGGTGGCCACCCTGTCCACTGCGATGCCGCCGGGGGAGGACCTGCGCGCGCTTTCGGCGCCGGGTGCCACCCTGGTGCTGCACCTGGCGGCCGCGCAGGTGGATGCGATGGTGCCCGAGCTGCTGGCCGGGGGTTATCGCCCCGAAACACCTTGTGCGGTAGTGGCCTTCGCCAGCTGGCCACAGGAGACCGTGGTCAGGTGCACGCTCGGCGAGTTGGCCGAAGCGGTGCGCGCGGCGGGGATCAGCCGCACGGCCGTGATCGTCGTCGGCGACGTGCTGGCGGCCGAGGGCTTCACGGACAGCTACCTCTACTCGGCGGACCGGCGCCGCGGAAGTCGGCACTAGTGCGCCTGCTCCTCTTGGGCGGCACCGCGGAGGCGCGGGCCCTTGCCGCCCGACTGCACCCGCACGTCGAGGTGATCAGTTCGTTGGCCGGACGAGTGCCCGACCCGGCGCTTCCGGTTGGGCAGGTGCGTATTGGTGGGTTCGGCGGGGTCGACGGACTGGTGAATTGGCTTCAGGAGGAACGCATCGACGCCGTCGTCGACGCCACCCACCCGTTTGCGGCCACCATTACCGCCAATGCAGCGCTGGCGTGCCGCCGGCTCGGCCTGCCGAGCGTGGTGCTGGCCCGCCCGCCCTGGCCGCACGGCAACGCCACCGTCGTCGCGTCGGACGTGCAGGCCGCGGAAGTCGTTGGTGCAGGAGGTTATTCGCGCGTCTTCCTGACCACCGGGCGGTCGGGAAGCGCCGCCTTCGTCGGGGTCGACGCCTGGTTCTTGATCAGGGCGGTGACCCCACCGGATGCCGCCGCGTTGCCGTCGCGGCACGAACTCGTGCTCTCGAGGGGCCCCTACCGCTACGACGACGAACTGCGGCTGCTGCAAGAGCATCGCATCGACGCGTTGGTGACGAAGAACAGCGGCGGGGACATGACACGCGCCAAGCTCGACGCCGCCGCCGCGCTCGGAGTGGCGGTCGTCATGGTGGACCGTCCAGCGCTCCCGGACGGCGTGTCCACGGTGGCGACCGTCGAGGACGCCGAGGCGTGGGTCAGCTCGCGCGGATGAGGTCCAGGCTGCCCAGGTCGCGGATGGCCTGGCAGCCCCGTTCGAGCATGACCCGCATCATCTCGTCGCCGCGCTCGGTGGTGCTGGCGAAGGCGCAACCCAACGTGGTGATCAGCGGGGCCTGCAGCATGCCGAGCCGGTAGTCGCGCCAACAGGTTTCGCGGTCGTAGTCGGTGATGCCGTAGCCCAGCAGTTCGTCGTGGTACGCGGTCACCAGTTGCTCGTCGAGCTCGGCCCGCTGGCCGGGGAGCAAGCTGGTCGCAGTGAAGTACGCCAGGTCGCGTGCGGGCAGCCCGGCGCCGAGCGTCTGCCAGTCCACGACCGTGATGGCGGTCCGTTCGGGCGTGAACAGCAGATTGTCGAGCCGGTAGTCGCCGTGCATCAGCGAGAAGCGGCCGGGTTCGGCGAGCAGCCACGGCGTCACCAGAGCCATTGACTCGGTGGCCGTTTCGCGGTCCTCCGCGGTCATGTCGCCGCCAAGCCGGTCGAGCGTGATCTGTGTGGCCATGACTGCGACGTCGCCGAGCCCCTTGGCCGCGTCGGCGTTGGGCATCGACATCGCCAGCCCCGGGAAGTTCGCCCACTTCGGGTCGCACCACGTCGGGCCGTGCAGACCCGCGATCGCGCGTGCGGCGAGCTCGGCCTCGACGGCATCGCAGCCACCGATCTGGTCGCCCTGCACGGCCGGGGCCATGTCGGCGAGCAGCAGCACGATGTCGCCGCCGTCGTCGGAGATGTCGCAGTAGAAGCTCTTCGGAATCGGCACCTTCACCAGGTCGGCGACGTGGGTGTAGAAGGCGTGCTCGGAGCGGTAGCCGAGGGCCACCCGCTCACGCACCGTCTCGTCCTGCGACGGCAGTTTTACCGCGAAGCTGCTGGGTAGTCCGGCGTCGTCGGCCGCGTAGCTCACCGTCAGCCGGTAGGTGGCGCCGGTCTGGCCGGTCCCGATCGGTTCGGTGTCGACGGCTCGGACGTCGGTGTCCAGCACCGCACCCAACCACTGTGGCGTGATGTCCGTCGGGCTCCGCGGGATCGACACGGCCGCTGTGACGTCCTCCACGGCATGAATGTCGTGGATTCCACCTGCCATGTCGGCTGTCTCGTTGCTCATGTGGGCAACGCCGTGGGCCGGCTGGTGGTGGAAGTTCGCGCCGAACGGCTCTGTCGCGTCGCGGCCTTGGCTTTGCGCCGGGCGTTGATGCGCGCCACGGACCTCCGCGTGGGCGGGTGTCTGCGGCCTCGCCGTTTCGATACTGCCGGGGCTGGATCTCGGCGCCCGTCGATGTCCTGACGGTGCAGCCAGCCCAGGTTGGCTGTCTGCAGATCCAGCCGATCGGAACCATCAGCGTCTACCCGGACGTGCAGTCCGAGGTACGCCGAGAACACGTCCCGATGCTCTCTGATCCCGCACTCGCAGCGGTGGACCCGTTGCGAGAGCGGCTTTTTCCTGCGTTCCCCGCACAGGCAGGTTTGGGACAGGGCGGTGGTGTTGGGGTTGTACTCGTAGAGACGTTCGGCGCCGGCGCTTTCAGCCTTGCGTCGAATCGTCTCCACCAGCAACCCCGGTGCCCGGTCCCGCACACTGCGAGGGAAATTCTTCTGCCAAGCCACGTAGTCGAGCTTCTCACAGGCAATGTCACCGCCATACTCGAACAGCCGGTTGGCCAGCGCCCCGTGCAACGTTCGACGGTGCTCGGCGCGCCGGCGGTGCAACTCAGCCACCCTGGTCACGGTCTGCTCGGCGTTGTTGGCGCGTTGCCAGGCGCAGCGGCCACGCAGGTGGGTGCCGTCGCGGTTGAAGCAGCCCGGCGAACCGGCGCGGTGCTGGCGGTCCAGGCGACGCTGGGCGCGCCGCAGCCCAGCGGTGTCCAGTCGAAGCCCCCCGGCCAGCGGTTGCACCCACCCCGACCAGCTGCCATCGCGGTGTTCGACCGCGACCGCGATCTCGCTGGGGCCGAGGTCGAATGACACCCGTCCATCGCCGACCGGGTGACGCCGGGTCGGGCGGCCGTCGACGACGAGCTGCATGCGGTAGGTGTCTCGGCCGCTGATGACGGTGCGCACGATCCGCGCCGACAACACCTTGCCGGCGGCGATGAGCGCTTCGATCTCGGCGAGCTCGGCCTGCTGTTCCTTACCGCGGCGCCCCGCCTGAGCGGGCACGGCGATCGGGATTACGAACCCCGCACCCCACTGCAACCCCGTCAGAGCGCCATTTGGATCGAGTTTCGGGCGTAGCGCACCGTTGCCGTCCTTGGACGAAAGTGAATGCAGCCCACGCGATGCCGGCTTGAACCGCGGCTTGCCTTTGCGGCCCACGTGCCACTGTTTGACCGCGTCGAACGCCCGCGCCCCCAGATTCTGGGTCTCCTGGGCGGGCAGATGCTCGCGCACCCACGATCTACGCAGTGACGATGCGAACGACTGCGCCGCATTCACATCGAAGTCGTGTGCCTGCTCCACCCCGCGAAAGGCTGCGCTGCGGGTCTGGCGTTGCGCCGGCGTTCCGCACGGCAACGACCGGGCGGCCTGCCAGGCGGGATCGGCCTTCACCGCGCGGCTACGCGCCAGGAACTCACCCATCACTGCGTTGTGCACCCGTGTGCCTGTGTGAAACCGGGCCCGGATACCCCTGCGCTGCGCGGGATCCGGGCGCAGTGGCCACGACCGTACATGGGTGGGCGCATCCTTCGGCCGCTTGCGCGCACGCGGCATGCGTTCCGTCTTCGGCAGCTCGGCGGCCGGTGGCGGCTGGGTGAGGCACACAGTGCGCGTCTGCACATCCCAACGGTAAGTCCGACCTATGACATCTCCGAGCTATCGGCGCGCCCGCCACAGCGTGTCCCCGCTTGACCCGTATCTGGTGTCCGCCACCAATACCGGCGCAACGTATCCACCGCCGAGACGCTCACCTTCTGCGAGCAGACCATCGGCACCGTCCGCAAAGAGCTCGTCGAATTCGACCGCGAAACCGACCACGCCAACGCCCGGCGACAAAAAACGTTGTGGGTCGACCCCCGGACTGAAGTCCGAGGATTGCGCCCAAGACTCCGGTTATGAGCGGCGCCAGTAGTGGGCGCACCGACAGCTGTCAACGATTTTCGACAGCAGTCGGGCCGGGTGCTCAGCCGGGGTAGCGGCGCGGCGTGAAGACGCGGTCGCCGACCGCCGTGCGCTGCCATTGCGTCTGTGACGACCCCACGATGAGCAGGCAGCGCATGTCGACGTCGGCGGGGTCGAGGTCGGCCAGCCGGACCACCTTGACGGACTCCCGCGGGCCGGACACGTCGCGGCCGATCACGACGGGTGTGCCCGGGTCGCGGCGCTCCAAGAGCAGGTCCCGCATCGCGGCCACCTGCCACGTGCGGCTCTTGGACGCCGGGTTGTAGATCGCCAGCGCCAGATCGGCCTCCGCGGCGGCCGAGAGCCTGGCCGCGATGACGTCCCACGGCTTCAGTCGATCGGATAGCGAGATCACCGCGTAGTCATGGCCCAGCGGAGCGCCGACCCGGCTCGCGACGGCCTGAGCCGCGGTCATCGCGGGGATCACCCGGACGTCGACGTCAGGCCAGTCGCAGGCCTCCTCGAGCACGGCCGTCGCCATCGCGAAGACCCCCGGATCGCCCGAGGACACCACCGCCACGGCGCGGCCCTGCCGGGCCAGCGTGCAGGCGAGCTTGGCGCGCTGAGGCTCGTCGGTGTTGTCGCTGGGATGGCAAACCTGACCGTTGCGGGTGCTCACCCGGTCCAGGTAGGGGCCGTATCCGATGAGGTCGGTGGCGGTGTTCAGTTCGCGACGCGCCTGCGGGGTCAGCCAGTCGACGTCGCCGGGGCCGAGCCCGACCACCGCGACGCTGCCGACCGGGGTCGGGCGGGTCGCCATGCCCGGCACCATCGTCAACGAGAAGTACGGCACCGTCGCCTCTTCGACGTCGGCGGCGGGCAGCACCCGCTGCGCCGGAGTGCTGGCTCGCTCCACGTAGAAGGCCCCGTCCAGGCGCCCCGCGGCGGAAAGTGCCTCTCGCACTGCGGGATACGACCGGCCCAGCTTCATGATCACCGCGGCGTCGGTGTCGGCCAGCCTGCGGCGTAGCTCGTCGGCGGGCAGCGTGCCCGGCAGGATCGTCAGGACCTCGTCGCCCTGAACCAGCGGCGTCCCAGTCGCCGCGGAGGCGGCGCTCACGGACGTCACGCCAGGGACGATGGCGGCGTCGAACCGCTGGGTGAGCCGGGTGTGCATGTGCATGTAGGAGCTGTAGAACAGCGGATCGCCCTCGGCGAGCAGGGCAACGTTGCGGCCCGCATCGAGGTGCGCCGCGATGCGGTCGGCGGCCTCGGCGTAGAAGTCCTCCATCGCCCCGGAATATCCGCCGGGATGGTCGGTGGTCTCGGTGGTCACCGGATACACCAGGTGTTCCTCGAGCTGGCCCGGCCGCAGATAGGGCTCGGCGATGGTGCGCGCGATGCTGTGGCCGTGTCTGGCGCTGTGGTAGGCCACCACGTCCGCCTCGCCGATCACGCGCGCGGCCTTGACCGTCACCAGTTCCGGGTCGCCAGGACCTAGTCCGACGCCCCAGAGCGTGCCCTTGGCGGTTCCTGCTGCCGTCATTCGTGGTCGCTCGCAATGGCGTTGACCGCGGCGGCGGCCATCGCGCTGCCACCGCGTCTGCCGGTGACGACGAGGTACGCGATGCCCCGCGGTCGGTCGATCAGCTCCTGCTTGGACTGTGCCGAGCCGACGAACCCCACCGGCCCGCCGAGCACCGCCGCGGGAGCCGGGACGCCCTCGTCGACGAGCTCGAGCAGGCGGAACAGCGCGGTCGGTGCATTGCCGATCGCCACGACGGCACCGGCCAGCCGGTCGGCCCACAACTCCACCGCCGCCGCCGACCGCGTGGTCGCGCGCCGCTCGGCCAGTTCGGCGGCCCTCGCGTCGGCGACCAGCGACACCACGTCGTTGGCGGCGGGCAGCCGGGAACGGGTGATGCCCGCGGCCACCATCGACGAGTCGCACAGCACCGCAGCGCCGGCGTCGAGGGCGGCGCGCGTCGCGGTGACGACGTCGTCGGTGTAGGCGACGTGCTCGGCGACGTCGACCTGGCCGCAGGTGTGAATCAGGCGCACCACGACCCGCGACACGTCGACCGGGAAGCGCGACAGGTCCGCCTCGGCGCGGATGGTCGCGAACGACTGCCGGTAGATCTCGGCGGCGTCGCGGGTGTAGTCGAGCACCCGCTCACCCTACGTTTGGCGCAGTCGGTATCCGTCGGGGGTCGCCACCAGAACGTCGCCGACGGGTGGGCTGCCGCAGGCCCGGTCGCAACCGACGAAGTGCCGGTGAACGCCCATGGATTCGCGGGCCGCCTCCGTGGCATCGCGGCGCACGTCGGCGGCGGAGTGCGCACAACCGGGGCTGCCGGTGCACGCGCTGACGTCCAACCACGGCGAGTGCACGTCGAAGACCAGCCCGAGCGGTGCGAGCACCCGTAGGGCGGTGTCGGCGACGCCATGATCCAGGTCGCAGACGAGTACCGACCGCCACGGCGTGACCACCACGGGGGACTCGATGGCCGCCAGATACCGCGCGACGCGGGCTTGCAGCACGCCGAGCGGAACGGCGGCGCCGAGCGCGACCCGACCGTCGTCCTGCTCGATCCAGCCGACGGGAGCCCGGGTGACCGGCGGCCACGTCGTGCCGGGCGCGTCCGTGACGGTCAGTCCGGTCAGTAGCGGGCCGACATCGTCGAGTTCGGAGGCGCGCCAAGCTCTTCCGTGCACGTCGAGGAAGTTCTCCGCCACCGCGAGCAGTGTGGCGACGACGTCCTCGACGGCCATTCGCACTCCCGTGTCGACGCCTGCGATCAGAAGTGCCGCGCGGCGCGCGTCCAGCAGCTGAGCGCCAGCGTCGGCGCCGAGCCCCGACACGTCCGCGCTGCCGTCGTCGAGGCTGAACCAGAACCTGCCAGGGAGTTCGGCGAGCGACGGACGGGCCTGCAGCGCGTCGTCGAGTTCACCGACCAACGGCCGGACGTCGCCGAACCCGCCCCGCCGACCGGACAGCGGCGACGCCACCACGTTGCGCACCCGTTCGTGGGTGGCCGACGGCAGCAGGCCCGCCGCCGCGACGGCGTCGGCTAGGCCTTCCGGGTTGGTGATCGCGCGGAGCTGGATGTTGCCGCGGGACGTGAGCTCCATTGCGGGGGAGCCGAACTCGACTGCGGCCAAAGCGAGCGCCTCCAACTGCGCTGCGGCGATGATGCCGCCTGGCAGCCGCACGCGCGCCAGGGCACCGTCGGCCGCCTGGTGCACCTGCAGCGCACCGGGACATGCGTCGTCGTCGCGGACCCTGGTCATCTCGACCTCGAGCATATGAGTAGTACCCGCCGGGATTCGAGTAGTCGACTACGCACTGAGCTGCGACGCCGTCGAAATACGTTCGCTTCACGCAGGTCGGACCCTGATCCGACATCCGAGAAGCAAGGAGACCCTGATGTCCGAACTCGCCATGAACCCAGCGAACTTCCCCGCGATACCGCGCACCGGCGACCGCTGGTGGACCGCGATCGCGAAGTTCTTCACCGCCAGCGCGAGCGTGGTCGTCGAGGCCGCCGCGCCACCCAAGCCCCGGCGGCACGCCGACATCCCGCGCCGCGCCGCCTACCTGGAGGCGGCCGCCATGCGCCGGGAGCTGGACCGACTCTGACGGTGCCGCTACGACACCGCCGCCGCCAGCCGCCGGGGTGCCACCACGTCGGAGAAGTGCGACGCGTCGCCTGCGATCACGCGACTGGAGTTTCCGAGCACGTCCACGGGAACGTCGCCGGCCAACGTCACGCGACTGAGCCTGCGGTACTGGTCGTCATAGTCGGACACCGCGTAGTGCTGGGTGGCCCGGTTGTCCCAGACGGCCAGGTCCCCGGGCAGCCAATTCCACCGAATCGTGTTCTCCAACCGCGTCACCCGGGCCTGCAGCAGGGCGAGTAGCGTCGCCGACTCGCCGGTCCCCAGCCCGACGAACCGACGGACGAAGTGACCGAGCAGAAGCACCCGGCGGCCCGTCTCCGGATGGACCCGCACCACGGGATGCTCGGTTTCGTAGATGTCCGAGACGAATTCGTCGCGGTACTCGCGCGTCGCGTCGGACGCCTGGACGTAGTCGTCGTCGAAGTCGCGGATGTAGTCGTACTCGTTGGTGTGCACGGCCCACAGGTTCTCGACGAGCGCACGCAGCGGGGCAGGCAACTGGTCGTAGGCGGCCTCCGTAGACGCCCACGTCGTCGTTCCGCCGTACTCGGGCAGCGAAATCGCCCGCAGCAGTGATGCCTTCGGGATCCGATCGACGAACGTGACGTCGGTGTGCCAGGAGTTCGCCTTGTCGTATCGCGAATCGATCGGCAGCACGTCCGTGCCCCGCGACAGCACGGTCGGGTGGGCCAGCGTCGGGGTGCCCAACGTGGCGGCGAACGCGAGCTGGCCCGCGTCGTCGAGGTGGTGCTGGTCGCGGAAGAAGATCACCTTGTGGGTCAGCAGGGCACCGTTGATGGCCGCGACGGTCGAGGCCGGGAGGTCGCCGCCGACGCGGACGCCCTCAATTCGGGCGCCGATGTTGGCACCGAGCTTGACGATGACGGGGGAGTTGGTCATCTGCTCATTTCGCCGGAACGACCGACAGATGACCACGGTTTCGCTGGCTGGGATTCGAATTGCCCGAGGGTGACGTGCGTCACGTTTTTGTCGAGTGTGTTCCGTGCCACACGAAACGTCCGAATCCGGTACCGGCGGTATTACGTTTCTTGAGAACGACCGTTTGCCAGCAACATTCGACATCACTGAGGCAGGCGGTAGGCCTTAGGAGGCAACAATGTTCGGACTCATCGTGTTCGCGTCCGTCGTCCTGGTGCTCGTCGCCATCGCGGGTCCTCCGTACCCGCAGTCCTGGCACGGTCGCTGGGGCAACTACGACCGCTGATCGACCGACCGCACCGGCCGTCCCTCACCAGCGGGCCGGTGCGGTACGAATGGTGCGTGACAGTGTCATTCCCCCCGCCAGGGCCTGGGTCTCCCGAGTCGCCCGTCGTCCTGCTGCTGTCGACGTCCGACACCGACCTGATCACCGCCCGCGCAACCGGTGCGGCCTACCGCTGGGCCAACCCGTCGCGGCTCGTCGAGGGTGAACTCGACGCGCTGCTCGATGGTGCCGACGTCGTCGTCGTCCGCATGCTCGGCGGCTACCGCACCTGGCAGGACGGCATCGACCGGATCGCCGTCAGCGGCGTCCCTGCGGTCGTGCTCAGTGGCGAACAGTCGCCCGATGCCGACCTGATGAGCCACTCCACGGTGCCCGCAGGCGTCGCACTGCAGTCCCACGTCTACCTCGCGCAGGGCGGCGTGGAGAACCTCCGCCAGCTGTACGCGTTCCTCGCCGACACCGTGCTGATGACCGGCATCGGTTTCGAGCCCCCGGCGGCCACCCCCAACTGGGGTCTGCTCGAGCGGGCGTCAACAAGTGATGACGGCCCGCTGATCGCCGTGCTCTACTACCGCGCGCAGCACCTCGCGGGCAACACCGAGTACGTCGAGGCGCTGTGCGGCGCCATCGAGCGAGCGGGCGGCATCCCGCTGCCGGTGTACTGCGCCTCGTTGCGCACCGCGGAACCCGACCTCCTCGAACTGCTCGGCACGGCCGACGCGTTGGTGACGACGGTGCTGGCGGCCGGGGGAGCGGTCCCCGCGGAGGCGGCAGCTGGGGGCTCCGACGACCAGTGGAACGTCGCGCATCTCGCGGCGCTCGACGTGCCCATCCTGCAGGGCCTCTGCCTGACCAGTTCACGCAGCCAGTGGGCCTCCAACGACACCGGAATGACTCCGCTCGACGTGGCCACCCAGGTGGCCGTCCCCGAGTTCGACGGGCGCATCGTCACGGTCCCGTTCTCGTTCAAGGAGATCGACGACGAGGGGCTGATCGCCTACGTGCCCGATCTGGAACGCTGCGCACGGGTCGCGGGCCTCGCCGTGCGCCAAGCCCGCCTGCGTCACGTCGTGCCCGCGGACAAGCGGGTGGCGCTGGTGTTCTCCGCATATCCGACGAAGCACGCCCGCATCGGCAACGCCGTCGGATTGGACACGCCCGCAAGCGCCGTCGCGCTGCTGCGCGCGATGCGGGATGCCGGCTACGTCATCGGTGACGTGCCCGGCGTCGACGCCGAGGATGGCGACGCGCTAGTGCACGCGTTGATCGAGCGTGGCGGGCAGGACCCCGACTGGCTGACCGAGGAACAGTTGGCACGCAACCCGATTCGCGTGTCCGCCGCCGAGTACCGGGCTTGGTTCGCGACGCTGCCCGCCGAGCTCGCCGACCCCATCGTCGAGCACTGGGGCCCGCCTCCCGGCGAGTTGTTCGTCGACCGCAGCCGCGACCCCGACGGCGAGATCGTCATCGCGGCAATGCAATCGGGCAACGTCGTGCTGCTCGTGCAGCCGCCGCGGGGCTTCGGCGAGAACCCCGTCGCGATCTACCACGACCCGGATCTCCCGCCCAGTCACCACTACCTGGCCGCCTACCGCTGGCTGGATGACGGATTCGGCGGCTCCTTCAAAGCGGACGCCGTCGTACACCTCGGCAAGCACGGCAACCTCGAGTGGCTGCCCGGCAAGACCCTTGGCATGTCGGCGGCGTGTGGATCCGACGCGGCGCTGGGCGACCTGCCCCTGATCTACCCCTTCCTGGTCAACGATCCCGGTGAGGGCACCCAGGCCAAACGCCGGGCCCACGCCGTGCTGGTGGACCACCTGATCCCGCCGATGGCGCGGGCCGAAAGCTACGGGGACATCGCGACACTCGAGCAGCTGCTCGACGAGCATTCGACCATCGCCGCGCTCGACCCCGGCAAGCTGCCCGCGATCCGCCAGCAGATCTGGACCCTGATGCGGGCGGCCAAGATGGACCACGACCTCGGGTTGGAGGACCGGCCCGAGGAGGACGTGTTCGACGACATGCTGCTCCACGTCGACGGCTGGTTGTGCGAGATCAAGGACGTCCAGATCCGCGACGGCCTGCACATACTCGGGCAGGCGCCCGAAGGAGCGGCCGAACTCGATCTGGTGCTGGCGATCCTGCGCGCACGACAGCTGTTCGGCGGCGAACACACGGTGCCCGGCTTGCGCCAGGCGATCGGGTTGGCCGAGGACGGCACAGACGACCGCGGTGCCGTCGACGCCGCCGAGGCCACCGCCCGCGCCCTGGTCGCTGCGCTGCAGGAGACGGGCTGGGACGCAAAGGCCGTCGACGCGATCACGGGCGACGCCGAGATCGCGTCGGTGCTTCGGTTCGCGGCCACCGAGGTGGTGCCGCGGCTGCGCCAGACGGACCGGGAGATCGTTCAGATTCTGCGGGCCCTCGATGGCGGATTCATCGCCGCCGGGCCGTCGGGCTCGCCGCTGCGCGGGCTGGTCAACGTGCTGCCAACGGGGCGCAACTTCTATTCGGTCGACCCCAAGGCCGTGCCGTCTCGGTTGGCGTGGGAAACCGGTGTCGCACTCGCGGATTCGCTGCTCGACCGTTACCTGCGTGACCACGGTGAGTGGCCGCAGTCGGTCGGACTGTCCGTCTGGGGCACCTCGGCGATGCGCACCGCGGGTGACGACATCGCCGAAGTCCTTGCGCTGCTGGGTGTTCGGCCCAAGTGGGACGACGCCTCCCGGCGCGTCGTCGACCTCGAGCCGATTTCGCTCGCTGAGCTCGGTCGGCCGCGCATCGACGTCACGGTGCGCATCTCGGGCTTCTTCCGCGATGCCTTCCCGCACGTGGTGACGATGTTGGACGACGCGGTGCGCCTCGTTGCCGACCTCGACGAACCGGACGAGCAGAACTTCGTCCGCGCGCACTCGCGCGTCGACCTCGCCGAGCACGGCGATGGCCGGCGGGCCACCACCCGGATTTTCGGTTCCAAACCCGGCACCTACGGGGCGGGGTTGTTGCAGCTGATCGACAGCAGGAACTGGCGCGACGACGCCGACCTGGCGCAGGTGTACACCGCGTGGGGTGGCTTCGCGTACGGGCGTGGGCTCGACGGCGCGCCCGCCACCGACGACATGAACAGGGCGTACCGCCGAATCGCGGTGGCGGCCAAGAACACCGACACCCGCGAGCACGACATCGCCGACTCCGACGACTACTTCCAGTACCACGGCGGCATGGTCGCCACCGTGCGCGCGCTGACCGGTCGCGACCCGGCGGCCTACATCGGCGACAACACCCGTCCCGACGCCGTGCGCACCCGCACGCTCTCGGAGGAGACCACGCGCGTCTTCCGGGCGCGCGTCGTCAACCCGCGGTGGATCAACGCCATGCGCCGACACGGCTACAAGGGTGCCTTCGAGATGGCCGCCACGGTCGACTACCTCTTCGGGTACGACGCCACCGCCGGAGTGATGGCCGACTGGATGTACGAGCGGCTGGCCGAGGAGTACGTGCTCGACGGAGAGAATCGGAAGTTCATGGCCGAGTCGAACCCGTGGGCGCTGCACGGGATGGCCGAGCGGCTGCTGGAGGCCGCAGGCCGCGGCATGTGGGCCCAGCCCGAACCGGCCACCCTGGACGGCCTGAAGCAGGTGCTGCTGGAAACGGAAGGCGACCTCGAAGGCTGACGCCTACTAGGTTCGGCGCTGGGGGTCCCCCCGCTTGCGGGGGAGAGCGAAGCGACCCGGGGCTATAGATTGGGCACATGCCCGTGACATTCGCCGAGGTCGCCAAGTCCGAATACATCCTGCTGACCACCTTCACCAAGGACGGCAGGCCCAAGCCGACCGCCATCTGGGCCGCGCCATCAGGCGACGGGCTAGTCGCGATCACCCAGGAGCAATCCTGGAAGGTCAAGCGCATCCGCAACACTCCGCGGGTCACCATCGCCGAGTGCGACCGTAGCGGCAAACCGAAGGGCGAGTCGATCGAAGCCACCGCCGCGATCCTCGACAAGTCGGCGAACGGCGCCACCTACGATGCGATCGGCAAGCGCTACGGCGTGCTCGGCAAGACCTTCAACTTCTTCTCCAAGCTGCGCGGCGGCATGGCGAAGAACCTCACCATCGAACTCAAGGCGGTCTGAACCATGGCGCTCACGTTTGGCGACGTCGCCAAGGCCAAGTACGTCCTGCTCACCACGTTCACCAAGGACGGCAGGCCCAAGCCGAGCGCCATCTGGGCTGCCCCGGACGGCGATCGCCTGCTGGTCATGACCGAGGAGGACTCGTGGAAGGTCAAGCGCATCCGCAACACACCGCGCGTCACCGTGGCCGTGTGCGACATGCGCGGAAATCCCAAGAGTGAGCCGGTTGACGCGGTCGCCACGATCCTCGACAAGTCCGAGTCTGCCGACGTGCAGCGGGCCGTCGTCAAGCGCTACGGCGTCGTCGGCTGGGCATTCGGGCTGTACATGAAGCTGCGCGGGCTCGACGCGAAGAGCGTCGGACTCGAACTCAAGGCGGCCTAGGAACCTCGTCCGGTCCCGAGACGTTGGTAACACATGGCTAAGCGGTTGTTCGGGCTCTACGTCCTCGTCGAACTGGCGGTGGTGATCGCGCTCGCGTACACGATCGGCTTCGGCTGGACCGTGTTGCTGCTGCTCGGGACGTTCGCCCTTGGTTTGGCGCTCGCCGGTTCTCAACTGACGCGCCAAGTCCAGCGGCTGCGGTCGGGGTTGTCGTCCCCGCAGGGTGCAGCAACGGACGGTGTGCTTATCGCGCTTGGCACCGTGCTGGCCGTCGTCCCCGGGCTCGTCACGTCCGTGCTCGGGCTACTCCTGCTGCTGCCGCCGACTCGGACGCTCGCACGTCCGGCCGTTGCGGCGCTTGCTGCGCGCGGACTGGGCCGCATTCCACTGCTGGTCACGACGAACGGTGCCTTCCAGCCCGCCCGAGGCGACTACATCGACGGCGAAGTGATCGACGTGACGGACGACGTCATCGACGCCGAACCGCCACGCCTGCCCGGGACCTTCCCCGGGCCGGGGCCTACCGTCTAGCTCTTGACCACGCTGCTCGTCAACGGTCTGGTGCACAGCCCGGCCAGCCCAGACGCCACCGCCATGGCCGTGACTGACGGCCCCGACGCCACCGTCGCGTGGCTGGGCACCGACGACGTCGGACGCGCCCAGTTTCCGGACGCCCGGGTCATCGACCTGGGTGGCGGCTTCGTCGCGCCCGCGTTCGTCGACAGCCACGTCCACCTCACTGCGACCGGGTTGTCCACCGTCGGGCTGGACCTGCGCGAGGCGACCTCCCACGCGCACCTGCTGCGGCTCGTCGCCGAATTCGCTCGCGAGCATCCCGACGGCCCCATCTGGGCGCATGGGTGGGACGAATCCGGATGGCCGGAGCCCGGCGCATCCACCACTGCCGACCTCGACCGCGTGCTCGGAGGCCGCCCGGCGTACCTCGCCCGCGTCGACGTGCATTCGGCCGCCGCGACCACCGCCCTGCGTCGCCTGGTGCCCGACCTGGCGGGCTCGGCGGGCTACTCCGCGCAGCAGCCCGTCACCGCCCACGCGCATCATCGGGTGCGCGCCGTCGCCCGTGACCTACTCACCGCCGCGCAGCGTGACGAAGCCCGGCGAGCCGCGCTGGACCTGGCCGCCCGGTCCGGCATCGTCGCCGTGCACGAGTGCGCCGGACCCGACATCGGCGGGCTCGACGATTGGCACGCGGTTCGGGCCACGGACCACGGGGTCGAGGTCGTCGGCTACTGGGGGGAGGCGGTGAGCTCCGCCGCCGACGCACGCGAGCTCGTCGCCGTCACCGGCGCCGACGGGCTGGCGGGTGACCTGTTCGTCGACGGGGCACTTGGCTCCCACACCGCCTGGCTGCACGAGCCGTATGCCGACCGCCCGGACGGGTGCGGTAACGCCTACCTCGACGCCGACGCGATCGAGGCGCACCTCGGCGCGTGCACCGAAGCGGGCATCACCGCCGGATTCCACGTCATCGGCGATGCCGCGGCCTCGGCCGTCGTCGAGGCGGTCGACCGCGTCGTCACGCGGTTGGGCGCCGTTGCGGTATCGCGCTGCGGTCACCGCATCGAGCACCTGGAGATGATCACGGCAGCTCAGGCGGCCCAGCTCGGCGCCGCGGGCGTGCTCGCGAGCGTGCAACCCAACTTCGATGCCCTGTGGGGTGGCGACGACGGGATGTACGCGCACAGGCTGGGCACCGACCGGGCCCGCAAGCTCAACCCGTTTGCGCTGTTAGCATCCCAAGGCGTGCCACTCGCTCTTGGCTCGGACACACCCGTCACCAGTATCAATCCCTGGGCGTCGGTACGCGCCGCCATGCTTCACCAGACTGCAGGCAGCGCGCTGTCGGCGCGGGCGGCGTTCTCCGCCGCCACGCGCGGAGCCTGGCGCGCGGGTGGCGTGCGCGACGGGATCACCGGCACGCTGGTGCCCGGTGCGCCCGCGTCATACGCGGTGTGGGACGTGCCCGGCGGCGCCGACGGGCTGGAGGTCGCCGCCCCAGCCGACGGCGTGCAGCGCTGGTCCACCGATCAGCGTGCGCGCGTACCCGCGCTACCCCGCCTCGGCCCCGACGATGCGCTGCCCACCTGCAAGCAGACCGTGCACCGGGGCGTCGTCCTCCATGGCTGACGCGCCGCCCACGCAGCAGAGCGAGCGCTCGCCGTCGCCCCTCGTCACCAAGCTGCAGCAGATGTTCGTCCCGCGGCTGATGCGGATGGCTGCCGCCATCGCCGCCGGCATTCTGGTGTGCACCAGTTTCCCGCCTTTCGGCTGGTGGTTTCTGGCGTTCGTCGCGTTCGCGTTGCTCGCCTGGGTGTTCACCCACGAGTCCACCACGAAGTTCGGCGGGTTCGGCTACGGACTGCTCTTCGGACTGACGTTCTACGTGCCGCTGCTTCCGTGGATCAGCGGGCTCGTCGGCGCTGTCCCGTGGTTGGCGCTGTCGCTGATGGAGGCGATCTTCCCGGCGATCTTCGGTCTGCTGGCGGTGATCGTGCGACGGCTACCCGGCTGGCCCGTGTGGTTCGCCGCGGTGTGGATGGTGACCGAGTGGCTCAAGTCGGTCGTGCCGTTCGGCGGATTCCCTTGGGGAGTAATAGGTTTCAGCCAGGCCGACGGTCCGCTGCTGGCGCTCGCGCGGTGGGGCGGCGCCCCGTTGGTGTCGTTCGCCGTCGTGTTGGTGGGGTTCTGCCTGGCCGCCATCGCGGTCGAGGCGACGCGCCGGTGGACGGCGCGCGACCGTGCGGCCGACCGCAGCGCGCACGCCGTGCTGGTGCCGGGTCTGTGCATTGTGCTGGTGCTGTTGAGCGTCGCGTTGGCGAGCCCGCACCTGCGCAAGGCGGGGGCGGGCGCCGGCGACGATCCGTCCATCACGGTGGCGGCGATCCAAGGCAACGTCCCGAGGTTGGGGCTCGAGTTCAATGCGCAGCGGCGTGCCGTGCTCGACAACCACGTCCGCGAGACGATGCGGCTGGCCGAGGACGTCCGGGATGGACGTGCACCGCAACCGGCCTTCGTGATCTGGCCGGAGAACTCGTCTGACATCGACCCGCTCGCGAACCCCGACGCGGCAAGTCAGATCACCGCGGCCTCCGAGGCGATACACGCGCCGATCCTGGTGGGTGCCGTCGTCGCGGCTCCCGGCTACACCCGGGACAATCCGGCGTCGTCCAACTCGGTGATCGTGTGGGACGGCGCCAACGGCCCGGGTGAACGCCACGACAAGCAGATCATCCAACCGTTCGGCGAATACCTGCCGTGGCGCGGCTTCTTCAAGCACCTGTCGTCGTATGCCGACCGGGCCGGATACTTCGTGCCGGGCAGTGGCGACGGCACGGTGCACGCCGCGGGGGTGACGGTCGGCGTCACCACCTGCTGGGAGGTGATCTTCGACCGCGCGGCGCGGGAATCGGTGCTCAATGGCGCGCAACTGCTCGCGGTGCCGAGCAACAACGCCACCTTCGACGAGGCCATGAGCGCCCAGCAGCTCGCGTTTGGGCGGTTGCGGGCCGTCGAGCACGACCGCTACGTCGTCGTCGCGGGCACCGTCGGGATCAGCGCGGTAATCGCACCGGACGGTCGCGAAATCGTCTCCACCGGGTTCTTCGAACCGGCCTACCTCGACGTTCCGATTCGGCTGAAGTCCAGTTTGACGCCCGCCACGCGGTGGGGACCCACCATCGAGGGACTGCTGGTTGTGGTCGGTGTTGCCGTCGTGGTCGCGGCGATGTTGCAGAATGGGAAGTTCGTGCGTCGCCGGAGATCGGCGACCGATGCGGTAATCGACGATGGAGTGACATGACCGACGAGCGAGAAGCGGGATCGAGCATGACCTCCGGTGACCGCCCGACTCAGCGCACGCTGGTCATCATTCCGACCTACAACGAGCGCGAGAATCTGCCCCTCATCGTCGGCCGCGTGCACGCCGCACGTCCCGACGTCCACGTGCTGATCGTCGACGACGGCAGCCCCGATGGCACCGGCGAACTCGCCAACGAGCTCGCGCTCGCCGACCCGGACCGCGTGCACGTCATGCACCGGACCAGCAAGGCCGGGCTCGGCGCGGCGTATCTGGCCGGTTTCGCCTGGGGGCTCGGCCGCGGATACACCGTGCTGGTGGAGATGGACGCCGACGGCAGCCACGCGCCCGAGGAGCTCTACCGACTGCTGGACGCCGTCGACGCGGGCGCCGACCTGTCGATCGGGTCGCGCTACATCGACGGCGGAACCGTCCGGAATTGGCCGAGGCGCAGGAAGGTGCTGTCCAAGACGGCCAACGGATACTCGCGCGTCATGCTGGGTGTCGAGGTCAATGACATCACCGCCGGTTACCGCGCCTACCGGCGCGAGGTGCTCGAGAAGATCGAGCTCGCCACCGTCGACTCGAAGGGCTACTGCTTCCAGATCGAGATGACCTGGCGCACCATCACGGCCGGCTTCAAGATCGTCGAAGTGCCCATCACCTTCACCGAGCGTGAACTCGGGGTCTCCAAGATGAGCGGGTCCAACATCCGCGAGGCGATCTTCAAGGTCGCCGAATGGGGTATCCGCGGGCGGCTCGACCGTGCCCGCGGCGTCGTGCCGTAGCTCTAGCTCGAGCTTCCGCGCCGACGGGTCTTGATGATGTCCATGCGCTCCTTGAGCAGCTCGTCGAGCTCGTCGATCGAACGGCGCTCCAGCAGCATGTCCCAGTGCGTGCGCGGCGGCTTGACCTTCTTGGGCTCCGGCACGTCACCGTCGATCAGGGTGCCCTCCATGCCGTTGCGGCACGGCCAGGTGCCGGGGATCTCGGCATCGTCGGCGAACGGAACCTCGAACTCCTCGCCGTTGTCGGTCCGGTAACGGGCGACCTGACGCGGCGCCAGATCGTGGTTGCGGTCGGTCTCGTAGCTCACGGCTCCGAGGCGACTGCCTCTCAAAACGCGATCAGCCATGGTCCACACTCCTCTTCAAGCAACACATCCGCGGGAATCAACGCAATCGGCCGGCGCGAAGTTCCCGACTCAACGGTCCATGATACCGGGATCGCACCTCGCGGCGGTTTACAGTCGGGCTCGTGACAACAAGTGTCGGCCGACTGGGCCGACTTCAACGACGAGCACAACCCTGCCGGTGGTGTGGCCGTGAGGTCGCCGACGTTGGTGTCGGGCGACGCAGGCAGTACTGCAGGCAGTCGTGTCGACAGCGGGCATATGAGCAGCGTGCGCAGGTCAGGGGCACCACACTGGCCCCGGATGCGGTGGTCCTCACCGCGTTGGAGGCCGCGGAGCTCGCCGACCGCCTCTTCGAGGTGCGCTGCGCCGCCGAGGACGTGGCCACCGCGGTCGACGAAGGAGCCGCAGCTTCCGAGCTCCGAGCGCTGTGCGACGCCTTGATGCGCGCAGCGAAGGCCGCCGACGGCTGGCGCTGACCCTCCAAGCTGTCTCACAGCTACGATGACCACCAACGCACCCGACGAGATCGGAACCACGTGCCCGTGTCGTCCACCGAATCAGCTCCCGAGTCGAACCCAGCGGCCAAGCCCGGTCAGGTGTGGCGGTTCGACGATTTCGCGCTAGACACCGCCCGCTACGAACTCCGGCAAGGCGACGAAGTGATCAAGGTCGAACCCCAGGTGTTCGACGTGATGACGCAACTAGTCAGCAACCACGACCGGTTCGTCACCAAGGAAGAACTCTTCGACACGGTGTGGGGTGGTCGGTTCGTGGGTGAGGCGGCGTTGACCAGCCGCATCAAGGCCGCGCGTCGGGCGCTCGGCGACGACGGTGAGTCGCAGCGCTACATCCGCACGGTCCGTGGCCGCGGCTATCAGTTCGTCGGCACCCTCGAGGCCGACCCGGTTGCGCCGGTCGCCGTACCCGAGTCGGCCCCGCCGCCCCGCCAGCACATCGCGTTCTGTCGCGCCGCGGACGGGGTACGGCTGGCGTATGCGGTGGCAGGGGAGGGCCCGCCACTGGTCCGGGCCGCGAACTGGATGACCCACCTGGGCTACGACATCGAAAGCCCGGTGTGGCGCCACTGGGTGCGCGACCTCGCCGCCAAGCACACCTTCATCCGGTACGACGAGCGCGGCTGCGGTCTATCGGACTGGGAAGCAACGGAATTCACGTTCGACGACTGGGTGACTGATCTCGAGTCCGTGGTGGAAGCCCTTGGGCTAGAGCGCTTTCCGCTGCTCGGCGTGTCGCAGGGTGGTGCGGTGGCGGTGGCCTATGCGGCGCGCCACCCCGAGCAGGTCACCAAGCTCGTCCTGTGCAGCGGCTACGCCAGGGGTCGCGCCGTGCGGGCGATGAACGACGAGGAGAAGCGTGCGGCCGCGCTGGACCTCGACCTGGCCCGAGTCGGTTGGGGCCGCGACGATCCCGCATTCCGCCAGGTGTTCGCCGCGCAGTTCATTCCGGACGGAACGCGCGCCGACTGGGAGGCCTTCGATCACCTGCAGCGGCGCACCACCTCACCGGCCAATGCCGTGCGGTTCCTCGAGGAGTTCGCCCGGATCGACGTGCGTGACCTCGCGGCGCAGGTGTCGTGCCCCACGCTGATCCTGCATGCGCGCGACGATCACCGGGTTCCGATGAGGTACGGGGAGGAACTGGCCGCGCTGATCGATGATTCGCGACTGGTGGCGCTGTCGAGCAACAATCACCTGCTGACCGAGACCGAGCCGGCGTGGCAGGTGTTCTGCGACGAGGTGAACGCCTTCGTGGCGGAGTAATTCGCCGATTGCGGTCGGCTCCGCTGATCTCCATGCAATCTCCACGGAATCTTCATGCGCCGCGGGTTTCCAAGATCCATCCTGGTCACATGAGAAATCTCCTCCGCACCCTAATTCTGGGCTTCATCGCGATATTGGCGTTGGGCGCCCTGTCCGCTTGCTCGAGCGGCACCAAGACGGAGGCGACGTCGGCTGCGGCGCCGTCCTCTTCGACGGTCGCCGTAACCCCAGGAACCTTCCCGAAGTCGGCCAGGTACATGGCCGACATGGAGAAGGACGGAAAGCCGATGACCATCGGGATCTCCGTCGACGGTGACCAGATCACCGCGTACGCCTGCAACGGCGTCGACGACGAGGCCTGGTTCTTCGGAAACCAGACCGAAGGGAAGATCGACATCACGTCGAAGTTCCGCGACACGCTCACCGCATCGGCGGTTGGCTCGGACGTCAAGGGCAACCTGACGATGAACGGCGTCACCTACGACTTCACCGCCGCTCCCGTGTCCGCGCCCGCAGGCATGTACACCGCCGACCTCGACGGGGCGCGTGCCTCGTGGATCGTCCGTCCGGACGGTTCGGTCACCGGTGTGCAGTTCAACGGTGGCGTCACCGGCCGCGACTTCGAACAGGCCGAGCTGCAGCAGCTCAACGCGGCCCAGTTCCAGTCTTCGGTTCGCAACAAGCGGATCCTGCAGCAGGCCGACCAGTCGGTGAAGCTGCAGAACGGCACCCTGACGTCGAAGATCAACGGCCGCAACGTGACCGGCAACGTCGTCACGGGCACCACTCGCTTCGGCTGATCGACCCCGTTCCACGCGGCCCCACCGGCCGAGACCGATTCGTCGGGCTCACCCGGTGGGGCCGTTCCCTTTCTTTCAGGCAGAGTTGAATACTTCCTCGTCGCGCCTTCGCTGCGTACGGTCACTGCATCGTGACCACTCCCGTCCAGCCCGCCGCCGTGCCCACGGTGGTTCCCGCTGCGACGAAACTGCCTTTACGGCAGCGTAAGTGGGCGCTGATCCGATTGGCCTCACCAATCGTTCTGCTGGCGCTGTGGCAGTTGGGCAGCGCGCTGGGAGTGATTCCGCAGGACGTGTTGCCTGCCCCGTCGTTGATCGCCGAAGCGGGTGTCGAGCTCATCCGCAACGGGCAACTCGTCGACGCGCTACGGGTGTCGGGTGTCCGCGTCGTCGCGGGCCTGCTCCTCGGAGGCATCCTTGGCGTAGCGCTCGGTACCGCGGTCGGCCTCTCGCGCTGGTTCGAGGCGACCATCGATCCGCCGATGCAGATGGTCCGCGCGCTACCGCACCTCGGCCTGATCCCGCTCTTCATTCTGTGGTTCGGGATTGGCGAACTACCCAAGGTGCTGCTAGTGGCGCTCGGGGTGAGTTTTCCGCTCTACCTCAATACCTTCTCGGCCATTCGCCAGGTCGATCCGAAGTTGTTCGAAACCGCCCAGGTGCTTGGGTTCTCGTTCTGGCAACGGTTCCGCACCATCATCGTGCCGAGCGCGGCCCCGCAGGTGCTGGTCGGGCTGCGCCAGTCGCTCGCGATCGCGTGGCTCACGCTGATCGTCGCCGAGCAGATCAACGCGGACAAGGGAATCGGCTTCCTGATCAACAACGCGCGCGACTTCCTGCGCATCGACATCATCATCTTCGGACTCATCGTGTATGCACTGCTAGGCATCGGCACCGACGCAATCGTCCGCGTCCTGGAACGACGAGCCCTGAGGTACCGCTCATGACAGTCATGTCCGACCGGCAGGTGGACACCGCGGGGGAACTGCTCCACGTCGACAAGTGGTACGCCGACCATCACGTACTCGATGACGTGTCCGTCCGCATCGGCAGGGGCGAGCTCGTCGCACTGATCGGCCGCAGCGGTTCGGGCAAGTCGACCGTGTTGCGGGTGCTCGCCGGGTTGTCGGCCGACCACGCCGGCGAACGTACGGTTGCCGGGGCGCCCGCGCTGGCGTTCCAGGAGCCACGTTTGTTTCCGTGGCGCGACGTCAGGACCAACGTCGGATACGGCCTGACTCGAAGCAAGCTATCGAAGCTCGATGTCGTCGCGCGCGCCGATCGTGCGTTGGCCGACGTAGGGCTCACCGACCGGGCCGACGCATGGCCGCTCACGCTGTCCGGCGGTCAGGCGCAACGCGTTTCGCTGGCCCGAGCCCTCGTCGCAGAGCCCGAACTGCTGCTGCTCGACGAGCCGTTCGGCGCTCTGGACGCGCTCACGCGGCTCAGCATGCGGGCGCTGCTGCTGGACCTCTGGCGAGCGCACGGATTCGGGGTGCTGCTGGTGACGCACGACGTCGACGAGGCCGTCGCGCTCGCCGACCGGGTGCTCGTGCTCGAAGCGGGCCGGGTGGTGCACACGCTGACCATCGACGACGTCCGGCGCCCTGCGTCCGATCCCTCGGCAGCCACCGAGCGCTACCGCGCCGAGCTGCTCGAGCGGCTCGGCGTGTGGACCTGAAGCCAATCCGAACACGAACGATGAAGGGAACGACCATGTCTGCGTCGAGACGAGCCATCGGGGTGCGCATCGCGGCCTTGCTGGCGTTGGTGGGCCTGTTGGCCGGCTGCGTGTCGCGGGAGGGAAACTCGGGTGCCCAGGAGGCCCCGCCCACCGTGCCGCTGACCGAGCTTGCCGACGTGACCCTGCAGATCGGCGATCAGAAGGGTGGCACCGAAGCGCTGCTGCGCGCCGCCAACGCGTTGGACGGGCTGCCGTACAAGGTGGTCTTCTCCACGTTCACCTCCGGCCCGCCACAAGTCGAGGCAGCCACCGCGGGCAAGATCGACTTCGCGATCACGGGCAACACCCCGCCGATCTTCGGGGCCGCCTCCAACGCCAAGGTCAAGGTCGTCGCGGCCTACGACGGTGGGGGCAACGGGGATCAGGTGCTGGTACATACGGATTCGCCGATCACGACCATCGCCGATCTGAAGGGCAAGCGCATCGCGGTGGGCAAGGGCAGTTCGGCCCATGGCCACATCCTGGCCCAGCTGAAGAATGCCGCGCTCACGCCTGCCGACGTCCAGTTGGTGTTCCTGCAGCCCGCCGACGCGCTTTCCGCATTCCAGCAGCGCGAGGTCGATGCGTGGGCCATCTGGGATCCGTACACCGCACAAGCGGCCGAGCAGCTGCCGGTGCGCAGCATCGGACAGGCCAAGGACGTCACCAACGGCTACTGGTTCGGCATCGCCTCCGATCAGGCGTTGGCGGACCCGAAGCGCAATACCGCGCTGCAGGACTTCCTGATTCGCTTCGAGAAGGCCGCACGCTGGGCCAAGGACCATCCCGATGAGTGGGCGCGAAGCTATGCGGCCGCGGTCGGCCTGGACCTGACGGTCGCGCAGGTCTCGCAGTCGCGCAGCATGCGGCTGCCCACCGAGCTCGACGACGAGGTGATCGCCTCGGAACAGAAGATCGCCGACCTGTTCGCCGCATCCGGCCAAATCGCCTCGGCGCCAAAATTTTCCGACTGGGTCGACCGGCGCTACAACGAAGCCCTGCGGCCCCTGCTGATCAGCACCAACTAGGAGTTGCATGCCCGGCAAGTTCTTCTGGTTCCTGCCCACCAGCGGCGACAGCCGCTCGATCGTGGGGTCGTCGCATGCGTCGTCGCAACAGGTCGTGCCCCCGAACTACCGAGCGCCGACCCGCCGCTACCTCGGTGAGGTGGCCCGGGCCGCCGATCGGCTCGGCTTCGAGGGCGTGCTGACGCCTACCGGAACCTGGTGTGAGGACGCCTGGTTGACCGCGTCGGCGCTGCTCGCCGAGACGGAGCGGCTGAAGTTCCTGGTTGCGTTCCGGCCCGGGCTGGTGCCACCGACGCTGGCAGCCCAACAGACCGCGACGTTGCAACGGTTCTCCGAGGGCCGCGTGCTGCTCAACATCGTCAGCGGAGGCGACGACCTCGAGCAGCGTCGGTTCGGCGACTGGCTTGGCCACGACGAGCGCTATGCCCGCACTGGTGAGTTCCTGCACATCGTGAACTCGTTGTGGCGCCAGGAATCCCTCGACTTCAAGGGCGAGTACTACGACGTCAAGGATGCGCGGGTGTCGGCACCGCCGGATCCGTTGCCGCAGATCTACTTCGGTGGGTCGTCGCCCGCTGCGCTACCGATCGCCGCGGAGCACGTCGACGTGTATCTGACGTGGGGTGAACCTCCGCAAGCCGCGGCGACGAAGATCGCCAAGGTGCGCGAGTTGGCGCAGGCGCGTGGACGCAAGGTGCGCTTCGGCATCCGGCTGCACACCATCAGCCGCGACACCTCGGCTGCGGCCTGGGCGGTGGCCGACGAACTCGTTGCCGAGCTCAGCGACGAGCAGATCGCCAAACAGACTGCACTGCATGCCCGTTCGGAGTCAGAAGGGCAGCGCCGGATGACCGCCCTGCACGGCGGGCGCGTCGACGCGCTGGAGATCTACCCGAACCTGTGGGCCGGCGTCGGGCTGGTCCGCGGCGGCGCGGGCACCGCGCTCGTCGGCAGCCACGAAGAGGTCGCCAACCTGATCTACGAGTACCACTCGGTCGGCTTCGACGAGTTCATCCTCTCCGGCTATCCGCACCTCGAGGAGGCGTACTGGTTCGCCGAGGGTGTGCTGCCGCTGCTGAAGCACAAAGGTGTGGCCTAGCACGTGCTGACCCCATAGCCCTGTCGGGCGTGTCAATTCGTGTCACGCTGAGGTGTGGACGGATGGTTCGAACGAAGCCCCTTCGTCGGCTTCGCGCCCTGGATCATCTATTGGGTCGTCGCCGAGGGCCCGAGCACGTGGATGTTCGGCGCGCTGTGCGCCGTGCTGTCGGCGATCATCCTCGGCGTGTCCATGGGGTTCGGCGGCCCCCGACTGCTGGAGGTCGTCACCATTCTGTTCTTCGTCGGGGTGACTGCCGCGGGCGTGCTCGTCGGTGCCGCAGATCGGGATTGGATGGACACCTACGCGACGACGTTGTCGAGCGGCGTGTTGGCGGTCATGGCGATCGGCTCGTTGGCGTTCACCCCGTTCACCGAGCAGTACGCGCGAGTGTCGCCGCCGCTGCAGGATTGGGAGAAGCCAGCGTTCCGGCAGACCAATCGCGTGCTGACGCTGATGTGGGGGTTGGTGTTCGCGCTGATCGCCGTCCTGGGCTACTTTGCGGCGCTAGTGCCCCAGACCAGGGACTGGACCAACTGGGTGGTGCCGATCGTCGTGCTCGTCGGCGCGGTGGGCATGACGCAGGCCTATCCGGAGCGGGTGCGGGCGCGTATCCGGCCGGCGGATTGAACGCTATTATCTGCGTATGAATGCAGATAACAAGGTCTGTAGTCGCAGGCTGGCCGACGAGCAGGCCGATCTCGTCGTCGAGGTGTTCCGCATGCTCGCCGACGCCACCCGCGTACAGCTGCTGTGGGCGCTCGCCGACCGCGAGCTGTCCGTGAACGACCTCGCGGCGCGGGTGGGCAAGCCCGCGCCGTCGGTGTCTCAGCATCTGGCCAAGCTGCGGATGGCCCACCTCGTCCGGACTCGGCGGGAGGGCACGCAGGTGTTCTACCGGCTGGAGAACGAGCACGTCGGCCAACTCGTCACGGACGCGGTGCACAACGCCGAACACGCCACCGCCGGCGTGCCCGCCCACCATCTCGAAGACCGCGAATTGCGGGTCCTGCACGAGGGCGAGGTGAGCTGATGGGGCTCGGACATAGTCACGATCACCACCACGGCCAGGAACTGCTCGACAGCGCCGCGGGGATCCGCGCGGTCAAGCTCAGCCTCGTCGTGCTTGGGGTCACCGCGGTGACGCAACTCGCCGTCGTCGCCGCATCCGGCTCGGTGGCGTTGTTCGCCGACACGGTGCACAACTTCTCGGACGCGCTGACCGCGGTTCCGCTCTGGATCGCATTCGCGATGAGCAGGCGGGCGGCGACTCAGCGCTATACGTACGGCTTCGGACGCGTCGAGGACCTGGCGGGGCTGTTCGTCGTGCTGGCCATCGCGGTCTCCGCCGTGATCGCTGCGATCCAAGCCGTGCGGCGGCTGATCGAGCCGACTCCGCTGCAGCACCTCGGCTGGGTGGCTGCGGCGGGGGTCGTCGGATTCGTGGGCAACGAGCTCGTCGCCGTGTATCGCATCAGGGTCGGCCGGCGCATCGGTTCGGCGGCGTTGGAGGCTGACGGATTGCACGCCCGCACAGACGGTTTGACCTCACTCGCCGTGGTGGCAGGTGCCATCGGCGTCGCGCTGGGGTTTCCACTGGCCGACCCGATCGTGGGGCTGCTCATCGCGGTGGCGATCGGCTACGTCATGGTGCAGGCCGCCCGCGGCGTGTTCGCCCGGCTGCTCGACGGCGTCGACCCGGCGTTCATCGCGACCGCGCGCGACGTCCTGCACGGACGCCCTGGCGTGCTCGACGCCCGCCGGATCAGGATGCGATGGGTAGGACACCGGCTCGAAGCCGACGTCGAGCTCGACGTGGATCCGACCCTGAGTCTGAACGACGCTCACCGGGTGGCGCACGACGCCGAACATGCACTGGCCCATGCGATTCCGAAGCTGTCAACGGTCGTCGTGCACGCCTATCCGGCCCATGATCGGGCGCTCAGCAGCTGAAGTGCCGACCGATCCCCTGCGGTGGGCTGGCAGGCTGCAGGCAGCCGAAGGGTTCGACGCCTGCGGCGGACATCGCCACCGCGGTCTGGTGTGCGTAGTTCACGCAGAACAGCCCCACTGCGTCTGCGCGGCACCGGTAGTCGCCGAACGACAGCGTCTGCCCGGCCGCCAACTCCGCACCTGTGCCGTTGACGAAGGGGCCCGGATCGCCATGGGTCGAGCCGACGTCCACAGTCGTGCCCGCGAAGTCGATCCAGTTGCCCTTCCATACGCCGTCGAGGGGTTCCGGCCTTGGTGGCGGGTCTGTCAGCTTCACCAGACAGGACAGTTCGCCGTCGTGGTAGGAGTTCGTGACGCAGTTGGCCTCGGTGCCCGCGGTGACGAACGCAACCTCGTTGCCCAGTGCCACCGTTGCGCCGTCGCGGGTGGCCGAATGGAACCCCCCGGGATCGACGGGATGGCCCGCCTCGATCCACCGGATGACGTCGGAGATCGGGGCTCCCTTCGCCGGCGCAATGGTCGGCGAAGCCGTCGGCTTCGTGCTGGTCACCGTGGTGCTCGAGCGGGTCGTCAACGGAGTCGGTACGGCCTGTTGGGAGGTTTCAGCGTCGTCGCGAGCACCGCTCGCGCAGCCCGCGAGCAGCACTGACACGACGCCCGACGTGATCAGGAGCAGCGGGATCCGCATACCGGCCAGGCTAGCGGGCGGTCGTCGGCATCGCGTCGGGCGCGTCAGGGGGCGGTTTCTTCGCTAACGTCTGATTCATGCACGAACGCACCATTCGCGTGACGGTCGACAGCGGGACCATCGAGGGCTTCACGCGCGACGGCGTCCACCGCTGGCGGTCGGTCCCGTACGCCCGCCCGCCGGTCGGCGCGCTGCGGTACCGCGCGCCGCAGCCGGTCCTTGCGTGGCCGGGGGTGCGGTATTGCCACGGATTCGGCTACTGCGCACCGCAACAGCGCAAGTACACGCTGCTCGGCGTCGGCAGGTATCAGCCGATGAGCGAGGACTGTCTCACGCTCAACGTCGTCGCCCCGGAGTCGCCATCCGAGGACCCATTACCCGTGATGGTCTTCATCCACGGTGGCGGCTACATCATGGGCAGTTCCGCGACGCCGATCTACGACGGCGCGGCGCTCGCCCGGCGCGGGTGCGTGTACGTCTCGGTGAACTACCGGCTCGGCGCGCTCGGGTGCTTCGATCTGTCGTCGCTGTCCACCGACGAACACCCCATCGACGGGAACCTCTTCCTGCGCGACCTGGTGCTGGCGCTGCAGTGGGTGCGCGACAACGCCGGCGTGTTCGGAGGCGATCCCGACAACGTGACGATCTTCGGCGAGAGCGCGGGTGCCCACGCGGTTGCGACGCTGATGGCGGTGCCTGCGGCCAAAGGGCTCTTCGCCCAGGCTATTTCGGAGAGCCCGGCCAGCGGCATGGTGCGCTCGCCTGAGGCCGCCGAGACGTTCGCCGAGCACTTCGCCGGCCTGCTCGGCGCCACCAAGAGCGACGGCGCCGCGGCACTGATGGCCGCCAAGCCGGCGCGACTGGTCGACGCGCTGGACGAGCTCATTGCCCGCGGCATGACCGACATGCCAGGGGCCTTCCCCGCCGGACCCGCGTATGGCACGGACTTCCTCCCCGAGGATCCGGTGGTGGCGATGGCCGACGGGACCGCTCATCGGGTGCCGCTCATCGTCGGCACCAACGCGGAGGAGGGCCGGTTGTTCACCCGCTTCATGCCGCTGCTGCCGACCAACGAGCGGATGATCGAGAAGCTCCTGACGTACACCGACGTGGCGTCGCGTGACCGCATCACCGCGGCCTACCCCGACTATCCGAGCTCGGCGGCGTGCATCCGGCTGGGTGGCGACTTTGCGTTCGGCACCGCGGCGTGGCAGGTCGCCGAGGCGCACAGTAGGCATTCGCCCACCTACGTCTATCGATACGACTACGCGCCGCGGACCCTGCACTGGTCGGGACTCGGCGCTACCCACGCCACCGAGCTCTTCGCCGTCTTCGACGTCTATCGGACCAGGTTCGGATCGCTGCTGACGGCCGCCGCGGACCAGCGTTCGGCCCGCCGCGTCAGCAACGACGTGCAAGCTCGTTGGCGTGCGTTCAGCCGGACCGGGACACCCGGCGACGGCTGGCCGGGTTACACCGAGGACAGTCGCGCCGTCATGGTGTTCGACCGGCGCAGCCACCTCGAGTACGACCCGGCTGCTGACCGGCGCCTGGCCTGGGAGGGATTCTCGCTGGCGGCGCAGTAGATCTTCACAACGTCCTGCGCGACGGCAGCGGATGTGATTGCGTTTCGACGTGGCTCATCCCTTGGATCCGTTGTCGGCAGCCGAATTCGCCGCCGCCGCTGCGATGTTGCAACGCGAGCATTCAGTGGCAGCCGCAGGGCCGACGGCGCTGGGTTGGCGCTTCGCGTCCATCGAGATGGCCGAGCCGGGCAAGGCCGAGCTGCGCGCGTTCGCCGACGGCGGCGCCGTACCGAATCGCCGGGCGACCGTCGTCTGCCTGAACCGGGCGACCAACGCCACCTACAAGAGCGTGGTGTCGCTGAGCGACGATCGCGTGGAGTCGTTCGAGCACGTGCCGGGGGTGCAGGCCAAATTCACCGTCGATGAGTTCGTCGAGTGCGACCGCATGTTGCGCAGCGATCCGAAATTCCTCGCCGCACTCGCCAAGCGCGGCATCACCGACGTCGACCGCGTCTTCATGGACACCTGGACCTACGGCGACGCCGTGGCCCCACCCGAGTACCGCGACCGAAGGCTCGGATGGTCGGACACGTGGCTCAAGGACGGGCCAGGGATGAACCCGTATGCCCACCTGATCAGTGGATTGCACTGCGTGATCGACCTGAACACCATGGAACTGCTCCGCGTCGAGGACACGGGAGGCGTCGACACCCCGGACGTGATGGGCGAATACGCGCCGCGCCACATTCCCGACCGGATCCGGTCCGGCTACCGGCGCGACCCGCTGAAACCGCTGTACATCACCCAGCCGGAAGGACCGTCGTTCACCCTCGACGGCAACCTGCTGCAGTGGCAGAACTGGTCGCTGCGGGTCGGTTTCAACTACCGCGAGGGGATGACCCTGCACACGGTGGCCTACCGCGACGGCGACCGGGTCCGCCCGATCGCGCACCGGATGTCCTTCGCCGAGATGATCGTGCCCTACCGGGATCCGTCGCCGGATCACTACCGGCGCACCGCCTTCGACATCGGCGAGTGGGGCCTTGGCTTCATGACCACGTCGCTGGAACTCGGGTGTGACTGCCTCGGCGAGATCCGATACCTCGACGCCGTGCTCCACGACAGCACCGGCGCGCCATACACGATCGCCAACGCGATCTGCATTCACGAAGAGGACAACGCCGTGCTCTGGAAGCACGTCGACCACGACTCCGGCGCGGAGGTGCGTCGGATGCGGAGGTTGACGTTGTCGTTCCACGTGACGGTCGCGAACTACGAGTACCTGGTGTACTGGCGGCTCTACCAGGACGGCAACATCGAGTGCGAGGTCAGGGCCACCGGCATCATGGTGACGACGCCGCTCGCGCCTGGAGCGCCGAATCCCAACGGCACGCTTGTCGACGAGCGCACGTATGCGCCCTTCCACCAACACTTTCTGGTGGCGCGGCTTGACCTCGACGTCGACGGCACCGACAACACGGTGTTCATGACGGAGTCCTACGCCGAGCCCATCGCGGCGGACAATCCGTACGGGCTGTCGGTGGTGACGCGCAACGTGCCCCTGCGCTCCGAGGCCGAAGGCAAGCAGGACGTCAGCTTCGCGACGCAGCGTGCGTGGAAGGTGGTCAACACCAATGTCGTGAACGGGCTCGGCACCCACCCGGCGTACAAGCTGGTGCCGACCGGCGCGCTGCCAGCCATGCTCGATCCCGCTTCGCCGGTATTGCAGCGCGCCAACGTCGTCGCCCACACACTGTGGGTCACGCCGAACAACCCCGGGGAGCGTTGGCCCGCAGGCGAATTCGTCAACCAGTCGGCCGCCGACTCGGGGTTGGGGGAGTGGACGAAGGCCGACCGCTCGATCGAGAACACCGACGTCGTGCTCTGGTACGTGTTCGGGCTGCATCACATCACCCGGCCGGAGGACTGGCCGGTGATGCCCGTCGACATCGTCTCGTTCTGGCTCAAGCCGTTCGGGTTCTTCGATCGCAACCCCGCACTCGACGTGGCTGGGGCGCACACGTCGACGACGAGCGCACACCACTAGTTGACACCCGTCAACTCTTGGCTAACGATGCACGGGTGCACCCGACGACGAATGCGCTCATCGAACGCCCCGCCGACCTGACCGCCGACTGGCTGACCGCCGCGCTCGGCGCGGGCACGGTCACCGACTTCACCTTCGGGCGGATCGGCACCGGCCAGATGAGTGAGTGTTATCGCGTTGCGCTCACCTACGCCGACGGGGACACGGGGCCGGCCTCGGTCGTGTTGAAGGTGGCCGCCGCCGACCCGAGCAGCCGCCAGACCGGGCTGACGTTGGGCCTCTACGAGCGTGAGGTCAGGTTCTACACCGATATCGCGCCCGGCCTCGACGGGCCTGTCGCTCCGTGTTACCACGCCGCCTACGACCCGGAGACGGGCGCGTTCGACCTGCTCCTCGGCGACGCCACGCCGGCCGTCGTCGGCGACGAAATCCGTGGCGCTACAGTCGAACAGGCCAGCCTCGCGATGACCCAGTTGGGGGCGGTGCACGGCCCGCTACTGGGTGATCCGGCGCTGGCGGGCGCGGCGTGGCTCAACCGGGAGTCACCGCTCAACCAGGGGCTGATCGCCACCCTCTACGCCGGGTTCGCCGACCGCTACCGGGATCGGATCACGCCCGAACACCGCGACGTGTGCGAACGCCTCGTCGCCAGGTTCGACGCCTACCTTGCCCAAGAGGGCGAGTCCGGGCGCCCGCAGGGCCTGGTCCACGGGGACTACCGCCTCGACAACATGCTGTTCGGTGAGGCCGGTGCCGACCGCCCGCTGACGGTCGTCGACTGGCAGACCGTCACGTGGGGTTCCGCGCAGACCGACGTCGCCTACTTCCTCGGTTGCGCGCTCCCGGTGCAGCTTCGCCGCGACCACTACGACGACCTGCTGCGGACTTATCACGACGCGCTCGGATCCCGCACGCGGTTGAGCCTCGACGACGTCCGGGAGGGGGTGCGCAGGGCGAGCTTCTTCGGCGTCGTCATGTCGATCGTCTCGCCGATGCTGGTGGAGCGCACCGACCGTGGCGATGAGATGTTCATGACGATGATGGAACGCCACTGCCAACACGTCCTCGACACCGACGCGCTGACGATCCTGCCACCGCCGTCGATTCCGGAACCGTTGCAGCCCAACGCCGCGGACGAGGGCGCGCACGAACCGACCGACGAGCCGTTGTGGAGCGAGAGCTTCTACTTCGACTTCGCCGATCCCGGTCAGGACGTCGGCGGCTGGATACGCCTCGGAGTGATCCCCAACGAGGGCCATGCCTGGATCAATGCGCTGCTGTGCGGTCCGGGCATGCCGACGATCGCCGTGCTCGAATGGGACGCTGCCGTCCCCGACGTTCACACCCACGTCGCAACCGACGACGTCGACCTCGTCCTCGAGGCGACGGAACCGCTTCGAACGTACCGTGTTTCGCTACGCGGGTCGGGACAGGCCTACGACGATCCCGCCGACCTGCTCCGCGAAGCTCCTGGCCGACCCGTTGACGTGACGATGGACCTGGTGTGGAGCACCGTGGGAACGCCGTACCAGTACCGGATCACCACGCGCTACGAGATCCCGTGCACGGTGTCCGGCACCGTCACCGCCGACGGCCGCTCATACGAGTTCGCCGACGTACCCGGGCAACGCGACCACTCCTGGGCGGTGCGGGACTGGTGGGGCATGGAGTGGGTGTGGAGCGCGCTGCACCTCGACGACGGCACGCACCTGCACGGCGTCGACATGCGCGTCCCCGGGATGCCGCTCTTCGGCATCGGGTACAGTCAGCGCGCCGGTGAGCCGCTCGTCGAACTCCAAACCGTCACCGCCCGAGAGGAATTCGGCGACAACGAGCTACCGGTGTCGACCAGCCTCGAATTGGCGCCCGGCGACGTCGTCGTGAGCTTCGATCCGCGTGGTCACGCACCGGTGCTGCTCACGTCGTCCGACGGCCGGTTGAGCCGGTTCCCGCGGGCGTGGGGGACCGTCACGACCGCCGACGGGCGTACCGGAGTCGGCTGGGTCGAATGGAATCGCAACCAGTCGTGACCGCGCTCAAGTCGATAGTGCTGTTCGTCGTCGCGGCGCTGTTCGAGATCGGCGGCGCCTGGTTGGTGTGGCAAGGAATCCGCGAACACCGCGGGTGGCTCTGGATCGGTGCGGGCGTACTGGCGCTGGGCGCCTATGGATTCGTCGCAGCGTTCCAGCCCGACGCGCACTTCGGACGCGTGCTGGCGGCCTACGGCGGGGTGTTCATCGCCGGCTCCCTCGCGTGGGGCATGGTCGCCGACGGCTTCCGGCCCGATCGGTGGGACGTCATGGGCGCGCTGGTGTGCCTGGCCGGGGTGGGGCTCATCATGTACGCCCCGCGCTGACGTCGGATCAGCGCAGGTTGGCGCCGTCGTCGTCCAGGTCGTCGCGGCTAAGCCCCATCGGGGTCGCCACGGGAATGTCGCCACCCGCGACCACCTTTCGGGTCAGCGGGGTAAGCGTGCGGAAGAGTAGGTCGAGCTCGTCGTCATCGAGCGCGTCGAATGCTGTGAGCGCGAGGCGATCGGTCCCGTCCTCGAGGTGAGCCTTGAGCTCGGCGCCTGCGGGCGTCAACGTGCCCCGCTCGTCCAGCACGCCGCGCGCCGTCAACCGTTCGGTGCACGCGTTCCATTCGTCGTCGTCGTACTGGCGGCTTCGCATGATGAAGTCCCGCGGAACCCGGTCGCAGGCGCAGTGCAGCACGTTGCTGTCCCGCCCGCTGACGCCCGCGCCGACGAGCAGCGCCACGTGGGCGTCGCCGCGCTGTTCGCGTAGCAGCGTGGTCGCGTGCCAGAGCTTGGCCACGGGGTCGTCGGGCCAGGGCAACGCCAGGTTCGCGGCGAACAGCGGGCGCCCTTCGACCGGTGCGCTGCGAGCGGCCTTCTCCAGCAGTTCGGCGGCCGTTGCTGTGGCGTCGTCGGCGATCACCCCAATTCGGTGCAGTGCCGCCACGGCTAACGTCTCGCGCGCCCGTAGCGCGTCGGCCGGGGAGCCGAACTGCCACGCCGAGGGCAGGGCGCGCGCGACGTGCGCCTGCGAGAAGTTGTAGAAGACGGCGGTGACGACCTCCGCGGGGACGACCCCCAGCGGAGCCGACCGGAATGCGAAGTAGCCCATCCAGAACCCCCGGAATTGCACGTCATACGCTGCACGGGCCTCGGGAGCGAAGTAGGTGACGGCGTGGATCGGTTCGAAGCGGTCGAACAGCCGACGCGCCGTCTGAGGCGTTCTGCTCACTTCCGCAGTAAATCAGCATGGCGAAAGTGATCTTGTTAGGGTCCGACCACGTTCGGCGGCGGAGGTGGTCATGCGGGCGAGGGCAACGTTGGTGGCCTTTGCCGTGGCGACCGCGACGGGGTGCGGTAACGACGTCGGCGGGCATGCGTCGCCGACGGTCGGCAGGGTGGCGCTGCAGCACGACATTGCCCAGCGGCTGCATGAGGCCGGTCAGCCGCCGCAGTCGGTGACCTGCCAGGGGGACCTGGTGGGTGAGGTCGGCCGAACCGCGCATTGCGACGTCGTGATGAGCGAGGTCAACAGCTTTGCCCCGATCGTGACGGTCACCTCGGTGGACGGGGGCAGGGTCGACTACGAGTTGACCCCAGCGCTGTCGCAGGCGCAGCTTGAGCAGGCGGTCACCCGACTCGTCCTCGAGAAGTCGCCCGGGCCAGTCGATTCGGTGGCCTGCGAATCGGGGCTGATCGGCACGGTGGGGACCGTCGTCCACTGCGACGTGGACGCTGCGGGAGTTCAGGCCCGGCGCGCGGTGGAGGTGACCGAGGTGTCGGGGCTGACGCTGAACTTCATTCTGCTGTCGAACTGACGCCGCTCATCGCTTCGTCGATGATCGCGCGCATGGCCCGTTCGGCAGCGGCTTCGTCACGCATCCGGATTGCCCGTGCGACCTCGTCGTGCAACTCGATGGCGACCGGGTTGGGGGTCTCCGGCATCATCCCGTGGTGGGTCCGGCCGGTGAGCACTTCGGCGACCACGCCGTTGAGCGCACGGAACATCTCGTTGCCGCTCGCCTCCAACAGCGTCTGATGAAAGACTTTGTCCGCCAAAAGGTATGCCTCGAGGTCGCCGGAGCGTCCGTGCATCACCATGTCGGACACCGCGGCGGCCATGATGCGGCAGTGGTGGGGGTTGGCCCGGGTTGCGGCCAGCGCGGCGGCCGCAGGCTCGAAGCCGCGGCGCAGCTCGGACAACGAAATTAGTTGTGCGGCACGGTCGCTCGACGCGAGCCGCCACCGAATGACCCTGGGGTCGAAGACGTTCCAGCGCTCCTGCGGCTGAATGGTGATGCCGACGCGGCGGCGGGACGCGACCATCCCCATCGACTCCAGCACCCGGATGGCCTCCCGGGCGACACTGCGCGAGACGCCGTGCGTGGTGCCGACTCCGTCGAGGTTGATCACCTGGCCGGGCGGGAGCCCGCCCGACACGATCTCCGTCCCGAGCGCGGTCAGCACGCTGTCGTGCAGAGCGCCGACGTTTGGTGGCGAGATCACGGTTACATCTTGTCATACCGTTTGCTGTCGTTATAAAAGGCAGATTTATTCGAGATCCTCTTGCAATCATCTGACGATTGAGCAACACTGTGTGATGTCAGCCACAAGTGGGTAGGTACCGCGGGGGTGCCGAGAAGGGGAGCAGATGTCGTCACCGATCGTCGTCATGGGCGTGTCCGGGTCGGGGAAGTCCACGGTGGGCGCGGCGCTCGCGCAGCGGCTACGCGTTCCGTTCGCCGACGCCGACGACTTCCACCCCCCGGCCAACATCGCCAAGATGACCGCAGGCCACCCGCTGAACGACGACGATCGCCGGCCCTGGCTCGAGACGATCGGGGGGTGGCTGGCCGAGCACGTCGAGGGCGGCGTCATGAGCTGCTCGGCACTCAAGCACGCCTACCGCGATCAACTGCGCGAGCACTGCCCGAGCGTCGAGTTCCTGCACCTGGCCGGAACCCCCGAGGTCATCGGTCGGCGGCAGGCCAGTCGGCCGGGCCACTTCATGCCAGCCACGCTGCTGGCATCACAGTTCGAGACTCTCGAGCCGCTGACGGCCGATGAGCACGGCGTCGTCATCGACGTCGATCAGGACATCGATTCCATTGTGTACGAATATGTTTCGCTGAACCGACAGGAGAACAAATGACATCCGGAATCGCCTTCCTGGCGGACACCCCCAAGCTGATCGAACCCGTCGCGTCGACGGGCCGGCTAGGGTTGGCCTTCCTCCTGGGCATCGCGGTCATCGTCGTGCTTATCACCGTCGTCAAGCTCCATCCGTTCCTGGGGCTCATCTTCGGCGCGGTGACGGTGGGTGTGGTCGCCGGCGAAGAGTTCGCGACGGTGCTCACGTCGTTCGCCAACGGTTTCGGCAAGACGGCAGCCAGTGTCGGCATCCTGATCGCGCTTGGTGCGATGTTCGCCAAGTTGCTGGCCGACTCGGGTGGGGCCGACGAGATCGTCGACACCATCGTCGGCCACGCGTCGCCGCGAATGTTGCCGTGGGCCATGGCCCTCGTCGGGGCGATCATCGGGCTGCCGATGTTCTTCGAGATCGGCCTGGTGCTACTGATGCCGGTGATCTACCTGGTCGCCCGTCGCTCGCAGCTGTCGTTGATCACCATCGGAATCCCAGCGCTGGCAGGGCTTTCCGCGATGCACGGATTCGTCCCTCCGCACCCGGGCCCGTTGGTTGCGATCGGCAACCTCGGCGCCGACCTCGGGCTGACACTGGCACTGGGTGTGGCCGTCGCGATTCCGACGATCATCGTCGCGGGCCCGTTGTTCGGGAAGCTGGCGGGGAAGTGGGTCGTCGTCGGTGCGCCCGACATCTTCGATGCGGACGCGGTCCCCGAGGGGGAGGAGCGGCACCGGCCGTCCTTCGCAATCACGCTCTTCTCTGTCCTGCTGCCGGTCGTGCTGATGCTCGGCAAGGCGCTCGTCGACATCTTCATCGAGGACGACAGTCAGTGGTTCCGGCAGATCTTCGACACGCTGGGCACTCCGCTGATCGCCCTGCTGATCGCCGTGGTCGTCGGCATGGTCACCCTCGGCCGCGGAGCGGGCATGTCACGCGACGAGATCACCAAGTGCGTCGAATCGGGGCTTCCGCCCGTTGCCGGCATCATCCTGATCGTCGCCGCGGGTGGTGGCTTCAAGGAGGTGCTGGTGGACACCGGCATCGGCACGGCGTTGAAGAACCTGGCCGAGGGCGCGAACGTCTCGGTGCTGTTGCTCGCTTGGGGTCTCGCAGTAGCGATCAGGCTGGCCACCGGCTCGGCGACCGTCGCGACGATCACTGCGTCTTCCCTGATGGTCGGCCTCATCGGTGGGATGAGCTCTGGAGAGATCTCGCTGGTGGTGCTCGCGGTCGGCGCAGGCTCGCTGTTCTTCTCCCACGTCAACGACGCCGGATTCTGGTTGGTCAAGGAGTACTTCCGGCTCAGCGTGGGTCAGACGATCAAGACCTGGTCGATCATGGAGACGGTGTTGTCGGTCAGTGGGCTGGTGGTCGTGTTGCTTCTCGACCTGGTGATCTGACGGGCGTCAGACGCGGGCGACCTGGGTTCCGCCCGCGAGCTCGTCGTGCTTGCCCTGCTTCGTGGGGCTGCCACTGATCGTCACCGCAATGACGACGATGGCGATGAACGCCAGCAGTCCACCGACGTACGGGACGATCGGGAACACGGTCCACGCGTTGCGCACCGCGGCCTGGCTCACGCTGGGCTTGGTGGCACCGTCCGGTCCGCGGACCTCGAGGCCGAGGATCTTCTTGCCAATGGTCCAGCCGAGTCCCGCCTCGAACGCTACGAAGTAGGCGAACATGAGCACACCCGTGAACAGGCCGGTGACCAGATAGTCGGACAACGCGTCGGACGACAAGAACGACAGAATGCTGATCGACCCGACGACGCCGACGATGATGCCGTCGATCAGCCTTGCGAAGAATCGTCTGAGCAGTCCGCCCGGTCGTGCCGGCTTGGGCGGGCGGGGGCCGTCGTACGCCTGGGGTGCGCCGCTGGTCATATGCGCAATCTACGCCAGGCTCCGCTCAGCGGAACGCCGCTCGACTTCCTTGCGGGCCCGCTTCGCCTCCTTGCGCGCGATTGCCGCGAGCTCGGAGCCGCGGTCCGCAGCGAGTTCGGCTAATTCCGAACCTCGTTCGCGCGCAAGGCTGGCCAGTTCGGGTCCGTGCTCGCGGGCCAGCTCCGCCAGCTCGACACCGCGCTCATGAGCGACGTGCGCCAACTCTCGGCCGCGTTCGGCGCCGACGTGCAGTCCGGTCTGTAGGCCCGCTCCGATCCGGTCGACCAGTTCGGGGTCGATCAGGGCGTTGCTCGGGCCCGAGCTCGGCAAGGCGCTCGACACGCTATCGCTCAACTTCCTGGCGGCGCGGCGGCCGCGCCAGCCGAGCGAGGGCTTGCCCTCGGTGTCCACCGAGGCGATGATCAGGCCGCCGATGAGGCCGACGTCGGTGAGTAGTGCGCGCCTTTCGGTGGTCTTGCGGCCGGGTTCGGACTCGTTCCAGAAGGCATGTGAGCCAAGGCTTCCCGGGACCACGCTAAGCGCCAACGCGGCCGACGAGAGCCTCGGCAGCCGTCCCGCCGCCAGCAGCAGCCCGGCACCGATCTGCACCCCGGCCGTCACTCGGGCCACGGTCTCGGCATTGGTGGGAACATTTGCTCCGACCGGGTCGGGCAACTTGCTCAGTCGCTCAAGCGTCGGTCGGGCCGCGTCGGCGGCGGGTTTGGGGCTGCGCAGCGCCTCGACGCCGCGGGAAATGAAGGTCGCGGCCAACATGGGGCGGGCGATTCGTCTGATCAGCATGCGTGGTGAATTCCCCGGTAGCCCCGGTTGCAAACCCGCACCGCGACGCTGTCGTGGTTAGCGAAGCCGTCGTGGTCAGAACGGTGGCGGCTCGCTGCGGCGCGCCCACTCGACGGGAGGGTCGAGCTCGTTGCGTCGGCGTTCGTCGTCGATTCGCTGTCGGCGGTCTTGGGCCCGGGTGGTTTTGCGCCGCGGCATGGTGAGCCCGGCTGTGTGTGCGGTCGGGGCGTCTGTGACGGTGGCTGGTGCGGTGGGCAGGCACAGGGTGGGGAAGAGCAGTCGGCTGCCCGGGTGAGTGGTGTGCTCCTGCCCGGTCGGTGAGTTCCAGATGACTGTGCCATCGGGCAATTGTCTGTCCCGCCAACCATGTGGCCCGCCCCAGAAGGTCTTCAACAAATGATGAAAACGGCACAGGCACTTGAGGTTCGACGCACACGTCGGCCCGTGTGGATACGCGATCGTATGGTCCACGTCGCAGCGGGTGGCGGCGACCTTGCAGCCGGGGAAGCGACACGTCACGTCACGACAGCGCACGAAGTCGGCCAAGGCATTCGAGGGGGTGTGGCGCGGCTCGGGTGGCGCGTTCCCGGGGTGAATGATGGGGACGATGGTGGCGCTGATCGCGGCGCGGGCGACGACGGGTCCCGGCAGGATGGAGCCGCCGATGATCACTCCCGGTGGGGTGGCGAAGGGTTCGCCGGGGTCGGAATTGGACTCTCGAATCACCTCGGCGAGTGTCATCTCGCGCAGCGGCTTGCTGAACATCGGCGGTGATTCCCCGTCGAGGGAGTCGTGTTGGGCCGCCGGGGTGTTGGCGGGCGGGTCCTCGGGATCGGGCGTGGGGTTCGCGTCGATGGTGGTGATGGTGTCGTGGTGGGCAACGACGTGGATGACGACATTGCTGGCCGGCGGATTGGCGGCGGCGAGGCATTCGGCGTTGCCGCAGAGGCAGGTCAATCGGTCGGCACCGGCGGTGAGGGCACCCACGGCGTCGGCGCGGCGTTGGTCTCGGGTACGCGGGTCGGCGTCGCAGGTGGTGGCGGCGAGTGCGTCGAGGCGTTCGTCGAAGGCCTTGGCGTCGGTGGCGAACAGTGAAGCCCACAGCGTGGCGACTCCGGACGCGTCGTCGAGGTATACCTCGACGCTATGGCTGCGGGCGTTGCCTTGGGTGCGGCGCAGCGCGTAGGGGTCGAATTCGGTGATGAGTGCGTCGATGGCCTGGTCGGTCTTGTCCAGCGAGATCGGCCCCCACTCCTGCACGGTGCGGGCCAGTGCGGCGTCGACGGCGCGTAGTGCGGCTGGGTCCTTGATCAGCGCGCTGCGGTGCACGATCGTGGCGATCAGCCGGTAGCCGATCACTCCGGCGGTGAACAGCGCGGCGACCTTGGGCAGGCGATCGCGCAGCGCGACGGCCACCAACAACAGGTGCGAGGCGGCACCGGAGGTCAGTTGTTGGGCGGCGCCGATTTCCGCACACACCGCTGCCCAGTTGTCTAGGCACCACTGGTCGCGGTCGGCCGATCCCGATGCTGCGTAGCGGGCGTCGAGCATGGTGACCATGCCGGACAAGCGGCGGGCGCAGGCGGCGTTCTCCACCCGCGTCCACGCGTTGACCGCGTCGGCGCCGGCGGTGTCAGCCGCTTCGGCCACCAGGTGATCGAACATGTGTACGAATCTAGCGGAATCTAATGGTCACCGAAACGACAGAATGAGCCGGCTGTGGATGAAACCCGGACTGTGCACAACTTGGCATCAACAATCGAAAATGTCAGTGCACCATGCTATTCGGCAACCTGCGGGTAGTGCTGAGCGTCAGGCCGCTTCGCGACCCGCCAGCAGTAGCCGACTCAACTCGGTCGTGGTGGCGACGCCGTCGTCATAGCCGCCCTGGTTGCCGAGCGCGTTCATCACCGCCAGGGTGTAGCGCTGCTGCGGCCCTGCGAAACCGACCGAGTTGACCACCCAGCCGCCCTGTTCGAGTGACCAGCCGTCCTTGTTGCCAGGTGCCATCGGGGCGCCCGCGCCCCACACTCCCCATTGCTGATTGGGGGCCACGTGCTGAAGCGCCGCGACGACGCCGGCGCGGTCCGCCGGGTCGAACGTGGTCAACGTGTAGTTGATCAGCCGGTCGAGATCGTCGGCGGTGGACTTCTGGAAGCCCCAGTACGGGTAGACGTCGGCGAAGCCGCGTTGGGGTCGGAGGTCGGTCATGCCGTAGCGGGGGAAGTCGGCGTTGTACGCCTGGTGGTCGGTCCCGCCGAAACGCGACCACAATGCGTCGGCAGCACCGTCGTCCGAGGAGTGCAGCATCGCCGCGATCAGGCTGCGGTCGCGGTCGGTCAGCGAGACCGTGCCCGCACGCTGCCGGGTGAGCAGGTCGACGACCATGGCCAGCTTGATCGTGGACGCCGTCCACACCAGGTCCGCCGCATGCGAATTGCGGTACACCGCCCCGGTCTCGCGGTCGCGCACCACGTATCCGACGGAGCCGGGACGGCTCGCCAAGTAGGCATCGGCGGCGGTGATCCGGGCCGCCAGGTCGCAGTCGAAGCCTGCCGTCGCCGGTGCGGTCGACGTCGGGCACTCGGCCCGTGCGACCCCAGGGAGGGTGACCATGGTGCATGACGCGATGATCAACGCGGCCGTGGCGAGGAACGATCTCACCTACGCAGCCTCGCACTAAGCTGGGCGGTCTCATACCCGAGGAGGTCGCCGTGGCTCTCGTCGCGGGCATCGATTCGTCGACTCAGTCCTGCAAGGTCGTCGTGTGCGACGCGGAAACGGGCGAGACCGTCCGCGCGGGTTCCGCGCCCCACCCGGGCGGCACCGAGGTGGACCCGGCGGACTGGTGGAGCGCCCTCGAGGCGGCGATGGCCGCAGCAGATGGCCTTGACGACGTCGACGCCATCTCGGTCGGGGCGCAGCAACACGGCATGGTGTGCCTCGATGCGGCGGGCGCAGTGGTGCGAAAGGCATTGCTGTGGAATGACACTCGATCCAGTGCCGCGGCCGAGGCGTTGATCGACGAGCTCGGCGGCCCGGGTGAATGGGCCGCACGCGTCGGCGTGGTCCCCGTGGCATCGATCACCGCGACCAAGCTGCGTTGGCTGGCCGACGAGGAACCGGCGAACGCCGATGCGACGGCGGCGGTGTGTCTCCCGCACGACTGGCTGACGTGGCGACTGTCGGGGTCGTCCGACGTCGCCGACCTGTGCACCGATCGAAGCGACGCCAGCGGCACGGGTTACTTCGCCGCGGCGGGCGGTGGCTATCAGCTGGACTTGCTCGAACTCGCGATGCGAGGAAGGCGCCCGGAACTGCCGCGGGTGCTGGGCCCGTCCGAATCGGCGGGTCGGGCGGCGCACGGCGCGACGCTCGGTCCTGGTGCCGGTGACAATGCGGCGGCGGCGCTGGGGCTCGGGGCCGGTCCGGGGGACTGCGTCATCTCACTCGGGACGTCGGGTGTCGTCAGTGCCGTCACTGAGGTTGCGCCAAGCGACGAAACCGGCCTCGTCGCCGGCTTCGCCGACGCAACAGGGCGCCAACTGCCGTTGGTGTGCACCCTCAACGGCGCACCCGTGCTCGCGGCGGTCGCCTCGATGCTCGGCGTCGACTTCGAGGAGTTCGACCGGCTCGCGTTGTCGGCGGAGGTCGGCGCGGAGGATCTGACGGTGGTGCCGTACTTCGAGGGGGAGCGGTCGCCCAACCTGCCCAACGCCACGGGCGCGTTTCACGGTGTGACGACGCGAAACCTGCTGCCTGCCAACGTCGCCCGTGCCGCAGTAGAGGGCTTGCTCTGTTCGATCGCCTATTGCATGGAGCGGATCGCGGGGCAGGGCGTCGAGGTGGGCCGCGTCATCCTCGTCGGCGGTGGTGCCCGCTCGGAGGCGGTGCGGCGCATCGCTCCGGCGATCCTGGGCACCTCCGTGCACGTGCCGACGCCCGCCGAGTACGTGGCGCTTGGGGCGGCGCGGCAGGCGGCGTGGATGCTGTCGGGCACGGATGCGCCCCCGTCGTGGACGTTCGGGCTGACCACGTCCTACGACGCCGACCCCACGCCCCAGGTGGTCGAGCGGTATCGGATGCTGTCTGCGCTGACGTCGGGCCAGTGAACCGTCACGGCCGGACCTAGATCTCGGCGGCGGGCCGGGGCCAATTCGGCCGTGGCAACGGTCCCGGCGGCGGGCGTAGCCGGTCGAGTACGGCCCTCAGCGGCGGCCAAATCGAGCGACCGATCCGCGTCGCGGCGTAGGCCGTCAGGACCACTTCGGGCCCGGTCAGCGGAAGCACCTTGACGCCGACGCCGGCGGGCCGATCGATTGGCAGCAGCCCGACGCCGTATTCCGCGACGATGAGGTCTTCGACCAGTTCCAGGCTGTCGATCTGATGGGCGATGCGGGGGGTGAACCCCGCCAGCGCGGCCAACGTGCGCACGGCGTCCTCGTCTGCGGTGTTGCGCGAGTTGACGATCCACGTGTGTCGCGAGAATGCGGCAACGTCGGCTGGACCGTCGGGCGCATCGGCGCGCACGCCGAGACCCCATGTGGTGCACCACAGCGGAACGGTCTCGAGCACCGGTGCAGGCGACGCCGGCGCCAAGTTGTAGTCATAAGTGAGTGCGAGGTCGAGATCGTCGGCGGTGAGCTGCCGGAAGGCCTCGATCGGCTCGTACTCACTGATCACGACGTCGACGGCCGGGTGCCGCGCGCTGAGTTCGGCGAGAATCGGCAGCAGTGACACGCGGACGCCCGTCGCGAACCCCCCGACGCGCAGCGTGCCCGCGGGTTCGGAGTCTGGGTCGAGGTCGAGTCGGGCGGCGTCGACGGCGGCGAGGATCGTGACCGCGTGATCGGCGAGCCTTTGGCCCGCAGGGGTCAGTCGCACGCGGCGGCCCTCTGGCTCGATGAGCCGGGTGCCCGTGTCCTTGGCGAGCGCGGCGAGCTGTTGGGACACCGTGGACGTGGTGAGGTGGAACGTCTCGGCCACGGCCCGCATCGAGCCGAGCCGCGACAGTGCGAGCAGCAGCTGCAACCGGCGGGTATCCATGCGTCAGCGCCCGTGTGCGACGATGCCGGAGTGACCGAGCGTCCAGTGCACTTCGTGCCGACCGATGAGGGCCATGTCCTTCCGACCCGATTTGCGCAAAGTCATTGGGGCGACGACCATCTCAACGGCCCGGCGGTGGTGGGGCTCGCCGCCTGGGCCCTGGAGCAGGCGTACGGCCTGCCCGACTTCCTGCCCGCCAGGCTGACCGTCGACCTGTTCAGGGCGGCGCGCGGGGTGCCGACGTCGACGCCAACGCGTCTGGTGCGCGACGGCCGTAGGGTGCGCAACTCGGAGTGCGACATCGTCCAGGACGGCGTCGTCGTCGCCAGGGCCACCCTGGTGCAGTACCGACGGTCGACCGCACCCCGTGGCGAAGAGTGGTCCCCGACAACGGATTTCACGCTGCCTTCCGACCTCGACGAGTCGTGGACGACGTGCATTAGCAGCGACGGCAACGGGTGGACCAGGGCCATCGCCGACCACCAGAACGCCGCCCGCAAGCGTGCCGTGAACCGCACGATCGACGTCGTCGAGGGTGCGCCCGTCACCGCGTTCGTGCGGGCCGCGATGGCCGCGGAGGCGACCAGCCTGGTGACGAACCTCGGGACCGAGGGCATCGGGTACATCAACGGCGACCTGACGGTTGCGTTGGCACGCCTGCCGCAGGACGACTGGATCGGGGTGCAGGCCGATTCGCACTGGACGGCCGACGGCGTCTCGGTGGGCGCGGCCACCCTGTTCGACGGTGCGGGCGCGTTCGGCACCGGTGTCGTGACGGCGATCAGCAATCCCGGCGTCCAGATCGACTTCACCAACGACCCATTCCCTTCGCGCACGCCCTGACCGACAATCGTTCACGATAGCTGAACGATATGTCCAGAAAAATCACGTGGACGCGAACGGTCTTGGCTCATTTTCGTGGCGAATTCTCGATTATGACGCGCCACTTCGATGGTGGCGGCGGCGATTCAAGCTCGTCGTTTGGCTGCGAGGGATTCGAGTACTCGCCCCAGCAGGACCAGAAGGTTGTCCTGCTCCTCGGCCGTGAGCGCTGCGACGGTGTCCTGCTCGAGTGTGCGCCACGCGGCATTCACGGGACCTTCTAAGGCCCGGCCCGCGTCGGTCAGCGTCACGAGAACGGTTCGACGGTCCACCTCGGATCGGTTACGCACGATCAAACCCGCTCTTGCCATGCGGGAGATCATCTTGGACGTCGTTGGCGCCTCGATCGCGAGCTCACGAGTCAGTTCCGCCTGCGTGCGTGGCTCTTTGTCCCAGAGGAGCATGAGCAATAGTTCTTGTCCCGTAGAAAGCCCGAGCCCGTGTAGCAGTGCTCCGGCATGTTGCCGGTGCGCGCGGGCAACGGCTGAGATCCGCAGGCTGACCGTTTCTGACCGCTCGCGATTCTGCGCAGCCGGACCGGTGTCGTCTGCGGTCATGCTTTCCTCCGGAATATCTTTAGCCGGCTAAGGGTTCTACGAGGCGATAGTTAGCCGGCTAAGGCTAAACCGTACATACATTTGAAGGAGTTCACCATGACGACATCAACGACGAAGACGATCGCGGTCGCTGGGGCGACGGGCGCCCAGGGTGGAGCGGTCGTCGATGCTCTGCTCGAGCAAGGCGCTCGGGTGCGCGCACTGGTCCGCAGCACTGGGTCCGAACGTGCCCGCAACCTGGCAAACCGCGGGGTGGAACTCGTGCAGATCGATGCGAAAGATCCAGCGTCGCTGAGCAATGCGCTCCGAGAGGTCAACGCATTCTTCTTCATGACGACCCCTTACGGCGACTCGCAGACAGCCGATATCGACGGCGAGCTCCAGCAAGGCATCGACTTCGTCGCCGCAGCGACTGCTGCGCACGTCCCACACGTGGTCTTCAGTTCCGTAGGCGGCGCTGAGCGCAACTCAGGCGTTCCGCACTTCGAGTCCAAACGCCGGATCGAAGAGCGCCTTCTCGGAGGTGACCTTCCGGTCACGATCGTTCGGCCGGTGTTCTTCATGGACAACTTCCAGTCGATGGCTCCCACGGTCGAAGGCAACGAACTCGTCCTCCGGCTCCCGTTTCCGGACGGCATCAAGTTGCAGACGGTCGCTGTCCGTGACATCGGTGTCGTGGCGGCCGCGGCGCTTCTCGACCCCGCGGCAGTCCCGGCGGCGATCGAGCTCGCCGGCGACGAACTGACCGGCAGTGAGCTCGCCGCCACCTTCGGCGCGCGCGTCGGTTTGTCCGCGCGGTATGAGGCGTTGCCGGTCGAAGTCCTAGACGGTCAGGACGACCTCCAGAAGATGTTCCGCTGGTTCGCGGATACGCCCGCATACCAAGCCGACATCGCGGCCGTGCGCCGGATCGACCCGGAGCTCTGGAACCTGCAAGCTTGGCTGCGCGCCACAAATTACAGCCTGGCCTCCAGCTAGGCATCCACCTAAGAACCGTTCGCAGATCATGAACGATATGTCCAGATAAATCACGTGGACGCGAACGGTCGGCGTCCTCTTCAATGGCAAGTGTGACCACGACAACGACCCGGTTTGGCGTCCTGATGGCGACGGGCTCGATGCTGTCGGTACAGGTCGGGCTCGCGCTGTCGCTTGGGCTCATCGGTCAACTCGGCGTCGAGGGCGCCGCCTGGATCCGGTTGGCCTGGGCAGGTGTAATTCTGCTGATCCTCGTCCGACCCAGGCCCTCGGCCTTCACCCGGTCGACGTTCCTGACGTGTGTCGTGCTCGGCGTCGTGACCGCCGGAGTCACCCTGCTCTTCATGGCCGCGATCGCCCGGATTCCCCTCGGCACTGCCAGCGCGATCGAGTTCCTTGGTCCGCTTGGCGTCGCGGTGCTACTCGGCAAGGGTGGTCAACGCGTGCTCTGGCCTGGGCTCGCCGCACTCGGCGTGGTGCTACTTACGCAACCGTGGGCAGGAGTCGTCGACTGGATTGGGGTCGGGTATGCGCTGGCCGCAGCGGTGTGTTGGGGCTGCTACATCCTGTTGACCCAGAAGGTCGGCGACGCCGTCCACGGCATCAACGGACTTGCGGTCTCGATGGCGACGGCGGCGGTGTTCGCCACCGTGGTGGTGGGCCCGGCCGTGCTGCCACGGCTGACGCTCGACGTCCTGCTGTACGGGATCGCGCTGGCGGTACTGCTCCCGGTCATTCCGTTCACGCTCGAGATGATGGCGCTGCGCAGGCTGACGACGGCGGCCTTCGGAACGTTGATGGCGTTGGAGCCGGGGTTCGCGATGATCGTCGGCGTCGTCGTGCTCACGCAGATACCCGGGCCTTCGGCCGTGGTGGGCATCTGCCTGGTGGTCGCGGCGGGCATCGGCGCTGCGCGAAGCGGTGCGAGGCCCGCAGTGCCCGTCGAGGTCGGCTGAGTCGCTACGCTGGCGGGAATGGCAAGAGGATTCTCCGACAACGCATTCGTTCGAGTCGTCAACGGGCTGGCGGTGACGCTCACGACCGTTCCCGTGATCGGCGGCCTGATCCGACGCAGGATCATCGAGATCCGTTATCTGGGACGCAAATCCGGGAAGACCTTCGAACTGCCGGTGGGCTACCGGCGGTCGGGGATCGTCGTCACCATTGGCGTCTCGATGCCGGACAAGAAGAACTGGTGGCGCAACTTTCTCGGCGAGGGCGGCTCGATCACACTGCTCAAGCTTGACGGCGCCGACCGCACCGGCCACGCGGTCGCCGACCGGGGCTCCAACGGCCGCGTCAAGGTCACGGTCGAGCTGGACTAGCCTTCGATTCGCTTGCGGCGGTACAGCGTTCCGACAAGGAGCAGGATCAGGCTCACCAACAGGATCGCCGACGCGAGCACGTTGATCTGTGGCGGCACCGCCGCCTTCACCGCAGCGTTGACGAACAGCGGATACGTCACCGTCGAACCGCTGACGAAGTACGTGATGATGAAGTCGTCGAGCGACAGTGCAAACGACAGCATCGCCGCCGCAACGATTCCCGGCACGATGAGCGGCAGGGTCACCTTGAAGAACGTCCGGACGGGACTGGCGCCGAGGTCCATCGACGCATCCTCGAGTGTCCAGTCGAAACCCCGTACCCGGGCGCGCACCGTCATCGCGATGAAGCTGATCTCGAACGCGACGTGCGCGATCAGGATCGTGCCGAATCCCGTCGCCCAACTGAGGTCGAGGAACAGGGTCAGCAGCGAGGCGCCCATGACGACTTCGGGCGCGGTCAACGGCAGTACCAGGAAGGTCTCGACGGCCTTGTTGCCGCGAAAGCGTTGGCGCACAAGGGCGATGGCCAGCAGGGTACCGAGCACGACGGCGATGGCGGTCGAGATGGCCGCCACCTCCAGGCTCATCTGCAGCGCGGACGCCAGTGCCGGGTACTTGAACGGATGCGCCCAGTTGTCCAGCGTGAAGCCCTGCCAGGTGTAGTTGAACTTGCCCGCCGGGTTGTTGAAGGAGAACAGCACGATCACGAAGATCGGCACGAAGATGTAGAGCAGTACCAGGGCGGCAACGACCTTCAACAGAACGTCACCGAGTTTGCCGCGACCCAGGCCGCGGATCGCACCGCTCTTCTTCGTGTCGATGGCGTCGAGAACGGCGGTCGCCTCCTGAAGCGTCATACCAAGTCCTCCGTGCCAAGCGCCCGCGTATACGACAGCACGCCCACCAGGATCAACGAAATGAGCACAAAGCTCAGCGCCGCCGCCCCGGGGTAATCCTTGACCACCAGGAACTGCTTCTGGATGACGTTGCCGATCATGGTGGTCTGCGTACTGCCTAGGTAGTCGGCGTTGATGAAATCACCGACCGCAGGGATGAACACCAGCAGGCTGCCCGCGAGCACGCCGGGGATCGACAGCGGCAGGATCACCTTGCGGAATGCCCGGAACGTCGACGAATACAGGTCCCTCGACGCCTCGAGCAGCCGCGGATCGATCTTCTCCAGGCTCACGTAGAGCGGCAGGATCATGAAGGTCATCGAGTTGTAGATCAGCCCGCCGATCACCGCCCAGCTGGTCGACAGCAGTCGGCCGTCGGCCGGAAGGACTCCGATCACGTCCAGGGTGCGCACCACGAAGCCGTCGTCGGCCAGGATCGTCTTCCAGGCCAACGTGCGCACCAGGAACGTCACGAAGAACGGCAGGATCACCAGGCCCAGCAGCAGGTTCTTGTAGCGCCCGGACTTGAACGCGATGACGTAGGCGAGCGGGTAGGAGATCAGCAGCGACACCACGGTTGCGGTGAATGCGTAGCCCAGCGAGCGCAGGATCTGGTCCTGATATGCCGTGAAGGCCTGGCCGTAGTTGCTGAAGTCCCACGCGAAGGTCAGCTCCGGAAGGTAGATCGATCCACCCGAGGTCGACAGCGACGTGCGGAACAACGACCAGAACGGCACCACGAAGAAGACAGCGAGGTACGCCAGCGCAGGCAAGATCATCAGGTACGGCGCGATCTTGCTGCGCTGGCGACTGCTGCTGGCTACCCCCGCCATCTAGCTACCGGTGACGCTCGCGTACGCGGTATTGAACTGCTGCGTCTGCTCGTCGGTCAGCGCGGCCCACGTGTGCAGCTTGTCCTTCATGTCCTGCGGCGGGTTGATGAGCGGGTTCGCCCCCAGCGCAGGGTCGATCTTGTCCAGCTCCTCGGTCATGTCGGCGAGCACCGGAACGTACTGAGTGAACGCGACCAGCTTGGCGTAGTTCGCCTTGTCGTACACGTAGTCGATCCACGCCTCGGCCCCGTGCTGATTCTGGGTGGTGTACGGGATGACCTGCGTGTCGATGAACCAGTCGCCGCCGGATTCGGGAACCACGAAGTCCAGATCGGGGTTGTCGGCCTGCAGCTGGACGACGTCACCGGAATACGCTTGCGCGATAACGAGATTGCCCGCAGCGAGATCGTCGGCGTAGTCGTTGCCGGTGAATCGCCGGATCTGACCCTTCTCCTTCTGCTCCTTCACTAGGTCAACCGCCTTCTGGACGCCCTCCATGGTCGGCTCGGAGATGGAGCTACCTTGGCTCTGCATGAGCATGCCGAGCCCGTCCTGCATGTCCGAGAACAGGCTGACCTTGCCCTTGAACTTCGGATCCCAGAGGTCGTCGATCTTGGTGATCGCGCGTCCCGCCGCGGCCTTGTTGTACGCCAGGCCGACCATGCCCGTCATGTACGGAGCGGTGTACTTTCGGCCGGGATCGCCGGCGTCGTTGAGCAGGTCGGGCCGCAGGTTCTTCTTGTTCGGCACGCGCGTGTCGCTGATCTCGTTGAGCCAATTCAGGCCCTTCAGACGAAGCGCCATGAACTGCGTCGGCACTACCAGGTCCGCGCCGATGTCCTGCTTGCGCGAGAGTGGCTCCTTGTTCTTGGCGAACCATTCCTCGTTGTCGTTGAAGTCTTCCTTGTAGTCGACGGTGAGGCCCGACGCGGTCTGGAACGCGGCGACGAAACCGTCGGCCATGTACAGCGGCCAGTTCGAGATCCGCAGGTTTCCGGTTGCCTTCGAGCCGTCATCGGGCGGGGCCGCCGAACTGCTGCCCGCGCCCGTGCCGCCGTTTGATCCGCACGCGGCGAGGAAGGATGGGCCGAGGATGGCGGCCGCGGCGGCCGCCGCGCCGCCCCCGAGGAAGCGTCTGCGGCTGGCGCGGTTGGCGCCGAGTCTGGCGAGGAGTAGGGGGTCGATCGCCCCGTCGTGCTGGGAGGCCATGGCTTCACTGCCTTTCGTGGGATTCGCGGGAGGGGTTGGCAATCAGGCGAATTCGGACATCCAATTCGATCAGGAGTCGTCGAGCATCTCCTCGAGATCTTCGGTCGTCGGGATGTCGGCGGCGGGCAGCACCAGCGAGGCCTCCGGGGCCCAGCTCACGTGAACCTGATCGCCGGGACGCAGCAGCGGAAGGTCGTCCTCTGCGCCTACGTGGGCCACGATCGGGGACCCGTCGGCCGCCGCGAGCGACAGCCGCACCACCGGGCCCTGGAACGTCAGATCGGTGACAGAGGCAGGCACGGTCACGACGTCGCCCGACGGGGCGTCCATCGTCACCCGCACGCGTTCGGGCCGAATCATCAGGGTGGCCTCGCCGCCCGTCTCGATCTTGGTCTCGCCCGGTCGCGCACGCAGCGTGGTGCCCAGCACCGCGAGCTCGGCCAGGCCACCGGCCATTCCGGTCTGCTTGCCGCGCCACAGGTTGGTCTGGCCGATGAAGCTCGCGACGAAGACCGACGAGGGGCTGTCGTAGATCTCGGTGGGGGAGCCGAGCTGCTCGACCTTGCCCGCATTCATGACCGCGATGCGGTCACTCATCGTCAGCGCCTCCTCCTGATCGTGCGTCACGTAGATGAACGTGATGCCGACCTCGCGCTGAATACGCTTGAGCTCGAACTGCATTGCATGGCGCAGCTTCAGATCCAGTGCGCCGAGCGGCTCGTCGAGCAACAACGCGCTCGGGTAGTTCACCAAGGCGCGGGCAAGCGCGACGCGCTGCTGCTGACCGCCGGAGAGCTGGCTGGGCTTGCGCTTGGCGAAGTCGGTGAGCTTGACGATCTCGAGGATCTCGTCGACCCGGCGCGTGACCTCCGCCTTGTCCTTCTTCATGCTGCGTGGGCCGTAGGCGACGTTGTCCCACACCGTCATGTGCGGGAACAGGGCGTAGTGCTGGAAGACCGTGTTCACGTTGCGCTTGTGGGGTGGCACCCGCGAGACGTCGGCGCCCTCCAGCCTGATGGCGCCCGTCGTCGGGGTTTCGAAGCCCGCGATCATCCGCAGCGTCGTCGTCTTGCCGCAGCCGGACGGACCGAGCATGGAGAAGAACTCGCCGGCCGCGATGGTGAAGTCCGCATCGTCGACGGCGAGGTAGTCGTCGAACCGCTTCGTGACGTGGTCGATCTCGATGACAGGGCGACCCGGAGCGGGCGTCGCTCCGCCTTCGGCCTTGGCATCAACGGCCTTGGTTTCTGTTCTGGCCAGGACCAGACCTCCTTCGCGAGCCCCCCGCTGTGGATAAACCTTCGCCGATCTGACAGCCCTTCGCAAGCGATTCCGCAACGAATTTACTTCTCGACAATCGAATACCTAAGCCTCGAGGTTGCTACAGCGCCGATTCCGCGTGTGGATTCCGTTGCACATGCACGGTCGTGATCGAATGAACGCATGACACTCGGGACGCAGGAGCCGACGGCCAGCGGTGCGCTCACGGCGCCGCCCTTCACCGGCCGGACGCCGCACGGCGCCGGTGACCTGGCGGTCGAGACCCACGGCATCGCACCGGTTCCCGGCGACCGGCGGTACGGAACGCCCCGCAGGCTGTTCACGCTCTGGTTCGCGCCGCAGGTCAACATGACCGGCGTCTTCACCGGAGCCATCGCCATCGTGCTGGGGCTCGGATTCTGGCTCGGCCTGCTCGCGATGGTGATCGGCACGGTGCTCGGATCGCTCGTCGTCGGATACCTGTCGACGTGGGGACCGCGCACGGGTACCGCCCAGCTGCCTGCCTCGCGCATGGCCTTCGGCGGCGGCGTCATGCTCCCCGCCGCGTTGCAATGGTTGTCGTCGATCGCGTGGGACGCACTGGTCGGCCTGTTCGGTGGCGAGGCGCTCGCGCTGCTACTCGGCGTCCCGTTCTGGGCGGGCGTGCTGATCGTGCTCGGCGTCCAGGGAGTCGTCGGCTACTTCGGATACGAGGTCATCCACCGCGTTCAGGCCGTGCTGACCGTGGTGCTGTTCGTGACGTTCGTCGTCTTCGCGGTGAAACTCATCGGCGGGCACGACGTCGTGACGCCCGCGACGGTGCAGGGTGCTGACCTCGTCGGCACGTTCGTGCTCATGGTGACGATCTCGTTCAGCCTTGCGGTGTCCTGGGCGAGCTACGCATCCGACTTCAGCCGGTACCTGCCCGAGGAGTCGTCGAAGATCAGCGTGTTCGGCTACACGTTCGGCGGCATTCTCAGCGCCTACGTCTTCGTGCAGGGCATCGGTGTCGCGGCAGGCGAACTGGTGTCCGAACAGACCGCAGAAGGCGTGCGATCGGTCATGGGCGGCGGCTTCCTCGGCGGCCTCGCCTTGCTCATCATCGCCTTGGCATCGATCGGGTCGGGCGTGATGAACGACTACAGCGGGTCGTTGGCGCTGCAGACCCTCGGCGTGCGGGTGCGTCGCCCCCTGTCCTCGGTGGTTGTGACGGTGTTGGCGTTCGGACTCATCCTTTGGCTGCACGCCGCGGACACTGCAACCCGGTTCCAGAACCTCCTGCTGGTGGTGAGCTACTGGGTGCCCGCCTTCGTCGCCGTCGTCGCCGTCGACTGGTGGATCCGGCGGGGTGGGCGCGACGTCATCGATCCGGCGCGCGAGCGCACCACGCGCTCGGACGCCGCCGCGGCGCTGGTGGCGTTCGTGGTGGCATTCGCGATCGCCGTCCCGTTCATGCACACCACCGTGTTCCAGGGGGCCATCGCCGAGCGGTGGCACGGAGCCGACGTTGCGTACTTCGTCAACTTCCTCGTCGCGCTGGTGCTCTACGGCGGCTACCGGCTGGCGCGGCAGCGCCGGTAAGCGGTCAGTCCCGGCCCTCGAACTTGGAGAGGTAGAGGAACGTCGGCCGGTAGCCCCGCCGCTCGTACAACCGGATGGCGTCGGTGTTGCCGGGGACCGCGCCGAGTATCAGGTCGCGAACGTCCCGGGCCCGCAGATGGCGTTCGAGTGCGTCGAGCAGCACCGAGCCCAGTCCGCTGCCGCGGTACTTCGGGAGCACGCTGAGCGACTCGATCTCGCCGATCCGCGAACCGGTCTGCCAGGTGTCGGGAATCCAGGTGTCGTCGACCTCCATCACGTGGGCCAGCCCGTAGCCGATCGCCGTCTCACCGTCGAAGGCCAGCACCAGTAACGTGTCCGGCTTCGCGAGCAGTTCCAGGTATAGCGCGCTGCGGACCGCCCACGTCTGGGCGTCGCTCACGTACGGCGCCAACTCGGGCATGGTCTTCGCATGCTGGTGATGCACGGCGACCCACAGTGGCTCGACGAGTGGCAGTTCGTCGGCCCCGGCCGGGCGGACGTCGAAGGCGGCGGTCATGCGTTGCACGCTAGCGCCGGTTCCTGAGTCGTTTCGACCGATGCCCTCCGCGGGTACCCGCGCAGCACGCTCGAAGGGAGCAGTCATGCGTGAGGCGATGGCCAAGGAGGAGCCTGACGCAGAAGCGGTAGGGCGCCAACGCCTCGCCGACCGCGTGCTCGGCTGGGCGGAAGACGCGATCTACTGGGCCATCGCAGTCGTTCTCGTGCTCGGCTCCGCGGCGCTCATCGTTGCTCAGGTCAGTACATTGCTGCGGCTGAGGGACACCCCTGTCTCGACCCTCATGTTGGACCTCCTCGACGGACTGCTGCTGATCTTCATCTTCGTGGAGTTGCTCTACGCGGTGCGGGTGTGTCTGCGATCGCACGAGATCGTCATCGAGCCTTTCCTGGTCGTGGGAATCCTGGCCGCTATCAAGGAGATCGTTGTGCTGTCGGTCGAGGCCGCGAAACTGCTGGAGGAGGGTCCGGCGTTCTCCCGCGCCGCCGTCGAGATTGGCATCCTCGGCGGCGTGGTGCTGGTGCTCGCCGTCGCCGCCTTCGTCCTTCGGGCGCGAGGAAGTGACATCCACCGCCCGGACGAGTGACCGCGCAGCGGTCTCAGCGCACCGTGTCGAAGAACGTTCGCACGTCCTCGACGAACAGCTCCGGTTGCTCGAACGCCGCGAAGTGCCCGCCGCGCGGCATCGTCGTCCAGTGGGTGATGTTGTAGTTCTGCTCGCACCACGACCGCGGCGTCGGCCCGATCTCCTTGGGGAACGACGCCACCCCGGTTGGTAGCTCGACGCGACCGAGCGAACCGAAGGCGGCCATGCTCTCCCAGTACAGGCGCGCCGACGACGCGCCGGTCGCGGTCACCCAGTAGAGCGTCACGTTGTCGAGCATTTCGTCTCGGCTGAGCGCATTCTCGGGATGGCCATCGCAGTCGGTCCACGACCAGAACTTCTCCACGATCCACGCGAGCTGCGCCGCGGGGGAGTCCACCAGCCCGTAGCCCAGCGTCTGCGGCCGCGTGGCCTGCTGCTTGAAGTAGCCGTTGTCCTGGGTTCGATAGTGGTTCAGCCCGGCGAACGCGGCCTTGTCCTCGTCGGTGGGGTTCGTCTTGGCCTGCTCCGTGGGGGCGCCGATCGGGAAGTTGGTGTGGATGGCCACGCAGTGGCCGACGTTGCGTCCGATCTCAGCGGTGACGGCACCGCCCCAGTCGCCGCCCTGTGCCCCGTACTGGTCGTAGCCGAGGCGGACCATCAGCGTGTCCCAGGCCCGTGCGATGCGCGCGACGTTCCAACCGGTCGCGCTGGGCTTCTCGGTGAACCCGTAGCCGGGCAGCGAGGGGCACACCACGTGGAAGGCCTGGTCGGCCCGCCCGCCATGGGCGGTCGGGTTCGTCAGCGGCTCGATGACCTTGCTGAACTCGACGATCGACCCGGGCCAGCCGTGGGTGATGACCAAGGGGAAGGCGTCGGCGTGCGGGGAGCGTTGGTGGATGAAATGGATTCCGAGAGAGTCGATTTCGGTGGTGTACTGATCGAAGCGATTCAACGCGACCTCGCGAGTACGCCAGTCGTAGTCGGTCGCCCAGTAGTCCGCGAGTTCGCGCGTGTAGGCCAACGGGATGCCCTGGCTCCAGTCGGCGACGCATTCGGCCTCGGGCCACCGCGTGGCGCGCAGTCGGGTCCGAAGGTCGGCCAGCACGTCGTCGGGTACCGCGATGCGGAACGGTTGGAGTTCAGTCATGGCCGCCATTCTCGCGGTGCGGGACGGAGATCTGCGTCGCTTCGGCGCGACCGCGCAGCACCACGGAGTCGTGATTCGTCCACCTGTGCCGTTCCCGCGGGTCTGCGCGTTCGATGGCGGCGCCGGAGGCGGCGGTGCGCTCTGGCATCGTCTTCGCGGCATCGGCCAGGCGGGCGGCCTCGTTGACGGGGTCGCCGATCACGGTGTACTCGTAGCGGTTCTCGGCGCCGATGTTGCCTGCGAATACCGGTCCCGCGGACACCCCGATGCCGAAGTCGACCGACGGCAACGTCGTGAGGTCTGCGCTCAGCGCGCGGGCGGTCTCGAGTGCGGCCGTCGCGGCGTCGTCGGTCTGGATGGGGGCACCGAAGACGGCGAGCGCCGCGTCACCCTGGAACTTGTTGATCAGCCCCCCGCGTTCGTCCACGGCGGCCACCACGATGCGGAAGAACGCGTTGAGTATGTCGGCCACCTCTTGGGGTGTGCGGTTCGTGGCTAGTTGGGTCGAGTCGGCGAGGTCGATGAAGAGGACGGCGACGTCGCGTAGCTCGCTCGTAGGCGACTCGCCGGCTTCGACGGCCAACCGCGCGACGTCGGGTCCGACGTGGCGGCCGAAGAGCTCGCGCAGCCGGTCGCGCTCGGCGAGCCCGGTGACCATGCGGTTGAACCCGTGTTGGAGCCGCCCGATCTCGGATTGTTCGTACACGTCGACCGTTCGGCCCAGCTGCCCCCGCTCGACCTCGGCCATCGCGTCGACGACGTCGTTGATGGGGTCGGATATCGACCGAGACACCAGAATCAGCGCGCGCAGTCCGAGTAGCACCGACACGATCGTCATCACCGCGACGGGAATGACGAGCGACGCCGTCGAGGGAATGAACCAGCCGTTCGCGTGGCACACGATGAGCAGGGCGACGGCGATGCTCGGCAGGGCCGCGTTGACGAGCCACATCAGCACCAGGCGCGGGACCACCCCGGGTGCGGTCGTGCGGCTGGTGAAGTCCACGTTCGCGGCGGCGACGATCGGTCGGTAGATGCGCTGAGAGAAGAGCAGGCTGGTGCTCACGCTGGAGGTGGCGCCGAATAGCACCCCAACCACGAGTAGCGCGGTCGCGCTGACGCCGGAGCGCACATTGGCGACGACGAACACGGCTCCGCTGATGGCCCATGTCGTCAACAACATGACGGTCTCGCGTCGGACGAGGTTGATCGCGTGGCGTCGTTGGGCGGCGTTCGGCTCGAGCCCCGCGACGAACCAGTCCAGGCACGGGGCGATGCTCCAGTGGGCGCATGCTGCGGTGGCGACGAGTGAGGCCACGACGAGGCCGATCAGGATGACGAAATTGGCTTTCGTGAGTAGCGCGCTGGCCTCGCCAACGGATTGGCTGCTCAACGAGATCACCACCGCGGCGACCTCCGCGGCCGTCATGAGTTGCGCGGACGTCAGCGCCAACGCGTACCGAGCGGCGATGCCCGACGCGGAGCCGGTCGGCTCAGTCCGCTCGTCCGGCATGTCGTCGTCCCTGTCTGGTGGCGGTCCTGACCCCGCTGGTGACGATCGCCTCGGTTCGCGCCCGCAACCGTTCGGCGGTATCGCCCAGGAAGTCCAGGATGACGGCCAGTTCGCTGTCGGTGTAACGCTCCCACATCCGGGCCGCGGAGCGTTGCCATGACGCGAAGAACTCGTTGCCCGATAACTCCGAGACGTCGGCGTGTAACAGCACCCGGCGGCGGTCGGTTGGGTCGGCTTCGCGGCGCACGTAGCCCTTGCTCTCGAGCCGGTCGACGAGGTTGGTCACCGACGCGGCGGCCAGACGGGTGTAGCGGCCCAGTTCGCCCGCGCTCATTGGGCCGAGCCTGTCCAAAACGCCAAGCGCCTTGTAGTCGGTGGGATGCAATCCGAGTTCACTGGCGAGTGCGGAGTGGAACAGGACGGTCGCGTCACTGTGATCGCGACCGGCGCGTCGCAGCGTCGCGAGTAGTTCTGCGCGCGAAGGCTTCTCGCTCATGCCGCCAGCACCAGCGCAGTGAGGGCGGCGACGCACGTGATCACGTCTAGCGGCAGCCGCAGCAGGCTGCGACGTGTCCACCGCACCGCCACCGCCCGGTCGATGGTGGCGGGGTCCGCCTTCTCGAATCCGACGGCCTTTGGCACGAAGTCGACCAGTGACCACGCGCGCATGACCGCGTGGCTGATCAGCGCGACCAGCATCGCGGTGCGGACGTCGCCGTCGCCCCAGGTGACGACGACCGCGGCGACGAGCGCCACCTCGAAGAGCGTGTGGATTGGTATCCAGAACCTCCGTCGCGACACGCCACCGTGCTTGGGCTGAATGATCGCGGGGCGGTTGGGCCAGATGGGGTCGAGCACGAGGCCCTCGTACAGGCTGCCACCGAGGCTCGCGCAGGCCAGGAACACGACGACGGCGACCAGGAGCACGGATGCGGTCATGCCGGCGATTATTACGGCCGATCGTAATATTCGTCAAACCGAAACAATGGCCGCGGACCGTGGGCGGCACCCTTGGATGGCCACGCGCGGGCGGTCAGTGTACGGTTGTTCACCGAACGAGTGTCTTGGGTAGCTAGTGCGCGCCCAAACACGGTTTCTCCGACCTTGAATGGACCACCGAAAGGACCAGTCGCCATGTCGTTTTCGCTCGAACTATCGGATGACGTCATCCAGGTTCGCGACTGGGTACACGACTTCGCCGAGCAGGTCGTTCGCCCCGCGGCGGCCGAGTGGGACGAACGCGAGGAAACGCCGTGGCCGATCATCCAGGAGGCCGCGAAGGTCGGGCTGTACTCGATGGAACTCTTCGCCACGCAGGCCGCCGAGCCCAGCGGGCTCGGCATGCTGGCGGTATTCGAGGAGCTCTTCTGGGGCGACGCCGGCATCGCACTGTCGATCCTGGGCACAGGGCTGGCGGCGGCGTCGTTGGCCGCCACCGGAACACCCGAACAAATGGGGGAGTGGCTTCCCCAGATGTTCGGCACGATCGACGATCCCCAGCTCGCGTCGTTCTGCGCGTCGGAGCCGGGCGCGGGTTCCGACGTCGCCGCCATCATCACGCGGGCCCGCTACCAAGAGGCGACCGACGAGTGGCTCATCAACGGAACGAAGACGTGGGCGACCAACGGCGGCATCGCGAACGTGCACATCGTCGTCGCATCGGTGGACCCGGAACTCGGGTCCCGCGGGCAGGCCACGTTCATCATCCCCCCTGGCACAAAGGGATTCAGTCAAGGGCAGAAGTTCAAGAAGCACGGGATCCGGGCGTCGCACACCGCGGAGGTGGTGCTCGACGACGTGCGGATCCCCGGTCGGCTGATCATCGGCGGCAAGGACAAGTTCGACGAGCGCCTCGCGCGGACGAAGGAGGGCAAGAGCTCCGCCGGACAGGCCGCGATGAAGACCTTCGAGCGAACGCGGCCGACCGTGGGCGCGATGGCGCTGGGTGTGGCCCGCGCAGCATATGAATACGCACTGGAGTACGCGCAACAGCGCGAACAATTCGGCCGCAAGATCGGCGACTTCCAGGCCATCGCCTTCAAGCTCGTCGACATGAAGACCCGAATCGACGCCGCCCGGCTGCTGGTGTGGCGGGCCGGATGGATGGCCCGCAACGACAAGCCGTTCATGAACGCCGAGGGATCCATGGCGAAGCTCGCGGCCAGCGAAGCCGCCGTGTACGTCACCGACGAGGCTATCCAGATCCTTGGCGGCAACGGGTATACGCGGGATTATCCGGTCGAGCGGATGCACCGCGACGCGAAGATCTTCACGATCTTCGAGGGCACCAGCGAGATTCAGCGACTCGTCATGGCCAGGGCGATCACCGGGCTTCCGCTGAAGTGACGCCCACCCGTCGGCTCACCCCGGTGGCCGATGGTTGTAGTAGATCGAGGCGATGGTGAAGACGATCATGATGATGGCGACGGTCCACATCGTCGGTACGTACGGTGCCCGACCCGTGACCGCGATGGCCGCGTACGCGATCAGGCCGAGTACGACCATGCCGTAGAAGGTCTTCAAGTTGCCGTCCCCACGCAGTGCGGCGAGCAGCACCGTGTGCGAGCCCCGTGGCAGCGCACGCGCGTGCCACCAGACGACGGCGCCCGATACCGCGAGCACCGCCAACGCGGCGTAGCGCGTGTCCCACGAAGGCGCACCGTCGTGGTTACTGGCGATCGTCATCACCGGGAGATACGCCAGAACCAACATCGCCCGCATCCGCCAATTGAGTTCCGACAGAATGGCGGTCACTAGCGGCATGAGCCCTGGCGTGTTCGGGTCGAGCCGACCCGCGGAGACGACACCGATCAGGGCTGCCCGCTGGCGGGCGCTGAGCAGGTCCACACTCGCGAGGGCCTTGCGCGCGGCGGCGTGCTCGGGGTCGAGCCGCAACACCTCCTGGTACGCGCGGCGCGCGCCTGCGCGGTCACCCGACATCAAGGCGACGTCCCCAAGCTGGCCGTGTGTCGCGGGGTCGTGTGGCGCGAGTTCGACTGCCTTGCGCGCAAGCTCGGCCGCTTCCGGGTAGCGCTTGGCCAGTCCCAACACGTATGAGTAGGCCAGGATCGTGTGCGCGTGGACGGGGGCCAGGTCGACGGCGGTTTCCGCGGCGGCCACGGCGCCCGCGAAGTCGCCGGTCTCGGCCAGCAGCACGCCGTACTCCCGGTGGGCGTCCGGACTGCCCGGGTCGGCGGCGACGGCCGCCTGCGCCGCGTGCAGTCCCTCGGCGTAGCGCATGTCGGCCTGCAACACGGCGCCGAGGCGCCACAGCAACTGGGCGTCCTGCGGCTCCTCGGCGAGTCCGGTGCGGATCAACTCCTCGGCGTCCGACGACCGACCGATCATGCGCAGGTTGTCGATTCGCTCGAGGGCGGCGAAATCGGCCATTCGCGCAGCGTATCGCCAGGAACTTCGCAGGCGCCAGCGATATTCGCAGGCTCGGCCTCGCTCAGCGGCGGCCCGAACCGGAACGCCTTGTCGCAGTGAGCATCCGCGACAGCACGGCGATGATGGCCAGCAGGATGGCGAGCGGCCAGATGATCGCGGCTGCCGGCGCGTAGCCCGTGATCGCAACGACGACGTAGGCGAGCAAACAGATCGCGATGAACACGTAGGTGACAACGAGCAGCCCGTCCCGTCGGATGGCGGCGAAGACGACGGTATGAGTGCCGCGAGGCAACTCGCGGAGGTGCCACCACGCGGCGATGCCCGCGAGCACGATGATGGCGACGCCGACGACTCGGGTTGGCCACGGCGCACTGTCAGACGTCGTCGAGATGATCAACAACGGAATCAGGGCGACGACGAGCCCGATCCGCATGCGCCAGCTGAGCTGCCACATCACCGCGGTGACGAGCGTAAGGACCTCCGGTACATCGGGGTCCATCCGGCCCGCTTCGACGAGCCCTCGAAGCGCCTCGCGCGGGCGGTGGCCGACGTGGTCCAAGGCGGCGAGGTTGCGGCGCGCTCCCGCGTGCGCGGGGTCGAGGCGCAGCACCTCGGAGTACGCCCGCCGCGCCGTGGCGCGGTCACCGGAGGCCAACGCGATGTCTCCGACCTGTGCGTGCGGCTCGGTGTCGTGGGGCGCGAGTTCGACGGCGCGCCGGGCGACCGCGGCAGCGTCCGGGTAGCGCCTGGCGCAGCCGAGTACGTACGAGTACGCGACGGCCGTGTGTGCGTGCTCCGGGGCCTGCGTGACCGCGGTGTACGCCGCGTGCAACGCCTGTGGAAGGTGACCGAGCTCGGCGAGCAGAAGGCCGTGCAAGCGATGCGCATTCGGATTCGCGGGGTCGGCGGCGACCGCGGCCGCTGCGGCGGCGACCCCCTCGGCGGGGCGCTTGGCGACGAGCAGCACCGCGGCGAGCCGCCATAGCAACTGTGAGTCCTGCGGCTCTTCGAGCAGCGCGGTTCGGAGCAACGCCTCGGCCTCCGACGACCGACCGATCGCACGCAGGTCGTCGATGCGCTCGAGGGATTCCCGGTCGGCCACGAGTCGGACGTCAGAGCCGCTTGTTGCGACGCAGGTACGCCGCGAGGTCGTCGTAGCTGCCGTCGGTGTTCGCGAACGTGACGACGTTGCGGGCCGTCACGAACCACGGCCCAGTGCTCGGCTTCACCTCGCGGGCAGCGGATTCGACGTCCTTGGTGGTGAGTGGCACCAGCCTGCCCGATCGCATCGACTCCGCAAGTGCGCGTTCTGCTGCCGTCGAGATGATGTGAGCGAGATCGGCGCCGGAGTAGTGCTCGGTGAGTTTGGCGACTTGTGCGACGTCGACGTCGCCGGCAGGCCGATCACGGAGGTGATACCGCAGGATCGCCTGGCGGGCCGCGCTGTCCGGCGGAAGCACCAGGAGCATCCGGTCGAACCGGCCGGGACGACGCAAGGCCGAGTCGACGTCCCACGGATGGTTGGTGGCGCCCAAGACGAAGACGCCGTCGTTGTCTCCGCCGAAGGAGTCGAGCTCGGCGAGCAGCTGGTTGACGGTGTTGCGCAGGCTCGACGAGAACTGAAGGTTGCTCCGCTTCTGACCGAGTGCGTCGAGCTCGTCGAAGAACAGCACGCACGGTGCGTTGCGGCGGGCGGCGGCGAAGATCTCGGCGAGGTTGCGTTCGCTGCGGCCCACCCACATGTCGAGCACGTCAGCGATGCCGACGGGATAGAACCGAGCGCCGAGTTCACCCGCGATCGCACGCGCGATGAACGTCTTGCCGCAACCGGGCGGCCCGTACAGCAGCAGTCCTCCGGACATGCTCGCGCCGAAGGCCTTTGCGAGTTCCGGGTTGCGCATGGGGCCGAGGAACGTCAACTCCAGGCGTTCCTTGACGTGCTCCATGCCACCGACGTCGGCGAGCCGGACCGACGGCCGTTCGATGTCCTCGACGACCGCGCTCGGGGTGTCTTCGTTGGCGAGCACCGCCTCGGGGACCTCCACGTCGGCCACCTGGTCCTCGGCCTGCGACCAGTCGAACGTGGGTCCGTCGGCCGCCGGTTGCGCACCGGGCTCATCCGTTGGCGAGCCGCCGGATAGCGCCGCGGTGAGCCGCTGCAGCAGCGCGAGCGCCGCGGCGTCACCCGGTGCCCGCTGCAGCGCCTCCGAGCACTGCGCGAGCGCCTCGGGAAGCCGACCCGCACCCGCGAGCAGCTCGGCGACGTGCAGGCGCAACGGGACGTCGTCGGGGGTGGCGCTGACCGCGGCGAGCAGGCTGGCCAGCAGTGGGTTCTCGGACATCGCTCGCGAGTCTATTGCGCTTCGCGCCGCGGCCCGAACGGTTAAACCGACGCCCAGAACGCGGTGAGCGCGGCAGCCGCGCGGTCGGGATCCTCGACCATCCACCAGTGGCCGAGGCCTTCGAACACCTCGGTCCGCGCTCCGGCCCGGTCAGCAGCCCGGCGGCGCACCTCGGGTGACCCGACGTAGTGGTCCTCGGTGGCGAGTATCGACAGTCCGGGCCGCGCCGCGGCGACTTCGAGTTCACGACCGGCGGTGGCGGCCGCAGGCTGCGCCGCGGAGCGGTAGAGCTTCAGTATCGCCTCACCCATGTCGGCGTTTAGGCCAGCCGCGAGGGCCGTGGCGACGTCGTCGCCGATGCCGAGCGCGGCCAGTCGATCGGCCCGCTCCTGTTCGGTGCCGCTCATCATGGCCTCGATCGCCGCTTCGCCGACGTCCGGCGTCTGCCACAGCTGGGCCATGTCGTGCCACACGTAGTCGGCGTCGAAGATGCCGAGCACGTCGCTGACCCAGCTGCGGACGAGTTCAGGCCGGTGCATGACGGCGTTGACGACGTGGCCGCCGCCCCAGTCGTGGCCGACCAGGTCGATGGTCCCGCCGATGTTCACGAGCTCCTGCTCCAGCCAGTCGCGGTAGGCGATGAACGTCGCGTCGAACCCGTCTGGAAGCGGGGCACCGAACCCCGGCGGCGACAACGTCACCACGTCGGCGCGCCCCAGCGCTGCGACCAGCGGGCCCCAGATCGCCTCGGTCTCTGGATTGCCGTGCACCAGAACCAGTGTCATGGCCTCATCCTGTCACGGGGGTACGGTGCTCCGGTGGCCCGGCTCAGCGCCGACGCGGCTCACTTGGTGCCGAAGATGCGGTCACCGGCGTCGCCGAGGCCGGGCAGGATGTAGCCGTGTCCGTCGAGTTGGCGGTCGATGGCTGCGGTGTAGATCGGGACGTCGGGGTGAGCGTCGTCCATGGCGGCGAGGCCCTCGGGGCACGTCAAGAGACACACGAACTTGATGGACTTCGGCCTGCTCTCCTTGAGCCGTTCCACGGCGGCGACCGCAGAGTTGCCGGTGGCCAGCATCGGGTCGACCACGACGACGTCGCGTTCGTGCAGCTCGCCCGGCATCTTGTAGTAGTACTCGACGGCGCCGAGTGTCTTGGGGTCGCGGTACAGCCCGATGTGGCCGACGCGCGCGCCGGGCACCACGGTGAGCATGCCGTCGAGAATGCCCGCACCCGCACGGAGGATGGATGCGAACACCAGCTTCTTGCCGTCGATGACCTTGCCGACCGTGCGCTCCAGCGGTGTCTCGACGTCGATCTCGTGCATCGGGATGTCGCGCAGCACCTCGTAGGCCATCAATGCCGACACTTCGTGGAGCAGCTGGCGAAAACTGTTGGTGGAGGCGTCCTTTCGGCGCATCAACGTCAGTTTGTGCTGGATGAGGGGGTGGTCGATCAGATGAACCGTGCCCATCGGGTCAGAACACCGTCCCGTCGCTGTCGATGGAGAGCGGGGGTAGCCCGCCCCGCAGGCGCACGGCGAGCACCCGGCCAGCCGCCCAGGTTCCGCCTTCGAGCACGCACGCCAACGGCATTCGTTGGTCGTCGACGCCGAGGCGGGCCCGCACCATGGGCGCCAGTTCGTCGAGCAGCGCCACCGTAAGGGCTCGCCACTCGACCACGAGTTCGTCGCTCACCGCCCACGTCCGGTCGGCGAAGGCGGGGTCGCGCAGCGCGATCGCCCCGGTGTCGAGCAACAGGCCGCCGTTGCGGTATTCGGGCAGCCCGGTCAGCGCGTCGACGTCCTCGACGTGAACTCCGGCCCTGCCGAACGGCTCGAGCAGCGAGTACGTCAGCCACTGCGACAGCTTGTGAAACGGCACCCAACCCGCCGTCAGGCCAGGGCCGGGTACAGCGTCGTGGCGCCAACAGTCGCCGACGGGCTCGCCGCCGATCACGTTGTGCGCGGGCCAGATCGACGAGAAGGAGTTCAGCACCTGGGTCAGCAGGGCGGGCGCCGTCACGGGCCCTGGCGCCGCGACCATCGTGTCGAACAGGCCACTCGGTCGGCCGTGCGCGCCGAAGACCTCGGGCTGGCGGGCCAGCGCGTCGCCGAGCCGGTGCAACACGGACACGCGACCTGCCAAGCCCACCAACGGATTCGCTCGCCCGACCTGAAACGCATCCGCCAGCCGGTCGACGTCCAAGCCCCGCAGCCCCGCCGCGTCGGCTTGACGTGGGGTCGCGGGATCGCTGGAGAACAGACCGGCGGTGAAGGCGTGCCAGCTGGCCACGCCGAGTCCCTCGGAACGGGTGAAGCGCTGCCCGCTCTGCGCTTCGTCGTAGCGCCAGTCCGGGCCAGCGCCTGCGTCGAGCAGGACGCTGACGATGGCGAGATCGATCGCCTCGTGCACGTCGAGGTCGGCGGTGCGGTCGATCCCGCCGGCTTCGAAGTGACGCCAGCGGCTGTGGAACGGGATGTTCAGGTCGGGGAAGCGGGTGTGGGTGACGTCGGCGACCTCGTCCGCCGTGCGTGACAGGGCCGAGTCGTCGAGGGTGAACCAGCGCGACTCGCCGCGGCGCGCGCGATCGGTGAGGTAGCGCGCCCGCTCCCGTACCGTCGCCGTGCTGCGCAACACTGCGGCCGCACCGTCGGCCCGATCGGTCGCGGTGGTGGTGACGACGTTCATCAATCGAGCCCTCGGCCCTTGGCCTTCTTCAACTCCAGCGCGTCGGGCACCGGTCCTGGCGTGAAGTAGCCCGCGGCCATCTTGGCGTCGATCTCGACGCGCGCGTCGGGTGGGATGAGGTCCTCGGGGATGTTCACCCGCTCACCGACCTCGATGCCAGAGCCCGTGATGGCGTCGTACTTCATGTTGCTCATCGACACGAGGCGGTGGATCTTGCGGATGCCGAGCCAGTGCAGCACGTCGGGCATCAACTCCTGGAAGCGCATGTCCTGCACCCCCGCAACGCATTCCGTGCGCGCGAAGTACTCGGCGGCGGTGTCACCGCCCTCTTGGCGTTTGCGGGCGTTGTACACCAGGAACTTCGTCACCTCGCCGAGCGCGCGGCCCTCCTTGCGCGAGTAGGCCACCAGTCCCACGCCGCCGCGTTGGGCGCCGAGAATGCACTCCTCGATGGCGTGCGTCAGGTAGGGCCGGCAGGTGCAGATGTCCGAGCCGAAGACGTCGGAGCCGTTGCACTCGTCGTGGACACGGGCGGTCAACTCCACGGCGGGGTCGGCGAGGTCGTGCACGTCGCCGAAGACGTAGACGGTCTGACCGCCGATGGGTGGGAGGAACACCTCGAGGTCGGAGCGCGTGACGAGCTCGGGGTACATGCCGCCGGTCTCCTCGAACAGCGCACGGCGAAGGTCGGTTTCGCTGCATCCGAACCGCTGCGCCACCCCGGGGAGGTACCAGACGGGCTCGATGGCCGCCTTGGTGACCATGGCGGCGCCGCTGTCCAGCAGCATGCGTCCGTCGGGTCGCAGGCGGCCCTTCTCGATGGCCTCGCCGACTTCGGGCAGCGTCACGTGCGCCTTGGTCACCGCGATGGTCGGGCGAATGTCGTAGCCCGCGGCCAACTCGGCGGCGAACGCGTCGGCCACCATCGCGCCCCATGGGTCGAGGCTCGTGATCTTGCCGGGTTCGCCCCACTGCGGATGCGGACCGACGACGTCGGTCGGTGAGGTGTTGGTGAGGTCGGCGCGATGCTCACGGGACAGCGTGCCCGCCGCGACCGCCAGCGCACGGTAGACGCCGTACGAGCCGCTGTGGGTGCCGATGACGTTGCGGTGCGCGCGCGTGGTGGTGGTTCCGACGACGGGTCCACGCTCGGCGGCGGTGTCGGCGTCCCACTTCAGCACGGGGGCGCCGTGGCCGCCGCTATGCGAGGTCAGCCGGATGTGACCTGCGGATTTGGGCGGCGCAGGGGGTGGCGCGGGTGTCACGTCGGCGGACATCTGGCCTCCTGGTGGGAAAGGAGCCAGCTTAGCGATTCCGCCGAGTTGCTGCAGTCGCGGTTTCGTGCGTTAGCCGACCGTTCAGCCCCACTCGTGATTCATCGCGCGCGACTCGATGGTCGCCTCGGCTGTCCGCGTGTCCCGTCGACTGCGAGACAAGGCGATCAGCACCATCGCCAGCCCGGCGGTCACCGCGCCAGCGAGGAAGATCGCGACGAACGCGTGCTCGGAGGGCAGCCCGGTGGCCCCCGCGGATCGGCCGAGTAGCACGGCCACCGCGGCGGCGGCGATCGAACTGCCGACGGTCCGGGCGATGGCGTTGACCCCGGTCGCGACCCCGGTCTCGTCGCCGTCGACCTCGCTGACCACCAACGCGGGCAGTGCCCCGTAGCCGAGGCTGATGTAGGCGTTCACCAAGATGCCCGCGGCGATCACCTGCCACGGCAGCGAGTGCGCCAGGGCCAGCCAGAGGAAGCCGACGATGCCCGTCAGCGCGCCCGACACCAGGACGGGCCTGGCACCGAAGCGGTCGATGAACCTGCCGGACAGCGTCGCGGTGACGAAACCGGTGATGGCCCCGGGCAAAAGGAACACCACGCTCGCGTGGAGCACCGACGCACTGAAGCCGTATCCGGCTGCGGCGCGGTCGATCTGGACGAACTGGGTCAGGCCGAGGAATCCGAAGTACAGGCCCATTCCCACGAACACCGTGGCCAGGTTGGTCAGCAGGACCGGGCGCCGGGTCAGCATCTCGATCGACACCAGCGGATGACGTTGTCGGCGTTCCCACCTCCACCACGCCGCCAACACGACGACGGCGATGGCGGCCGTTCCGAGGGTCGCCGGCGACACCCAGCCCCACGAATTGCCCTGAGTGATCGCCAGTAGCATCGCCGACAGCCCGGTGGCCAGTCCCAGCGCACCAAGCCAATCGATCGTTCCCTCAGTACTTCTCGGGCGGGACGGGATAACCACCAGCGCCAGGACGATCACGGCGACGGTGAATCCCGTCGTCAGCCAGAACACCCGGTGGTAGCCGGCGTTGCCGTCGACCAGCAGACCGGTCACGACCAGGCCGGTGCCACCGCCGAAGCCCAGCGTGCCGGACAACACGGCGAGCGCGCGCACGACGGCTTCCTCGGGAAGCTCGTCGCGCAGGATCGCGACGCAGATTGGGTACAGCGAGAACGAGACGCCCTGCAGCACGCGCGCCACGATCAGCAGTGCGAGCGAGGACGTCGTCGCCGCCAACAGCGATCCGACGAGCACGATGACGAGCACGGCGAGCAGGACGTGCTTCTTGTTGTGCAGGTCGGCGAGCCGTCCGATGAGCGGCGTCGATGCGGCCGCCGCGAGCAGGTTCGCGGTCACGGCCCAGCTGACGGCGACGGGGGAGGCGTGCAGCTGGGTGGCGATGATGCCCAGTACCGGGACCACGGCGGTCTGGAGCACGGCGACGGTCAACGCCACCAGCCCAAGCGCAACGATGAGCAGGCGCGGCCGTGGGTAGCGCTCGACGGTGCCCGAGGAGCTAGTGTTCGGCTCCGCGGGCCTTTTTCGCATGACTAATTATGCAACCTATGCATTGGGCTCACGCGCTTGCACCATCGCCGAGCGGTTGACCTTCGTCGCTGCCGTCCGGGGAATCTCGTCGATGAACTCCACCGTCTTGGGCACCTTGTACGCGGCGAGCCGGTCCTTCGCGAAACGGATCACCGCTTGCTCGGTCGGTGGGTGGCGGACGTCGGTCGCCTGAACCACGGCGTGCACGCGTCGGCCCCACTGTTCGTCGGCGATTCCGAGCACGACGACGTCGGCGATCTCGGGATGGTCGATGAGCGCGGATTCCACCTCGGCGGGAAACACGTTGGCCCCGCCCGTGATGATCATGTCGGTGCGACGATCCGCGATGTACAGGTAGCCGTCGGCGTCTAGCGTGCCGAGGTCGCCAGCTGAGGTGAAACCGTCTGGTGTCGTTGGCAGCGGCGGCGCGCCACCGAGGTAGCGGTACTGGTCGTTCATCGGGGCGCGCAGGAAGATCTCGCCGAGGGTGTCGGGGCCGACGGTATTGCCGTCATCGTCGACGACGCGAATGTCGGTGTCGCGGAAGCCCCGTCCGACGCTGCCGGGATGCTTCAACCACTCGTCGCCTCGGAGCGCGGTGAGCCCGAGGTTCTCGGTCATGCCGTAGGCCATGACGACGCGCTCGGGGCTGAGCAACTCGAACCATCGGCGAAGCAGCTTCTGCGGCATCACCGCGGCGCCTTGCAGTATCCACGCGACGCTCGACAGGTCGCGGTCCTCGACGCCGGGGAGGTCGGCGATGCGCGCCAGCATCGTGGGCGTTGCGGTGAAAGTCGAGATGCGGTGCCGCTCGATCGAGTCGAGAACCAGTGCGGCGTCGAACTTCTCGAGAACCACCAGTTGATCGCCGCTGAGCAGGGAACTCAGGGTGGCGAATCCGTTGGTGTGGTAGAGCGGTGCGGGTACGAGGATCGTCTGCGGCAGGCTCACCGGCGCCCACTGCGCGATGAAGGGCATCCCGAGCAGCGGCGTCCACAGCGCGGGCGCCGAATTGAGGATGATCTTGGGCAGCCCGGTCGACCCGGAGCTGCAGATGCCGTTGACGGCAGGCGAAACAACCTCGGGCAGCGGCGAACCGGACTCGCCCCGCGCGATGTCCGCCAACGCCGTCAGGTTCGCCTCGCTGAGCACCAGGGCGGGGTCGATGACGTCGAGAAGGCGCTGTTGTTCCCAGTCGGGCAGGTCCCACCGCATCGGGACGGGCACCGCTCCGACCTTCCATGCGGCCAGCGCGGCCACGACGAGCTCGATCGAGTTGGGAGTCGAGAGTGCGACCATCGCACCCTGGCTCACCGATGCCGACTCGAGCACCCGGCCCCACTGATTGGCCGCGCGATCGAGGCTGCTCCAGGTCAGTGTTCGTTCGGAGCCGTCTCTGGCGACCACCACCAGCGCGCGACCGTCTGGGTCGGCGGCGGCCAGCATCGTCAACCTGCGGCCGAACGCGACCGGCTCGTCGGCGGGCGACAGCTGAGCTTCAGGCATGAGTCGGGGCGTCCAATCGGTGGCTGGCTCAGGTGTGCGCGGCGCGACGCTTGACTTCCCGCGGCACGATCGGCGGGCGCGCCGAAGGTCCGCGGGTCACCGCGTTGAGCCGGATCTCGGGCAGGTCGACGGAGGACGGGACGGTGTCCAGCCAGACGACCGTCTCGGCCAGGTCGTGGGCGGTGATGGCGTACATCTCGAATGGAACATCCTGCAGCAGCTCGGTTTCCACCGGGCCGGGCGTGACGATGTTGACGCTGATGCCGTCGCGGTCGACCTCTAGGGCCAGCGCACGGGCGAACGCGTTCATACCCGCCTTCGAAGCCGAGTACGCGGTGCGCGCCGGCATCGGCTCGTGCGCGGCGGAGGACGAGACGAAGACGAAACGAGACCCCGCCTGCATCAGCGGAAGGGCGGCCGCCGTCACGACGAAGCACGAATCGAGATTGGCGGACATGATGGTTCGCCACTGCTCGAAGGTCTGTTTGCGCGCATACGTGCCGCCGAGCACGCCCGCAGCGTGAACCAACAGATCCACTCGAGGCAGGTCGGCGAGTGCCGCGGCGAATGCGGCGGGGTCCGAGGCATCTGCCGCTACCCAGCGCGCGCCGATGTCCTCGGCCGCCGCGCGTAGCGGGCCCTCGCGGCGGGCCGTCAGGATGACGTCGTAACCGCGTTCGACCAGTGTTCGGCCGCAAGCCTTTCCGATGCCACCGCTACCGCCGGTGACGACAGCGTTCCGCACGCTCGAAGCCATGTGCCCTCCGTGGGTTCCTCACCGCCATCATGCGGCAGGTCGGGGTCTGAGTATTCGCGGGATGGTCGAGCGGCACGTCAAGGGACGCCGTCCCGCGCCAAAAGACCACGTCCGGCGTTACACATCGTGCCCGCTTTGTCTTTTTTCCTATGTTAGCATCATAGTGATCTTTGACGGGGTCTCGGATACAACCGACGGTTCATCCAGGAGTGCCGATGATCAAGGTTTTCGGATACCTGAAGCGCAAGCCCGGCCTGTCGGCGGAGGAGTTCGCCGACTACTACGAGCACAACCACGTACCGCTCGTGCTGAGCAAGGCATTCACGCCGATTGTCTACAAGCGCAACTACATCCAGCGCGGGGACGCCTTCAACATCGAAGGCGATGAGATCACCTTTGACTGCATGACCGAACTCGCCTTCGCGGACCGGGACGACCTATCTGCCTGGATGACCAGTCTTGGCGGCGACGAGATTGCCCGAGACGAAGAGAACTTCCTCGATCGAGCCGCAACGCGGGCCTACGTGGTGGACGAGCGCACCACCGCTGGTTGAGCCCCGTGCCTCAACGCAATTCGGCCTGAATGCCCCGGGAGTAGGATTGCCCCCACATGCCCGGGGGGATATGTGTCTGACGAGAATGATCCGTATTGGCAGCCGACGCCGAGTGGCGCCGAGAAGCCCGTCCAACGAAGCTACTGGGCGCTCGCAGCGTTGGTGAGTCTCGCCTGCGTCGTCGTCGGCGTGATCACCGCGGCCCTACTATTCGGTGGCCCGTGGGTGCAGAACACGTTGGGAACGAGGCAAACCGAGCCCGCATCACCAGCACAGGCCACCACAACGGCTTCCGTCCTCGTGCCGCCGCCGGTCGACCCGGCGTCACGTTCCATGCCCTACGTCGACGCGGCCAAGACTGCCGCGACGAACCTCACCACCATCAACTTTCAAACCGTCGACGCCGATGTTGCGCGTGTGCTCGATGGAGCCACCGGAGAGTTCTACGAGAGCTTCTTGCAACGCTCCGCAGACTTCAAGCAGGTAGTCCGTGACGCACAGTCGGTCAGCACGGGGATCGTCACCGATGCGCATCTCGTATCGCTGATTGGCACCCGGGCCAAGGTATTCGTCGCGGCCACCGTCACCACCACCACCGCCGTTGGGAAGCCGCATCCGGAACCCAGGGCATGGCGCCTGCAGATCACGATCGACAAGGTCGGGGATGCGTACAAGGCGGCGGCCGTCGAGTTCCAACCATGACCGTCGTCGAGTCTTGATCAGTGTCGAGAGTGAATGAGTACCCAACTACTCATTGCAGGCATGTCGAGCGGCGCGACACTGACGCGTGTGCCGTGGGGTGGCTCCGGCAATTCCGTTCACTCCGGCACACGGGATGTGACGAGCGGAGAAAATGACCTATGTGCGCTCTGGCTGCGGATGGTCCTGGAGTGGCGATTGGACCGCAAGGGGTGTCGTTCGACTACGACGCGTTCATCTCCTACGACCACGATGATCGGCCGGTCGCGGCCGGAATTCAGAAGGGACTGCACCGTATTGGCCGACGGCTTGGCAAATTGCGGGCGCTGTCGGTGTTCCGTGACGCCACAGATCTGACCGCCAGCCCCGACCTGTGGGCCAATGTCGTCGACGCGATGGATCGCTCCCGATACATGATCGTGGTGCTGTCCACGCACTCCGTTGAGTCCGTCTGGGTCAACAAGGAGGTGACTCACTGGATCGAGCATCGGGGGAGCGACAACCTGATGCTGGTGGTGGCCGATGGGCACCTGGAATGGGACGACGGCGCGGTGTGCTTCGACGCACGTCGTTCCGACGTCATCCTCCCCGTGCTCGGCCGGGCAGGGGTCTTCGCTGCCCAACCCTTCTATGTCGACGTCAGCGCCGATGCTCCGTGGAATCCAGCGGAGCCGCTTTTCCGCGAGAAACTCATTGACCTGGCGGCGCCGATTCACGGCAAGCCCAAATCCGAGCTGTCCAGCGATGATCTGCGCGAACAGCGAAAGTACCGTCGGCTGCGCCGCGTCGCCATCGCCGCACTCGTCGTCTTGACCGTGCTCGCGGTCGTCGCGGCGGGTGTCGCGTTCAGACAGCGGCAGGAGGCGGATCGTCAGCGACAAGTCGCCGTAGAGCAGCGCAACGAGGCGGTGGCGCTCGGATTAGCGACCGCATCGCGGGATGCAGCCAAGAGCAATGCCGCGCTCGCCATGGCTCTTGCCGCTGAGAGCAGCCAGGCCACTCCCACCCCGCGGTGGCAGGCCACCGACGCTCTGATCGATGCGCGCGTCGCCTTCAGTCGGCACGCTGCGCAACAGGTGCGGGAACCGCTTGCCGGCCATGATGGCTCGGTGTCTTCGGTAGCGTTCAGTCCCGACGGGACCCGGCTCGCGTCCGCTTCCGCCGATCGGACGGTGCGATTGTGGGATGCCGACAGTGGCCAGCCGATCGGCGACCCACTCACTGGACACGACAGCGCCGTCGGTGCGGTCGCGTTCAGCCCCGACGGTCGCCTGTTGGCCTCCGCAGACGAACGCGGAACGGTCAGGCTGTGGGATGCCTTGAGCGGCAAAGTGATCGGTGACGGAATCACCGCGGGCCTAGGCGAGATTCCATTCGAGACGATCTCCGTGAGCGCGCTGGCCTTCAGTCCCGACGGTACTCGGTTGACCTCCGCCGGCAGCGACGGGGTGTTGCGGCTCTGGAACGTCAACACGCGCGAGCAGATCGGCCAACCGCTGGCCGGTTCCACCACCTCAGTGGCATTCAGTGCCGACGGCCGAATACTGGCCACCGGCGATGGCGATGGGACCGTGCGGCTGTGGGATCCCCTGAGCGGCAAGTCGATCGGCGAGGCGCTGACGGGTCACATCGCCTGGGTGGATTCGGTGGCGTTCAGTCCTGACGGCCGATTGTTGGCGTCTGCAGGCGCCGACGGCATGGTGCGGTTCTGGGATCCGACGACTCGTCGGCTGATCGGTGACCCAATCGATGCCGACTCCGGCGAGGTGTCTGCGGTGGCGTTCAGTCCTGACGGTCGTTCGTTGGCGTCTGCGGGCGCCGATCGAACGGTGCGACTGTGGGATGTCGCCACGCGCAAGCAGATTGGTGAGCCGCTTCTTGGCCATACCGATTCGGTGTCTGCGGTGGCGTTCAGCCCTGACGGTCGCTCCTTCGCCTCGGCGAGCGGCGATCGTACGGTGCGACGGTGGGATACCGCAGGCACGAAGCCCATCGGTGAACCGCTCGATCACCACCTTGGCGGGGTGTCTTCGATCGCATTCAGTCCAGACGGCCTCGTGTTGGCGTCCGGTGGCACCGACGGACCCGTGCGACTCTGGAATCCCTCGACGCGCGAGCAGATCGGCGAACCACTCACAGGGCACATGAGTTATGTGACCTCGGTGGCGTTCAGCCCCGATGGCCATACGTTGGCGACGGCCAGCGGGGATCAAACGGTTCGGCTGTGGGAGGTCGTCACGCGCAAGCAGATCGGGGCGCCCCTGGTCAGTCACGTGCGTGGGGTGGCCTCGCTGGCGTTCAGCCCCGACGGACGATTGCTGGCGTTTGGAGTTGATGACGACACCATCCAGTTGTGGGATCCAGTCGGCCGCCGACAGATTGGAGACGCGCTCGTTGGCCATTCAAATGGTGTTTCTTCGCTTGCGTTCAGCACTGACGGCACCCGGCTGGCCTCCGGCGGTAGCGACGGGACCATCCGACTGTGGGACCCCCAGGCTCACCGGCGAATTGGTGATCCCCTCACTGGCGTCACCTACCACGTGTCGTCGGTGGACTTCAGCCCCGATGGGCACCTGCTCGCGTCCGCCGACGCCGACGGCAGCATCCGATTGTGGGACCCAGACACCGGCCGCCTGAGTGGAGACCCGCTGGTCGGTCACGGGCCAATGGTCAACTCGGTGGCATTTAGCCCCGACGGAACGTGGCTGGCCTCCGGCGGTGGCGACGGGACGGTCCGGCTGTGGGACGTCGCCACCCGCCAGCAGATCGGTGACCCGCTGACGGGCCACGACGTCGCAGACCCTACGGGTAACCGGTTTCCTGTCAACGTGTCCGAGGTCGGGTTCAGTCCCGACGGCGCCCAGTTGGCCTCCGCAGGCAGCGATGGCACGGTGCGGTTGTGGGGTTCCATGTGGGACGCACGCGAAGCGTGCGCACTGGCCGTGCCGTACGTGACTCGGTCCCAAGTCCAGTCCCACGTGCCCTCTGGCGTGGAACTGGCATGCCCGTATGCCCGGTGAAGCCGATCGACGACAGCACCTTCCGTAGGGTTGAGCCATGACCAGTTCACGTGGGCGCTTCGCCGACGGCGTCGCGCCGGCATTCGACAAGTTTGCGCGCTTCTACGACATGCCCTGGCTTCAGAGCTGCGTGTACCGCCCCCCGCAGGACGCGATCGTGGCGGAGTTGCGCGCTCGGGGAGCTCGTCGCATCGTCGACGTCGGCTGCGGGACAGGTATTCTCGCGGACCGCATCCAACGCGAGCTACGGCCGGACGAAGTGGTGGGCGTCGATGCCTCGGCGGGGATGTTGGAGAAGGCCAAGGCCCGCTCGGCGACGGTGCGGTGGATCGTGGGCACTGCGGAGGACCTGCCGCTGCCCGATGGTTCCGTGGATGCCGTCGTCACCACGACGGCGTTTCACTTCTTCGATCAGCCCGCTGCGCTCGCGGAGTTTCGCAGGGTGCTGGCACCGGGTGGGATCGCCGCCGTCGGAGTCGTCACCCAGCCATTCGCGATGCCTGGGCCGCTCGGCCGGATCGGCGAGGGCTGGGTCAATCGATTGCACCAGCCGACTGCTGAGGAACTGCGTAACCTGTTCGGCGAGGCTGGTTTTCAACGAGTCGAGCAACGCGGAGTGGGGTCGGGGCCCTTCAGTTGGCCGTTCTTCTACAGGATCACGATCGGGGCCAGTCCGTAGCGCCACCGGGTCGGTACACAATAACTCGCGTTGGCTAGCTGGAGTTCGCCTCGCTACCTTCGACGCCGTCGTCGCGGCGGTGCGAGCGCGGCGAAGGCCTGGTCGAGCAGTTGGCCGAGGTCAAGCTCACCGCCGGCGGCGGTCCACTGATGGACCGCGACATCCAGACAGTCAAGGGCGGCGGCAGCCCGCACCATGAGGGCGAGGCCCGCGGGCGGTGTGGGGTCAATGCGCTCGGCGAGGGCTTCGACCAGAGCGGGACGCCAGGCGCACTGCTGCTCGAGGCGCCGTGCTTGCAACGCGGGCGTCTCCTGGATCAGACGGGCCGTTGCCAGGGCGCCGGGCGGGTCGACGCGGTACCCCTCAACGATGGTGTCCATCGCGCGGCGCAGCGCGATCCAATCGTCCTCGCCCGCGGGTCGAGCGCGCAGGGCGTCGGCGAGTTGTTCGCCCTGGGCCTCCAAGGCGCCGAGGACGGCTTCCTCCTTGGTGTCGAAGTAGCGCAGGAAGGTACTGCGCGAAACTCCTGCGGCATCAGCCAGGTCATTGATGGTGACCCGGTCAAAACCGTTGCGGCGGAACAAATCGAAGGCCACTTGGGCCAGCTCGGCGCGAACGGCTGCCCGCGCGATACTTCTCGTCTTGGTAACCACGTCACTCCTCAGGTGCGACCCAATTCCTTCGCCGCAGTGTCAGTATAGTTACTTAGTCCCTATACTGACACTTAGTGTCAAAACTGGGCGCGGGGCCCGGAATCAACGAGGAGTGCGAGCATGAGCGCGGACGACAACAAGAAGATGGTGTTGAGCTTCTTCGAGAACCTCTCGGCCGGGCGTCTGGACGCCGCGTTGGACCTGATGGACGAGAACGCCGTGTGGTGGGTGTCGGGAAACCCGGAGTATCTCCCGCTGGCGGGCACATATCGCAAGGACGAGATCGTCGGCATGGTCTCCATGGTCGGGGCCGCCATGCCAGGCGGGATTCGACTGACGGTCACCAGTAGTACAGCGGAGGACGACCGCGTCGCGGTCGAGACCGAGGTACGCGGAGTGTCGCCGAAGGGCAAGGTCTACGACAACCGCAACTTCTTCGCCGTCGAGGTGCAGAACGGCAGGATTCGGTCAGTGCGCGAGTACTTCGACACGATCCACACCAACGAAGTCCTGTTCGACAGGACGTACTCCCGCGAGGGCGGCGCAGACCGCGATTCGGCTATATCCGCGGCGGAGCGCCGACCTTGACGTCGAGTCCGGTGAGCTGGCTGCTCGGATAGGGCCGCCACTGCCGGATCAGGGTTCCGCCGAAACCATTGGTGAGCGTCTTCTTGCGGCCGTCCCTGTAAGTGAACGTGCCGACGATTTCTTCCCAGTCCAGCAGGATCGTGGGGGAGTCCGGGACGTCGCGGATACCGCTTGCGGCATAGGCGCTTACGGCAGTGGCTCCGATCTCCAAGACGCCGGCCTCGGTCTGCGCGGTCACGGTGTAGCGGGTGGGGATGAAGACACCGTTGGATTCGAACCATGCCCAGTCATGATGGGTGATTTCGAAGTCGGCCTCGGGAATGTACTGCTGTTCCTCAGTGAGGTAGAGCGACATGTCCTTGTGCTGGCTGATCTTCATCTCATCCAGCGCGCCGGACATCTCATCGAAGTGGAACCAGAGCCAGTCATGCCAGCCACCGACCTCGGCTGGGCAGGTGTCCACGGCGTAGTAGCGTTCCCGCACGGCTGCGCCCTTGAACTTCACCGTTCGGCCCTCGAGTGTCAGCGTGCCTTCGAGGGTGCCCGGCCAGAAGTACCCATAGGAAATGCAGTGCGGAGTGTAGATCTGCGGCGTCTCTTTGCCGTACCAGGTCGGGAAGCCGGTGCCGGTGTGCACCCATTCGCCGGAAATTCCTGAGGCCTCGTCGGAAACGGTGTAGTGCCAAGTCTTTTCGTTCGGTCGGCATTCGATGTTGAAGTCGCCCATGTTCACCCACACGTGATCGTCTTCGATCTTGGAGGTGAGTGCTCCGCGCGGCTGAAAATGCCAGTCGGTCGTCGTAGCCGGCGGGAAGTCGGCCACCTTGTGGACCGACCCCGGCGGCGAAACGACCTGCCCCTTTTCGGACCGCACCGACATCGCCCAGAAGTCGATGTTGCCCCAAGCCTCGCGCAGGGACATCGCGCCGATGTTGAACCAGTAGTGCTTCCCGTCGTCGCCGACGACGCTGGCAACAAGTGCCCAGTCCAACTGAGCGGTGTCGCGTGATTCTTCGGGAAAGCCGTGTGCCTCTACTTCGAGAGTGACGGTTGGATCGTTCACGAGCATGGTGACGTGTCTCCTTGAATCAGCGCAGTTTCGAAACGATTTGGGGCAATGCGAAGGTGGACAGGATGCCGGGCGGTGCCTCGCAGACGTTGGGCACCGCGTTGATGGGACGGTTGGCGTTGCCATAGCCCTGGTGCGCTCCCTGCTCTGGCGTGTCCCACGCGAATTTGATGGAGACGTCCAGAGGTAGGTCACCGTCGATCTTGACCCGCCAGCCCTGTCCGGCGAAGGGGATTTCCCAGGGCGGCTCGAGATCCGTTGTCAGGTACCAGGTTGGCACCATCTGCATCAGCGGCTTCCCATCGCGTACGCCGCTGATTTCGATCCGCCATGCGGCCAAGGTGCCTGCGTCGATGGTGCCCACCGCGGTCGAGACGGGTTTGGTGGCCGTCGCCACCTCGGTCGTCACGATGACGTCATCGAATTCGAGTGACAGCGCGTCGGCGAGCCGGCGCAGTGACGACCCATACGCCACGCCAGCACCCTGCCCGATGAGGTCGACGTCCACCGCGTCCGGTGCGCCGCCAAAGCCCAACAGCGCGAACATCTCCGGCGAGTTGCGGTGGGACATGTCGGCGTACTCTTCGATCCGGTAGCAATCCAGTCGCCGTTCGATCGACGTCAGCAGGAGCGGCAGCGATTCCGTGACGAACCCAGGGCTGGGTCCCGAGCTGTAGATCGATGCGCCGCCGCGTTCGCAGGCGTCCTCGATCCGCGCACGAACTTCGGGATCGAGGGTCGCTGGGTCGTGAAAGTGCTCCAGCAACGTCGAGATGTTGATCCCCGACCCGAGCAGCCGGCAGATGTCGTTGAAGTCGGGCCCAACGGGCATGTACACCACGCAGTCCGGTTGGGCCGCGACGATGTCCTCGATGTTAGTGGTGGCGATGACTCCCGTGGGACCGGTTCCGCACAGTTCGCCGGCGTCGCGGCCCGCCTTCTTGTCTGAGTACACCCTGACGCCGACCAGGTCGAATGTCGGGTGTTCGATCAGGGCTCGTAGCGCGGGCATCCCACTGTGGCCGGTGCCCCACTGCGCGACGCGATAGCGCTTGTCGTTGGCCTTTTCGGGCATTCCCTCGACTCCTCCAGATCCTTAGCCGATCGGCTAAGACGCCACGTTAGCCGATCGGCTAAGGATGTCAATAGCCGATCGGCTAACATCTGAGGGTGACTCCCGCAGAACCCGGCGCCCACCAGCTGCGGGCCAAACCGCGCAACGCTGCGGAGCTCCGCATCCTGGCCGCAGCGCTCGACCTGTTCGCCGAGCACGGCGTCAGCGGCACGTCGTTGCAGATGATCGCGGACGCCGTCGGCGTGGCGAAAGGCGCTGTCTACTACCGATTTAAGACCAAGGACGAAATCGTCGTCGCTGTCACCGAGATGCAGCTCGCCCGGCTGGAGGAGGCGCTAGAGGCCGCCGAGGCCGCCGAGGCCGAGGGAAACCGCGCGCGGGGACGCGAGTTGCTACTCACCCGGGTCATCGAACTGGCCGTCGAGAACCGCCGCATCGTGAGCGTTCTGCAATTCGATCCGGTCGTCATCCGATTCCTCGGCGAGCACACACCCTTCCACGAGTTCTTGGAACGCCTCTACCTCGCGCTGATCGGTGACGAAACGGGCCCCCAAGCCCTACTCCGCGCGGCGATGCTGCGCGGAGCCATCGGCAGCGCCGTCATGCACCCGCTCGTCGCTGTTCTCGACGACGACACACTTCGCGATGAGCTACTGAACCTGACCCGGCATTTGATCGACCTTCCGACCAGGTAAGGAATCGGCTGCGCCGAAGGGGGTGCGAGATGGTGGGGGACTGGGCTGTCAGCTGTCTCGCGCTGCCGCCGCGAGATCGGCGGCGAGGCTGACGAGTTCAGGCTGAATGCCGGGGACTGCCGCCATGGCTCCACTCGACTCCAGGGTCAGCGGGGCGCCCGCGTAGTCGGTGCATATCGCTCCCGCTGCGCGAGCGATCGCATGCCCGGCGACGACGTCGTACGGGTTGTTGTGGGCGAGCAGCATGCCCTGGATCTGGCCACTGGCGAGCCAGGTCCAGAGCACCGACGCCGCGCCGACGCAGCGAAAGCGCAAGGCCCGTCGGTGCACGGTCATAGTCAGGTCGAGGTACGCGTCCATCCGGGTGCCGCCCCGGTGAAACGCGTCGCCCATCCCGATGATCCCGTCCTCGATCGACGCAACGTCGGCGACGGCACCCGAGTCAATCCGCACGCCGAGGAACGGCAGATCGATCACGCCCAGTGTCGGCACGCCGTCCTCGAGCAGGCCAAGCATCACTCCGCACAGCGGTGACCCGGTCGCGTAGTTGACGGTGCCGTCGAGCGGATCCGCGACCCAAACCTTGCCCGAATCGAGCGCCGCGCCGCCGCCCTCCTCGCCGTAGAAGCCAATCTCCGGAGTGGATGCCGCGAGCGAGCGGCGCATCGCCGACTCGCTGGCCAGGTCGACGTCGGTGAGGAAGTCCTTGGCCGCCTTCGCAATCCGCTCGTGCGGCCGCGCGCGCCCCTCCCGCAGGATTGCGACGGCTTCATCCACCGCGGCGTGCGCCGCGGTTAGGTCTGTGCTCACGCGAGCATCGTAGTTCCGAACTCGTCTCGACTCGTCGACAGCGGCGTTCGGCCTCGGTACCGGTGCCAGTCTCGAGCTTCTTCAGATCACACTTGACATCAGATGTGTGCAGGGTCACACTCAGGACGTCAGACATCAGACGTCAGATGAGAGGTGGTCCGGTGGCACTTCCCGAGGAACTTGCGGACATGCTTCTCGAGTCGATCGTTGACGGCCAGATCCCGGTCGAATCGGTCCTGCCCTCGGAGGGGGAGTTGGCCCTGAAGTACGGGATGAGCCGACTGACGGTCCGTGAAGCCGTACGAATCCTGCGGTCGCAGAACATCGTGACCATCCGTCGCGGTCGCGGCACCTTCGTCAACCCACCGCTGGCCTGGACCTCGCTGGATGCCGTCGTACGCATCGAGGAACGCCATTCGCCGACCGGCCGGGTATCGGAACGTTTGATCGAAGCCCGGCGGATCGTCGAGGTCGGTGCGGCACAGTTGGCGGCCACCAACCGGTCGAAGGAGGATCTCGACTCACTTGCCGCCAGCATCGAGGAGATGCGGATGGCCAACAGGTTGAACCGGGTCGATCTCCTTGTCGAAGCGGACATCGCCTTTCACGACGTGATCATGCACGCGACCGCAAACATGTTCATCCCCTTCATGTTTGAGCCGTTCGGAAATCTGTTGGTCAAGGCGCGCACCGAGACGTCGGCCTTCCCGGAGATCCAGCTCAATGCCATCGCCGCACACGAATTGATTCTCGAGGCGCTCACCGCCGGCGATCCCGAGCGGAGTCGGGACGCCATGGAGGCCCACATGAACCAAACAGAAGCCGATCTGCGCCGGTACGTCCTCCACTCGGACCAGCGCTGACCATCCATCCCTTCCGTCCAGCTACCTGATTGGAGACCACCATGGCCGCATCCCGAACATCCGTCGAATCACTGGGTGAATTGGGCGATCGCACGATCCGCAAGGTCAAGCGGCGGGTGTTGCCGCTGATCGTCTTTCTGTACTTCATCGCGTTCCTCGATCGGAACAACGTCGGCTTCGCGAAGCTGACGATGAGCGAGGACATCGGCCTCAGCGCAACCGCTTTCGGGCTGGGCGCTGGGATCTTCTTCATCGGGTATGCCATCTTCGAGATCCCAAGCAACGCCGGCATGCTGCGGTTCGGTGCCCGCAAGTGGATCGCCCGAATCCTGATCACGTGGGGGTTCTTCGCCACTGCCATGGCGGCAGTGAGCAACGAGCTCACCTTTTACATCATCCGATTCCTGTTGGGCGCCGCGGAGGCCGGGTTCTTCCCCGCGATCATCCTGTACTTGACGTTCTGGTTCCCCGCCCGCCAACGGGTCGCGGTGCTCGGGATCTTCATCCTTGCCCAGCCGATCGCCAACGCGATCGGCGCACCGATCTCGGGCCTGCTGCTCAAGATGGACGGCATCCTCGGTCTGGCCGGGTGGCAGTGGATGTACATCGTCGAGGGCGTTCCCGCGATGCTGATGGCCGCCGTAGCGCTGAAGGCAATGACGGATCACCCCAAGGACGCGATGTGGCTGACCGTCGAGGAACGCACCTGGCTGCAGAACAAGATGGACTCCGAAGACGCGGCCAAGGGGACCGGACACAAGCACAGCTTCATGGCCGGTCTGAAGGATCCACGCGCGCTGATCTTCGCGGCCCTCTACTTCGGTCTGGTGATGGGCATCTACGGGCTGAGCCTGTGGCTGCCGTCCATCGTCAAGGCCATGGGTGAGCTCTCGACAACGCAGGTCGGATTCATCGTCCCCATTCCGTACGTGTGTGCCGCGGTCTTCGTCTACTTGTGGAGTCGGCACTCGGACCGCACCGGGGAACGCGTCGGTCATACCTCGGGGGCCATGTTGCTGGCCGCCGTCGGTCTGGTCGGCTCCGGGTTCCTCATCCAGACCAGTCCGGTCCTGGCGTTGGCCGCGATCTGCGTCGCGGCGATGGGCATCTTCGGAGCGATCTCACCGTTCTGGGAGCTGCCGTCCGCCGCACTGGCGGGGGCCGCCGCAGCGTCCGGCATCGCGCTGATCAACTCGCTGGGCAACCTGGGCGGATTCGCCTCGCCGTACGCGGTCGGTGCATTGGTCGACCTGACCGGAGATTCAAAGTACGGGTTGCTGATGCTGGCGGCGGTGTTGGCGATCACCGCCGTCGCCACCTACCTGTACGGCCGGACGATCGACGCCGGGAAGGTGCCGACCGGCGCGGACGAGGACGCGCACGTCAAGGAAGTCCTGTCATGAGTGCTCCGTTGCCGATCGAGCGCACGGCCGTCATCACCGGCGGCGCGTCCCCCCGCGGTATCGGCCGCGCCACCGCCGACCGGCTGGCTCACGACGGATGGTCGGTGGCGATCCTCGACATCGACGGGGTCGCCGCCAAGCTGGCAGCCGCCGAGGTGGCAGACAAGTACTCGGTGTCCGCGCTGGGGGTGGGCGCCGACATCTCCGACGAGACGTCGGTGGAAGCGGCCATCGCGCAGGTCGAGTCGACCCTGCCGCCGATCATCGGGCTGGCCAACGTCGCCGGGGTCAGCTCACCGACCGAGTTCCTCGACGTCACACCGGCCGAATGGGACCGGGTGTTCAACGTCAACATGCGTGGCACGTTCCTGGTCACCCAGCGTGTGTTGCCCGCCATGATCGCGGCGGGCGTCGGCCGGATCGTCAGTGTCTCGTCGATTTCCGCGCAGCGTGGGGGCGGGACGTATTCGAAAGTGCCCTACAGCGCGTCCAAGGCGGCGGTGGTGGGGTTCTCGCGGGCGTTGGCCCGCGAGCTGGGCCCGCACAACATCACGGTGAATTCGGTGGCCCCCGGGCCGGTCGACACCGACATCATGGGTGGCACGCTGACCGACGAGCGCAAGGCTCAGATGAGCGCCGACATTCCCCTTGGCCGGGTTGGCACCGTCCAAGAGGTTGCCGCCCTGATGACCTTCCTGATGAGCGAGGACGCCGGCTACATCACCGCGGCGACCTACGACATCAATGGCGGACTGCAGATCTCGTGATCGTCTCTATCCAGGCCGAGGAAGTCCTTGCCGCCGCCCCGCCGGTGCGCCACGAACCCGGGGCGCGGGATCGGATCAGGGCCGCCAACACGGCAGCCGGGCGCCGGATCGCCGTGCTCGACGACGACCCCACCGGATCTCAGACGGTGCACGACGTCTCGGTGGTCACGGTGTTCGAGGACGCTGAATACGCGGCCGGTTTGGCCGAACCCGGTTCCACCTGCTTCGTGTTGACCAACACCCGCAGCCTGCCCCAGGACACCGCCGTCGAACTAAGCACCAGTGTCGGCTCCAGCCTGTTCACTTTGGGTCAGACCTTGGGCGCACCCGTCGAGGTCGTCAGCCGCAGCGATTCCACCCTCCGCGGCCACGTCTTCGCCGAGATGCAGGCCATCGACGCGGCGCGGCGCCGGGTCACCGGCACCGGATTCGACGGCGTGCTGCTGGCGCCCGCCTACTTCGAGGCCGGCCGATTCACGGCTGGCGACATCCACTGGGCCGTCGTGTCGGGTCAACCCGTCCCGGTCGGGGGGAGTGAGTTCGCCAAGGACGCTACGTTCGGCTACACCTCGTCGAACCTGCGCGAGTTCGTCGCCGAGAAGAGCAGCGGCATGATCGCCGCCGACCAGGTTCATTCGATCAGCTTGACCGACATCCGCGAGGGTGGACCCGAGCGCGTCGCCGATCTCCTTGCGGCGGTCACCGGCGGCGCGTGGGTCGTGGTGAACGCCACCGACTACGCCGACCTGGAGATCGTCGTGCTCGCTCTGCTCGAGGCGCAGCGGCGCGGTCGGTGGTTCGGGTACCGGTGCGGTCCGTCGTTCGTGCGCGCGCTCGCCGGGCTCGAGCCGCAAGGACCGCTGACAGCGGCGCAGATCTGGCCGAGCGGTCGCCCCGGCGGCCACGGTCTCGTCGTCGTCGGCTCGCACGTCGGCCTGACGAGCCGTCAAGTCGCGGCGGCACAGCAACGTGGCGGCCTGACCGAGAACGAACTGCACGTAACCACCCTGCTCGACCCCGAGCGGCGCAACGCTCACGTCGCCGAGATCGGCGAGCAGGTCGCCGAGGCACTGGCCACCTCCGATGTGCTGCTCTTCACCAGCCGCACCCTGCTGCGGGGCGGCGACGCCGACGACAGTCTGGCCATTTCCCGCACCGTGTCCACCGCCGTCGTCGACGTGGTCAAGGCCGCTCTTGCGGCTCGCCCCGCCTGGGTGGTCGCCAAAGGCGGCATCACCTCCCACGACGTCGCCGTCCGAGGGTTGGGCATCCGGCGCGCCGAGGTCGTCGGCCAGCTCCTGCCCGGCATGGTGTCGGTGTTTCGCCCCATCGAAGCAGCCCCCGAAGCGGTTGGAACCCCCTACGTCGTCTTCGCCGGCAACGTCGGTGACGACAACACCCTGGCCGACGTCGTCGACCTCTTCGCGGGCACCAACTCCAAAGGAAGACAACAGGTATGACCAACGTCGGATGGATCGGTCTGGGAGCGATGGGCGCCCCGATGGCGTCCTGCGTCGCGCAGGCCGGGCACACCGTGACCGCTTTCGACATCGACCGCGAGAAGGTCGCCGCACTCGGCGCCGACGGCGTAAAACCAGCCGACACCATCGCCGACGTCGCGGCGAATGCGGACGTGCTGGTACTCATGGTCGCCACCGCCGACCAAGCCGAATCAGTGCTCTACGGCGACGGCAAGGCCGCCGCGGCACTCAAACCGGGCAGCGTTGTGCTGCTGATGGCCACCGTCGGGCCGGCTGCAGTCGAAGACTGGGCGCGGCGCCTTGCCGTGAGCGGCGCGCACATCGTCGACGCCCCCGTTTCCGGTGGTGCCGCCAGGGCCGGGCAGGGTGATCTGCTGATCATGGTCAGCGGCTCGGAGACTGCGCTGGCCAGAGTGCAACCATTGCTGGACGTGATGGCCCGCAACGCCCCCGTTGTCGGCGGCCATCCTGGTGACGGGCAAAAGGTAAAACTGGTCAACCAGCTGCTGTGCGGTGTGCACATCGCCGTTGCCGCGGAAGCCCTTGCCTACGCCGAGGCGCTCGGCCTTGACGCCGGTGAGACCTGGGAAGTGCTCCGACACGGCGCCGCCGCATCGTTCATGCTCGACGACCGCGGCGCCCGGATGATCGACAACCCGAACAACGAAATCCGTTCCACCATCGACATTTTCGTCAAGGACATGGGCCTTGTGACTCAGGCGGCCCGCGCCAAGGCCTACCCAAGCCCGTTAGCCTCCGCGTCTGAACAGCTCTACCTCGCCGGACGCCGCGCCGGCCTCGGACGCGCCGACGATTCCTCCGTCATCCAGATCCTGCGGGGCACTGCCAGCGCATCGAGCGGCGGCGATTGACAGCCTGGTCGGACAACACCTAGTTTGCATTTATGCGAAATAGCGAATCGGTAGCTCACTCCGTTTCGCCGCTCAAGACAATCAAGGCCGTTTCCAGCCCGGTACGGCTCGAGATCCTGTCCTTGCTAAAGGATCCGGCTGCGAACTTCCCGCCGCAGATCGAGGGTGATCTCGTTCGCGATGGCGTGTGCGCTGATTTCATTCGAGACAAGTTGGGGATCGCGGCCGCAACGGCGTCGCGTCACCTGACCCTGCTGTCCGAGGCTGAATTGTTGATCGCGACGCGCAAGAAGGGCTGGACCTTCTACCGTCGCGACGAGCCGGCGATACAGCGGTTCACCGAGCGTCTCAAGTCTGAGCTGTGACGGAGCATCTGGTGAATCTCGCTTACAGTCACGTCGACGTCTTCAGCCAATCGCCGTTCGGCGGCAACAGCCTGCCAGTGTTTCCCGACGCTCGTGAGCTGAGTGCGGAACAGATGCTGCGCATCACTCAGGAGTTGCGCCATTTCGAAGCCATCTTTCTCCAGCCGACAGGTCAGCCCGGCACTGTCCGTGCCAGGATTTTCGATCTGCTTGACGAATTACCCTTCGCCGGACACCCGATCATTGGGGCGGCGGCGGTCCTTCACAAACGCTCGGGAGCCGGCGGCGCACAAGGCTGGCGGTTCCAACTACCCAGCAAGACAGTCGAAATCACGACGGAGGTCACGGCTGGAGGCTACTCGGGCCTATTAGATCAGGGTGCCCCGGAGTTCTTGGGTTCGGTTGATGACTGTGGTCAGGTCGCCACTGCCTTTAACCTTGCGCCGGGCGATCTCGATCGGGACCTACCGATGGAAGTGGTGAGCACCGGGCTTCGCTATCTGATCGTGCCGGTTCGACCGGGCGCATTGGCGCGGGCTCGAATTTCGAGCGACATCACGGAAATGCTCCGGGGCGCCAACGCCCAGTTTGCGGTCTTGCTCGACGAATCGGCCGTCGAAGTGCGGCACTGGAACAACGACGGAATCATCGAGGATGTGGCCACGGGTAGCGCCGCAGGCACCATCGGCGCCTACCGCCTACGCCACGGACTGGTACGCGGCGGCGAGACCTTCATCCTGCACCAGGGCCAATTCGCTGGCCGCCCAAGCAACTTGCGCGTGCTCCCAGAGGGCAGCGCGAACAGCGTTGAAACGGTAAAGGTGGGCGGCGATGTCTCCTTCGTCGGGCACGGCGTGATCGAGGCGCTTCCGTGATTGGCTGTAAGCGTAGGCAAATGCTAGGAGCCTGGGCCCATGGCTGAGCAGATCGACGAACACTTCATCGCCGCCGTCTCGGCAATGAATGACAGCACCCGCATTCTTCCGACGAGTCGTGACTCCCTGCTCAGCGAGGGCTCCAACCTGACGGGGCAGGACTGCCTGGACCTCTTCGATGCGCAATTGGGCAGCCGTCACCTCGACATCGCCGCCCGGTGGCTGCGGTCCCGCGGGCAAGGCTTCTATACCATCGGATCCTCAGGTCACGAGGGCAACGCCGGGGTCGCCGCCGCACTGCAACTGACGGATCCCGCTCTGCTGCACTATCGTTCCGGCGCATTCTTTCTCGCGCGGGCCAGGCAGGTGGCCGGGAGCGACGCGCTGCGCGACGTACTGCTCGGGATCGTCGCCGCCACCACCGAACCGATCTCCGGGGGACGGCACAAGGTCTTCGGCCGCCACGACCTCAACATCATCCCGCAGACCTCGACCATCTCCTCCCACCTACCGCGCGCGGTGGGGATTGCGTTCTCGATCGGTCGCGCGGCAAAACTCGGCATCGCGACGCCGTGGCCGGCAGATGCGCTCGTCGTCTGCAGCTTTGGGGACGCGTCTGCGAACCACTCGACCGCGGTCGGAGCGATCAACACCGCCATCCATACCGCCTACCAGGGGGTGCCGATGCCGCTGTTGCTCGTGTGCGAAGACAACGGGATCGGTGTCAGCGTGCCCACCCCGAGTGGGTGGATCGCCGCGAATTTCGCATCGCGCAGCGGACTCGAGTACTTCGCCGCCGACGGCTGGGACCTGCCCAACACCCACGCCGTGACGACCGAGGCCGCCGCCTGGGTTCGCACGCATCGCCGTCCGGCCTTCCTGCACCTGCGCACCGTTCGGCTGATGGGCCACGCCGGCTCCGACTACGAACCCGGCTACCGCACCCCAGCGCAGATCACTGCTGACTTTGACCGGGATCCGGTGCTGTGCACCGCGAAACTGTTGATCGAGCATGGCATCCTCACTGCCACCGAGGTTCGCGACCTCTACGAAGCCAAACGGTCCGAAGTCCTCGATATCGCCAATGACGTCAGCGAGCTTCGACAACTCGACAACGCCGCTGCGGTGATGGCGCCGCTGCACGACAGCCTCGACGATGCGGTCGCCGCTAGCGAGCCGCATACCTCGAATGCCGGGGAGACCACGGCAGCAAGTGAGGAGCCGCTGACCGTCGCGCTGGCTATCAACCGGGCATTGCTCGACTTGCTGGAGCAGTACCCCGAAGCGCTGATCTTCGGGGAAGACGTCGCCCGCAAGGGTGGGGTCTACGGCGTGACTCGAGGCCTGATGAAGAAGACCAACCCTGCCCGGGTATTCGACACCTTGCTCGATGAACAATCCATCCTCGGACTCGCCCTTGGCGCCGGGGTGGCCGGAATGCTGCCGATTCCGGAGATCCAGTATCTTGCCTACCTCCACAACGCCGCCGACCAGATCCGCGGCGAAGGTGCAACACTGCAATTCTTCTCAAACCGGCAGTACCGCAACCCGATGGTGGTGCGCATCGCCGGCTACGGCTATCAGAAGGGTTTCGGCGGGCACTTCCACAACGACAATTCGATCGCCGCCATCCGGGACATCCCCGGCGTGATCATCGCCTCACCGTCGCGTCCCGACGACGCTGCCGCCATGTTGCACGCGTGCGCCGCGGCGGCGCGGGCGACCGGATCGATATGCCTCTACCTCGAACCAATTGCGCTGTACCACACCAAGGATTTGTACGTCGATGGTGACGAGCAGTGGTTGGCCCCGTACTCACGACGCCCCGTCGTGATCGGGCGAGCACGCACCTACGGCGCCGGCGAGGACCTCACCATCCTCACCTTCGGTAACGGGCTGCGGATGAGCCTGCGCGTGGCCCGAAAACTCGAACGGTTGGACATCACGACCCGAGTCGTCGACCTGCGTTGGCTCGCTCCGCTGCCGATGGAAGACATGCTTCGCGAGGCCACCGCCACCGGCCGCGTGCTCGTCGTCGACGAAACCCGCAGGACAGGCGGAGTAGCCGAAGGAGTACTAGCCACACTCGTTGACGAAGGCTTCGTTGGCGTAGCGTCCCGCGTTGCCAGCGAAGACTCCTTCATCCCGCTCGGCGACGCGGCCCTCGAGGTACTCCTTTCCGAGGACACCATCGAAGCCGCAGCCATCAAGCTCGCGCACGCCACCCGCTAGCCCGCGGGTCCACATGACAGTCCGCGAGCCGATCGCGGCGATTCACACGAACGGCTGGCGCCGGGTCCGGAATCGCGTACTTGGAGACGTTCCTACCGAGTTGCTACCGAGGTAGCATTCGAGTGTGAAGCTAAGTGTGAGTCTCTCCGACGAAGACATCGAGGTGTTGGATACCTACGTCGAACGAGCGGGACTGCCGTCACGGTCCTCAGGCGTTCAGCGCGCGATCCGCATGCTGCGTTATCCCGCGCTGGAAGAGGCGTATGGCGACGCTTGGTCGGAATGGTCCTCCGCCGGCGAAGGGGATGCGTGGGAGACCACTGCGGGCGATGGGCTCGGTGATGCTGCGCGGTGAGATATGGCACGTCGATTTGGACCCCGCGCAGGGTAGTGAAGCGAACAAGCAGCGTCCCGCGGTCGTCGTCAGCAACGATCGGGCCAATGCGACGGCAACCCGGCTTGGGCGTGGTGTCATCACTGTCGTGCCTGTGACGAGCAACGTCGCCAACGTCTATCCGTTTCAGGTGTTCTTGTCGGCCGCGACGACTGGTCTCGCCGTCGATTCCAAGGCGCAGGCCGAGCAGATCAGATCAGTTGCAACTGAGCGGCTCCGGCGTCGGATCGGGCGAGTCCCTCCCGCAGAGCTCGCAGAGCTCGATCGGGCGCTGCGGCTCCATCTAGAGTTGTGACAGTCTCAACCCCAATCAAACAACTCGACCATCACCGACGCCATCATGGTAGTTGAATTCGCCTATAGTACAAGCGAACTCGGACGAGTCAACCGGTAATGGTGCGTGCAGGTCGCGAGCGACTCAGGAAGCCAGGGCCGTATCCGATTCCGCCAATTCGGTGTCACGACAGGGGAGGGCTGCCGGTCCACTTGTCAGACATTCGGTGCTGTGCCGACGGTGATGTCGTGAACACAATGAACGCAATCTGGCGCGTCGCGTTGCCGGGGATGACGATAGATGCGACATCGCCCGAGCGAGAGGTGGTCGGCGTGACGGTTTCACCGCAGGTTGCGGAGCGCATCCGCAGGCCGCACTGGTCGCTAGCCCGGACGTGGCTGTTGCAGCCCGGGGTTCCGGATGGCCGCGACGTGTTCGAAGCTGCGGTCGCCGGCAGCGCCGATGCGGTCGTGCTCGACATCGAGGATGGGCTGCCTGATGCTCAGAAACCCGCAGGCCGCCAGTCGGTGGCCGAGTGGCTGTGCGCCGGTGGCCAGGGATGGGTGCGGATCAACAGTGCGGGTACGCCTGCCTGGACGGCTGATTTGGACGCACTCGCCGGCGCGCCTGGACTCGCCGGCGTAATGCTGGCCAAGACCGAATCGGTCGACGACGTCGCCGCAACCACCGTGCGGTTGCCTGCCGGCACGCCGGTAGTGGCGCTGGTCGAGTCGGCAGTTGGCGTCGAATCGGCTGCTGATCTCGCAAAGGCACCGGGTTGTGCTCGAATTGCATTCGGGGTCGGCGACTTTCGCCGCGATACCGGGATGTGTGCCGATCCGATGGTGTTGGCCTATCCGCGTGCGAGGCTAGTGATCGCCAGTCGAGCTGCAGGACTCCCTGCGCCCATCGACGGACCTACTCTGCGTGACCAGGCGTTCGACCTGGCACGTGAGACCGCGGTGGCCAAAGCTGCCGGGATGACTGGCCGGCTGTGCCTGGATCTCGCACACGCTGAGACGATCAACAGTCTGCTCAGCCCATCGCCGCTGGAGATCGATGAGGCGCGTTGCACGCTCGCCCGCCTGGATGCGCCCGCGGGACCCTATGACGGCAGTGTTGGTCCGACCCGTGCCCGGTCCGAAGCCGTGCTTGACCTCGCCGAGAAACTCGGCCTCATCAGCTAGTACTACGGTTGTAAATCGGGTTCATTGAGGCTTTGAACTGCGTCGATAGCGGCAGGTGGGCTCTAAAGGGCCAGAACGCCTACCGCAGCCTTACCAGACTGTGTGGTCTTGGTGTCAGCGGCTCGCGCACGGTTCATCATCATGAAATGCGGAATCTATCCAGGTTGAACTGCGACCCCAAGGATCCGCCAAGTCGTTGGCCGCAACCTTTACGCGACCGGCCCGTGCAAATGGAGGGACAACCATGATCACCACTCGCGACATGAAGAAGATGGCTGGCATGGCCCTGCTGTCGGGCGGCCTCGGGCTGGCCCCATTGGGGATGGGCGCAGGTACCGCCCAGGCCGACTCCGGCCCATTCTATTGGTGCCCAGGCGATCCCATGCAGTACCCACAACCGGCCCCGCGATCCGGTGGCCAGGCGGGGCCCGGGGTTTATTACAACTGGGACATGAACATCTGCCACACCTGGTACTGGGTCGCACATGAACAGGGCAACGTTCCGTACCAAGGCAGCCTGCCGAGCGGCGTTTGGGACGGAGATAATCCGCCTGCGCTTGAGCCCAATAGGTGCGACTTCTGCTGGTAGGGGCGGCTCGACTACAAGCCGTTCGGAGCCACCCAAACCCGCTGAAACACCCGAAGCTTGGTTGAGTGTCAACCTGACGCGGCGCTTCAATAGCCTTGCGCCAGAGGACAATTCGTCACTGTGACGTATTGCTGGTGGCATGCGGGGTGGGGTGGGTGGTCGGCCGCCGACTGTGTGCGTGTTCGCGAGGTGCGAGTTCGTGCGTTGGGGGAGCGGCCCCCAGGAAGAAGTCGTCTCTGTCCCAGCACCGATTCTGGCACCATTCAGGAGATGGATGCGTTCGATGAGGCGATTGACGGCGCGCTGAGCTCCTTGCCGGCCGATCTCCGTGCGGCGATGAGCAACGTCGAAATCATCGTCGAGGACGAGCCTCCCGACGGTCAGCCGTTGCTCGGCCTGTACCGCGGCGTACCGCTGCCGCGAAGGAGCAGCACGTACAGCGGGGTGCTTCCCGACAAGATCAGCATCTTCGCCGGGCCGATCACGCGACTCGCTGCCGGCGACCCTGATCGCCTGCGCCGCGAGATCAGGCATGTCGTGCTCCATGAGATCGCGCATCACTTCGGGATCAGCGACGAACGGTTGATCGAGCTCGATCGCTACTGACGGGGTGCTGACGCCCCGAATCTTGCCGTTGCCGAACAGGTCGAGTGAATGACTTCTTGCGGCGGAAATCGTTGCCTGGGAAGGCAATCCACCGCCTTGGGCCGCGTGGGCGCCGTCCAGCCAGGCGCGGTCAATACGTCACAGTGACGAAATGGGCAGAGTTCGCGGTAGCAACGGTCGGGAGGGATCAGCCGCGTTCGACGGTGTGCCGGCCGTAACGGCGGGCGTATCCGATGCGGCGCTTAACGGCGACGGGATCCTTGGCGGACCGGCCGACGCCGCGACGCTTATGTGGCTTGCACATCGCGCATCCGCGCCATGAACGTGAGGGGGTGATGGTTGGGCATCGATGCTCCCGGTGACTCCGCACTAGGCGAAGGTCGAAAGCTTACGGGACACCGGCAATTTGGACTAGCCCTGCGCTCTCCCTGGTCAGCAAAATGCCGATAAGCCACATTATGTCAAGTAGGCGTCGCCGCGTTCATCGTGTGAGCATGTCGATCACGCGTCCAATTCCGCGACAACTACATGCCACCAAGCTTTAGTCTCCCCCGATGCCGGAAATGAGCCCCGCCGCCGATTTCGACTTCATCATTGTCGGAGCAGGCAGTGCGGGCTGCCTGCTCGCCAACCGGCTCAGCGCCAACCCGGATCACCGTGTGCTCTTGGTTGAGGCCGGCGGCAAAGACAACTGGTTCTGGATCAAGGTCCCGGTGGGCTACCTGTACACCATTGCCAACCCCCGCACCGACTGGTGCTTTACCACCGAGCCTGACCCAGGTCTGGCGGGCCGCAGCATTCACTACGCGCGGGGCCGCGTCATCGGCGGCAGCTCGTCGATCAACGCCATGATCCATATGCGCGGACAAGCCAGCGATTACGACCTATGGGCCGAGGCCACCGGTGACGAGCGATGGCTATGGGGTGGCCCGGACAGTTCCGGCGAGACTCTGTCGATCTACAAGCAGTTGGAAGACTACTTCGGCGGAGCCGACGAGTGGCACGGCGTCGGTGGCGAGATCGCTGTCGAGCGGCCGCGGGTGCGCTGGAAGATCCTGGATGCCTGGCAGGCCGCCGCTGCCCAGGTAGGGATCTCCCCGATCGACGAGTTCAACCGGGGAGACAACGCCGGCAGTGCGTACTTCCATGTCAACCAACGGCGTGGCCGTCGCTGGTCGATGGCCGATGCCTTCCTGCATCCGGTCGCCCGGCGATCAAATCTCACCGTCTACACCCACGCCCAGGCCGTGCAGCTGCTGATGAACGACGAGGTCTACGACGATCAGCGTCGCGGTGCCTGGACCACAGCTCAGCACCGCGCCACCGGCGTGCGGCTGCTCAAAGACGGCCAGATCGTCGACGTCCAAGCCCGCCGGGAGGTGATCCTGAGCGCGGGGGCGATTGGGTCGCCGCATCTCATGCAGGCCTCGGGTCTGGGCCCGGCCGGGCTGCTCAGCCAGCACCAGGTGCCGGTGGCCGTCGATCTGCCAGGAGTGGGTGAAAATCTCCAGGACCACCTGCAGCTGCGAACGGTCTACCGGGTGCGGGGCGCGCGGACCGTCAACAGCCTGTACCGGAATTGGATCACCCGTGCAGGCATGGGACTTCAGTACCTGTTGCTGCGATCAGGCCCCATGACCATGCCGCCCTCCACGCTGGGAGCGTTCGCCAAGAGCGACCCCGCGCTGGCCAGTCCCGATCTGGAGTGGCATGTGCAGCCCTTGTCGTTGGCCAAGTTCGGCGAGCCTCTGCACCGTTTCGGAGCGATCACGCCCTCGGTGTGCAATCTGCGACCCACCTCGCGTGGCCATGTGCGGATAGCCAGCGCTGATCCCCTGATCTACCCGAAGATCGTGTGCAACTACCTGTCCACTGACGCCGATCGTGAAGCCGCCGTGCGCGGCCTCCGGATGACCCGACATATCATGGCGGCGCCGTCGCTGGCCCGTTATCACCCAGAAGAATTGCTCCCCGGACCGCAACTGGTGAGCGACGAGGACCTGCAGACGGCGGCCGGTGAACTCGGCACAACGATCTTTCATCCGGTGGGCACCTGCGCAATGGGAGCCTTTGACACACGCGGCCTGCCGCGGTCGCCCGCCACAGTGCTCGACACTGACTGTCGTGTGTACCGCGTCGCCGGCCTTCGAGTGGTCGATGCTTCGGCGATGCCCACCATCACTTCGGGGAACACCAACGCGCCGGTCATGCTGGTCGCAGAGCGCGCAGCGCGGGCAATCCTGGGATGAGTCGCTCAAAACCGAGACGTTCCGATCCGGAATAAAGTCCGCGCCCGGAGAACTTGGCTGAAGAGTCGCCCCCTCCCCGACTCAGGAGCATCCATGACCCGTCCCGTCCGCGTTGCCGTGCAGATCCAGCCCGGCGGCACACCCGACTACGCCACATGGCGCGAAGCCGTGCTGGGCGCCGACGACCTCGGCGTCGACGTCATCTTCGGCTACGACCACTTCCACCGCCCGGCGATGGCGGGCATCGTCGACGGCAAGCCCGTCCTGTTCGACGAACAGCCTGACGTCGCCAACTTCGAGGGTTGGACCGCGCTCGCGTCGTGGGGCGAGATCACCTCGCACGCCGAGATCGGGCTCCTCGTCACCGGCGTCGGCTACCGCAACGCGGACCTGCTCGCCGACATGGCGCGCACCGTCGACCACATCAGCGGCGGCCGCCTCATTCTGGGCCTGGGCGCGGGATGGTACGAAAAGGACTACACCACTTACGGTTACGACTTCGGCACCTTCGGGTCCCGCTTCGATCTGTTCGACGAGAGCTTGATCCGCATCGAAAACCGGCTCGCCGCACTGATTCCGCCTCCCGTGCGCAAGCTCCCGATTCTCATCGGCGGCACGGGGCCCAAGCGCTCGCTGCCCGCCATTGCCCGGCACGCCGACGTCTGGCATGCATTCCAGGACCTCGACGCGTTCCGCAGGTCCAGCGACCGCGTCGATGAGTTGGCAGCGACGTTCGGCCGCAACGGCGCCGACATCGAACGCTCGACGCTGTGGGAGAACGCCGACAGCGCCGATGCCTTCCGCGACGCCGGAGTCACGTTGTTCCAGACCGAACTCACCGCCGACAATGGTTACGACCTCACGTCTCTCAAGCAGGTGGTCGCATGGCGGGACAACGGATGACCACACTCAAGCTGAAGGGTAGTTATCCGCTGGGGGCATGAAGCTCGGTCGCCAACGTCTCCTGGCGGGCCCACGACGCCAACAGGGCCAGACTGTCAGTGGTCGGACCTCCCGCAGGTGCGGTGTAGACATTTAACTGCAGGCCAGGTTCGGTGGCAGATCCATGGACTCGAAATTCAAGTCGAGCCGGCCCACCACCGGATGGTTCACGCGCTTCCTCCCCGATCCCTTCAGCCGCACGTCCTGAGATGCCCACTGCTGCCGGAATAGCTCACTGCACGTTGATAATTCACTAACCAAGGCGATGAGATGACGGAGGCGGCGAGCGCGTTAACGAATAACCCGCCAGGTGCGTCCGACTCGCTGAGGTGCTGGCCGCGCAGAAGGTTAAGGATCTGTCTGCGTCCGATGGCCTGAGCTCGGGGATGATGTACGAACCGGAGTGGCCGGTCCCGCCAGTGACGAAAACGCGCATGTGACAGTCCTTCTGAGGGTTGGTGCGCTCAGCTGAGAATGTTGACGCCGAGGGCGAAGTTGGTGTGCTTGACGGAGTGGGTGACGAGGCTGATCTCGAGGAGGCCGACGTTCTCCAGTGCGCGTGCCATGGCCAGCTCCCCGGCGTCAAGTGGGCGCAGTCCAAGGCTCTCGATGAACGCCGACACATCCGCCTTTGCCTGCTCGTCATCGCCGGCGATGAACACGTCCAGTGGGCGACCCTCGGCTGAGCCGGCCGCCAGAACACCGGCGAACAGGGTGTTGAACGCCTTGACGACATGCGCGCCGGCGGGGGCAGCTTTGGCGATCTCCTGTGAGCATTTCGCCCCATCCAGACTGCGACTAGCCATCCTGCCAGTCAGCACGCAATACTCAACTGCCACACAAGAACTGTCCGCCAAACCGGGTCAGGCTCCGTTTCACGTTGCCCCGAGATGTGCACCGGTTAGAGGAGTATTCATCGATGATCCGGTCTCGCTCAATCGTGTCGGTCGTTTCGGTGGTCGCGCTGATCGCCAGCGTCGCCGCCGTCGCAGCGTGCAGTCGAACCCAAGACTCGCCCACACACGACTATGCGGTCTACGCGGAGTACTCGTTGTCGAACAAGCCGATGGTTGCCGGCTGGGACACGCGCGTTTTCAACAAGCGGGAAGTCGAGGAAGGCAAGAACATCAGCCTCGACGACCAGACGGGCGTCGTCACGCTCAAGCCAGGTCTCTACCGCATCACGTCCATGTCGCTGGTCAACTATGCGGACCCGGCGAATCCGACCATCATCCCGACTACTTTGACGCCGCCGGCGGGCTATGCGCGCCTCCGGTATGTCAAGGATGCGCTTCCTGCGGATGTCGTGCCCACCTCTGACGTGATCAATGCCAGCAACGCCAAGGCACTGTCGGTCGGCACGGGCAGCGACGCCAACGCTCTGCCCAGCTTCATGGACACGTTCTTGAAAGTTGAGGACGAAGCCAGGTTGGTTGTCGAGCACCAGGTTGGCGAGGACGTGAAAGGTCTCTACTTGCAGGTCAACGAAAACGACTCGGTGTGGCACATCAACGCACGCATATCGATCCAACGGCTGTAAATTTGGCCTCATCGCTCCGGGATGTCGAGATGAGACGCCCAGGCTCGCAGACCAGCCGACTCAGCCGCAGTCATACCGGCCGGTAGAACATGTCCCCTACCCGCCATCCCCCGAACTAAGCTCCACGCCGAGGTGTACGGCGGAATCGAATATTGCGGCTTACCACTAAGCCCACCGAATGTTGCATCAGAAGTATCACCTGCCCGTGTGTGTCCTGCCCCCCGACCGCATTGCCTGCGTGTAGAAAATGCCGTGTCGCTCCTGCGGGTGTGCCGGAGTGCAAACAGTTAGCCCTTGCGCTAACTGTTGCCAAGATGCAATACTTAGCCTTGTGGATAAGTATGACTCCGAACTTGACGGCCTCTTCGTCGCGCTTGCGGATCCCACGCGTCGGGCGGTGATTCGGCGACTCGGTCAAGGCCCCGCGAGCGTCGGCGAGCTGGCGAGGCCATTCTCAATTGCGTTGCCGTCGTTCATGAAGCATGTGCGCGCACTCGAAGCGAACGGATTGATCCGTACGGCAAAGTCTGGCCGAGTGCGGACTTGCACGCTCGATCGTAGGCGCCTCTCCCTGGTGGATGACTGGCTCGCCGAGCAGCGAAGTATCTGGGAGACCCGCACCGACCGACTTGAACAACTCATCACAAAAATCGAGGAGACCAAGTGAGCACAACTGCAATCAATCCCGAACTCGATCTCGTGCTGGAGCGGATCATCCGGGCACCACGCCACGCCACGCGGTGTGGCGTGCTTGGACCGACCCTGCCCTCCTGGCTCGGTGGTGGACGCCGGCACCGAGCCTCACCCGCGTCGACCAACTCCAGGTACGCCCCGGCGGAGGTTTCGTCACCCAAATGAGTGACGACGGTACCCATTTCGTTCCGCACACAGACTCTGTGTTCCTCGTCGTCGAAGAAGGCTCCCGGCTGGTGTTCACCAACGCGGTCGACAGCGGATGGCGACCTGCCTCGCCGGAACCGGTGCCGATGACCGCTGAGATCGTCCTCGGTGAGCATCCAGACGGGACGAACTATCGGGCGATCGTGCGCCATGGCGATCCGGTGCTCCGCGCCCGCCACGAGGAACTCGGCTTCTTCGAAGGCTGGGGTGCAGTCACCGAGGCACTCGCCGAACTCGCCGAGAGTGAAATGGCATCGTGAATATCCACTGGACTTGAATATGCAGGATTACCAGTGAACCTGGCGCCCCCGGGTCAGAGTGCTCGCAGGCCCTGCAGGGTCCTTCTTATCAGTTCACGTCGTTCGTCGATTGTCATCGAGTCACCGGGGGTGGCGCGCACCCGCAAGTAACCCTGTGTCACCAGGTCGCCGACCAGGAACCGCGTCGCACCGAGCGGCAAGGACAGATGAGCGGCGATCTCTGCGACCGAGGGGCTGTCCACGCAACACGTCAGGATCTGGCCCCGTACATCATTTTTCGGCCAGCGCGGCGGCTTCGCTGCGGTGCTAAGCGCTTCGAGCGGAGCCTCGAGTGGCAGCTCGACACCAGATTCGGTACTGCCTGCCGTCAGCTTGGTTGGCCGGTCCAGGCTCGGCTCGTCTGACGGTTCCGGTTCTGTGAACCAGAAGGCGATCGGTTCGCCCTTGCCCTCCGACTGCCGATGCGCGTCGGTGTGCTTCTCCCGGGCATGTGGCGAACTATGCGGGACGTTGCGGTTCTGCAAGAACCACAAGGTCTGGTCGGCGTGCACCGATGCGCGCACCTCGCTGGAGACGACCTTGAGTACGGTGCGGTCGGTGTCGATGACGAACGTGGCCCGTCTGACCGGCAGTAGTCGGGCCATCAGGCCACGGCGCCGAGTGTGCCGGCCACGCCAGCTACGCCGGGCCGACTCACGCGCCACGACGGATTTACGCAGCTTGGCGAGCCTGCCTCGGCGCACCCCGAACATCTCGGACACCACGCCGTCCGCGTCGGAGAGCAGCGGATAGTCGAACGAGCGCTGTTGGGCGAAGTGGGCCTGCCTGTCGACGGTGTCGGTGCTGATGCCCACCCGCTGGGCGCCCACCGTGGCGAACTCGTTGCTCAGGTCCCGAAAATGACAAGCCTGGGCTGTACAGATCGGTGAGGACGCGATTGGGAAGAAGAACAGCACAACCGGCCCTTCGGAAAGGAGCGCGGACAGTGTCCGAGGCCGACCGGTGTGATCATAAAGAGCGAAGTCAGGCGCCTTCTCGCCCGCGATCATCGGCAAATATTAACGCGGGGAAGCTCTGCGCGACGCACGACTTGGACAATTCGGTCATCGCCGAATCGCTACCAGGTGGGAACCGTGATAACCCACCTAGACCTGGCCAAGCGGCCGACAGACGTTCGACACCGGATTCCAGTACTGTCCGTCCCCGCAGTTCGGCGGGAACGGCGCCAGCGGCGGCCTGCATTCATTGCCGACCGGATCCCACCACTCCCCGTTCTGGCAGCCAACCGGCGTCGGCGGCGGTTGGCACACGTTGGCGACCGGATCCCACCACTCCCCGTTCCGGCAATCGAGCGGTTCCGCCGAGCCGGCTGCCGGAGCCACTAGCGACAGGGCGGCGATTGGCGCAAGAGCGGCGGTCAGGATCGTCGAACGACGAATGAACTTTCCCATTGCCTCAGCCTGCCCCATCCCGGGGATTCTCAAACCGCTGGATGAGTTCGCGATCTTCGATCCGTTCTGGGGATCAGGAGGCCGGCATGCACGCCGGTCGAATGCAAGGAAGGAACGGCTTACGGCATGACTGATAACCACGCCCCCACGAAGGTCGTCGTCATCGGCGGCGGCTACGCAGGAACACTGGCGGCCAACCATTTGCGAATGCGCGGCGACGTCGAGATCACGCTGGTCAACCCCCGCCCGAAGTTCGTCGAGCGGATCCGGCTGCACCAGCATGTGGCCGGCAACTACGACGCGACAGTCGACTACGGCACGCTGCTCGGCGAGGGCATCAAGCTCGTGGTCGACACCGCAACCCGCATCGACACCGCCAATAGAACCGTCGAGCTGGCAACGCGTCCGGCACTCGACTACGACTACGTCATCTACGCGGTCGGCAGCACCGCCGCCGTGCCCGCCTCAGTTCCCGGCGCTGCCGAATTCGCTTATCCCATTGCTGAATTGGAGCTGGCACAGCGCCTGCGCAACGCCATCGACGAGCTGCGCCCTGACGCTCCTGTCACCGTCGTCGGCGCCGGGTTGACCGGCATCGAGACTGCCACCGAGCTCGCCGAACAGAGGCACAACGTCACGTTGGTCTGCGGCGGGCAGCTCGGGCCGTACCTGACCGAACCCGGACGGCGGTCGGTCGCCAAGGTATTGCGCAAGCTGGGGATCGACGTGCTTGAGGCCGACGTCGTGACGGAGGTGACGCCGAACGCGGTGGTCTACGCCGACGGCGCGGTGCGCCCGAGCGCGGTCACGATCTGGACGGCGGGCTTCGGTGTGCCCGACCTTGCGGCCACCAGCGGTCTGCGCACCGACGGGATAGGCCGACTCCTCACCGATGAGACTCTGACGAGTCTGGACGATCCGCGCATCGTCGCCGCGGGCGACTGCGCCTCCCCGTCAGGCGTGCCATTGCGGATGAGCTGCCAGTCCGCCTCGCCGCTGGGCGCGCAGGCGGCCAACACCGTCCTGAGCCGCATCGCAGGCACCGCACCTGCGGTCATCGACCAGGCGTTCGCCGGAGCGTGCATCAGTCTGGGCCGTAAGTCGGGCATCCTGCAGTTCGCCCGCAAGGACGACACGGCGGTGAGCCTGTACTTCAGTGGCCGTTTCGTCGCCTCGATCAAGGAGGCGGTCTGCAAGAGCACGCTGTCGGCGCTGCGCCGCGAGGCGGCCAAGCCGGGCTCGGCGTTCTGGCTCAAGGGCGGGCGCCGCCCTGAGCAGCCGACGTTCGCCGCGAAGGTGATCACGGAAACGTGACCGTGCTGGTCGAAACGCTGACACCAGATGAGCCGATCCAGACCGGCAGGAGCGCGGCAATGGCGGTCTCTGCGTCCGGCGCGGGGCCGGACGCAGAGACCTGTTCACGTCAGGCCGAGGCAGTGTCGACGGCCCGGCCGAGGTGGCGGGCGAAGAACCGAGCCGAGCTGTCGCGCTCGTATTCGGGCACCGGGTAGTGCCTGCCCGAGTGGGCGTGCAAGGTCTTCTCCTTCGAGGCGAAGGCCTCGAACAACGCGACCCCGGACGTGCGGTCGAATTCCTCGTCGTCCCAAGGAATCCGGTACTCGACCGGGACGGTGATCTTCGCTGCGGCGTCGATCAGAGCATCGTCCACGAAAACCCCACCGAAGCTCAGTGCAGCGATGCGGGATTCGACCGCCGTCAACATCACCCCGGTCACGACACCCAAGTTCACGCCGCCGTAGCCGATCGGCGCTTCGACGCCGATCTCGGGCAGCGCCTGCAGGGCGTCCAGGGTCGCCTGCCATTCCGGCACCGCACGCTCCGCCAGCGACATGTTGAAGTCGATGACGATCGGGGCGATCGGTTCGCCCGCCGCCCGAGCCTGACGGATCGCCTCGACCCACCGTTGATCCTGAGGGTTTCGCGGCCGGTCACCATGTCCAGGCGCGTCGATGGCGGCGACGGTGAACCCATCGGTGGTCACGCTGTGGAGTGCACTGGCTACCAACCCCGGCGCCTTCTTGTGCATGCCGCCGCTGTGCCCCGCCACCAGCAGTGGTGAGCCGGCGGTTTCGGATGTCGGCGACCAGAGCACGCCGGCGATCTCGTCCAGAATGAAATTACGTTCGATGACACCGTTCGACGATGTCTCAGAGGTGAATTGCATGGTGTTGCCTTTCGGGATTGCCTTGTTTCAGGCGCTCCCGGCGACACCTACGGCTATCGCTCGTCCGTGAATACGAGTGGGAGCACCCACATGGTTACTGCGTTCATGGGTGTCACCTCCTCGTGTGATGTCACGGTCTCGCGCACGCTATCAACCCGAACCGAATCCCGTCCAACCTATTTCCTGCCCACCGACCCGACCGGCTGTTGACACGGGACGCGCCGGTTGATCAGGCCACAGCCATCCCGGCAATCAGTGCCTCTCCCCTGCCCCATCTCGACCGATGCGCTGCTGCGTATCGGTCGAGATACGGCGGAAACGAATATGGCGGGTTGCCGGCAAACATTTCGTTGGCGGTTGCTGCCCAACGGTTTTGGGAGTCGCCAACCTCTCCCGTTGCCGCTAGAGGCTCATGACGATCCGCAGTCACTTTGCAAGACACCCGTCATATGGCTGGCTTGCGTGCGAAATGCTGCGGGCTCAGCCGAACATTCGCACCTCTACCGTGTGAACTCGCGTCAGGTGCCGCTTGAGAGCACAACTAGCGAATGCTCAGCAGCCAGAAGTGAATCCGCAGGGAACGTCCGCCTTGAGGACGGGCTCGGCGACCGGGGTAAGAGGCGCTGACGGAACGTCCGTCGTCGTGGTGGCGGTCTCGCCGAGTGTCATCTTGCTGCTGAGAACGGTCGGCGCGGCGGGGCCCGCCGTCTCGTCGCTCAGTGCTGTTACGAACGCGCCGGCGGCTACAAGCGCTGCTCCGGCCACCAGCATCGCTCCCGTCTTCATCGAGTGTTGCATGTACGTCACCTCACTGTTTTCTGTTGCCCGCCTTCGGATAGCGTGCACATACGCTGAGAGTTGCTTGCGGAACTGGACCGTCGCTGAATAGCGGCTGAAAGTCTGCTACAAATCCTGTCGCGGCTGATTCTCGGCAGAGTCGAGCCAATCGACCCACATATTCGAATTGCCAACAAGTCTGAGACCCGCTCATTTGCTGGCACGTGGGCGTGGTGTCGCCGACCTGCGCTCGGCATCGAACAACGACCTGCGCAACCCTTGCTGTTCGTGGCGAACCGCCCGAATCTTCTGCATTGCTTGGTGTTTCAGTGGGTTCCAATGCGTGACAAGTCCGACAACACACTGCCCGCTAGAAGAGTTGCGGCGTCGTCGGTGGCACGTCATCGAGAAATGCATTCACCATCGGCACCAGCAACTGCGACTCCCCCGAGATTCCAATGTGCGACATCGCCGGCAGAACCACCAAGCGCGCGGCCGGAACCTCCTGCAACACTCCCGACGCCGCCGCCCCCTCGTCGCCTCCGCCGCGCAGCTTGAACATCGCCAGCGCATGTTCGAGCTTCACGCCGTCCGCATCCCCGACGATGACCATCGTCTTCGCGGAGATCGAACGCATCTCCTCGTCGCTGATGTCCTGGTCGTTGATGTTCAAGTCCTTCATCTTCTCGAGGTACGCGTCGAACGCCGTCGCGTTCGGCGTGTGCTCCTTGAACGCCTTCTCGACGGGCGTACCGGCGAAGGCTTCGGCGCCGAGTCCCCCGATGGCTTCGAACACCGACGGGTACCAGCCGTCCTTGCGGAAGGTGGCCGAAAGCGAGACCAACTTGCCCACGAGGGATGGGTGACGGATCGCGAGCTGCAGAGCGACCCCGCCGCCTTGCGAGTAGCCCATCACATCCGCGCGTTCCACCTTCAAAGCGCGCAGCAATGCCGCGGCATCGTCAGCGAACTGCTCGTACGACATCTGCCGCGCGGTATCCGGGGTACGGCCGTGCCCTTGTTGATCGAACACGATCACGGCACGCTCTCGTGCGAATGTGTCCACCCACGCGTTCATCGAGTCGGTGGCCATGAACGCCCCGGGGATCAACAGCAACGGAGGCTTCGAGGTGCCGAGCTCGCCGTACACCTCGGAATAGAGATTTATCCCATTGATCGGCAGGTAGCCGCTGCGCGAAGGTTTCGTTCCCATCACTTCCACCCTTCAACTCTGATCGCTATCGCTGCTCAGATGGACCTCGAGGGCGGGAGAAACTCATCGACGGGCTTGGCCGCATCGCGGAGCTCCCGCGGAGGCTCCGTAGTGCGGCTGTAGCGTGACGACCGTGAATTCCTCTCGTGTGTCCCCCTCCGTCACGCTCGTCGCCTGTGCCGCGTCTCTCGTCATGGCGCTCGCAGCATGCGGCTCCGAAACCGACACTGCATCGACGACCACGTCCTCCGCGGCCGACGCGTTCTCGACCGTTGCCACAGACACGCCGATCGCGTCCAGCACGTGCCCGACGGCAGCCCCGGCGAACGGAGGCACGCCCGAATGGACGCTGCCTGGGACCACTGGCAACGTTGCAGTCACCGGATCCACGGATGCGGCGGCGCCGCTCGTCAAGGTGGACGGCCCGTTCAGCGTGACTGAGACCCAGGTACACACGCTCAAGCCCGGCGACGGACCGGTCGTCGCAAACACCGCGACGGTTTCGGTCTGCTACATGGGCGTCAACGGACGTGACGGGACCGTGTTCGACAGCAGCTACGAACGCGGCGAGCCAGCTGACTTCCCGCTCACCCGAGTCGTGCCCGGTTTCCAGAAGGCCATTGCAGGACAGACGGTCGGGTCCACGGTCGCCGTCGCAATGACCTCTGCCGACGGATACCCCGATGGTCAGCCCGCAGCTGGCATCCAGAAGGGTGACACGCTCGTCTTCGCGATCAAGATCCTCGGCGTCTCGAGTTGAGCTGCGACGATCTAGGCCGGCGCCTGGCCGCTGCCGCCTAGAGACACGCCGTTGCCCTCGGCGGGCTCTCTTTCGGTGGCAAGATCATTGAAATCCGCCCGGAGGAGGACCGATGACGTTGATCGTCGAGCGATTCGACGGCCTCGGCGTCACACGCCTATCGCGATGGATCTTCAACTGCTACATCATTGATTGCGACAATGCGTGCGTGGTGGTTGACGCCGGCCTACCGTGCACCGCCGGAGACGTTGCGACGGCATTGTCTGCGACCGGCGCGGCGGTCACCTCGGTGGTGGCCACCCACGGTCATAGCGACCACGTCGCCGGGGCTCCGCAACTCCTCGCCGATCACGCTGCGACCCTTCACCTTCCTGAGGTCACGATCGGCTATCTGGACGGGTCGACTCGACCGCGGACCCCATCGATTTCGAAGATGGTGAAGATCTGGCCGACGCTGCTGAGTCAACCGCTGGATGTCTCGGGGGTGACCGGCTTGGTGCGGGGCGCAGGTATCGCCGGATTCGGCGGTCGCGCAGGAATGGTCGGACATGCGCTCGATGCGGCGCAGCGGCTCACCGATGGTCAGTCGCTGCCAGGTGTACCCGGTTGGGAGGTCCTGCATGTACCTGGGCACACCGATGATTCCACCGCGTTCTGGCACGCCGACAGTGCGACGCTGATATCCGGTGACGCGGTGCTCAGTGCGCGCGGACGCGCCTGGTTCACTCCGGAGACCGTTGATGATGAGGCAGCGCACAGGAGTGAGCGGCGGCTACGCGCGCTGCCGGTCGAGCACTTGTTGCCTGGGCACGGGCGCCCGATACACCATCGCGATGTCTGGGCGCACGCCCGGTGACCCGGACGAAACAGACAGGTGCGGGAACCGAGGGGCTTCTCGCGTTCGTGCGTGAAGGGCTGATCGAGCGTGCGGTGCCGGAGAACGCACCGGCCATGGCCGCATACATGAAGTCCGATACGCCGATGTTGGGTGTTTCATCGCCTGACTTGCGGGCGATCGCAAAGGACGCCGCGCGAAGGTTTCCCGCGACGACGCGCGCGGACTATGAGCGCAACGTGTTGGCGCTTTGGCGCCTGCCGCACCGCGAGGAGAAGCGCGTCGCCATTGCGGTGGCGCGTCACTACCGGGCCTTCGTAACGGCAGAGTCGCTTGGGCTGTATGAGCGGCTCGTGCGCGAGGGCGCGTGGTGGGACTACGTCGACGAGATTGCAGTGCACCTTGTCGGCGAGGCGCTGCTGAAGGATTCCGACGCGGCGTGGCCGGTGATCGACGGCTGGATCGACGACGACTCAATGTGGGTGCGCCGCACCGCAATCCTGTGCCAGAACCGCCACCAGCAGCGGACAGATGAGGCACGGCTATTCGACTACTGCCTGCGGCGCGCCGACGAGCGCGAGTTCTTCATCCGCAAGGCGATCGGATGGGCGTTGCGCCAATACGCATGTACGGCACCCGATGCCGTACGGAGCTTCATCAACGCGCATAGCGCCGAGCTCTCACCGCTGAGCGTGCGCGAGGCGGCAAAACACCTATGAGGGGTGTCGGATTGTCTTGACGCTGTTCGCATTCCGTCTGGGTTCCGCTACCCAAGCTGTCCGGGCTGGTAGTTGCCCGCGGGCTGCTGGATGATGACGTTCAGTCTGTTGAAGGCGTTAATGATGGCGATTTGGGAGATAAGCGCGACGAGCTGGTCATCGTCGTAGTGCTTGGCTGCGTTCGCCCAAACGTCATCTGTGACACCACCGCCGTCGGCGATGCGGGTTCCCTGCTCTGCGAGTTCCAGCGCGGCCCGCTCCGCCTCGGTGAAGACCGTCGCCTCCCGCCATGCGGCCACCAGGTTGAGCCGTACCGAGCTCTCCCCCGCGTGCGCGGCCTCCTTCGTGTGCATGTCGAGGCAGACGCCGCAGCCGTTGATTTGGCTGGCCCGGATTTTGACCAGCTCCTGGGTTGCTGCTGGCAGGGTCGAGTCAGCCGCGACTTTGTTCGCCGAGACGAAGTGCTTGATGAACTTCATCGCCGTGCCGTTGTTCATGATGTCGAGCCGAGCTTCCACGGTGATCTCCTTGGTTGGTTGTGTTCTCTCATGGGTACGACGACGCAACCGCTCGGAATGTCAGGTGGCGGGCGAACCTCACAGTTCGGTGCGGTGTTTCGTCGAACAGGTGACCGCAGATATGAACACGGGAAGGCTGGCGGCAACCATGAGCACTACATCCGGCCCAGAAGACGACGCCCCGGGCCTGAGCGCGATCATGAGCGAGCGGCGACAGCTGATCAATCTCGCATATCGGCTACTCGGCTCCTTGACCGACGCCGAGGATGTCGTGCAAGAGACCTATGCGCGCTGGTACGCCATGTCGGCGCAACAGCAGCAAGCCATCGAATCCCCTGGCGGCTGGCTGACGACGGTAGCGAGCCGCATCTGCCTCGACCTGCTCGGCTCGGCGCGAGCACGACGGGAGCGCTATGTCGGCGAATGGATTCCGGAGCCGGTGCCCGCACCGACGGAATGGATCAGTGGGCAGGCTGCCGACCCGGCCGACCGGATCACCCTCGACGAGTCGATCAACATGGCCTTCCTGGTCGTGCTCGAATCGATGACCCCGGCCGAGCGCGTCGCGTTCATCCTTCACGACGTCTTCCGTTACCCCTTCGCCGAAGTGGCCGAGATCGTCGGCCGTACGCCGGCGGCATGTCGTCAGCTCGCCAGCTCGGCCCGCCGTCGCATTCGGGCGTCGCAGGCTCCTCCGGCTGCGACGGCCCAGCAGGCCGGCGTGGTCAGAGAATTCAAGCAGGCATGGGAAGCCAAGGACATCGACGCTCTCATCGGCCTCCTCGACCCGGAGGCCACGGCGATCGCCGACAGCGGTGGTCTTGCCAGGGCCCACCTCCGCCCGATCGAAGGTAGCGAGCAGATCGCGCGCGCCTACCTCGACGTCGCCAGCATGGCTCCTGACCTGACGTTCCTGGAGCGCACGGTGAACGGTCAGCCCGGTCTCGTCGGTCAACTCGACGGCGTCACCGTGACGGTGTTTGCATTCGACGTCGCGGGCGACCGGATCAAGCACATTTGGGCAATGCGCAATCCTGAGAAGCTCCGGACCTGGGCATCGGTGTGATCATGGGCGTATGACGGCATGGCAGCACTCGTCGTCGAGTGGTGGACGCCGACGCACGGCCTGTGAAGAATCGAGCGCGAGTGACGTGACGGAAACCAGCATGATGGACGTCATGGAGGGCACCCGCGTGGATCGATGGCTGTGGGCGGTTCGGCTGACGAAGACCCGCCCCGACGCTGCTGCGGCGTGCCGAGGCGGCCATGTGCGGGTCAACGACCGGCCGGCAAAGCCGGCGACGATGGTGGCTCCCGGTGACGAGGTACGCGCTCTGATCGGTGACACCATGCGGATCGTCCAGGTGGCACGGGTCATCCAGAAGCGGGTTGGTGCGGCTGATGCCGTGACCTGTTACCTCGATCGAACGCCGGCGCCCCCTGCGGCTCCCCCGGTCCCCGTGGCCGCCCGTGACCGCGGTGCCGGACGACCGACCAAGCGGGATCGTCGACTTCTGGACCGGTGGCGCGCAAGCCAGAGGTGACGTCCTTCCCCCGCGGCGCGAGGCAGTCCCGCGACGGTAAGTGCCATTGAAACAAATATCTGTTCCGGGGTAAAGTGCCCCGGTGCGAACGAGCCGCGACTTCGTCTTCGCCGCGGTCGCCAACGAGCGGCGCCAAATCGCAACCCTCGTAGCGGATCTCGACGATGCCCAGTTGGCGACCCCAAGCCTGTGCGCGGGCTGGGACGTCAAGACCGTGGCCGCGCACGTCGTCAGCGTCTTCGCCGACAGCTTTTGGGTCTTCATGCGGACGGCGTTGCGCCGAGCGAGCATGGCTCGGGCGATCGATGAGCTGGCACGGCGTCGCGCCCAGGCGCCGACCTCCGACATCGTTGCCACCCTGCGTGCGGGCGCCGATCACCCGCTGAGTCCCCCGCTGTTCGGACCGCTTGACCCCCTCGCCGACATCTTGGTTCATGCCGGCGACATCAGAATTCCGCTCGGAATCCCGTTTGAGCCCGACCCGGAGCTCGCCGCTTTGGCGCTGGACTTTCTGACGGGACCATGGCCATTCGGCTTCGTACCCCTTGGCAGGCTTCGCGGTATCTCCTTGCATGGCAGCGACATTGACCGGTCCTGGGGTACCGGAGCGGAGATCCGTGGGCCCGCATCCGCGCTCATAATGGCCGTCGCCGGCCGCACCGCACTGCTCCACCTTCTTGACGGTCCTGGACTACCCCTGCTGCGACTCCGGCTGTCGCCTGAGCAGTAGCCGAGGCTAGCCTCGACGAGATGAGTACAGGTCCGGTGAAGGTCCTGATCGTTGGGGGTGGTTTCGGCGGGCTCTTCTGTGCGCGCAGGCTCGGCCGAGCCGACGTCGAGGTCACCTTGCTCGACCGCGCGGCGTGCCACGTGTTCCAGCCACTGCTCTATCAGTGCGCGACGGGGACGCTCAGCATCGGGCAGATCAGCCGCTCGCTTCGCGAGGAACTAGCCGAACATCGCAACGTCACCACCCTGCTCGGCGAGGCGTTGGACCTCGATGCCGACGCACGCAGGGTCACCGCCCGCCGCCCCGACGAATCCACGTTCACCCTCGACTACGACGTCTTGATCGTCGCCGTCGGCATGCGCCAGTCGTACTTCGGCCAGCCGCACTTCGCTCAGTGGGCACCGGGGATGAAGACACTCGACGACGCGTTGGGCATTCGCCGACGGCTGTTCGGCGCGTTCGAGATCGCCGAGACACTTCCGCCTGGGCCCGAGCGCGACGCCTGGCTCACCTTCGCCGTGGCCGGCGGCGGCCCCACCGGCGTCGAACTGGCGGGGCAGATTCGCGACATGGCGACCCGGGCCCTGGCGAACGAGTTCCACAGCATCAACCCCGAGGACGCACGCGTGCTGCTCTTCGACGGCGGGGACTGCGTACTCAAGAGCTTCGCGCCCGGCTTGACGCAGAAGGCCATGGCGATCCTGCAGCGACTGGGCGTCGAACTGCACCTCGGTGTTCACGTCACCGACGTCCGCCGCGAAGGCATCACCGTCACACCGAAGGACGGCGGCGCCGCTCAGGAATACGCGGCGCGAACCGTGCTGTGGACGGCCGGCGTCGAAGCCGTGCCGTTCGCCCGACACGTCGCCGAGGTGCTCGGGGTCGACGCGGATCACGCGGGACGCATCGCCGTCGAACCGGACCTGTCGGTACCCGGCCATCCGAACGTGTTCGTCATCGGCGACCTCGTCGGTCGGGACCACTTGCCGGGAGTGGCCGAGAACGCCATGCAGGGCGGATTGCACGCCGCTGCCTGCATCCGAAAAGACCTGGCAGGCAAGCCACGTCGGCCCTATCGGTACCGAGACCTCGGGTCAGCGGCGTACATCAGCCGCGGCCATGCGCTGATGCAGGCCGGCCCGGTCAAGCTGGCCGGGTTGACGGGATGGCTGGCCTGGGGATTCATCCACATCGCGTTCCTGACCGGATTCCAGAACCGCTTCAGCACGGTCGGCACGTGGCTGGCGACGATCGCCCGCGCGCGGCGGACCGACCGTACGTTCATTCTCGGCGGTCCGAACTCAGCGAATCAGCCGTACATGTGGTCGAGCTTCATCCACCCCGGCGAATCCTGACTTACTTCGTCGTGGTGGGCGTCGGCGGTGGCACCAGAGCCAGCCCGGCGTAGATCTCGTCGAGCAGGATCGGCAGCATCGCCTGTGCCGTCGTTCTACCATCCGGCGAAAGCGTTAGGTTCGTCCAAATGACAAGCGCCACCTCGTTGTCCGGGTCGTAGCCCATGAACGAGTTGAAGCCAGGAAGCTCGCCGCCGTGGTAGTACATCGCAGCATTCGGGCCGAAGCGCTGATATGAGATTCCGTACCCGTACTTCTGCCCATCGGGCTGGTCCGGGTCCTCAGCTTGCAGGCTCGTCGACCACTGCTGCTGATACTCGGCGTTGAAGACCTTGCCCGAGACGAGCGCGCGCATCCACGTCGCCAGGTCGTCGGCGGTGGAGATCGCTCCCCCGGCGGCGGTGGCGTAGGAGGAATTCTGATGGGTGTAGTCGATCGGGGCCAGCGTTCCCGCGCGTGCCGCCGCCTGCATGTCGGCCGGGTACGGGTCGTCGGCCAGTGCATAGAAGCTGCCGCCGTACATGTAGCCGTGCGAGTACGGCGCTGGCATGGTGGTGTCATCGGTGGCGGGAAGCGACGTGTGCGCGAGGCCGACCGGACCGAACAGGCGATCCTGGAACTGTTGGGCCAGCGGGCGTCCGCCGACCTTCTCGGCGACGATGCCAAGCAACGTGTAGTTGGTGTTGCTGTAGTCGTAGGAGGCGTCGGGCGCGAACTGCGGCGGATGCCGGAACGCGATGGCCAAGACCTCCCGAGGCGTCCACGCCTTGCCCGGATCGGCGTCCATCGCGGCCGCCAGTTTCGGGTCGCCCGTGTAGCCGTAGAGGCCGCTACGCATCTTCAACAGATCTGCGACAGTGATGTTCTCGCCGTTGGGTACATCCGCAACGTAGTCCGAGACCGGATCATCGAACTTCAGCTTGCCGTCCTGGGCGAGTAGCACGATCAGCGCGGCCGTCATCGTCTTCGTGTTGGAGGCGATGCGGAAGTGGGTGCTGGCAGTTGGTGGCGTCTGCGCGCCGAACTCGGTGGTGCCGGCGGCCGCGGAGAAGTCTCCCTGCGGGGTCTGCAACACCACCATCGCCCCGGGGACCATCAGCATCTCGGCGGCGGTCTCGACGACGGCCTGAAGTGCCTTCGGGTCGATGGTCCTCAGTGCGGACGCCGTCGGAGCGGAGCCAATGGTGGTCGACGTGGTGGAGGTCGACGACGTCGTCGGCTCCGTCGCGGACGCGCAGCTCGCCATCGACAGCGCGAGGCAGGCCAGCAACCCGGCGACGGGCCGCTCTCGTAGCAAGAACATCGTCGTGGCCACCGCCGCTCGCAGTCGTGTGTAGCCGGAGCCTAGCGTGATCTGAGACACACCACGGACTGACGCGTTTTGATTCGAGACGATTGGGGAAATCCGCCCGCAAAACTACTGAGGAGCGCTAACAAGACGCGCTCCACGTCGAGGAGTGGAGCATGGGGACCATCCGATCCGAGCACACATCTGTGAGTGACAATCTGGCGCACGCCAAGCGCGCGCTTCGCCGCGCCAGTCGCCAACTCGGCGCAAGCGCGGCGGCGGCGTCAACACTGGCCTCCCTGTTCGTTCTTGCGCCATCGGCTACCGCCGAGGCCTGTCCCGACGTACAGGTCGTCTACGCGCGCGGCACCTTCGAACCGGCCGGCGTCGGTGTCACCGGGCAAGCGTTCGTGGACTCCCTTCGCGGGAAGCTTCCCGACAAGTCAATCGATGTCTATGCCGTCAATTACCCCGCATCGCTCGACTTCGCCAGAGCATCCGACGGCGTGATCGACGCCAGCAACAAGGCGCAGGACGTCGCGGCCAAGTGTCCGAACACGAAGCTCGTGCTCGGCGGATACTCGCAGGGTGCTGCGGTCGTCGCCTACCTCACGACCGATTCGGTTCCGCCCGACTACGTACTGCCCGCCGGGATCACCGGCCCGATGCCGGACTCGATGGCCAGCCACGTCGCCGCGGTAACCCTCTTCGGAAAGCCGTCGACCGGGTTCATGAACATGATCGACAGGACGGCGCCGCCGATCACGATCGGCCACCTCTACGACGCCAAGGCGCTCGAACTGTGCATCCCCGAAGACCCGATCTGCGCTACGGGCGGCGGCGGCGACGGTGGTGCACACGGTCTGTACGCGGTCAACGGAATGACCGACCAGGCAGCAAGTTTCGCGTCACAGCGCGTGCTGTCGGCATCGGGTGGTTCCGGACGCGCCTGACGGGCGAGTGATCGGGTGCCAGGCGTCAGGCGCCGAGTTCTTCCGCGGCGACGGCGAACACGTCGTCCGCTGAACCGACGGCCACGAAGTGACCGGCTCCTTCCACCGGATGCCATACCGTTCCTGGCATCGCGTCGGCGACCGCCTTGTTGATGGACTCCGTGACGAGCCGATCATCCGTGCCCTGCCACATGTGGACGGGGCGGCTGATCTTCGCGACGTCGAATGCCCAACTGCGATAGAGCAGTTCACTGTCGCGAACGAGCCCACCGGAACCGTGCGCGAAGCATTCGGCACCAGCGTCCGACATGATGGATTCGTTGTCCGCCTGAGCGAGGACCTGCCGGTCGTAGTCGTTGACACTGCTCAGTAGCTGCTTCATGAACGTGCCGGGGAAGCGCTTGGTGACCAGGCCCAGCGACGCGTACATCAGTCGGAAGGCGGGGCTGAAGCGCAACGCAAGGGTTCCGCCTAGCGCGTCGGCCTTCGACAGCTGGTCCGCCGCCCAGTTGTCGCCGAACGCTCCATAGCTGCCACCCGCGATGCTGGTGACGTGGCGCAGCCGTTCGGGATCGATGTAGGCAGCCGCCGCGAGTGCCCAAGGCCCGCCCTCCGACCAGCCCGTCACCCCGAATTCATGGCAGCTCAACGCATCGGCGATGTCCACCATGTCGGCTGCCCAGCCTGCGTAGCTCCGAGGGTTCTGCGGGCTGGACTGTCCCATGCCTGGTCGATCGACGCAGATGAGTCGCAACCGGTTCCGCGAAGCCGACTCCGCGAAGAACCGTGCCTCGAGCCGACTACTGGGTCCGCCGTGATTGTGGATGACGAGTGGCCCGTTCGGATCTCCCACTTCGGCATAGCAGAGTTCGCGACCATCTCGGGTCACCACCGTCTTTGGCTCGCTGACGCCCACGGACGAATGGTATCCGGATCGGCCCGTCTCCATATCGAGTGGTCACGGCCCCGGACCCACTCAAACTGTGGCGCGAGGTGGCATTGGGGTTAGGCTGGGCGCGGGTCGAACGAGTGTTTGGGAGTGTGATGGTTGCCGTGAAGCGCGGGATTCTCGTCTTCGTATGTGCAATGGCGTTCGTCTCGGGGCCGATCGTGCTCGCCTCGCCGGCAAGCGCGTGCCCGTACGGCACGTCTGAGCGGTTCCCTGGCGTGTGCACGAACGGCACGTCGGGCCGCGTTGGCATTCCGCAGGCCGTCGTTCCGCCGGCGCCATCGGCGCCGGGCGCCAACGTCGTGCTCAATCCCAACGGATTCTCGTCGGTCAACGGCATTCCGTGCACGCCCGAGAACTACGGCAAGTGCATCGCATTGCAGCAGTCCCAAGGCTAATTTCAGCGCCATGGCTGGCGACCGATAGGCGCCACCAACCACGCCGTTGATGACGCCTCTCGACCGGTCCTTCGGCAAACTGCGGAATTGTTCGCATTCCGGGCGCGCTGACTGACCTCGGGCGATATACATGCCGCATGCCAAGCGGGGCATACGGGGGTCGGGTTGGCGGCTTGGCCGTCGCCTTGGGTGTTGGCGCTGCGCTCTGTATCGGTTCGAGCAGCGGCCTCGCATGGGCCGACGAGTCCAGTCCCACATCAGGATCGGCGGCGTCCAGCACGTCTTCTGGCCCGGAGCCGGGGGCCAAACCCAGCGTCACCGGCACGACGACCACGACGAGTGCGACCACCAACAGCACAAACGGCACCGATGCGACGGATGGCACGGTGGGATCGGCACCGTCGGCAGTCGTCGGTGACGGTGGTCGCGACGAGGACGCTTCGGCGCCGACGATCAAGACACCCGGTGCTTCGAAGGCGTCCGACCCGACCGCGGCCAAACCGGCCAAGAAAAAGACTCCGGACCCCGTGTCCACGGTCGCTGACACCACGCGCGACGCCACCGCGACGGCTGATCACCACCCCGATGACGTCGATCGACGTGCCAACGTCGTCGCCGATCCGACGGAACGGCCCGGTGCCGCGTCTGTCGGGATCGCCTCGACACCATCACCGTCGGTCGTCGCGGCGAGCGCGCAGCTGACGCCGGCGCCGCCCGCGCCACCTCCGCCCGACGTCGTTGACGTCGCGACCGCGCTGGTGTCAGGGGTCGTCAAGGCCATCCTCAGCCCGTTCACCCTGGCCAACTCCCCGGAATTGCCCGTCGAGACGCCGTCAATGTGGTCACTGCTTGCGTTCGCGCGCCGCGAGTTCGAGACCGCATTCCACACGCCATCCACGCAGGCCGTTGCCCCAAACAGCGTGGAACCCGGTCCACGAACGCTGATCCTGTCCGCCTTTCCAGCCGAAGCCGACGCGATACTCGCCCGCACCACGCTCGACCCAAACCCCTCGGTGGTCATCGACGGTCGGTCCTTCTACCTCGGCTCGATCGGCGGCAAGAAGGTCATCGTGGCGATGACCGGCATCGGCATGGTGAACGCGACCCAAACCACCCAGACGGCGCTCGCCCACTTCACGCCCGAATCCGGGAGCTCCATCGGCGCAGTGGTTTTCTCGGGCGTCGCCGGTGGCTCGGGACGCACCGAGATCGGCTCGGTGGCCGTACCGGCCCGATGGACCTCCGACGACGGCGCTACGTGGCATGCGGTTGATTCCGGCATGCTTGCCACGGCCGACGCACTCACCGTCGACCTGGAGAGCACCGCCACCCTGGGAGATCCGCTCTGTCTTTGCAGTCCCCTCGCCCGCCTCCCGTTGGTCGACCTCAAGCGTGAGCCGCAGCTCTTCATCGGCGGCGACGGCTCCAGCGACGACGACAACAACGGGACCGCGTTCCCCGCGATCCCCTTTGGCGGCGCCATTTTCGGTCCCCAACCCTGCGCTGCCCCGGATCGCTCACTTCTGTTCACCGGCAACTTCTTCCAGGCACTGGGACCATTTCTGGCACAGGGCCTGCTCAGCAACCTGGCGGGACTCTTGGCGCCCGTTCATCCGTCCGTGGATGCGGTCGACCAGGAGACTGCGGCGGCACAAGCGGTCGCCGATGCGCACGGCGTCCCATTCCTCGGCATCCGCGGCATGTCCGACGGGCCGGGCGATCCGCTGAATCTTCCGGGCTATCCCTTCACGTTCTTCGTCTACAACCAACTTGCTGCGGACAACGCCGCCATCGTCACCGAGGCCTTCCTGCATTCCTGGGACGGCGCCTGACAGCCGTTGTCGTTCCGCCGTCGCGGGCGAGCCTCCGCCGTATCGTCATGAGGTAGCGGTCCACTCCCGTGGCCGCGAGCGGGAACCGCCGTGAACGGAGCATGAACCCCATGACGATCATCGATGCGGACACGGACGTCCGCACCCCATTCGCGCAGGACGTCGCAGCGACGCAGGCGTACTTCGACAGTCCGCGCTTCGAGGGAGTCATTCGCCTCTACTCCGCCCGCCAAGTCGCAGAGCAACGCGGCACCGTCCCCGCCGACTACATCGTGGCGCGCGAGGCCGCCACGGCGTTCTACGCCCGCCTGCGTGAGCTCTACGCCCAGCACAAGAGCATCACGACGTTCGGCCCCTACTCGCCGGGCCAGGCCGTCACCATGAAGCGGATGGGCATCGAGGGCATCTACCTCGGTGGCTGGGCCACGTCGGCGAAGGGCTCGATCAACGAGGACCCGGGCCCCGACCTCGCCAGCTACCCGTTGAGCCAGGTGCCCGACGAAGCGGCCGGCTTGGTCCGGGCCTTGCTCACCGCCGACCGCAATCAGCAGTATCTGCGCCTGCGCATGACCGAGGCGCAACGCGCCGTCACCCCGGCGGTCGACTTTCGACCGTTCATCGTGGCCGACGCCGATACCGGCCACGGCGGCGATCCGCACGTGCGCAACCTGATCCGGCGCTTCGTCGAGGCGGGCGTGCCGGGGTACCACATCGAGGACCAACGTCCGGGCACCAAGAAGTGCGGCCATCAGGGTGGCAAGGTGCTGGTGCCCTCGGACGAGCAGATCAAGCGGCTGAACACGGCGCGCTTCCAACTCGACATCATGCGGGTACCCGGAATCATCGTGGCCCGCACCGACGCCGAGGCGGCCAACCTCATCGACGGCCGTGCCGACGAGCGCGACCAGCCGTTCCTGCTCGGCGCCACCAACCTCAAGATCCCGTCGTACAAGTCCTGTTTCCTGGCCATGGTGCGGGGCTTCTACGAGGCCGGGGTGACGGACCTCAATGGTCACCTCCTCTACGCGCTTCCCGAGGGTGAGTACGCCACCGCCACTAGTTGGCTTGAAAGGCAAGGGATTCTGAGTCTGATCTCGGCCGCGGCCGCCACCTGGAAGCAGGACGGAGACGAATCGCTCGATGCGCTGTTCGACGGCGTCGAGTCCCGGTTCGTCGAAGCGTGGCAGAACGACGCCGGACTGCAAACCTACGGCGAAGCCGTGGCTGAGTTGCTCGAATTCCGCGAGCGTGAGGGCGAGCCACCCGCGACGAGTGCTACGGAGTGGAGGAGGTTCGCCGCACGCGCGTCGCTCTACGAAGCCCGCGCGAAGGCGAAGGAGCTTGGGGCCGACGCCGGCTGGGACTGCGAGCGGGTGAAGACGCCCGAAGGTTACTACCAGATTCGCGGCGGCATTCCCTATGCGATCGCCAAGTCGCTTGCCGCAGCACCCTTTGCGGACATCCTGTGGATGGAGACGAAGACCGCGGACCTGGACGACGCCCGAGAGTTCGCCCATGCGATCCACTCCGTGTATCCCGACAAGATGTTGGCGTACAACCTGTCCCCGTCGTTCAACTGGGACACCACCGGCATGAGTGACGACGAGATGCGAGCCTTCCCCGAGGAACTCGCCAAGATGGGTTTCGTCTTCAACTTCATGACGTACGGCGGACACCAGATCGACGGGGTCGCCGCAGAGGAATTCGCCACCGCCCTCAAGCAGGACGGCATGTTGTCGCTGGCGCGCCTGCAACGGAAGATGCGCCTTGTCGAATCGCCGTATCGCACGCCGCAGACGCTCGTCGGCGGACCGCGAAGCGACGCCGCGCTGGCTGCGTCCTCCGGGCGTACGGCGACCACGAAGTCCATGGGCGCCGGCTCCACGCAGCATCAGCATCTCGTCCAAACCGAGGTGCCGAAGAAGCTGCTGGAGGAATGGCTGGCGATGTGGAGTGAGCACTACCAGCTCGGCGAGAAGCTTCGTGTCCAGCTACGGCCGTTGCGTGCGGGCGGCGAAGTGCTCGAACTCGGCATCTACGGCGAACGGGACGGCGGCGAAGAGAAGCTGGCCAACGTGCTCGTCGATCCCATCAAGGACCGCAACGGTCGCAGCATCCTGACGGTGCGCGACCAGAACACCTTCGCCGAGAAGCTGCGTCAGAAGCGGCTCATGACGCTGGTCCACCTTTGGCTGGTGCACCGCTTCAAGGCCGAGGCGGTCTACTACGTCACGCCCACCGAGGACAACGTCTACCAGACCGAGAAGATGAAGTCCCACGGCATCTTCCGCGACGTGCAAAAGGACGTCGGGGAGATCATCGTCGCCGAGGTGAACCAGCCGCGCATCGACGAGTTGCTGGCGCCCGATCACGTGGCGCTGCAACGGTTGATCAGCAAGGAGGACTAGCGGGCTCCGCGCTATCGCGCGTGCGTGTCGAAGAACTGCCAGGACGACTCGGAGGCGTCGAAGGCATGCGTCGTGGCGCCGACTGACTCCTCGGGGAGGAACGCCGGGGCGTTCGGCCAGGTGTGGCCGCCGCCGTCGACCCGGATCGACACCACCGAGGTGCCCGCCGCGCAGGCCGAGGACGTGAAGCGGGTCGTCACGGTGCCGTCGCCGGTGTTGGGCAGCACGTCCTGCGCCGGAACGTCCTGGCAACCGTCGAGCTGCCGCCAGCGGTCGACCATCGCCATCGCGGGCAGGATGCTGCTGTCCCCGCCGCGCCCGGTCATGGCGCCGCCGCCGAAGGGCACGACGGGGTCGGCGGTCCCGTGCGTCGCCAACACCGATACCGGCCGCGACGGGTTGCACCCGACGTTGGCACCGAGGGTGCCCGCCACCGGGGCCACGGCGGCGAAGACGTCGGCGCGGTCACAGGCCAGGCGGTTTGCCATGAACGCGCCCGCCGACAGGCCCGTGACGAACACCCTGCCGGGCGCGATGCCGTAGTCGGCCACCAACTTGCCGACCAGCGCCGTGATGAAGCCGACGTCGTCGATCCCCTGGCGGTCGGGTACCGACGCTCCCCTTCCGTCGGCCCAGCTCATGTCGATCCCGTCGGGGTACACCACGACGAACCCGTGCGCATCGGAGACGGCGTTGTAATGCGAAAGCGCGGCCTGGTCCGCTCCGGTGGCACCGGCGGCGTGCAGGTTGACCACCAGCCCCGTCGGGCTCTGAACACCTGCGGGCACGTGCACGGTGTAGGTCCGGGGCACGCCCCCGAAGTCGAATTGGGCGGCCTGTGCAGGTGCAGGCCATGCCCACGGGGCGAACGAGGCGAGGAGGCCCACGATGGCAACCATCGCGAGTCGGCGGCAACAGATCAGCACGAGAGGCACCGGCGGATGGTAGGGACGGCAGAATAACTCGAGACGAACGCGAGGTGTCGGGCAGAACTCGACGACCGCCAGTTGCGCTCCCCCTGTCTCACCACGCCGACGCTACGCGCAGTCGTCAGGGTCGGGTCCCACCGTGTGCCTCGGCGGTCGCATTGGGGAGGATCGGCGTGTGACCGAAGCCCGACCCACGATTCCCGCCCTCATCGAGCGCAGCGCGCGCGAGTTCGGCGACCACGACTATGTCGTCACGCCGACCGACCGGCTCACCTACCAAGGCGCTGAACGGCGTTCGGCGGACATCGCGTGCTGGCTGCTCGGTCACGGTGTCGGCAAGGGCACCCGCGTCGGATTGTTCTTCCCCAACGGCATCGACTGGATCGTCTGGTGGCTTGCGGTGTCCCGCATCGGCGCGCTCGCGGTCCCGCTGAGCACGATGTACACCCCGGCGGAGCTCGCCAAGGTGCTCAGGCTGGCCGACGTCGGGCTGCTCGTCGCTCCGACCGAGGTGTTGACCATCGACGTCGCGGAGCGGCTCGAAGCGGCCCTGCCGCAGCTGTCCGGCCAGCGGGCCGGGCTGCTCGCCATGCCCGCGGCCCCCTATCTGCGTGCCATCGTCCTCGAGGGTGGTTCGGATCGCCGTTGGGCGACGCGGTTCGCCGACGAGGCGAACGGCGTGTCGCGCGACGTGCTGGCCGCCGTCGAAGCCGAGGTCTCCCCCGCCGACCTGGCGATCATGGTGCACACGTCGGGGTCCACCGCCGACCCGAAGGGCGTGCTGCACACCCACGGCACGCTGGTCCGGCAGACGTCGACGTGGCCCGCGGCGATCCGATCCGTCACGGGCTCGGGCGCCGAACCCCGGATCCTGTGCGCGATGCCGTTCTTCTGGATCGGTGGGGTGCTCGCCGCGACCGGTGCTCTGCACGAGTGCGTCACCATCCTGGTCATGCCGCGGCTGGACGCTGCGACAGCACTGGACATGGTCGAGCGGGAACGGGCCACCGGCCTCGTCGGGTGGCCCGCCTTCACCCAACGGCTGCGCGACCATCCCAGCTTCGCCGACAGGGACCTCACCAGCGCGCCGATGCTGCGCGAAGGTCCGCTGGACATCGCGATGACCGACGTGCCCGACGGATTTCCCGTGCACCGCACCATGTCCGAGACCGCGGGTGGATTCGCCTTCACCGAACTCGAGATCACCGACGAGGACGGCAATCCCGTGCCCGACGGGACCACCGGCGAACTCCTCATCCGCGGAATCGGCGTGATGGCCGGCTACAACAAGCGCGAGCGCGCGGAGACCTTCGACGAAGCGGGCTGGTACCACACCGGCGACCGGGTCTACCGCCGAACGGGCGACCCGCGCTTGTTCTACGTCGGTCGGACCAGCGAGCTCATCAAGACCTCAGGGGCCAACGTGTCGCCGCTCGAGGTCGAGGCCGTCGTCGAAGGGCTCCCCGCGGTGGCGCAATGCGTGGTCGTCGGCCTCGACGACGCCGAACGGGGCGAAGCGGTCTGCGCCGTCGTCGTAGCGTCGACTACGGAGCTCGACTTTGGCGCGGTGGCCGCTCACGCCCGGGCTCAACTGTCCGCCTACAAGGTTCCGACGCGGTGGGTGTTGGCGACCAGCGACCAGATACCGACGTTGGCGAGCGGCAAGCTGAATCGGAAGGCGTTGCGACAGATGGTCATCGACGGTTCCTTGGATTCGTGAGTCCGCGCTCGCCCACTCGCCCTACAGTCATGACGTGGCGAGTACCAGCCCGGCCGGCGACAAGGTCCAGCTCGTAGCTGACCACGTCGGCGCGACGGTGGCACACCTCGAACGCCGCATCGACGCACGCTTCGGCGAGCGGGGGCTGACCAAGGTGGCGCGCGACCTCGGCCAGCTGGTCGAGCTGGTCGAGAGCGAGGCCGACCGCTCCCGCGACCGCCTTCGCCGCGCGACGCTGACCGCGCGCGTCGTGGGCGTCGCGATCGTCGCGGCCACGGTCGTTCTGCTGATCTTCAGCCTGCGCTCGGCCGTCACCGACGGGCTCGCCAAGACTGCAGACTGGGTGCCCCTGGTCGAAAGTGCCGTCAACGACGTCGTGTTCGCCGCGATCGCAGTGCTGTTCCTCTGGCTCTTGCCCGAGCGCCTGGAGCGACGTTCGTTGCTGCAGTTGCTTCATCGGCTGCGCTCGCTGGCCCACGTCATCGACATGCACCAGTTGTCCAAGGATCCGGAGCAGGTCAGCCCGAATTATGTGGCGACGGCGGAGAGTGTCGGGCACGGGTTGAACGCCGACCAGCTGCACCACTACCTCAGCTACTGTTCGGAACTCCTGAGCCTCACGGCGAAGACTGCGGCGCTGTGTGCCGAACACAGCGCCGACGGCGTCGTCCTGGAGACCGTCTCCACCATCGAGACGCTGACGACCGAACTGTCCAACAAGATCTGGCAGAAGATCTCGCTGCTCCCCCGCGACTAGCCGGCCTACTTGAGCTCGCCGTACTGGCTGGCGATGGTGAATCCGTGCTCGCCGATCGTGCAGCTCACGGTGCCCTGGTATCCCACGCTGCAGGTGGCGTTTCCGTTGTCGATGCGGTGCCCGCCGAGCAGGACGTCGACGTCGCGGGTGAAGGTCGTCGTGTCGGAAGCCACGTAGCGGGCGGGTGCTCCCGAGTCGTCCACGACGGTCTGATTGGTGCCCTCGGGTGCCTCCGCGGTGGCGTCGTCGCAACCGGCGACGGTTCCGTTCGGGCCGATCCCGCAGTTCTGCCCCGAGTCGGTCGTGAAGTAGACCCAACCGGGATCGTCCGGACTGGTGTAGTTGCCGCGGCCGAGCGGATACGTGTCGGGGCCCAGTCGCGTTCGGGTGTCCTCGGCGACCGGTGATCCGTTGAGCGCAGTGATGATTCGGAAGAAGGCGTCCTTCGCCGGTTCCTGCACCGTGGCCTGATCCAGTACGTGAAGCTCGCTGAGCGGGGTCAGGTAGCCGATGGCGACGTTCGGTCCGCGAGCGTAGGCGTAGCCGTCGGCGCCGTCGGCGAGGACGAAGTGCTCGACGACTTCCCCACCGAGCGTGACGGTTCCGTTGCGGGCGTCGGGGCCCAATCGGCGCAGGAACGCGTCGACGAACCCGTCGCTGCCGGTCTCGGCCTTGCCGACGAACACGCGCATGAACGGGATTCCGTCCGGTCCGGTCGGTTCGGGGCTGATCTGGAGGTCGGTGAGACCGAGCACGGCGGCGGAGAAGTCGGTGAGGCCTGTGGTGGCATCGGGACCGGCGAGGGCGGCGCCGACGTCGGCCGGGCACACGGCCGTGCTCTTGACGTCGGGGAGGTGCTCGAAGACCCCGCTCAGGGGGTTCGCTGCCTCGATGCCGCAGTCGGGGCCGGACGCCGTCGGGGTGGGCACAGACGAACTGGTCGCTGGGCCCGACGACGGAGTTGCGCTGCTGCTGGAGCCGGTCGGCGTGGCGGCCTCGGACCCGCAGCCCGAACACAGTGCGGCCAGCAGCCCGGCGATGACGAACGATGTGCCGGTACGGGTGAAGGCGGTCACGAATCGCGTCCCTTCGAGTCTCGATCGATGTTTGCTACGGACAGCGTCCGGCTACGATCTTGAAGGATTCTTGGGGCGTGCGGAGGCTGATCCGCCGGAACGGGTTCGCCCGACGCCGCCCCGCCCGTTAACGCGACACGTGCCCACCGTCCACCGACACGACGCTTCGGCCGGTTATCGTCCGCCGGGCCAAACACATCGGGGGAACGTGATGACCACGACTGAGCACCAGGCGTCGACGACGTCGGTGCGGCTGCCGCCGGGACCCGCGCTGCCCAAGGCCGTCCAGGGTGCGTTGGCGCTGACCGACCGACGGGTCGCTCTGCGGGTCGTGCGCAGGCGCTACGGGTCGGCTTTCTCGCTGAATCTGCCCATCTTCGGGCACATGGTCGTACTGAGCGATCCGAACGACATTCGCCAACTGTTCCGAACCGGTGCCCGCGTCGCCGACACGACCGATGCCAACCTTGGCCGCGTCATGGGGCCGAACTCGTTGTTCGCGCTGTCGGGCGATCGGCATCGGGCGCAACGCAAGCTGCTCACTCCTCCGTTTCATGGGCGGCGGCTCGCCGCCTACGAGGCGATCGTCGAACGCGAGGCGGTCGAGGAGTTCTCGTCGTGGCCCGCCGATGAGGAGTTCGCGACGCTGCCGTCGATGATGCGCATCACGCTCAACGTCATCCTGCGCGCGATGTTCGGTGCCGACGGTGTCGAGTTGGAACGCCTGCGGGAAATGTTGCCCGGCGCAATCAAACTCGGATCGACCCTGTCCTTGGTGCCAGTGCCGCAGTGGGATTGGGGCCGGTGGAGCCCATGGGGCCGCTTCTACCGGAACCGACGGGAATACGACGCGATCGTCGACCGCCTTATCGACAAGGCGCAGGCCGACCCGAACCTCCCCGACCGCGACGACGTTCTGGCGTTGATGTTGCAGAGCGTCCACGAGGACGGTGCACCGATGACGCGCGCCGAGATCGCCGATGAACTGCTCACCATGCTCGCCGCCGGCCACGAGACGACGGCCACGACGCTGGCCTGGGCCGTGGAGCGGCTCGCTCGTCACCCCGAACTGCTCGAGCGGCTCGTCGCCGACCTCGACGCCGGATCCGAAGACCTCCTGCACGCCACCATCCTCGAGGTGCTGCGCACCCGGCCCGTCATCGACGTCACCTTCCGGCAGGTCAAGGCCCCGACGTTGGAGATCGGCCCGTGGACGCTGCCGCAGGGGCAGACCATCGTCGCCAGCATCGGACTGCTGCACGCCGACGAGGCCGTGTTCCCCGATGCCCGCCGCTTCGACCCGGACCGGTTCCTGGCCCGGCCCCCGGACCCCGCGGAGTGGATCCCCTACGGCGGTGGCGTCCGGCGCTGCATCGGCGCCGCCTTCGCGACGATGGAGATGCGCGTCGTATTGCGAACCCTGTTGCGGGACTACGTGATCAGCCCGTCGCGCGCTCGCGACGAAGGCTTCCGATCCCGCGGGGTGGCCATCGCCCCTGCCCGCGGAGCCCGGCTGACCGTCGCGCCAAGACGGCCTTAGGAGATGATCCGACTGAGGTACGGCGCCATGCCGTTGGTGCGCACCGGTGACACCTTGACGGCTGGCGTGGTGGCCTCCAGCATCTGCCCGTTGCCGAGGAACATCGCGACACTCTGGGTGCCGTCGGGCCCGTAGAAGATCAAATCGCCGGGAAGCGCCTGGTCGGGTGCGACCTTCCAGCCGACCTTGTACTGCTCGCCGGACGAGCGTGGCAGCTTGAGCCCGACTCCTGCGAACGCGTAGACGATGAGCCCCGATGCGTCGAAGCCGACGACGTTGGCCGTCGCGTCCGGTGCGGCGATGCTGGGGGCCGCGAGGCCGGGCACCGGGGTGAGGCCGAGGCCAGGGGTGGTCTGGTCGAGTGGCACGACGTCGGGTGCAGGCGTGGGCACGCTGGCCGGTCGCCGTGTTGGACCCGTCGCGTCGCCGCCACCGTAGGTGTAGGGCACTCCGCGTTGGGCGAGGGCGCGAGCGATCACGGCGTCGACGGCCTGTTGGTGGCCGGCCGGCCGGGAAATCGGGTCGGCCATCGCGACACCAGGGGTGGCCGCCATCATGGCAAGCCCGATAACGAGGGCGATCATGCGTTTCACACGACCATTGTGGCGTCGCGTACGGGTGCCGATCCAATTGCGCCCTGGTACAAGGTCAATGAGTTGCCGTACCGTGGCCGAACGGTGACCCGCGGGGCCTGAATTCGGCGTTACGAGTACGACTGGGCCCTCCGCAAGAGCGCCCGCCACCATGCGACCCGCTCCGGGTCGGTTTGGGTGAATGGGGCCATCTGATCGGGATCCGGCGCGGGCGGCATGGGTGCGACGGGCAGCCATCCGTCGACGGGCCGCAGTGACCGGGCCCTCGCCACGAGGTCGCCGGTGAGCAACGCGATGGTGCCCAGCCCGCAGGCGAACGGCAGTTCGGGGAGCGCGCCGGCGAGCGCAAGGCCACCGGCCAGCCCCACGCTCGACTCCCGCGACGACGACACGACGCACGGCAGTCCGCTGAGCTCGGCGACCCGCAGCGCGCGACGGACCCCACCCAACGGGCCGGACCTGAGCACCACGACGTCGGCGGCGTCGGTGAAGGGAACGCTGAGGGGGTCGTGGGCGTGGCGCGCCGACACGTCGAGCGCGATCCTCGTGTCGACCTTGCGGCGGACGGCGGCCAACTCCTCGACCGTGAGGCACGGTTGTTCGACGAATTCGAGCCCACCTGCGGCCTTCTCGAGCGCGGCGATCGCGGCCACGGCGGTGTCGACGTCCCACGCCCCGTCGACGGTGCACCGCACGGCGCCGTCGGGCCCGATCGCGTCGCGCACGGCCTCGACTCTGGCGATGTCGTCACCAAGCGCCCCATGGGCGCCGACGGCGACCTCCACGGTGCGGCCGCGCGCCTCGGAGGCAAGCGCGTGTGCGCGGTCCGCCGCGATCGCGGGCACGGTGACGGCGACTGGAATTCGACCGCGCACCGGGTCTGGCCACCCGACGGTGCCCGCCTCGGTCGCCGCGGTGAGCCAGCGCGCGACGTGACGGTCGTCGTCGCCGAGCGGGCTGAACTCACCCCAGCCCTGCGGACCCTCGATCAGCATGCCTTCGCGCGGGCGGCCATCACCCGCGCCGCTGACCATTGGAATGACAAAGGTCAACGCGCCTTCGAAGTCGGGCAGTGTGCTCACCGTCGGTGAACGCTAGCGGCCGCCGCCCCCGCGGGAATTAGCCGGATGCGTTCAGCGCGGACAGCGCGGCGTCGTAGTCGGGCTCCTGCGCGATCTCGGGTACCAGCTCGGTGTACGCCACGTTGCCATCGGCTCCGATGACCACGACGGCCCGCGCGAGCAGCCCGGCGAACGGCCCGTCGGCGATGGTGACGCCGTAGTCCGTGCCGAACGCGTCGCGGAAGGCCGATGCGGTCGAGACGTTCTCGATGTCCTCTGCGCCACAGAATCGCTTCTGCGCGAACGGCAGATCCTTCGACACGCACAGCACCGACGCGCCGCTTCCGGCCGCCCGCTCGTTGAACGTCCGGATGCTCGTCGCGCAGACCGGGGTGTCGACCGACGGAAAGACGTTCAGGAGCACGGCCTTGCCGCGGAACTGGTCGGCGGTGACCTCGCCAAGGTCGGTGCCGGTCAGCGTGAAGCCGGGGGCGGGCGACCCGACGGCGGGTAGTTCGCCGACGGTGTTGATCGGGTTTCCGCGCATCGTTATCTGTGCCATGGGCACAGTCTGCCAAGGGGGGCGCGGCTGCGCTGCCTCAGGGTGGTTCGGACTCGGATACGGGCCGGGACGCCATCGACATTCGTCACTTCGGCACGTTGCCGGGCGCACGCTGGATATCCTCCGTGCCGTGCCGACCTTCGATCGACGGACATTGCTCAGTGCCATCGCGTTGGGTGTGCTGGCGACGGGTGAAATGCCGCGAGCGGCCGGAGATCCGTTGCGGCCGGTTAGTTCTCGGCGGGTACCGGCACCCAGTGGGCTGCTCGAACGCCTGCCCGGAAATGGTCGCCAGGTGGCGTTCACCGTCGACGACGGCATCAGCACCGAGGTCGTCGCCGCGTTCGCTCGGTTCTGCCGCGACACGGGCACCCGGATGACGTTCTTCGTCAACGGGGTCAACGCGTCGTGGACGGTCAATGCGCCCGCGCTGCGGCCGATGGTGGAGTCGGGCCAGGTCCAGCTCGGCAACCACACCTGGTCGCACCCGTATCTCACCAAGCTCGCCGACCGCGACGTCGCCGACCAGATCCGCCGCAACGCAGAGTTCCTGAAGCGCACCTACGGGGTGGACGGCACCCCGTTCTTCCGCCCGCCGTACGGGCGTCACACGCCCGCTTCCGACCGAGTCGCCACCGACCTCGGGTACCGCACCATCACGAAGTGGACCGACCAAGTCGGAGATGCGAAGCCCGTCACCGAGCGCGAGCTCATCGCCGGAGCTGCCCGCGTGTTTCAGCCACAGAGCATCGTGCTGGCGCACGCGAACCTTCCGACGATCACCCGGTGCTACGGCGCGCTGGCGGAGCTCGTCCGGGCGCGCAACCTGCAGACGGTGACGCTCAACGACGTCTTCCGCTAACCCCGCCCGGCCAGCTGCGCCGCGATGAGGGGCGCGATCCTGTCCGCCATGAAGGCGTGTCCGGCGTCGGTGGGGTGCACGCCGTCCGGCCCGATCAGTTCCGGCCGTCCGACGAACCATCGCTCGGCGATCGGGTCGATGAACGTCGCGCCGACGGCGCGCGCGTCGGCGGAGAGCACGTCGCGAATCGTCGTGACGGACGGGGGTACGTCGGCGGTCGGCCACGGCGGCCCGATCACCAGCAGCGGTGCCGACGGTGCCACGCGGCGGGCCACGTTCAGTGCCCCGAGCGCCGCCCCGAAGTAGGTGGCGGGGTCGACGCCCTGATCGTTGCGGGAGCCGTAGAACACGACGAGGGCGTCGTCGGGCCGGACGACGTTGTTGGCGAGCCCCTCGAAGACGCTGCCGCGGTTGCCGGGGACGACGTAGCCCGCCCCGCCCTCGGCGCCGACGTCAGCCGTGATCGCAACGCCCTGGCGCGCGAGCTGCTGCCAGGCCGTCGTCGTCCAGCCCTTGCTGCCGAGACCGCCTTCACCACCGCCGGTGGTGTAGGAGTCGCCGACGACGGCGATGCGGAACATCGGCGTCTCACGGGTTGCGAGCTGATAGTCGAATGTCCCGTGCTGCGGTGCCCAGGCGATGGTCACCAACAGGCCAAGCGCGACCACGAGCGCGGCTACCCGACTCACTACGACCTCCATCAAGAACAAGTACGAGTACGCCGACGCGACGATTCGTGTTCGAACACAGCATAATTGGCCCGCCTGGACCCCGGTGTCATCCGGCGCGCGCGGAGATGGTCTTGGTTGGCCTTGCGCCCTCGATGGGCGTCGGCTTGGCGTCGGCGGGCTCGTCGACGTCGTCCACGCGTGAGCTCGGCGGTGCTTCTCGGACGTCGACCATCCTGCGCATCCACCGCCGGGCCGGCTCCTCGACGCCATGGTAGAGCAGCGCGGCGGCGAGCACGCTCGCCGTCAGTAGCCCGGCGACGATCCACGGCCCCGCCGTACCGGCCAACGTGAGCTCGAACTGCTGCGCGGCCCAGTTCCACGCGGTGTGCACTAGCTCGTGCACCATGTAGAGGCTGAACGAGATCTGCCCGAGGTAGACGAGCGGCCGGATGGAGAGCAGCGCGGGCAATGTGCCCGCACCCACCGCTAGCGCGATCACCAGCGGCACGAACAGCACGTCCACGACGCCGCCGCCGTCGATCACGTCGGGTATCGGATGCGCGTCGAACCAGTAGAGGATGCCCACGATCGCGCCGCCCAGTACCAGCGCCAACACGCCCGCGCCCACTCGGGTGCGGTCGCTCGGTCGGAGTCGTCGAACCGCCAGGCAGGCGATCGCCCCGGCGGTGAACTGCAAGATGATGCGCGGTAGCCAACTCCACGGCATGTAGAAGTGCCCGGTGGCCAGCAGGAACATGATCGGTGGCAGCGTGACGGCGATGGACAGCAGCACCAGGCTGCGCGCCCGCGTCGCCCGCCCAACGCGGAAGAGCACCAGCACCAGCACGCCGAACATCAGATAGGCGAGCCACTCTGCGCTGATCGACCAGGCCGGTCCGTCCCAGCTCGATCCGTCGAAGTACGGCTGGAACCACAGCTGCACCAGGAAGAGTTGGCGAAGGTAGCTGGTCGCCGTCAGCGTGTCCTCGACGTGCTCGGCGGGCACGTGACCCACGTTGAGCGTGAAGACGATCCACAACGCGGCGAAGTGGAGGGTGACGAGGTACACCGGCCACACGCGCGCCAACCGCAGCCACAGGAAGCGCAGCGTCTCCCGCGTGGACCACGACCGGCCCATCTTGTCGATGTACGTCCACGTCAGGACGAAGCCACTGAGGATGAAGAACAGGTCGACGCCCTGGGCGCCCCGATCGAGCAATGGCGCGAACGCCGCGGTGACGTCAGGGGCGGCTTGATAGAGCAGTGGCCGGAAGTGGAAGAGGACTACCCAGAGGGCGGCGAAGATGCGAAGCCCCGTGAGGGCCTTGATCTCTCCCGTGCGCACAACACTCTTTCCGCGATCACTTCAGTTTCGTTCGCCCCACTGCGTCGGCTCGCCGGGCGGTCCAGGTGTTCGAGACCGAGCAGCCGGCAGCTTTTGCAGGGTAACAGCGTCGGCCTCGCATCGACGCCTCGGGAATGCTGTGTCGTTCCTGCAGAAGGCGGAAATTCGTTTCTTAGCAAAGCATTACTCACTACTCCCACGCGGCTTAGGTTTGGCGAATAACCTGCTGAACAGGTCAGGGGCAATATCGTTGCCGTTGTTGAAGCAACACGGTTGAAAGTGGGCCCGCCATGGCACTCGCCATTCACGAAGCGCAACTCGGCGTCGTGCCTTGCTACGGAAATCCCGCGGTCCGCTGCGGTCGCGCAGACATCAGTGCGCAGAGCCGCCACGTCGCCACCGTGCTGACCATCAATGGCGTCGTCGACGCCGACAACGTCGACGAACTCTTCGCGCGCAGCGGGTGCTTCGCGCTTTCCGGGACGGGATTCGTGCTCGACCTGAGCGGCGTGACGTCGTTCGACGCGGAGGGGGCGCGCCTGGTGAGCCAGGTCGATGCCGCCTGTCGCGCCGCGGGCATCGAGTGGGCGCTGGTGGCCAGTCGCGCGGTCGCCGACCGGCTCGGCGCGGGTGACGGCTTGCATCCGTTCGCCGCCACCGTTCCCGAGGCGCTCCACCGCTTCGCCGACGGCATCTTCGCCCGCCGCAGGCTGCTCCTGCCGCTGCTCACCAAGAGCGCATAGCCGCGGGGCTCGGCTGGGTGGACGGAGCCGTCCGTTCCGGCGAGCGGGCGGCGGCCGAGGTGATGAAACACGAAGGCATGAGTGCCACTCGCTGATTCGCTAGCACCAGATCTCCACACAACCTCCATGCATTCTTCATGCAATGCGGTCGGCGGCGGATCATGCTGGTCGCATGCAAAAGAACAAGATCGGTCCGTTGCTGACCCTGGGCGCGGTGGCCGTGCTCGGCGGCGGCATCTGGTTAGCCAACGTCTCGCAGGAGCCCGAATCACCTGCACCCGCCGCGCCCGTCGCGCAATCCACCACCACGACTGCGGCATCGCCTACTCCCCCGCCGCCGAGCACCCCGCCGCCCGTCGCGTTCCCCGCCAAGGCGAGTTACGTCGGCAAGATCCCGACGGCCGCCGGGGTCATCACGTTGGACGTGGTTATCGACGGCCAGAAGGCCATCGCGTATGCGTGCGACGGCAATGCCGTCGAGGTGTGGCTGCGCGGGAGCGCCACCAACGGCGCGCTCACGCTGGCGAGCAAGGACGAGACCAGTCGGCTCACCGGCCGACTCGACGGGAACTCGATCGCGGGCACCCTGACGATCGGGGCGAAGTCGTGGGACTTCACCGCCGCGCCGGTCGATCCACCGGCCGGGCTCTACGTCTACGAGAAGGACGGCGTCCGCAGCAGCTGGATCGTCGACTCCGGCGGCGGCGTCACCGGTGTGCAGCGCCGCGCAGACGGGTCGACCGGCCCGGCAGCGGGACTGGGGAAGGACGGTACGGCCCTCGTGGACGGGGTGACCGTGACCGCGACCAAGGTCGAGGGTGACGACGATGTCAACTGAAAGAATCGAAACCCGTTCGGCCGGCACGGGTGCCGCCGTCGCAGTGGTGATCGGCGCCTGCGTCGCAGTGGGACTCGGGGTTTTCGGCAAAGTGCATGATCCACAGTTCTTTTCGATCAACGTCGCGGGCTTCTCCAGCGGCCTTGCCGTGAAGACGTGGCTGGCGACGCTGGCGGTAGTGCTCGCGCTGTTCCAGTTCGGGTCCGCCTTCGCGATGTACGGCCTGCTCGGCGGGCGGGCCCCGGCGTGGATCAGTACCGCGCACGTCTGGTCCGGACGGCTCGCCGTGCTGGCCAGTGTGCCGGTGGCGGTGCACTGCCTCTATGCGCTCGGCTTCGAGGCCACCGACAACAGGGTGCTGTTCCACTCCCTGTTCGGCTGCTTCTTCTACGGCGCATTCGTGACGAAGATGCTCCTGCTCACCCGAAAGGGCCTTCCCGCATGGGTGATCCCGATCGCAGGTGGCCTGGTGTTCTTCGGGCTGGTGTTCATCTGGCTCACGTCGGCGCTGTGGTTCTTCCAGACGAGCGGGATCACTTTCTAGATTCGGCGACGCCCCCCAACCCCGCAGCCCACAATCGCACTACAGCCCAACGCAGTACAGCCCAACGCACAGCCCACCCCGAAAGGGTCCTCCATGCACCTCGAAACCTTCCGTTCGCGACGCCGGACGGTCATCGTCGGCGCGAGTCTCGGCGCCGTCACCGCCGTGCTCGCGGCCTGTACCACCTACGGCAAGAAACCGGCCGCCGAGAGCAGCACGTCGGCACCCGCGCAGGGCACCGCATCAACCGCGACCCCAAGCGGCCCAAAGGAGTTGGCCAAGACGGCCGACGTGCCCGTCGGTTCGGGCGTGATCGTCGACGACGTCGTGGTCACCCAACCCGCCGCCGGCGACTTCAAGGGCTTCTCGTCCGTCTGCACCCACGCCGGATGCAACGTGTCCGAGATCGTCGACGGTGTCATCGTGTGCCCGTGCCACGGTAGCAAGTTCAACCTCGACGGATCGGTGGCGAACGGCCCGGCGACCAAACCGCTGGAAGCGAAGGCGGTTGCCGTACAAGGTGATTCGATCGTCGAAGGCTGACGGTGGGGACGCGCTGGCAGAATGCCGACGCACCCCGCGGCGACGACTACGACGCGCGCTGGGCGGCCTTGGCCGCCAACGGGGTCGACGTCCATGGCGAGGCGGACCTGGTCGCGTCGCTGCTGTCCGAGTCCGGCGGCACACGGGTGCTCGACGCCGGGTGCGGAACGGGCCGGGTGGCCATCGAGTTGGCGCGCCGCGGGTTCTCCGTCACCGGTGTGGACGCCGACGCGGGCATGCTGGCCGGGGCGCGCGCGAAGGCTCCGGAACTGCGCTGGCAGGAGGCGGATCTAGCCGACCCGCCGGATGACCTTGGCGACGGTTTCGACGTGGTCGTGCTGGCCGGGAACGTGATGATCTTCGTCGCGCCGGGCACCGAGGCGCGGGTGTTGGTGAACCTCGCCCCGCTGTTGGTCCGCGGCGGCCTACTGGTCGCGGGGTTCCAGCTGCGCTCGGGCCGACTGTCCCTGGACGAGTACGACCGGCTAGCCGCGGACGCCGGGCTTTCGCTCGCGCACCGGTGGGCGACCTGGGACCGGGAACCCTTCGAGGGCGGCGACTACGCGGTGTCGGTGCACCGCAGCGGAGCTCAGCCGTAGAGCTCCACGAACTTCGCGATCGAACGGTCGATGTCGCCCTTGACGGCCCGCGCCGCCGCCATGCCGATGGGTCCGAACAGCGGTGCGCCGCCGAGGTCGATCTTCACGGTGAACTTGGACCCCGACTTGGTCGGCGCCACGGCCATCTTCAGCGCGTACTTCGTGCCGCCCACACCGTCGCCGGTGATCTCGAGAAGCCTCGGCGGATCGACGCGGCGCACCGTCCACGTGACGCGATTGCGCATGCCCTTGGCGCCCGCCACGCCGACGATGGTGGTGCCCTCGGCGAGCTCGGTGGGCAGCTCGCTGCGCCAGCCCTGATGCATCGACAGCCAGTCCCCCAACTCCTCGAGATTCGACGCGTGGTCCCACGCCTGTTGGGGACTGATCGTCAACTCGCGCGACAACTCGACCTTGGCCATCGAACGATGCTATCCGCGCCGGGGGCGTGGCAGGATCGAAGGAGTGGAGCTGCCAAGGCTCGATCCGAACTTGTCCCACCTGGCCGACGTGGTGCCATCGGTGTTCGCGGCGCTGGGCGTGCCCGGCTTCGACGCGCGAATTCCCTTGCGGGGTGGGCTCACCGGCGCGTGTGTGCTGCTGATCGACGGCTTGGGGGCGGAGCTGCTCGACACCTACGCCCAGGAGGCGCCGGTGTTGGCCGGGATGCGCGGTGCGACTCTTCAGGTCGGCTTCCCGTCGACGACGGTCGCGGGACTGGCGGCGATCGGTACCGGCTGTACGTCGGGCGAACACGGGATGGTCGGCTACACGTTCCGCATGCCTGGCGCCGGAGTCGTCAACGCACTGCGCTGGCGGCCACACCCATGGGGTGACGACTTGCGCGACGCCGTGCCGCCCGAGCGCATCCAGGCCCGGCCGACGGCGTTCGAGCGCGCGACCGCGGCCGGAATGGCCGTCACGGTCGTCAATCGCGCCGAGTTCGTCGACTCCGGGATGACCCGTGCCGTGCTGCGCGGCGGCCGCTACGTCGGCGTCCAAGGGCTCGGCGACTTGGCCGCAGGCGTCCGCGCCGCCGTCGCGGCGGGCGGCTTCTGCTACGGCTACCACGGCGACCTCGACCTGCTCGGGCATCTGTACGGGCCGGGGTCGGAGGCCTGGCGCATGCAGCTGCGGCAGGTGGACCGGCTGGTGGAGTCGGTGCTGGACGGGCTCCCGCCGGGCGGACTGCTCGTCGTGGTCGCCGACCACGGCATGGTCGCCGTCGACCCCGCCGAACTCGTGGACGTCGACGGCTCCGCGTCGCTCAAAGCCGGTGTCGACGGCATCGGTGGCGAGGCCCGCGCGCGGCACGTCTACACCGCGGACGGGGCCGTTGCTGACGTCGTCGCCGCGTGGCGCGCGGAGCTTGGCGACCGCGCATGGGTGGTGACGCGCGACGAGGCCATCGACGCGGGGTGGTTCGGCGAGCGTGTCGCCGACCACGTACGCCCACGCATCGGTGACGTCGTCGCCGCCGCGCGGGGTTCCGCCGCGATCGTGCGGCGCACGGTGGAACCCATCGAATCGGCGTTGGTCGGCCAGCACGGGTCGCTGACCACGGCCGAACAACGCATCCCCCTGCTGATCGCGTATGGCTGAGCGGTCGGTTACCGTCTCCGCGTGATCGTGCTGCTTCCGCCGTCGGAGACCAAACGCATCGGCGGCGACGGGCCGCCGCTGCGCGTCGACGAACTGGGCTCCCCTGCGCTTCACCCGTTGCGCGCGGAACTGCTCGGCGAATTGGTGACGCTGGCCGCCGACCGCGAGGGCAGCCGCCGCGCGCTGGGCCTCTCGGCGGCCCAGGACGCGGAGATCGAGCGCAACGCGGCACTGCACGGCGCGCCGACCCTGCCTGCGATCGTCCGCTACACCGGCGTGCTCTACGACGCGCTCGACATCGAATCGGTCAGTGGCGCAGCAGCTTCGCGGGCCCGGGCCAGGCTGGCCATCGGCTCGGCGCTCTTCGGTCTGTTGCGCGCCGACGACGGCGTACCCGGCTACCGGCTTTCCGCCGGGTCGAAGCTACCCGACCGCCCCACGCTGGCCGCCCGTTGGAAGCCGGTGCTGGAACCCGAGCTGGCGCGGCTCGCCGAAGCCGAGCTGATCGTCGATCTCCGCTCGGGCTCCTATGCCGCGCTCGGCCGGGTGCCAGGGGCGGTCGAGGTGGACGTGCTCGCCGAGCACGCCGACGGACGCCGCACCGTGGTCAGCCACTTCAACAAGGCCCACAAGGGTCGGCTCGCGCGGGTGCTCGCCACCAGCCGGGCGGAGCCCGACGATGCGGCGTCCGTCGCGGCCATCGCCCGCCGGGCCGGGATGCGCGTGGAGCGCCGCGGCAACGAACTGACCGTCGTCATCCCCGCTTAGAGGCTCGCCGAAAGTACGGTTGTTTACGGCGCTACTCGAGCGATCTGTACAACAACCGTACCTTCGGCGTTGGACCCCTAAGCACTCGGCGCCGCGGCCTCGATCTCGGGTGCGGGTTCGCCCCAATGATCGAGGTTGACCGCGTCCTGCCACGGTCTGCGACGTACCGGACCGTGCCTGCCCTTGGGCCAGCCGACCACGACGTGGCCCGCCAGCATCCAGTCGTCGGGCACGCCGACGGCAGAGCGGAGCAACTCCTCGCCGCCGTAGGAGGCCCAGCTGGTCAGACACGCGCCGAGGCCCTGCGCGCGGGCGGCAAGCAGGAAGTTCTGCATCGCCGGGAAGATCGAACCCCCAAGCAACATGTCGGAGGCCATGCGTAACCGCTTCTGCGCGAACAGAACGGACGTGAATTCTCCTGCGCGATCATGTAATTCGTATGTCGCCCGGTTGTCGCGGGCCCGCCGGCTGACATCGTCGGCCGCCGGCCGGGTCAACGAGTACGCCACTTCGATGACCTTCAGCGCGCGCGCCGCCGCCTCCGCGACCACCTCCCGCTGTTGCGGTGAGCGCAGCACGACGAAGCGCCATTCCTGGGCGTTGGCTCCCGAGGGCGCCCACGTGGCCGCCTCGAGGCACCGGGCCATCGTCGCGTCGTCGACCGGGCGATCGTCGAACCGCCGGATCGTGCGGGCCGTCGACATCACTTCCCAGACGTCCGTACTTGCTCCCGTCATGCGGGTCCCTTCGTCTTTCGATTCGGTGCCACGCCTGCTGGCGTCACCACCAGCGGATCGTCGTGGACGCCGCCGGTGCCCGCACACACTCCGTCACCGCGGTCGAGCTCCGTGATCACCCTGTTCCCGACGAGGGTTCCGTCGGCCCCGGGCCGCAGTACCCACGCGACCGACAGCGGCACGACCGCATCGGGGACCGCCAGGCAGGGCGACGTGTCGTTGAACGGCGTGCCCACCCACCGCCCCTGCTCGAAGGTGAACTCGAGAGTGCGGCCCTCCGGATGCCGAAGTCCGTGGTTCGCGTTGTCCAACTGGGTGGCCTCGGCGGTGCAACCCGCGGGGGTACACGTCGAGGTGATCGAGTACCACCGCACCGAATCACCTCGAGGGCGGGGCTGTCCGTTGAAGGTCCCGCGCGAACCAAGCACGTCGACGCGGTAGGTCCCGTCCAACGGGAGCGGCGCTGAATCGGTGGACGTTCGTCGCAACGACGCGACGGCGTTCACGTCGCCGGTGATGGCCAGTCCGGCGACCAGTGCCGCGCCCGCGAACGCCACCGCGCGCGCCTTCCCGGTCACCTCCATCGAGCTCAGCTCACCGACGGAGCAGTCAACACGTCGCCCCGGCCGAGTTGTTCGCGCTCCGCGCCCCTGAATAGGACTCCGATGTTGTCTCCCGGATTGGCCTCGTCGATGCTTTTTCGGAAGGCCTCGATGCCGGTCACGGTCAGGCCGAGCCCGCCGTTGACGCGCACCTCGTCGCCGACGCGCAGCTGGCCCGACTCGACGCGTCCGGTGGCCACGATGCCACGACGCTGGATGACGAACACGTCCTCGACGACCATGCGAAACATCGCCCCTCCTTGCGGGTCCCGCCCCGACTAGAGGGTGCCGAACAACTCGATCGAGTTGCCGTCGGGATCGGCGATGAACATCCAGCCCATTCCGGGGACCGGCACGAACTCGGTGGGCGGTTCGACGAGCTCGTATCCGGCCGCCTCGACCTTCGCCGCCACCTCGCGCAGGTTCGTGACGCCGATGGTGAAGTACCGCAACCCAGCCTGAGCGTGTCCCCCGCCCGGGGTCGGTGGCAGTGGCGGAGCCGACGTGAAGGTGACGAGCTTGAGCACGCTCGACCCAAGTGCGTAGCGGCGCTGCGAACCGTCCTCGAAGTCGATGACGCCCTGGAGCTCCAACCCGAGGAAGCCCTCGTAGAAGTCGACCATCGCGTCGAGGTTCGTCGTCACCAGCCCGAGTTCGATACTCGGCGTGAGCAAGTCCAGGGTCACCGTCACCTCGCGTCGTCGGGGCTATCGCCGCTCGCAGCCTAGCGATGCGCGGGACGCGAATGCGAGGTTGCTCACAATATGCTTACCCCGACGTCCACCGGCCCTGATCGGAGAGCCCCCCGTGTCGACCTTCTGGCGGTATCTGCGCGTGCAGGCGTTCGTGTTCGTCTGTGGCTGTGTGGGCCCCATCTTCCTCATCGCTTACTTTGCCTCACAACCGGATCCGACGGTCAAGTGGATGTACTGGGCCGGCCTGTTGGTGACCGCCGCCGACGTGCTCATCGCGTTGTCGCTCACCAAGGCCGCCGAACAGACCCCGAAGCAGCCCCGAGGTCGCGACTAGGCCCGAGCGGGCACCGGCTTCCGTCGGCGCGCAGTCATCTGACAGACTGGACTGCGAGGGGAGTATTCCTTCGCCGCGGTGTCGTCATCACGTTGTCCAAGGTGGGCAGCCGGTGCCGTGGGCCGCAGTTGCGGCGGCAGAGACCTCGGCCGTTTTTTCGACGTCCGGAGGCAGTGCACGTGCAAGTTTCTTCGCTGGAGTGGGCCATCACCCTTGGGGTGACGATGGCAGTCCTTCTATTCGACGTCGTGGTGATCGGGCGTCGACCACACGAGCCATCCAAGCGCGAGCTAGTGACTGCGTTGTCGATCTACATCGGGCTCGCGGTGGCATTCGGGGTGTGGGTGTGGTTCTTCCACGGCAGCCAGTTCGGGGTGGAGTTCTTCGCAGGCTGGCTCACCGAATACAGCTTGTCCGTCGACAACCTGTTCATCTTCTTGATCATCATGGCCAGCTTCAGCGTGCCCAAGAAGTTCCAACAGCAGGCGCTGCTGGTCGGCATCATCCTTGCGCTGATCTTCCGCGGCATCTTCATCGCGCTCGGCGCCGTGGCGATCAACCAGTTCTCCTGGGTCTTCTACATCTTCGGCGCGTTCCTGGTCTACACCGCGATCACGCTGGCCCGCGACACCGAACACGACGACGACGCGGACAACTTCGTGGTCAGGTTCGCCCGCACACACTTGAGCCTCACCGACAAGTGGGATGGCCTCAAACTGTGGATCCGCGAGGACGGCAAGCGGCTGATGACGCCGATGTTCCTCGTCATCGTCGCGTTGGGCACCACCGACCTGCTGTTCGCGCTCGATTCCATTCCCGCGATCTACGGACTCACCCAGCAGCCGTACCTGGTGTTCACCGCGAACGTGTTCGCGCTGATGGGCCTGCGGCAGCTGTACTTCCTGCTCGGCGATCTGCTCAAGCGGCTGGTGTACCTGTCCCAGGGGCTGGCGTTCATCCTGTTCTTCATCGGCGTCAAGCTGGTGCTGCACGCCTTGCACGAGAACGAACTGCCGTTCATCAACGGCGGCGAGCACGTCCCGGTGCCGCAGATCCCGACGCTGTTGAGCCTGGGCGTGATCATCGTGACGCTCGTCATCACGACGGTTGCGAGCCTGTACAAGACCCGCGTCGTCGACAAGCGGGCCGAGCCGAATGCCGTGGCGCCTGATCCCGAATAGCGGCGAGATGTCCGACATGTTCGACTACGACGCGGAATTGCGCCTGTACAACGCACACTTCCGCGCCGCTGCCCGGGTCGGCTCTCGCGACCGCGTGCTCGACATCGGCTGTGGCACAGGCCAGTCCACGCGCGAGGCCGCCCGCGCCGCCGTCGCCGGAAGCGCGGTCGGCGTCGACGTCTCCGCGCCGATGCTCGAACGGGCCCGTCAGCTCAGCGACGACGAGGGACTGACCAACGTCACGTTCCAGCAGGCGGACGCTCAGGTTCACCGCTTTCCGCCAGCACATTTCGACGTCTGCATCAGCAGGTTCGGCACGATGTTCTTCGCCGACCCGGTCGCCGCGTTCACCAACATCGGGAGCGCTCTGCGCCCCGACGCGCGCCTGGTGCTGATGGTCTGGCAAGAGCGCGACCGCAACGAGTGGGCCACGGTCCGCCAGACTCTCACCGCAGTACCAGCTGCACCCGGCGGTCCGAACGCGTTCTCACTCGCCGCCCCGACCGTCACGGAAGGCATCCTGGCGGCGGCCGGCTTCACCGACGTCGGCTTCTCCGACGTGCACGAGTCCGTCTACTACGGCCCGGACAGCGCCATCGCCCTCGATGCCATGCTTCGCCTCCTGAAATACGAAGACCTGCTCGCCAACCTCGACGCCGCGGCGGCCGAGCAAGCACGCACGCGGTTACGCACCACCCTCGACGCCCACGAGTCCGGCGGCGGCGTGTACTTCGACTCGCGCGCCTGGATCGTCACGGCTCGTCGTAGTCACTGACCCGCGTTGGTCGGGTTGCCGATCCGCGCCGGACCCCGCAAGATCCGAACCAATGGACTCCCACTCGGCCCAAACCCTCGCCGGCGTCGACGCGATCGGTCAGGCCCGACTCGTCGCGTCGGGTGAACTCAGCGCCGTCGAACTCCTCGACGCGGCCATCATCCGACTCGAGGCGGCCCGAGGGCTCAACGCCGTCATCGCCGACTTGTTCGAGCGCGGCCGTGCGCAGGCCGCTGCGCTCGACGACTCCGGGGTGCTGCGCACCGGGCGAGCGGGCCCCCTGGCGGGAGTTCCCTTCCTGCTCAAGGACCTCGGCGCGTCGCTGGAAGGGGCACCAGAGGCGATGGGGTCGCGGGCGCTACGCACTCACGTCGCCACCGAATCGGCGTGGATCGTCGACCGCTACCTCGCCGCCGGGCTGGTTCCGTTCGGCAAGACGAACACCCCCGAGTGGGGCAACCACTGCACCACCGAGCCAACGTTGTTCGGCGCCACCGTGAATCCCTGGTCACCCGCGATCACGCCGGGCGGCTCCAGCGGTGGGTCGGCGGCGGCGGTGGCAGCTGGCGTCGTGCCCGCCGCATCCGGCGGTGACGGCACCGGCTCGATCCGGGTGCCCGCGTCGTGCTGCGGCCTGGTCGGGCTGAAGCCGCGGCGCGGCCGAACGTCGTTCGCGCCGAACGCAGGCCACGGCCTCGAGGGACTGGTCAACGAGCACGCGCTGACCCGCACCGTCCGAGACAGCGCCGCACTGCTCGACGCGGTCACCGGGTCAGCGCAAGGCGACCCGTACTCGGCGCCACCGCCCGCCAAGGTGTTCCTCGATGTGATCGCCGAACAGCCTGCGGCGCAACGGATTCTGACCACTTCCGCGTCACCGTTTCCCGGCACACCCACCCATCCCGAGGTTTCGGCCGCCGTCGACGCCGTCGCGAATGTGCTGGCCGGGCTCGGTCACCACGTCGACGCGGGCGCCCCGACGATCGATCCCGACGCCGTCGCCGACGCGATCGCCGTCCTGCACACGGTCAGCAACGCCGAACTTCACGCGTTCGCCACCGCCCACCTGGGCCGTGCGCCCCGCGAGGACGAGTTCGAGCCCAGCACGTGGGTGATGGTTCGCGAGGGGTTCGAGACGACGGGCGTGGCGTACGCCGCGGCGATTGGTGCAGTGCACGCGCAGACCCGCCGGTTCGCCGCGGGGATGACCGACCACGACGTGCTCCTCGTGCCGACTCTGCTCACTCCGCCCCCGCCCTATCGCCTGCTCGATCAGCCCCGCGGCACCACCCGCAGGTTCTTCGACGTCGAGTTCGCCACGACGGGTTGGACCACGCTGGCCAACGTCACGGGATGGGCCGCGATCTCGCTTCCGCTCGGAGTCAGTTCGACCGGCCTACCCATCGGCGTTCAGCTCGTGGCACCGGACGAGACGATCCTGCTGCAGCTCGCGCGCCAACTCGAGTTGGCCACGCCGTGGATTGAGCGGTTGCCGCCCGGCTGGATCGGTAATTAGCTCATCTAGCTGCATAAATGCTTCACGAAGCGGAATGATCCCGACGATGTCGGCGTTCCTGCACGTATGGGACGTACGCGAATGGAGGTCGGCGTGAAGCTCGCACTCGCTGAACTCACTGCCCTCGCGATGGCAGCGGTCGCCCTTCTCGTCATGTTCTCGCCTAGTGCCGCGGCCAGCGGGCTGTGTCCGTACGCCACCGCGCCCGCAGGGCAGTGCCAGACCGACGATGGCCCATCCGGCAACGGCAGCGGCCCCTCCCCGTTCGAGTATCCGGCGGGGTTCCCCGGAGCGCTCTGAGCTCACTCAGTGCCCAGACCGCGCCGCGAATCGGTTGAAACCCTCGTCGGCCAACGCGTGAACCTCGACGTCGCGGTCCGTGGCCGTGATCAGCCTGCTCAGCACGTGGCCCGGCGGTAGTTCGATCGCGCGATCGACGCCCAGCTCTGGCATGAGTCTTGCGATGTCGTACCACCGCACCGGTTTGGTGACGGCCGCGCTCAGGTCGGCGAGCACCGCCCCTGCGTCGTCTCGGATCCGGCGCGCACCGACGTTGGTGAGATAGTCGGCACGCTGCGCACGCAGCGGAATGCCGGAAAGTCGTTCGCGCACCGCAGTTTCGCACGCCCGCTGCACGGGACCGTGTGACGCCACCGCGACGTCCAGCAGTTCGAACCGTCGGGCCCCCGCCTCGCGCGCCGCGTCACGCGCGAGCTCAAGGGCCGCGACCGTCCCGCCGAGCACCAACTGGTCGGCGGCATTGACGTTGGCGATCCAGAGCTCGGAGTCGTCTTTCGCGACGGTCGCGACGAGGTCGGCGACTGCGCGGTTGCTCAGTCCGGTCACTGCGGCCATGCCCCACCGCCCCGGTGGACACGCTCGCGCCATGTACTCGCCGCGCACCCGTACCGCGTCGACCGCCTCGGGGAGGGTCAACACCCCCGCGGTGACGGCGGCGGCGAAGGCGCCGACCGAATGGCCTGCCACCACGTCCACGTGAAGCCCGTAGTCATCCGTCAGCGTGCGGGCGGCGGCGACTCCGCAGATGAGCAGGGCCAGTTGAGCATTCGTTGTCGACGTCAGGCTCGCCACCGTGTCAAGCGCGTCGATCGAGCCGAGGACGCCGACGGCCTCCTCCAGGACGGACCGGGTGGAAACGGAATCTGGAAGTGCGCCAAGCATTCCGGGGTGTTGGGCACCCTGGCCGGGAAACACGAACGCAGTGATCACTAGCGCAGCTGGGATCGGTCGACGAGGCGCGGGCCCGTCGCGGTGCGCAGCAGGACGCGCTCGGACGGTCCGAGAAGTTCGGCGAGCGCGACTCCCCCAAGCGGCAGGTCGAGTTGGCAGTCGACGCGGGCGGGCAGTCGACTCAAACCGTCGTACCAGCAGCCGAGTTCGGCTGCTTGCGGCAGCCGTTGCAGTCTGATCACCAGGTCGAGATCGCTGTCGGCGGTGACGACGGAGACTCCGGACGCCAGGCTGAACCCGGTGCTGCCGCCGGGACCCCACTCGACGCCCGTCGGGTTCAAGACGTCGACGGCACAATGCAGCGCCGCGGCCGCGGGCACGTCGGGCAGCTGACCGATGCGGGTGAGCAGCTCGGCGGGCGCGAGGGTTTCGACGACGTCGTCAGCGCGGATGAGCCCAGGATGGCGCTCGCCGCGGGACGTGCCGCGCACCCCCACCGGGACGAAACCCGGGCGAGTGGCGTCCCGCCGGACCACCACCCACGGAGCCCGCTGTAGCGCCTGCTCCAGCCAGCCCGGGCCGCCGTGGATCAACGACTCCGAAGGTGAGATCCGCAGCAGGTCGTGCGGACGCACGTCCGTCAAGACTTCCACTGCTCGGCCATCATCGCGCGGATCATCCTGGAGGCCTTGCGATTCCGCATCGCTCCGGGCGAGTCGAGCCGGTTCGAGAGGTCCCGCGGCCCGGTGCGTGCGGCCGCGATGGACTCGTGAACCGCGTCGCGGACGACCGTGACGTCAGCAGCCGTCGGGTGGTCGGCGTCCGACACCGTCAACAACCCGTCGCACATCCCGAGTTGAGCCCAGTCCCGCACGTCGAAGCTCAGCGGCAGGATCGTCTTGGCCAGCCGCTCGAGTTCTTCGACGGTGCGCTGCGTGATGCGCGCAGCGGCCGATTCGTGCATCGCATGGATCTGGACACCGGGATCGTCGAGCGCGAGAATTCGTTGCGCCTGCAGGCCGTGTGCGAGGAACCCGCCCGAGAGTGCTGCGCCGACCACGACCGCGACGATCGGATGGCCGGCGTTGCGGGCCCGGTGGTAGGCGTCGACGGTGACCGCGATGGCTTGATGCAGTCCCGCCGTCTCCTCGATGCGCCCGTAGGCCTGGCTCGGAAGATCGACGACGGCGACGATGGCGCGCTTGGTTTCGGCCGCCGCGTCGACGCGCACGACGTCGTCGATGGCGACGGCCAGCGCCCACGCCTCGGTCAGCCCGACCTCGCCGTGCCGGGCCCGGTGGAACGCGTTGCGCGGATCCGGCACCACCGCAAGGAAAGTGGCGTCGGGATCATCGGCTCGCAGCACCGACGGGGCCACCTCCGTCGGCGCGCAGTGTGCCAGGGACTCCAGCCAGGTGCGGCCCCTGGAGTCGTTCGTCGCCGTCGCATCGACGGGCGCGGGCGGCTGCGGCCGAGCGGCAGCGATGCGGGCAGCTAGTGCATCGGGGCGTCGGCTCCGATAGGCGTCCGCTGCGGGGACCCCGGCGGCGACGGCCGCACTGACGGCGGCGCGAAGCTGATCGGTGTCGTCGGGCACCAGTGTGTCCGCCAACCCGGACTCGGTGCGACGTTCGCCGCCGTCGACCGTCCAGATCAAGGCGCGGTCGGACGAGTCGAACTCGTCGACACCTGCCTCCTGCTCGATGACGGCGGGCCCGTTGAGTCCGATCCGGGCTTGCGGGGTGACGATGAGCCGCGTGCACAGGCCGGCCGCGATGCTCATGCCGCCGAAACAGCCGACCTGACCGGCCACCACTCCGATCACCGGCGCAACGCTGCGCAGTTCGAGTACCGCGGAACAGATTTCGCTGACGGCGTTGAGTCCCAGGTTGGCTTCCTGCAGCCGGACCCCTCCGGTCTCGAGCAGCAGCACCGTGGCGGTGGTTCGTCCGTTGCGGGTGTCGACGCCGGCCAGATGCAACGCCTGGCTGATCTTGGCGCCCGACACCTCTCCGGTGCCGCCACCCTGGAAACCCTGCTCGATGGATGCGACCACGACTGGGTGGCCGTCGATGGTCCCCCTGGCGATGACGACGCCGTCATCCGATTGCGGGACGATGCCCTGGGGTTCCAGCCACGGGGATTCGATCCGGTCGAACGGGCCGCAGAGCACCTGCACGTCGTCGGGATCGAGCAGCGTGCGGGCCCGGGCCAGCGCGTCGCCTTCGAGGAAGCTGCGCCGATGCAGCACGGCCTGCCAATCCAGGGTGGTCATGTCCGTTCCTCCGTTGCGGCTTCAGCGGTTTGGCGCAGCCGCAGCGTGACGACGGCGGGTGTCGCACCGAAGTCGTTGAGCTGCCAGCGGCCACCCAGCGGTGTGTGGGCGAAGAATCGCTCAAGCGTTTCGCGCCACACGGTGTCGAAGCCGTCCACGCTGGTGCGCACCCGCACCTCGGCGAGCTCAGGTGTTCCGTCGGCGGCGTCCAACAGCACCTCGAGATCGCCGGATGCGACGACGCCGATGTGGACACGCGTTATCGGTGTCTGACTCGCCGCGAAGTGGAACGTCAAGGTTTGCATGGTCAGGCTCCGTTCGACAGCGGTAGCAGGTCACAGAACAAGGTGGCCGAGAGCAGGTCGGCGCTTCCGCCCATCGACAGCCGGCGCCAGTCGGCGCGCACGCAGAACCACTCGAGCTTGCGCCTACCCGTCGCGGTGGCGCAGCCGCCGGCTTCGAGAATCCCTGTCGCGGAACGGTGCACGAAGTCCAGCGCCCGTGGCCCGCCGCGGTGCAGCACGCAGGTGTCGTCGAGGCTGGCCATGATCGCGATCAGTGCGTTGAGCGCCGCACACTCTTCGCCCTCGCCCCGGCGCCGGCTGGCCCACAACGCCGGCAGTCCGACGTGCACGACATGAGGGAAGCCGCTTCGCGCCTCGCTCAACGCTCCGCCAGTGCCGTACCGCAACCAGGCGCGTTGTCCGTTGGTCATCACCCGGTCTGGTGCTCCGATGTCCGGCACGGCGGCCAGTTCGCCTGCGTACGCGGCTGCGGCATGGATGGTGTCGACCCGGCGAGACGGGACGCAGTAACCCGACGAGGTCACGTTGGCAGCGCCCGCGGCCAGCAGACCGAGCGCCCACAGCGCGCCACGGTGTGTGTTGACGCCACCCGTAACTGAGCGCATTCGGCGCTCCCCCGTGCGGCCGATCACGCCCACCTGGGCGCGCAGGTTGAGTCCGAGCGGATGCTCCCGCGCGGCATCCGCACACTCACGCAACGCACCGCGCAGGGACTCCGCCGACGCCTCCAACAGCGCGACGCTCATGTCCGGATGCGAGCGGTTGCCCCTGGCGTCGACCAGACCTGGCTTCGGGGTGAGCCCGGCCTCGGTGCGGATGGCGCGCACCGCGGCCGCGGCGATCCACGCGGTGGGCAGCGCGGGTGCCGAACGTCGTAGCGGCAGCGTGTCGACATGAATCGCCATGGCACTCACCAATCCTTGAACCGGGCAGGCGGGTCGTACAGTCCGCCCGACCACGCGACGAGGTCGGCGATGCTGCGGGCCGCGAGCAATGAACGGTCGGCCGCCATGGCGCTGATGCCGAGATCCTCTGGGAACGCCACCAATCCGTCGCGACGGAGCCGCTCGGTGCGACGCCCGTCGGCGGTGCGGCCGACGGGTGTCACGCCCGCGATCGCCGCCAACGCCGCGCGGCGATCGTCGAGCGACGGCGCCTTGAAGAGGTACGCGACGCCCTCCTCGGTGACGACATGGGTGACGTCGTCGCCGTAGATCATCACCGGGGGCACGGGCATGCCCGCGTCCTTGCCAACGGAGACGGCGTCGAGCGTCTCGACGAACGTGGGAATGCCGCCCTTGGTGAACGTTTGGGCGATCTGCACCACGAGCTTGCGCCCACGGACGGCCGCGCCCTCGCCGTGGATCATGCTCAGCCAGGCCGGCGACGCGTGCCTGCGGCCGTGGGGATCGTGGCCCATGTTGGGGGCACCGCCGAACCCGGGCAGCCTGCCGTCGGTGACGGTGGACGAGTTGGCGTCGCGGTCGATCTGCAGCGACGAACCGATGAACATGTCGACCGCGTACTGTCCCGCGAGTTGGCACAGCACCCGGTTGGACCGCAGCGAGCCGTCCCGTCCGGTGAAGAACACGTCGGGCCTGGCTGCGGTATAGCGCTCCATCCCCGCCTCGCCGCCGAAGCTGTGGATCGACTCAACCCAGCCGGATTCGATCGCCGGGATCAGCGTCGGATGCGGATTCAGCGTCCAGTGCTTGGCGATCCGCCCCTTGAGGCCCAGCTGATCGCCGTAGGTGGGCAGAATCAATTCGATTGCGGCCGTGTCGAACCCGATGCCGTGGTTGAGCGAGGTCACCTCGTGGCGCTGGTAGACGCCGCGGATGGCGATCATGGCCTTGAGGATCTCGACCGGCCCGATGTGTCGCGGGTCGCGGGTGAACAGTGGTTCCAGGGCGAACGGACGGTCGGCCTCGACCACCAGGTCCACCCAATCGCCGGGGATGTCCACCCGGGGCAGGTCGTCGCGCTCGACGATCCGGTCGGCCTGCACGATCACCACTCCGTCGCGGAACGCCGCGGCCTCGGCGATGGTCGGGGTGTCCTCGGTGTTGGGGCCGGTGTACAGGTTGCCGTCACGGTCGGCGGCCGAGGCGCAGAGCAGCACGACGTCCGGCGCCAGATCGGTGAACATCCTGGCGTACAACTCGACGTAGGTGTGGATCGCGCCGATGCGCACCGTGCCGTCTTCGACGAGTTGGGCGATCCGGACGCTCTGCGGCCCGGCGTAGGCGAGGTCGAGTTTGGTGGCGATGCCGCGCTCGAACAGGTCGAGGTGCTCGGGCCGCGACACCGACGAGATCAGCATGTGGAGATCGTGTATGCGGGTGGGGTCGCATGCGGCCAGCGTGCGGGACAGGAAGTCGGCTTGTTTCTGATTGTCGCCCTCGAGCGCGACGCGATCGCCTGGGTGGATGACGGCCTGCAACAGCTCCGGCAGGCTGCCGGGCTGCACCACCTTGCCGTCGCAGTACGGCGCGCCGTCGGTGATCCGGCCGGCCTTCGCCTGGCGGCGGGTGTCCCACCGCGTGCGGACGGCCGGCGTGCTCATCGGACGGTCTCCGCGGCGGACTCGATGACGGCCGTGACGGCGTCGGGATGGCTGATCAGCGTCAGATGCGAGCCGCCAGGGAACAGGGTGACCGTGGAGTGTGCCCGCTGCGCCATCGCTTCCTCGGACGTGGGCGTGATGATCTGGTCGCCGCTGCTGATGAAGTACCACGACGGGATGGTCTTCCACCCCGCTGCGGTGGCCGGGGTTTCGAAGGCCGCGGTGGAGGCGGCGCGCTGGGTCGCCCACAGCCGGGTCGCGACATCGGCGGGCAGGTCGTTTCCGAAGTGCTCGAGGAAGACGTCCTTGCGCAGGTAGAGGTCGGTCGCCCCGGCTGGTGCGCCTGGGTAGGGCACCTTGTCGAACAGCTGCTCCTCAGGCAGGTGCTTGAGCACCGAGTCGGCGCCGCTCAGGGAGCCGTTCGTCTCGCCGACGTCGGGTGCGGCGGCGTCCACGTAGACGAGGGCCTTGACGTTCGGGCTGCTCGCGGCGGCCTCGGTGATGACGGATCCGCCGTAGGAGTGGCCGACGAGCACCACCGGACCGTCGATCGTGTGAAGGAAGGACGCCACGGTCGCGGCGTCGCTGGTGAGGTCTTCCAAGGGGTTGGCGATGGCCCTGACCTGATAGCCCTTGTGCTCGAGGGCCGTGACCTCGCCGTTCCAACTCGACGCGTCGGCCCATGCGCCGTGCACCAGGACGACGGTGACGTCACTGGCCGGTGTCGCGGGCGCGGCCTCGGCCGGCGAGCAGGTGAGCACCATTGCGACGGTGACGGAGGCCAGGGTGACGAGTCCGGGGCGGAGCCATTTCTTCATGGCGATGACCTTGCTCCTTGGCGGTGCTCGTGTCATTGCCGCTGACGACACCTTGGCGATACCGGCTACCCGGTATCGCGACTAGCTGGGGTCGGGCACGGGGATCCGGGCCGACACCGTCGTCCCGCTGCCGTTCGCGCTGGTGACCTTCAGCCGCCCGGCGACCGCCTCGACCCTGTCCTTGAGTCCCAGCAGCCCGCTGCCACCGCCGGAGCCCGCCCCGCCGACTCCGTCATCGGTCACCTCGAGTCGAAGTTCGTCGTCGTCGCAGTGAGCTCGCACGGTCACCACTGACGCCTCGGCATGCTTGGCGACGTTGGTCAGAGCCTCGGCGATCACGTAATAGGCTGCTACCTCGATGGATTCGGGCAGCCTGCGGTCGACTGCGAGCTCGAGTCCGACGGGCACTGTCGAGCGTCGCGCCAGCGTCTTGATGGCCGGCCCCAGGCCGCCCTTCGACAGGATCGCCGGATGGATGCCTCGAGACAACTCCTGCAACTCGGTGTACAGGTCGGCCATGCCGTTGATGAGATTGTCGACCTGCTTGTGGACGGCGGCGTCGCCTTCGGGGATCGATGACTCCAAGGCCCGCAGTCCGAGGCCCAGCGACACGATGCGCTGCTGTGCGCCGTCGTGTAGGTCGCGTTCGATGCCGCGGCGGGCCTGGTCGGCCGCAGCGACGATGCGTGCTCTGGACGCCTGCAGTTCGGCGCGTGTCTCCGCATTGCCGATGGCGGTGGCCACCAGATCGGCGAAATCGCTTACCCGCGTTTCCGTTTCGGCGGGCATCGGCCCCCGAAGCGCGGAGCCGACGATGAGTGCGCCCCTCGGTTCGCCGTTGACGGTGACGGGGCTGCCAACCCCGGAGTGCAGTCCAAGGTCAAGTAGCCGGTTCGCGACCGGTCCGTCGATGGTGGTGTAGTCGTCGATCCTGGCCGGCTCGCCGGTGTCGCGGATTCGGACGGTCAGGCTGTCGCCTTCCAGCGAGAGTTGCTCTCCGACCGTCAGTTTCGCCTTGCCGGGGCCGTCGTGTGTGGCCAGCACGACGCAGTGATCGCCGGGTTCGAACTTGGTCAGCGTGACGTGCTCGACGTCCAGTCCGCGGGCGAGCTCGGCGACCGCAAGTGGATACACGTCGGTCGGGTCGGCGCCCCGCGCGACCAACGTCGCGACGCGGCGCAACGCCGTCTGCTGGCGGGCCAAGGCGGCGGCCTCGCGGCGGCGTTCCTCCGATTCGGCTGCGCGCACCCTGGCTTGACTGGCGAGCACGCTGGCCAACAACGCCAAGGGAACGAACACGAACAACGCGGGTATCAGGCTGTCGCCGTCCTCGACGTGGAAGTACGTGTAGACCGCCGCGCTGGCCAGCGACGTGGCCAACGCCAACCCGAAGTTCCACCCGGCCGCGATGATCAGCACGCCGAACAGGAAGATCGCCCCGTACGAGTTGTCCGGTGCGGTGCGCTTCAGCAGCAGCACCAGCAGCGACTCGGCTGCGATGAGCCCGACCGCCGTGAGGATGCCCCAGCCGAGGGGGCGCGCCGTCGGGCGCAGCACCAGCGCCAGCAGCCGACTTCGCAGCCGCCGACCGTCCGCGGGCGCCGAACGCTCATTCATTGCACGGGATGCTAGTGCGTACGCAACGTGACACGGATTCCTGCTAGCAGCAATGCCACGCCTTCGAGGTTCTGCCAGTATCGGTCAATGTGCTACCTGGACCGTTTTCCGTGCGCTGTCTGATCGTCGACGACAGCGCCAACTTCCGTGATGCCGCGCGTCTCATGCTCGAGCGCGCGGGCATCGACGTGGTCGGGATGGCCTCCACCGGCGCGGAAGCGCTGGACCGTTACCGCGAGCTGCGGCCGGACGTCACTCTGGTGGACGTCGACCTCGGTGCGGAGAGCGGATTCGACTTGGCTCGAGAACTGCACGACGCGAATTCACCCGCACCGTCGGTGATTCTGATCTCGACGCACTCCGAGCAGGATTTCGCCGACATGATCGCCGACAGCCCGGCGCTCGGTTTCCTGCCGAAGTTCGCGCTCTCCCCCAACGCGATTCGGGACCTGGTCGCCCAGCGCGCGTAGCTGGCGTCAGAGCGCGTCGAGGTACATGATGACGGCCCGCACCCTGCGGTGATCGTCGCCAGTCTCAGGCAGATTGAGCTTCGTCAGGATGCTGCGCACGTGCTTCTCGACGGTGCCCTCGGTGACCCAGATCCGGCGCCCGATCCCTGCGTTGGACAGGCCCTCGGCCATCAGCGTCAACACCTCCCGCTCACGGGCGCTCAGCGCGGCCAGCGGATCGTCGCGCCGCCGCGCCGTTACGAGCTCCTGCACGAGGGCGGGGTCGATCACCGAGGCGCCGTTGGCGATTCGTCCCACGGTGTCGACGAAGTCGGCGACGTCGGTGACGCGGCTCTTGAGCAGGTAGCCGATGGAGTGCCCACCTGCGAGCAGCTCCATCGCGTGTTCGACGTCGACGTGAGCTGACAGCACCAGAATCGCGGTCTCGGGCCACTCGGTCCTGATGGTCTTCGCCGCGTCAAGCCCTTCGGTCTCGTGCGTCGGCGGCATCCGGATGTCGACGATGGCCAGCTGAGGCCGCTCTCCGCGCACCAAATCCAGCAGCGCTTCGGCGTCGCCCGCCTGTCCGACGACGTCGAAACCCGAACGCACCAGAAGGCTCGCCAAGCCCTCTCGCAGGAGGACGTCGTCGTCGGCGACGACCACGCGCACAGCATTCATTCAGTGGATTCTCGCATCCGCACGTCGTGGAATACCGGCGAGCAGGCATCTCGGTATGGGGGATAACCCCCACTCGGAATGGCGGTCAACGCCGTCGACACCGGGGTGGCGACCGGCAAGGCTTACAAGCATGTGCCGATCAGCGGATCAGACGGAGCTAGCGGTCTGCGTTCATCGAGACATCGAGGTGCTTGCAAGCGACCTGCCGGCAATCGTCGAGCAGCTGTGTCAACTGTCCGACCGCGAGTGCCGGACCGCCGGTGGCCCGGTCGTCGACTGCCCGATGCGCGGCTACACCGCAACAATGGACGTGTTCGACGTCGACACCGAACGGGTCTTGGTCACCTGGACGGCGACGTTTCCGGTACCCGACCTGCGGACCGAACTGGTGCAGGCCATGAGGGACGCGGTGTTCCGCGACTTCGTCGACGAGCTTCGTCGCACTGGGTGCGCCGCTGCCAGTTAGCGCCGCGATAAGCGTGAAGCCGGCTAACTGCGGGTGGCGCCCGTGCGAGACTCTTGCGCATGGCCGTGTCAATCGAACGCCCCAAGCTGGAGGGCAACGTCGCCGTCGGGAACGACCGGCAGCTCGGATTCGCTGAGTTCGGCGACCCGCAGGGGCGCGCCATGTTCTGGCTACACGGCACCCCGGGCGCCCGCCGCCAGATCCCGGTCGAGGCGCGCGCGTACGCCGAGCGCAAGCACATCCGGCTCATCGGCGTCGACCGGCCGGGCATCGGCTCGTCGACCCCCCATCAGTATCCGAACGTGCTGGCCTTCGCCGACGACCTGCGGACCATCGCCGACGTGCTTGGCATCGACCAGATGGCCGTCATCGGACTGTCCGGCGGAGGTCCCTACACACTGGCCTGCGCGGCGGCAATGCCAGACCGAGTCGTGGTCGCGGGCGTGCTCGGTGGGGTCGCCCCGACGGTCGGCGAAGAGGGCATTGGCGGCGGCCTGATGGGATTCGGTTCCAAGGTCGCGCCCGCGCTACCGATCATCGGACTTCCGCTGCGGCTGGCCGCCGTCGGCCTCGTCCAGCTACTCCGCCCCATCGCCCCGCTCGGGCTCTACGCCTACGCCTTGATCTCACCCGAGGGCGACCGGCGGCTGCTGGAGCGGCCCGAGTTCGGCGCGATGTTCCTCGACGACCTACTCAACGGGAGCCGCAAGCAGCTGTCCGCACCGTTCGCCGACGTCGCCGTCTTCGCCAAGGACTGGGGTTTCCGGCTCGACGAGGTCAAGGTTCCGGTGCGCTGGTGGCACGGCGACAAGGACCACATCGTCCCGTTCGCACACGGCGAGCACGTCGTATCCCGGCTGCCCGACGCCGAGCTGTACACCCTGCCTGGCGAGAGTCATCTCGGTGGACTTGGTGTGGCCGAGGAGATTCTCGGTTCCCTCGTCGAGCTCTGGGACAGTGTCGACAAAGAGCACTGAGCCGTGATCGTCCCTCCGCGGCCCGTGAAGCCGCCCGTTTCGGCCGTGGATCTCGTCGTGTCGATCCTGGCGATCGTGCTGACCGCGGCGTTCGGCGTCGTCGCCGCCGCGATGGGGGTGTTCCTGCTGGCGTTCCTCGACCACTGCCCGCCGGAGACGTGCAGCGCCGAAGGTGCGGCCACCGCCGTCTGGGGCGCGATCCTGGTGGCCCTGGTGGTCGGTGTGCTCGTCTCGGTGGCGACGATCGTCGCGCTGGTGCGCCGCAAGCCCGGGTGGCCGTGGGCCGTCGGCTCGATGGTGTCGTGCGGGGTGATCTGCGTGCTCGGCCTCGTCGGCTACTTCAGTGCCGTCGGCGCGTGACCAGTCAGCCTCGCCGGCCCAGCACTCCGTCGAGCCAGTCGAACACGTAGCCCTCGAACAGGGTCGCGCCGTACCCCTCGCAGTGTCCGCCGCCGCCCTCGGCCGCGGTGAACGTCTTGAGCCGCTTGGGGCAGGTGAGTTCGTCGTAGAGCACCTGGCTCTGTGAAGCGAAGTCACCCTCGCCCTCCGTGACGAGGGTCGGGCACCGAATGTCTTCCGCCAGCCCGTCGAGGCCGAACTGCAGTTGCCTGCGGATGAAGTCGCCGACCGTCGTGCGGCCCATGGCAGCCATGCGCGACCCGTACCACTCCCGATTGCGCGAACCCTCCAGCAACGTTTCGAGCTGCGCGTCCAGTTCCGGGTCGGCCGCGGCCACCCGGACGAGGAAGTCGTCCCCGAATCCCTTGGCGAGCACTCCGATCCGCGACGCGAAGTTGAACTGGCCAGGGTCGGCAACCAGTGCGGCCACCCGCGGGTCGAACGCTGCCGCGCGGGGGCCGAGATACCCGCCGAACGAGCGACCGATCACCGTGACCGCCTGAGGATGGACGCCGTCCTGAGCCACCAGCCAGTCGAACGCGACGCGGAACGGCACTTCGAAGTCCGGGCGGAACGGCTTGCGGTGCTCGAACAGCATGCCGCCCTGGCCGGGGCCCTCGAACACGAAGAAGTTGTAGCCGCGTGGCAACGCCATGTAACCCGTCGCGACGTAGCCCGCTTCCGCCGTCGAATCGAATCCGCAGGGTGTCAACACAGTTGGCCGTGGAACTCCGTCGTCGGCGGCAGCCCGGAAGAGGTAACCCGTCATCGTGGCGCCGTCGAACGGGAGTTCCACCGTGACGACACGCCATCCCAGCAGGGGCAGCGCCGCGCGGAACGCCAGCCGGTGCTGGCGCCACGCGTGCTGAAGCCGTTCGTCGTCCAAGTCGTGGCGAAGGAAGAAGAACGACTGCCGCCAATACTCGGACGCACGCAACAACGCCTTGCGTGCCGTCACCACCTGGCCGCGAGCCAGCGCCTTGTCGCCCACCGAACGTGCTGTCTCGGCGGTGGCGGACCACTCCCGGTACCACGCGTCGTAGTCCCCCGCCGGGACGCGGCCCGCGGTGGCCAGCGCCTCGCCGAGATCGGCCGCCTCGGCCGCGATGGCGATCAGCGTTCGACTCAGTTGCGCGTCCAGATCCGGGTCTTCGAGCAGCGCCTTCACGAGCAACGACCTCCTATCGCAGGACCTCGATCAAAAGCACCCAGGTGGTCAGCATCGAGATGACGACCGCGGCGATCATTCCCGCCGAAACCCAGTACATGCCGTTGGGGTCGTCGAGCGTCAACAGCACGCCACCGACCACGAAGGGCAGCACGCTGACCTGGTAGAGCAGGACCTCCTGGACGATCTCCCAGCGCGGCCGCGTCGTCTCGCGGCGCATCGCCAGTTTCGCCCACACCGTCCGCGCGGTGATCAACCAGGTGATCGCGGCGAAGGCGATGGTCTCGATGCCGAACCATAGCAGCGGCTGCGGCCGCATCAGGCCCGCGATCGAGACCACGAGGATGAGCACCAGTAACCCGATCGAGGTGGCGGCCCGCGACGGCAACCATGGGAATTTGAGGATCTCGGAGATGTTCGTCGCAATCGCGACCGTGACGAGCCCGGCCAACGCGGCGGACGCGCCTGCCGAGGCAACGAGCAGATCCTTCCACGGCTCGAGCGCTTCGTAGAGCGTCATTGCGACCAACCTTCCACGGTGTTGAGGGGCATTCGTATTCGACCACAGGCTCAGCGGATTCTGGCGTTGGTCGGGTCGTAGATGGCCTTGAGTGTCACCGTGATTGGGTAGCGCGTTCCTCCCACGTTGACCTGATACTCGCCTGCCCCGATCCACTGGGCGGTGACGGGTGAGTCGTCGCTCGACCGCAGGTACGCCAATCCGACGCAGCCGCCCATCGTCTCGCCCCAGGCCGCCGACGTCACCTGGCCGGCGACCACTCCGTCGCGCAGCACGAGCTCGCCGCCCCACAGCATCGGGTCTGCTGATGAAACCGAGAAGCCGACGAGCCGTCGCCGCGGCCCGTCGGCGCGGGCTTTCTCCACTGCTGCGCGGCCGAGGAAGTCGACATCGGTCTTGAGCTTGCAGGCGAACAGCAGTCCGGCCTGGACCGGGTCGTCGTTGGGCGTCAGTTCGCGGCCGAAGGCGCGGTAACCCTTTTCCAGGCGCAGGGATTCGATGGCGTAGTAGCCGCCGCGGGCCACGTCGAACACGGCGCCCGCGGCCATCAGGTCGTCGTAGACGCCGACGGCGAACTCCGCGGGGACGTACAGCTCCCATCCGAGTTCGCCGACGTAGGTGATCCGCGTGGCGCGAACCGTCGAGTAGCCCAACCCAATTCGTTGGCTGGTGCCGAACGGGAACGCCGAATCGCTGAGGTCGGCGTCGGTGAGGGTGCTCAGCAGCTCCCGCGAACGCGGCCCCATCACACCGAACACGGCCAGCGACGACGTGACGTCGACGAGTTCCGCGCGGGTGTCCGCGGGCAGGTTCTTGCGGATGTGGTCCTTGTCGCGCTCGGTGGTGGCCGCGCTGCTGACTATCAAGAATTCGTCGTCGGCGGTCCGGGTCACGGTGACGTCCGACTCGTAGGTGCCGCGCTCGTTGAGCATGCCGCTGTACACCGTCTTGCCGACGTCGACGGCCATGTCGGCCGTGCACAGCCACTGCAGGGCGGACTCGGCGTCGGGGCCGACGAGTAGGTACTTCGAGAACGACGTTTGGTCGAATACCGTGACCGCGGTTCTGGTGGCGGTCTGCTCGGCGGCCGACCACGGTAGCCAGTTCTGCTTGCCCCACGAGTACTCGATGGTCGGCTCCGCGTCGGGTGGGGCGAAGAAGTTGGCGCGTTCCCAGCCCATCCGGCTGCCGAAGTTCGCATTGGCGGCGACGAGCAGGTGGTGTACTGGCGAACGCCGGAACGGTCGCGCAGTCGTGAGTTCCCGGTTGGGCCAAGGCACTTCGTAGTGCAGGCCGAGGATCTCCGACACCCGGTCGTGCAACCATCGGTTGTTGCCGTTGAACGGGGCGAACCTACGGACGTCGACGCTCGTCAGGTCGGTCGTCGCAGCGCCGTTGACGATCCACTCCGCGAGCGCCCGGCCCGCGCCGCCTGCCGATGCGATGCCGACCGAGTTGAAGCCCGCGGCCACGAAGAAGTTCGTGCACTCGGGTGCCTCGCCGAGGATGAACTGATTGTCCGGGGTGAAGCTCTCCGGTCCGTTGTATAACTTCTTCAGGCCGGTGTCCTCCAGGGCGGGGATGCGCAGCAGCGCGTTGTCCATGAGGATTTGGAAGTGCTCCCAATCCTCTTCCAGCAGTTGGAATTCGAAGGGATACGGGATGTCGTCGGGGCCGACCCACGGCTTGGCCTGTGGCTCGAAGCCGCCGACCACCAGTCCGCCGACCTCTTCCTTGAAGTACGTGTATCCGTCGGGGTCGCGCAGGATCGGCATGTCGGTGTGGACGCCGTCGATGGCCTCGGTCACGACATAGAAGTGCTCGGCGGAGTGCAGCGGCACGTTCACGCCCGCCATCGCCCCGACCTGTTTGGCCCATTGGCCGGCGCAGTTCACCACGACTTCCGCCTCGACGTCGCCGGTGTCCGTACGGACCCCCGTCACCCGACCCTTGTCCGTCATCACCCCAATGACCCTGGTGCGTTCGACGATTCGGGCTCCGCGCAGCCGGGCACCCTTGGCGAGGGCGAGCGTCAGGTCCGTCGGGTTGGCCCGCCCGTCGGCGGGCAGCCAGATGGCCCCCACCAGGTCGTCGACCCGCATCACCGGGTAGTGCTGCTGCGCCTGCTCCGGGGTGAGCAGTTCGCACTCGAGGTCGAACGCGGCGGCGTTGGCGGCCGTGCGGCGCAACTGGATCATCCGATCCTCGGTGCGCGCGACCGTCACTCCCCCGCACTGTCGGTAGCCGGCGGTCAGGCCCGTCTCGGCCTCGAGTTCGGTGTACAGCTGCGTCGAGTACTGCACCAGCCGGGTGCCGCTCTCCGACGCCCGCAGCTGACCGACCAGACCCGCAGCGTGCCAAGTAGTCCCGGACGACAGTTGGCCCTGCTCGAGCAGTAGGACGTCGCGATAGCCGAGCTTCGTCAGGTGGTAGGCCACGCTGGTTCCGATGACGCCGCCGCCGACGATGACGACCTGCGCGCGATCCGGAACGGGTGTGGTTGCCATGTCAGTCCTGCGCCCGCACGTCGGCAAGCAGCCGGTCGAAGTCTGGTCCCCTGAATTCCTCGACGGCGTTCTCGTAGCGCTCCATTGCCCACTCCCAGAAGTCGAATTCCAAAGCGCTGGCACCGTTTTGAATGCAGCCCCACAGCGTCCACCCGTACTGCGAGACGGTGCCCTGCAGCCGGGCCCTTGCGAGCTTGTGGCGCAGCGGCCGCCCGTAGTAGGCGCCGACCAGCTCCTCCAGCTGATCCAGGGTCAGCCGGCATTCGCGCCAGACGTTGCCGAGTTCGAAGCACGGGTCGTTGTTGCCCGAGTACTCGTAGTCGATCAACCAGACCCGGTCGCCGTCCTCGACGAAGTTGGCGGCCAACAGGTCGTTGTTGCACGGGACGGTGGTGTCGTCCGCGGCAAGGGCCGCCCGGATGGCGGCGAACTGATCGGCGTAGCTCGAGTAGTCGTCGGGGATGCGGAAACCGTTGTCCTGGAGCACCTTCAGATAGCGGGGTTGCAGTGCGAACATGTCGAAGTCGTCGCGGAATCTGGGACCCGAGTGCAACGTGCGGCATCCGGCGGCCACCTTCGCGATCACCCCTGGCCTGGCAAAGTCCTCGTTGGCGAGCGTCGTGCCAGGGACGAACCCGATCAGCAGGATGCCGAGGTCGGGTCGATAGTCGATGACCGGAGGCCCGACGCCGGCCTCTTCTGCAGCCTTGCTGTTGGCGTACTCGTTGTCGCGGTCGATGCCGAGCAGGCTCGTCGAGGTATCGCAGCAACGCGCGACGTAAACCCCCGCGGACGTCGTGATCTTGACGTTGCGGTTTGTCAGGCCGCCCGAGAGGTCCTCCAGCCGACGGGGTTGCCCCGCGAGCGCGGGGAGCTGATCGAGCACCGCATCGAGCTCTGCGTCGGTGAGCTTGAACGACTGTGTTGCCACGCGCGCTCAGTCGGTATCGGAGCCGACGAGGGCTCGACGCAGCAGATGCATGGCGACGGTCGTCGACCGTTCCCGGATGTCGGAGCGGTTGCCGGGCAACAACAGCGTGCGGGTGGTCGTCTGCCCGTCATCGAGCTTCACGCTGAAACAGACCGTGCCGACCGGCTTCTCGGCACTCCCACCGCCTGGGCCCGCGATTCCGGTGATTGCGATCGCGGTATCCGCGCCGAACCGCTTCAGTGCCCCTGCGGCCATCGCCTCGGCGACCGGCTCCGACACCGCACCATGGACTTCGATCAATTGCGGATCGACGCCGAGCAACTCGGCCTTGGCCTCGTTGGAGTACGACACCACGCCGCCTGCGACGTACGCCGACGAGCCGGGGCGCTCCGTCAAGCGTGCCGCGACCATCCCCGCGGTGCACGACTCCGCCGTGGCGATGGTGCGGCCGGACAGCAAGTCGGCGACCTGGTCGTCGACGAACGCGCCGTCGGTGGAGAAGAGCTCGCGGCCGTGGCGATCGCGGAGCAGCGCGACGAGCTCGTGATACGTCGTCGCGGCGTCGGGCTCGTAGCGCGTGACGATTTCCAGTTCACCCCGGCGAAGGCACGTGGTGATCTCCAGTCGTTCGAATCCAGACACCGCCTGCTCGGCGTCGCGCAGCGTCTCCGCCAATCCGGACTCGGGCGGCCCGAACATGCGGATCGTGTCCTGTCGGTACACGGTGCGGCCGGCGATCGCCTGCTGCACCGCGGCGGTCTCCACTGCCTTGGGCCACATGGGTTGCAGCTCGCGCGGCGGTCCCGGCAGGACGACGACCGTCGGGTTGCCCGGCACCACGACGCCAGGGGCCGTTCCGACCGGGGTGAGCACCTGCGCGCCAACGGGCACCATGGCCTGCTTGCGGTTGGCAGCCATCACGGCGTCGAAGTCAACACCGTCGAACCGTTGCATCAGCCTCTTCAAGATGTTCGCGATGGTGGCTTCGAGCTCCGAGTCCAGCACCAGCTCGCGGCCGCAGAACTGAGCGACCATCGCGACGGTCATGTCGTCGGCGGTCGGGCCCAGTCCCCCACTGGTGACGATCAGGTCCACCCCCTCCGACGCGAGGAAGCGCAGCTGAGCCTCGATGTCCTGGGGGCGGTCGCCGCAGATCGTGATGTGCGCCAGCTCGACACCGAGTTCGAGCAACTGATCGGCGAGCCACGGCCCGTTGCGATCCTGAACTCGGCCGGTCAAGACCTCGGTTCCCGTGACGACGATGCCTGCGCGTGCACTCACGGGATATGACACTACGACGCCACGTGCGACCAGTTCATCCGGTCGGAGCACATGCCCGACGCGACGTCGAATTCGATTGATTCTTCCGACGATCCACGTGTCGTTTGCCAGTTCGCAACGTAGGCGGGCTAGTTTGCGGCCGTGACCACCGGCGCGATGGCTCTGCCCGCCGTGATGGATCCCATGTACTGGCTGGGCGCCGGCGGCCTGTTTGGTTCTGCGGTGTTGCCAGGCGTCATGATCATCGTCTTCATCGAGACGGGCCTGCTGTTCCCGTTCCTGCCCGGCGACACCCTACTGTTCACCGCGGGCCTGATCGCGGCCCAGCCAAACGCGCCCGTGGACGTCTGGACGCTCGCCCCGTGTTCGGCCATCGCGGCGGTCGCCGGAGGCCAGTTGGGCTACGTCATCGGTTGGCGGCTGGGGCCCGCGCTGTTCAAGAAGGAGGACGCGCGGTTCTTCAAGAAGCACTACCTCGAGTCGTCGCACGCGTTCTTCGAAAAACACGGCCGCAAGACCATCGTCATCGGACACTTCGTCGGGGTGGTGCGGACCTTCACCCCCGTCATCGCGGGCGCGTCGGGAATGCGGTATCCGGTGTTCCTGGCCTACGACATCGTCGGTGCGACCGCGTGGGGCGTCGGGTTGACGGTGCTGGGTTACCACCTCGGCGGGGTGTCGTTCGTCAACGCGCATCTCGAGTGGATGGTGTTGGCGATCGCCATCTTGTCCACCCTCCCGGTCGTCGGGTCGGTGTTGCGCGCCATGGCGGTCCGCCGACGCGGTGATGCCGACGCGAGCGACCCGCGCGCCACTTCGGCTGCAGATCGCTAAGGCCAGCCCGGTTTCGCGCGTAGGTTCGCCCATGTGGGAACCGTCCTTGCCGTGTTGATGGCCTGCAGCGGGTTCCTGGTGGCAGTGCTATGGATGGACCTGATGTTCGACGTCCAGGTACTCGCCCATCGCGGCGCGCCGACGCTTCCAGAACCGGTGCTGGCTTCCATCGCGAACTACTACCACCGCGCCACCACGACGGCTCGCCCGATGGGCCACGTTATCGCGGTCGTCATGGCGGTGACGCTGGTGTCGTTGGGGATTCGCGCAGCGGTCGGAGGTGACCCGCCGTGGTTGTTGGGGGTTGCGGCGGTCCTTGCGGTGGGGCCGGTCGCGCTCGCGCTGGCGCGGACGGTGCCCAACGCGGTGCGGCTCGGCAGGCGCACCGACACGGCCGCCGAGCAGACTAGGCTGGCCCGCTCGATCTGCGCCCAGCACCTCGTGTGCCTGATGAGCCTCGCCGCCTTCCTGGCGGTGTGGCTGTTCGCCGCGTGAAGATCGGCAACACGCTAGCTCGGCTGCAGATCGGTGAGGGCCAACCCGGTTTCGACGTCGAACGGGACGGACTCGTGGTCGTGCACGATCAGCCACCGCCCGGCTATCCGCTTGCACACCAGGGTCGCCCGCACGGCCATGCTGACCTCAGTGCCGTCCTTGAGAATGCCGGTGACGTGATAGACGAACGCGCAGTAGCCCAGGTCGCCGTCGGCGTCGACCCGTAGGTCGTGCACCGCGTAGTGCGGGCCCTCCCGGTAGCCGCCGAACCAGGCGCTCATCTGCTCCTCGACGGCATCGTTGCCCGTCGCTTGAAGCGCCCCGAGCACACCGTAGGTCAACACCTCGGGGTGTTCGCGAGCCATGAGCGTCTCCCCGTCGCGAGCCTTGACTGCGGCTATGCGTTCGTCGACGAGGGCCTTGAGTTGGTCGATGGCTGACTGGGTCACGGTGTTCCTTCTCGTGGTGTTACGGATAATGACCAGCGGTGGCAGGAAAACTCATCGCGTCCAGCCTTGAGCCGGGTCACCGAACAGAGGTGCCAAATGGCGCGTGACCGCGACGCAACGGGGCGGGCCCGCAATGCAAGAGCTCGCGACGAGCTTGGTCGTCCGCTCCCCAAGGGGGCTCCCGGTGTGCCCCGCATCCCCGAGGATGCCGTCTTCACCCCGCGGGAGGCGCTCACCGTCGGCCAGGACCTCATCGACCGAGGTCGGGCCTTCCACGCCCATGAAGTGTTCGAGGCGATGTGGAAACAGGCCGATGAACAGGACCGCGTGCTGTGGCGCGCACTCGCGCAACTCGCAGTGGCCATCACGCATCTGCAGCGCGGAAATCGCACGGGCGCCCTGGCGTTGCTGCAGCGCGCGACCGAAGCCATCGGCCCCCTCGGTGCGCGCTACGACGTCGACACCACCGGGCTCGCCGGTTATGCAGACGCGCTGATGGCCGACGTGAGGGCGGGCGTGGACATCGGCGCGGATCGACTACGCCCCCGCGTGTTGATCCGACACCCGTGATCGTCGGGCACGACCCCGCTTAGCGGGAGAGCCAGCCCTTCACGGTCTCCAGCTCGCGTGAGTACGACTCCATGACGTCGTCCTGGAATCGGGATCCGCCGCTGATCGCGTCGTCACCACGCCAGATCACCCGAATTCGGGTCGCCCCGCGCAGGTAGACATCGACTCGGTCGTCGACCCGGCGCTGCCAGCCGACGGCTTCGGTGGCCTGGGCAAGCGTTGCCCGCTCGTTGGGCTCGGTCATCGTTGTCCTCATATCTTTCGGCGTCCCGCGGGGACCTTCGTCGTATCCTGCCCGGTCACGTCACCGGCACGACGACCGGTGGCGTGTTGTACCCGGTGACCCGCACCCAGTTCGCACTGGCGAACGGGCTCGGGACCACGCCTTGAAGTTCGGCCGTCTCGCCAGGGAAGACGGTTATGTAGTTGTCGCTGTACTCGATCGGCAGGATTTCGTCGCCGTCCCGTGTCGAGATGAGCTCCGCGCGTTCGAAGAACGCGATCTTCCTGGTCGCGTTGCGCAGCCTGACGGTGACCACCTGCTGGCCCGCGCCGTTGGTCGACCGCTGCGCGGTGACCCCCAACGGTACGCGGGTCAGATAGTTCAGCGGAGTCATGTCCGCCCAAGTGGCCTGGTTCGCGTCGAAGGCGAAGTCGCCGTTGGGATCTCCGACGTCGTCGTTGCGTTGTGATTGCCAGTACACGTTCTCGCCTATGACGTCGCCGTCATCGCTCAGCAATTGGCACCGCACGAAGAACACCCGCGAGTCCCTGGCCTCCCGAGGCAGCGTCAGCGCCGCGGCGACGCCGCCCGAGGGCACGGTGAGCGGGCCGGTGGTCCTGTCGTCGCGCACCGTGCCCGCCAGGTCGTAGACCCGCACCCGCACCCGCACGTCCCGCGCCTCGCTCGGCGTCTGATTGACGACGGTCACGTTTGCCTGGCTGTGGTCGCCCGTCGCATACGAGTCGAAGACGACCGACAGTGGCCGCAGGCCCTTCTTGGCGCCGTAGTACGCCCCACCCGGACGCAGGTAGTAATCGAAGACGTTGCCGAAGAACGACGGCCAGTGGTTGTTGAGCATCCAGTACAGCGTCATCTTGTGGCCCGCCCACCCGAGCGCGGCGAACGACTCGAACTGCGCACGCGTCGACTCGTAGTGCGACAGTTGCGCCTTGCGTGCGAATTCCTCTGCGCCACTTGACGGTCCGTAGCGCCGATTTATGACGCGCTGGGCGCTGGTCAGGGCGGCGTTGCCGGGATTGGACCCGGAGTGGAAGTACCAGGTGTCGTTGATCGGCCAGAGCTTGTCCGGCGGAATGAACTCCTTCAGGCTGGCAAAGGGCGGGATGTGCTCGTTGTCGCCCTGCTCGGCCGATGCGCCTCGCGCCGCGCGATACTGCCCCGAGAACCAGTAGGTCGGCGGTCGCCAGGTGTACGGGCCCGCCATCTGAATGCCATCCCACAGGCGTTCGCCGTCGGCCGTCGTCGTGTAGGACGACACCGAATCCACGATCGCGTTCTGCCAGTGCAGGTTACCGAGCGCCGAGCGGTAGGCGGCCAACACCGGCGCGGGTGGGCGACCATCGCTGGCGTTGGCCCACACGAATGCCGAGGCGTGCGAACGCAACATCGCGACCTGCGACCGCAGACTCTCCAACGCGACCCGCATGTCCTCGTTGTCCCACTGCGGCCACTTCTCCCACTGGTTGCAGCACATCCAACCGACCATCAGCGGAATGCCGAGCTCGTCGGCTGCCTCGACGAAGCCCTCGGTGGGAATCTTCGACTCCAGCCTCACCATGTTCAGGCCCAGGTCCCTGACGTATCCGAGGATCGCGCGCTCGCGGTCGGGGTCGTATCTGAAGAGCAGATCCGGCGTGTACGTCGCCCCGCGAACCAGGAAGTCGCGGCCGTTCACCTGTAGATAGAAACTTCCACCCCGACCGAGCTCGGGGAATCGTTCGTCGTCGTCGCGGCCCTGGGTGATGGTCCGCACGCCGAAGCGCAGCCCCTTCTCGTCGACGGGTCTGTCGAACTGCAGGAACTGCAGTCGCAGGTCATATAGGTTCGGCGCACCCATCGTGTACGGCCACCAGAGGTCGGGTCGCTGCAGCGTCAGGGAGCCGAAATCATCTGGGCTGAAGGTGATCTCGCGTTGCTCGTCGGGTCGCAGGGTGACGGGCTGTTCGACCTCGACGTCGGGCTTCCCCGGCCGGGTGATGGTGGCCCGCAGCACCCCGCCCACCGGGCGATCCGAGAAGTTGTGCAGGTCGCTGCGGATCGTCAGGCGTGCACTGTCGATGGCCGGCAGCGGCAGTTCGGAGTTCACCGCCGAGTCGCCGATGGCCACCGCGCCGGACATCCGGAGGTAGACGGGCTTCCAGATCCCGGCGTTGCGATCGGGAACGAAGGAATTGCCGTTGAACGGATTCTTGTTGGGGCCCCGGTACCCGAGGTAGTTCCAGTTGATCCAGTCGAACCAGCTGTCGGCGAGTTCGACCCCGTCGACGTCCTGCATGGCCCGTTCGGGCGTCACCTTGACGGCGAGCACGTTGGCGCGCCCCCGCTCGATCCACCGGGACACGTCGAGGTCGTGGTCGACGTACATCCCGACGAGCTGGTCGCTTCCCGCGACGAGGTGCCCGTTCAGCCACACCTCGGCGCGATAGTTGATGCCGGGGAAGTTCAGTTGATAGGCGCTATGTCCCGCGGGGGCGTCGAACGTGGTGCGGTACCACCAGTCCTGTTGGTAGAGGTCCTGGGGCACGCGGTCGAGCAGGTTCGTGCCGTAATACGGGTCCGGGTACGTACCGTCGGCCCGCAGCGCCTCCAACACCGTCGCCGGCATGCTGCGGATCTGGTGCCAGTCCGAGTCGCGGAACCCCGCCGACGAGACGACCGCACCGTCGGCCTCGACGTCGCGCGCCGACGAGAGCGTCCACCCGTTCGCAAGTTCGACCTGGGCGGCCGGGGCCTCGGGCCTTGCGAAGCGCGGCAGGTCTCCACCGCAGAGCAGAAGCAGGAGCAGTAGCGCGAGGACGGTGCCCAAACCCGCGGTTCGGCGCAGCGCGGTCGCTATTGCCCTACCTCCTCCGGTGGTCGTGAAGGCACCATTCTGCCTGTCGCCCCGAAGCGCGCGCTCAGCTGGAGGCGATCCCGGTGATCACGCGGTCGCAGACGGCGAACATCTGTGTCAGGGCCGTCGCTGCGTCATCGGCCCGGGAGACGTAGAGCGCCGCCTCGTCGAGCGCGCCGAGCAGCACGTGCGCCGCGGGCCTCGTCGGCTGGTCGGGAATGACGCCGTCGGCGATCGCCTGCGCCAGCATGGCCTCGATCACGCCAAGCCCGTAACGCATGCCGACCTCGCGCCAGCGGTCCCAACCGAGCACCGCGGGGGCGTCGATGAGCACGATCCGCTGAACCTTCGGCGACGAGCACTCCTCCAGGAACAGCCGGGCGCCGAGGCGCATCGCGTCCAGGTGGGTCTCGGGCGCGGCCGAGGAGATCCGGTTCGCGATCGCGGTGACGAGGTCGCTTTCGACCTGCTCGTACACCGCTGCGAAAAGCCCTGCCTTGTCACCGAATTGGTGGTACAGCGCGCCGCGCGTGACTCCGGCCGCGTCGACGATCGCCTGCGTCGACACGGCTGCGAACCCGGCGGTGGCGAACAGTCTGCGCCCAGCCTCGAGCAACCGCGCCTGTGTCGCCGCGGTGCGCTCCGCCTGGGTCCGGCGGGTTTCGGACTTGCCATTGACTTTCATACAGTCTGCACGTAACTTTCATACCGAGTGTTCGGAAGTTAACCAGGAAGGTTAGTCGAGATGCCAGAGGTCAGGTTGGAACAAGCGACGATCCCCTACCGCGTGTTGGGCCCGGACGACTCGTCGCATCCGCCCGTGCTCTTCGTCCACGGCATCCTCGTCGACCACCGGCTATGGCTCAAGGTGGCAGAGGAACTGGCCCGCAACGGCTTTCGGTGCATCCTGCCGGACTGGCCCCTTGGTTCGCACACGCTGCCCGTGGCCGAGTCGGTGCCGCTGAGTCCCGGACTGGTCGCGGACATGGTCGCTGAGTTCATCGACGCGCTCGAACTGCAAGACGTGACCCTCGTCGGGAACGACACGGGCGGCGGCATCTGCCAGCTCGTCGTCGACCGCCATCCCGAGCACGTCGGCCGGCTGGTGCTGACGAACTGCGATGCGTTCGAGAAGTTCCCACCGTTCCCGTTCAACGTCGTGTTCGCGACGATGCGCGGGCCCCGATCGATCCAGGCCCTGTTGCGGCTCATGAAGGTGCCCGCGTTGCGACGTTCCCCGCTGGGCTACGGGCTGCTGCTGCGGCGTGACGACGCGTTGACGGCATCCTGGGTGCAGCCCAGCGGTACCGATCGGCGGATCGCGGCGAACCTCGCCACGTTGTTGCGCGCCGTCCGCGCAACGGATCTCACCGACGTGGCGACCCGGCTCCCCCGGTTCGCCAAACCCGTCACGCTGGTGTGGGGCATGGCCGACCGGGCCTTCACGCCCGCACTGGGACGCCGGCTCGCCGCGGTGTTCCCGAACGCGACGATGGTGGAAGTGCCTGGTGCGCGCACGTTCGTCGCGCTCGACGCCCCCGGCGCCGTCGTCGACGCCATCGCGACCGTTGGAGCAACCCGCTAGAACAGGTCCCGGTGCGGGACGTCGGTCACCAGGCCGCCGTCCATCACGAACTCGGCGCCGGTCGAGAACGACGACTCGTCGCTGACCAGGAACACCACGAACGACGCGACCTCCTCGACCTGTCCGGGACGGCCGAGCGGTGCGGTGACCATGTCGTCGGGAAAGTGTTTGGTCATCGGCGTGCGGATGAAGCCGGGGTGGATCGAGTTCACCCGGATGTTCGACGGACCGAGCTCGATCGCGGCCGACTTGGCCAGCCCGCGCACCGCCCACTTGGACGCGACGTACGGGTGCACCATGGGCGCACCGCGCAGTCCCTCGATGGACGACACGTTGATGATCGAACCGCCGCCAGCCGCCTTCAGCTGTTCGACGACGGCCTGCATGCCGAGGAACGTGCCGGTCAGGTTGACGTCGATGACCTGTTGGAACTTGACCATGTCGAACTTGCCGATCTTGCCAAGTGCGACGATCCCGGCGTTGTTGACGAGCGCCGTGAGCCGCCCGAAGGCCTCGACGGCGACGTTGACGGCGGCATCCCACTGCTCGGCGTCGGTGACGTCGAGATGGACGTACCGGGCCGCGTCACCGAGCTCGTCGGCGAGGGTCTTGCCCTCCTCGTCGAGGATGTCGCCGATGATCACTTTTCCGCCCTCGGCGACGAGAGCCCGTGCGTGAGCGGCCCCCATCCCCCGCGACCCGCCGCTGATCAGTGTTACTTTTCCGTCCACGCGTCCCATGACGGGTCAGGCTACCGTACGCAGATTTCGAACTAGAACCTGTTCCAATTCTGAGGTGCAGCACGCATACTGCTATGCGTCTCGGCGGAGCCGGACGGAAAAGGGGCAAGCATGGCGATACGTGTCGCGCTCATCGGCACCGGCAACTGCGGCAGGCTCGCGCTGCGCCAGCTGGTGAACGATCCGCGGTTCGAACTGACCGGCGTCTGGGTCTCGTCCGAGGCCAAGGTCGGGACGGACGCGGGCAAACTCGCCGGCCTGGACGTGCACACGGGCATCGCCGCGATAAACGACCTCGACGCCATCGTCGCAGCCAAGCCCGACTGCGTCATCTACTGCGCGATGGGCGATACGCGGCTGCCCGAGGCGATGGCCGACATCCGCCAGCTGCTCGCCGCAGGCATCGACGTGGTCGGTTCGGCGCCCGGGGTATTGCAGTTCCCGTGGCAGGTGATCCCAGACAAGTACATCCAGCGCATCGAAGATGCTGCGCGGGAAGGTGATTCGACCGTCTTCATGACCGGCGTCGATCCCGGTTTCGCCACCGATCTGCTGCCGTTCGCGCTCGCAGGCACCTGCCAGAGCATCAAGCAGGTACGCACGATGGAGATCGCCGACTACGCCACCTACGACGGTGCGACGGTGATGTTCGACGTGATGGGATTCGGAAATCAGTTGGGAGACTTCCCGATTCTGTTCCAGCCGGGTGTGCTGAGCATCGCCTGGGGCACCGCGATCCGGCAGTTGGCGGCTGGCCTCGGCGTCGAGGTCGACGAGATCAGGGATTCCGTCGAACAGGAACCGGCACCGGAGGACTTCGATGTTGCGGTCGGAACCATCAAGAAGGGCACCGTCGCCGCGCTGCGCTTCCAGATCGAGGGTCTGGTCCAGGGTGAGCCCGTCATCGTCGTCGAGCACATCACGCGGCTGCGCGGCGACCTTCGTCCCGACTGGGCGCAGCCCGCGCAGGAAGGCGGCTCGTACCGGGTCGAGATCACCGGGGAACCGTCATACGTCATGGACGTCTCCCCAACGAGCCGCAACGGCGACCACAACTACGCCGCCATCCTTGCCGCGGCGGGTCGGATCGTGAACGCGATCCCGGACGTGCTCGCCGCCGAAACGGGCATCCGGAGCACCCTGGACATGCCGTTGGTGACCGGACGTGGGCTCTACGGATTGCCGTCCTAAAACCGGTTAGCGACGTGCGACGTTCGTCCAGGTCATCTTGACCGCAGTGCCGTCGATCGACGTCTCGATGGCGGCGCGGTCCGACAGCGCACGAATCAGCGGGATGCCCCGCCCACGGGTTCGGGTGTCCGGCTGGGTGTCGGACATGCGCCACTCGCCGCGGTCGGCGACGACGACGGTGATGACTGATTCGGCGGGGTCGTGCCAGGCCTGGAGATCCATGGTGCCCGCATCACACGAGTCGGCGTACGCGTACTCGGCGCTGTTGGCCAACGCTTCGTTGATGGCCAGCACCAGGTCGCTCGATCGAGCTGCGTCGAGGTCGAAGAACTGCTTGAGCCATCCGGCGAATTCGTCACGGGTGCGCGCGGCGAGCTGCGGCGTGGCCGCGACTCCGATGCGCTCGAAGCGCTCGGCGTTGGCGACGTCAGCAGTGGGCATTGGGTCGATCATGACAAAAGCTACGTACCCGGTCGAACGATTGCCTAAGCGTGTCTACCCAGTGAATGCGGCGAGGGCATCGTCGAGCGTCGCGTAGAGCGGGACGATGTCGGCGATTCCCACCAATTTCAGCGGCCGGCTCGTGGCAGGGCCGTCGGCAACCACACAGAATCGGGTGCCGTCATCCTTCGCGTCGTGCGCCGCGACCAGCACGCCCATGCCGGCCGAGGCAAGGAACTCGACATCGGTCAGGTCGACCACGAGCCCCTCGGGTTTGTTGGCCACTGCGGTGCGCAACGCGCCTTCGAGTTCGGGTGCGGTCAGCATGTCGACGACGCCTGCGGCCGTCACGACGACGACTTCGCCGACCCACTTCTCGGTCACCTCGCACGTCGATGCCGACGAAGCGGTCGCACCATCAGCGGATGATTCGCGGTGTTCGTTCAAGGCCCAACTTCCCTCTTTTGGCCGTGTTCGCTGCCTGCGAGCCGGCGTTACTCGCGTGCTCGCCGGGCTGAGGCTGAACCATGCAAACACGAAACTGCTGAGGTCGAACCTATCCGATGGCTGCGTCTTCGCGCCCATCGGCCGCTGCGTTGATCGATTCGACGACGTCGGACCGAGCTGCCCCGCGGGTGGGCGATGTCGGTGACCCGAGGCAAACTGGATTCGAGCGATGACAGCGTCGCCGCCGAATCGGGAGTGAGGCCTTGATGAATGCCCAGGCGACCGTCGCGCGGCTGCTCGCCGAAGTGGCGTCGGGTCCGTCGGGTCCGCAGGTCGGCGCGTACTTCGACCTGGACGGCACGCTCGTCTCGGGTTTCACCGCGACGGTGCACGCGGGTCACCGCATCCGCAACCGTCAGGCGAGCATTGGCGAGGTGCTCGGCGTTGTCGAGGCGTCGCTGCGCTACCGGTTGGGTCGCATGGAGTTCGAACGGTTGATCGTGCGCGCGGCCGGCTACCTCCGCGGCGAGTCGCTGGCTGAACTCGACGAACTCGGGGAATTGCTGTTCCGGCAGCGCATCGAAGCCAGGCTGTTCGCGCCCATGCGGGACGTGGTGCGGGCTCACCAGGACCGTGGTCACACCGTGGTGCTCAGTTCGTCGGCATTGGCAATTCATGTCGAGCCGGTGGCCCGCCACCTGGGCGTCGCGAACGTCATATGCAACCACTTCGAGGTCGACGAGCGCGGCCTGCTCACTGGCGGAATCGTGGATCCGATCGTGTGGGGGCCCGCCAAGGCCGCGGCCGTCGAGCGGTTCAGCACCGCCAAAGGCATTGACCTGCAACGGAGTTACTTCTACGCGGACGGTGATGAGGACGTATCCCTCATGCGCCTGGTCGGCCATCCCCGCCCGGTGAACCCGCGGCCCGGATTGGCCGCCGAGGCCGCCAGTCGGGGCTGGCCGAGCATGCAGGTCAGCGCCGTGGATCGGCGGGGGCCTGCGCTGCGTCGCCGCGCCGGGCGTCGATGATGGCCCGCACCGTACGACGGCAGCGTCCGCACTCTCCGCCCGCCCCACACGCCGCGGCCACCTGCTTCGACGTCGTGGCGCCCCCTGCCACCACGTCGGCGACCATCTGATTGGTGACGCCGACGCACAGGCAGACGTACATCAGTCCGCGCCCGTCGGCTCCGCCTCGTTGACGCGAAGCGTGCTGCGCAGCCTGCCGACGAAGACCGGCGGATATGCGCCGATCCCCGCCTTGCCCATCCACTCCGTGGACAGCTCGGAATCGCGCAGCCAGTGGCGCGCGTGGTTCTCGTCGTCGATCTGGAACAGCATCATGACTTCGCGCGCGTTGTCGAACGCGTCGAAGATCAACAGCGAGCGCACGCCTGCGGCGCGGAGGTCGTCGACCGTCTCGCGTACGTGGGTGATCAGATTCGTGACGTCGTCGACGGTGGTCACCACGGAGACCATGACCTCGGGGGCCGACGGTGTCGACTGCCCAGCGAGGTCCAACCGCTCGACGAGTTCACCAGCGAACACGGCGGGGATGTCGTCCACGCCGACGGCGTCGAACCAGTCGAAGAAGACCCGCGACCGCAGGAGTTCGATGACCGATTCCCTGGTGTGGATGGCGATCAGCACCATGACCCGACCGGGATCGTTGTTCGACGTGTAGACCAGCACGTGGTGGGCGCCCATCGCGGCGAGCGCGTCCTTGCGCCGCTCGAGGAACGGCCACACGCGCTCGGGGTCGGGAACCCGATAGTCCGACGAGAGCACCAGCGATTGGCTGAGCCAGTGCGTCACGTGCTGAGCTCCTTCGCCGACACGACCACGGGTGCCAATCGTATTCGTAAAGAGGCCGCCGAGCGCGGTGTTGTGCGGCGAAAAGTCGACCATTGGCCGACGTCGTTACGTCCGGGTACTAAACTAGAACACGTTTCAATTTCACGTCCCCTCGCTGGCGTCCCATCCAAGGAGCAGGCATGCATACCGTCCTATGCGACCAACTCGGCATCGAGTTTCCGATCTTCGCCTTCACGCACTGCCGGGACGTGGTCGTCGCGGTCAGTAAGGCCGGCGGGTTCGGCGTGCTCGGCGCCGTCGGATTCACGCCCGAGCAGCTGGAAATCGAGCTCAACTGGATCGACGAGCACATCGGCGACCACACGTACGGCGTCGACATCGTCATCCCCAACAAGTACGAGGGCATGGATTCGAACCTGTCCGCCGACGAACTGGGCAAGATGCTGGCCGACATGGTGCCGCAGGAACACCTCGACTTCGCCCGCAAGATCCTCGTCGATCACGGCGTGCCGCTCACCGATGAAGACAACGAGAGCACGTTGCGGCTGCTCGGCTGGACCGAAGCCACCGCCACCCCTCAGGTCGAGGTAGCGCTCAAGCATCCGAAGATGACGCTCATCGCCAATGCGCTCGGCACCCCGCCGAAGGACATGATCGACCACATCCACGCCGAAGGCCGGAAGGTCGCCGCGCTGTGCGGGTCGCCGAGCCAGGCGCGCAAGCACGCGGACGCGGGCGTCGACATCATCATCGCCCAGGGCGGCGAGGCCGGAGGGCACAGCGGCGAGGTCGGCTCGATCGTGCTGTGGCCGCAGGTGGTCAAGGAGGTCGCGCCCGTCCCGGTGCTCGCGGCGGGCGGCATTGGTAGCGGCCAGCAGATCGCGGCCGCCCTGGCGCTGGGTACGCAGGGCGCTTGGACGGGCTCGCAGTGGCTCATGGTCGAGGAGGCCGAGAACACCCCGGTGCAGCAGGCGGCCTACGTCAAGGCGGGCAGCCGGGACACCGTCCGCAGCCGCTCGTTCACCGGCAAGCCGGCCCGCATGCTGCGCAACGACTGGACCGACGCGTGGGAGAACCCGGACAATCCGAAGCCGCTCGGCATGCCGCTGCAGTTCATGGTCTCCGGACTGGCGGTGTCGGCCACTCACAAGTACCCAGACGAGACCGTGGACGTCGCGTTCAATCCCGTCGGGCAGGTGGTCGGCCAGTTCACCAAGGTCGAGAAGACCTCCGCCGTGATCGAGCGGTGGGTCCAGGAGTACCTCGAGGCGACGACGACGCTCAACGAGCTCAACGAGGCTGCCTCCGTCTAAGCGCGAGCAGACGCAAAATCCCCTCATTCCTCGCGAATGAGGGGATTTTGCGTCTGTTTGGCGGCCTTGACGGCTATGTATGATGCTCTACATAGTGCCGACGCCCCGCGAACGAATGGTCATCTCGACCGCGCTGCTCATCAGAGAACGCGGCGCACACTCGACGGCCATCTCCGACGTCCTCGAACACAGCGGCGCGCCACGCGGTTCCGCGTATCACTACTTCCCCGGCGGTCGCACACAGCTCCTGTGCGAAGCCGTCGACTACGCGGCCGAGTACACCGCGGCCCGGGTGGCCAAGGCGGCCGACAGTCTGGCCGCCGTCGACGTCATCATGGACGGCTTTCGTGCGCAGTTGATCGAGTCCGACTACCGCGCGGGCTGCCCGGTCGTGGCCGTGGCCGTAGAGGCGGACAACCAGCCCGTGATCGACAGGGCCGCAGCGGCATTCACCCGCTGGACCGAACTCATCGCCCAGCGGCTCGAGAGCGACGGAGTCACCGGCGAGCGCGCCGAGGAACTGGCCATGTTGCTGATGACGTCGATCGAGGGCGCCATCGTCGTCGCACGCACCGCACGCGACCCGAAGCCGATCGACCTCGTCCACCGACAACTGCGCGCCATCGTGGCGGCGGCAACCGAGCACGGGAGCACTCGCGATGACCGATGAGCACGACGACTGGCACTCGACGGCCTGCATCCTCTGTGAATGCAACTGCGGCATCGTGGTTCAACTCGACGACCGCAAGATCGCCAAGATCCGCGGCGACAAGGCGCATCCCGCGTCGCAGGGTTACACCTGCAACAAGGCGTTGCGGCTCGACCACTACCAGAACAACCGCAACCGGCTGACCTCTCCCCTGCGGCGACGCGACGACGGCACCTACGAGGAGATCGACTGGGACACGGCGATTTCCGAGATCGCCGAGCGGTTCATGGCCATTCGCGACGAGCATGGTGGCGACAAGGTCTTCTACTACGGCGGTGGAGGCCAGGGCAACCACCTGGGCGGTGCGTACAGCGGCGCGTTCCTCAAGGCGCTCGGTTCGCGATACCGGTCCAACGCGCTCGCCCAGGAGAAGACGGGCGAGTACTGGGTCGACGCCCAGTTCTACGGTGGCCACACGCGTGGGGAGTTCGAGCACGCCGAGGTCTCGGTGTTCATCGGCAAGAACCCGTGGATGTCGCAGAGCTTCCCGCGCGCCCGCGTCGTGCTCAACGACATCGCCAAGGACCCCGCCAGGTCGATGATCGTCATCGATCCGGTGATCACGGACACCGCCAAGCTCGCCGACTTTCACCTGCGGGTCCGGCCCGGCACCGACGCTTGGTGCCTCGCGGCGATGGCGGCGGTACTCGTGCAGGAGGACAGGTGCGACGAGGAGTTCCTCGCCGCACACGTCACCGGTGTGGACGGCGTCGTGGCCATGCTGCGGGAGGTCCCGATCTCCGACTACGCGCGGCACTGCGGCGTCGACGAGGGGCTGCTGCGCGCCGCGGCACGCCGAATCGCGAGCGCGGAGAGCGTTTCCGTCTTCGAGGACCTCGGCATTCAGCAAGCGCCGCACAGCACTTTGTGCTCATACCTGAACAAGTTGCTCTGGATCCTCACCGGAAACTTCGCGAAACGCGGTGCCCAGCACCTACATTCGTCGTTCGCGCCGCTGTTCAGCGTCGGCGGGGTCGGACGTACGCCCGTCACCGGAGCGCCGATCATCGCTGGCCTGGTGCCGTCCAACGTCGTGCCCGAAGAGATCCTGACCACCCATCCCGACCGGTTCCGGGCGATGATCGTCGAGAGCAGCAACCCGGCGCATTCGGTGGCCGACTCCGCGCGGGTGCGCGAGGCACTTCGCGCACTGGACCTCCTCGTGGTCATCGACGTGGCGATGACCGAGACGGCGCGGTTGGCGCACTACGTGCTGCCCGCCGCGAGTCAGTTCGAGAAGCCCGAGGCCACCTTCTTCAACCTCGAGTTCCCGCACAACACCTTCCACCTTCGCCATCCGCTCCTCGAACCGCTGCCCGGCACGCTGGCCGAACCGGAGATCTGGGCGCGGCTAGTGCGCGCGCTCGGTGTCGTCGACGACGAGGACCTCCGCCCGCTGCGCCACGCGGCGCGCGAGGGGCTCGATGCCTATGCGATGGCGTTCCTCACCGCAGTCAGCGCGAATCCCGCTCTGGGCCGGGTGCTTCCGTTCGTGCTGTACGAGACACTTGGCCCGACGATGCCCGACGGGCTGGCCGGGGCGGCGGCCTTGTGGGGACTCGCCCAGAAGGCGGCGATGGCGTATCCGGACGCCGTCCGCCGGGCTGGCCATGCCGATGGCAACGCGCTGTTCGAGGCGATCCTGACGGGTCGCTCGGGGGTGACCTTCACCGTGCACGAATACGCCGATGACTTCGCCCTCATCACGCACGCGGACCGCAAGATCGCACTCGACATTCCCGAAATGCTCCAGGAGGCAATGGCCTTGGCCGGCGACCGAACGGAGTTCACAAGCACGGAGTTCCCGCTGGTGCTCTCGGCGGGTGAGCGGCGCGCCTACACGGCCAACGACATCCTTCGCGATCCGTCGTGGCGCAAGCGCGACCAGGACGGCGCACTGCGCATCAGCGTGGAGGATGCGGCCGCCATCGGCGTCGAAGACGGTGACCGGGTGCGCATCACGACCGCGGCGGGCTACGCCGAGGCCGGTGTCGAGGTCAGCGACGCGATGCAGCCCGGCCACGTGTCACTGCCCAACGGGTTCGGCGTCGATCACGTCGAGGCGGACGGGCGGGCGGTCGTGCCTGGGGTTGCGCCGAACGAGCTGACCTCGACGCAGTGGCGCGACGCGTTCGCAGGTACGCCGTGGCACAAGCACGTCCCCGCCCGGATCGAGCCGGTGCCGGTCGCGGTCAGCTGAAGAGCCGCTGCGCGGCGCGCTGCATCACGTCGAGGCGGCTACGGCCGGGATGGTCGGCGGCGATGAAGTGATCGCCGATGAGCAACGAAAAAGCTAGTAGGGCAATGGCTTCCACGTCGTCGGGATCGTCGCACAGTTCGGCGAGGAGCGTCCGCAGGTAGTCCATTCTCCGGTTGTCGACGCGCCGCAGCCTGGCCGCGACTTCTGCGTCGTGGCGGGCCCAGTTCCGGATGGCCAGGTCGACGGGCATCAGCTCGTCGGAGAACGTCAGCAGACCGGCCTTGGTGGCCTTGGTGCGGGCGTCGCCGCCTTCGCGTTCCACGCGGTCGAGTACCTCGTCGGTGCTCCTGGTCTCCCACGTGTCGAGGAGCGCGTCGAGCAGCGCCCGCTTGCCGTCGAATTGGTGATAGAAGCCGCCCCTCGTCACGCCTAGCGTCTGCGCCAGCACGTCGACGCGGACCGCGTCCGGTCCCCCGTCGGCCAGCGCCGCCAACCCAGCATCGATCCACGCCGCTCGCGTGGTCCGGGTTGGGGCGGGCATCGGTTCTCCCTTGGTGGGGGCGGCTCGTGGACGGCCATTGACAATACGACCGAAGCATACATACAGTAGTGTATGGTTCAAGCGACGACACTCCCCAAGCGTGAACACACCCGGATGCCGTGGCGAATTCACGCCATTGCCAACGACTTCCGCGTCGAGGACGTCTGGGCACTTCCGACGCCCGGCGGCCCGGGTGACTTCGACCGGCTGCTCCAGCTGATGGAGTCCTTCGACCCGGCGCAGTCCTCCCCCGTCGTCGGGGCGCTGTTCGCGATTCGGTGGCGACTGGGCAGCCTGCTGGGCCTGGACCGCGCCGACACGGGGTTGGGCACGCGCGTCGCGTCACTGCGCGACCGGCTACCGGATGACCTTCGGACCGACGGCGACCTCGCCATGCGGGACGACCAACCGTTCCGCCTCGTGTACGCGACCGATCGCGAGGCGGCGCTGGAGATCGCCAACGAGACGATGCACGGCGTGCTGCACCTCGGTTGGGTGGCCGATGGCACCGGCGGCTACCGAGGCCAGATGGCGGTGCTCGTCAAGCCGAACGGATTGCGGGGCCGCGCCTACATGGCCGCGATCGCCCCGTTCCGCCACCGCCTCGTCTACCCGATGATGCTGCGGACCATCGGGCGACTGTGGCGGTCCAGTGCCCGGCAGGTGACGGTGCCGGAGGGCGTGCGGGAATCGAGCACGCTGTCGAGGGTCGACTACGCCGACGCCTTCCTCGTCGACCCAAGCGCACATCCGGACTGGACGGCCAGGCGCTGGGCCGAGGCGGTGCTCGACGAAGCGCCTGAGGCGATGCGCGCGCGCCTATCGGCAGGCTGGGTGGCACTTGGCCTGAAGAACGCAGATGACGCCCACGAGACGGTGCTCGGATGGGAGGTGCGGCGCAGTTCCGCCGACACCGTTCTGCTCGGACGGGACTCGCGGATCGGGATGCCCGGCGAGCTGCTGTTCGCACTACGCCCGGAAGGGCTGCTATTCGCGACGTTCGTGCATCACCGCACGCTCGCCACGCACGCGGTGTGGGCGGCGGTGGAACGCACGCACGTGCGCACGGTGCTCGAGCTTCTGCAGCGGGCGACGGCCGCCGATCTCACGGAGTCGGCGGGAGCGGCGGGCTGATAGGCCATGAGTAGTGGCTGGACGGATTCTCTATGGAGGTCCGGTTCAGAGGAGGCTGCTTATGTCGGTGTTGGGGATTGCGCTTGATCCGTCGACGGTGATCGTCGCCGTAGATCCAGGTAAGGCATTCAATCGGGTGTGGATCAGTGACGGCTCGGGGATGCTCGCTGATCCGATGTCGTTGGCCGTCTCGCGAGAAGGCGTTTGCCAGCTGGAGCTGGCGCTGAACAAGCATGGTCCAGATGCGCCGGTGATCGCGATCGAGGCGACGGGCAGTCTGCACCGGCCGTGGGTGACCGAACTGGAACGTCGCCATCCTGGTTCGGTACGGCTGTTCGCTCCGTCGGAGACGAAATCGGCTCGTATTCAGCTGGGTTCGGGCCGGTTCAAGACCGATGATCGTGACTGCGCGGCCTTGACGTACATGGCGCGTCAAGGTGGCGGTCGGCGCTACGGCGAGCAGTCGTCGGTGGAGGCGCTGCGTGCCGCAGTGCGGCATCGTCGTGGGTTGGTCGCTGACCGCAAGGTCGCTCAGCAGCGGTTGCACGACCAGCTCAATGCGCTGTGTCCTGGATTGTCGGCGCCGGCTGGTCATGGGCGCTCCCTGGCGGTGGAAACCCCGACTGGTCTGGCTGTGCTGGCGTGCGCTGCGGCATTCTCGGGACGGGCACCGCAACTGCGGTCGCTGATGTGCCGGGCCCCGGGGCGGTTGACGGCTACTACCGCCGAGTACTGGCTGCAGCGGTGGCGCACCTGTCTGCCGCCGCCGGCAGACGCCGACCAACGCGCTCGGTGGCTGGCGCGCGATCTGGACCGCTATCGCCGTCTGCGCGACGATATCGAGGCCATCGACCTCGAAGTCATGGCATCGCTCGCCGACACCGACGGCCAGATCCTGACGACACTGCCCGGTGTCGCCGCGATCCGCGCGGCGGCATTCGCCGCCCACAGCCTTCCCATCGAACGCTTCCCTGATGCCGAACATCTGTACTCGGCAACGGGTTTGGCCCCGGCGCTCTATCAGTCGGCGACGCTCAATCGGCGCGGTCGTATCTCCCGTCAGGGCCTGGCCGAGCACCGCGACGCTCTGATGGGCATTGCCTGGGGACTCTCGCAGTGCTCAACATCGTTCGTTGAACGAAATGCCGAACTGCGGGCCCGTGGGATGGCACCCATGCAGGCACGGGTAGCCCTGGCTCGCCATGCCTGCCGGCTGGCCTTCCGGCTACTGCGAACTCAACAACCTTTCGATGAACAGCGCTATCGTCGAGGAAGGCTCGGTCGCGAGCGGTGACGGCCATCAGGGCTATGCCGCACGACGGCGCAACCTAGCTTGCCGCCCGCTCGCGCTGGGCCGCCTACGGCGCACATGAAAGCCTGCCGACTCAACGGCGACTATCAGCCTGCCGAACCACCACGGCCCAAAGCCAGACCTCGCGATCAACTCTTCATCGCGCACGAACCGAGGCCAACACCCCGGGCGATGGCGGCTGACAATCAACCACCTTGACTAACCGCGGGAAAGCTAGCGGGCGGCAGCCACGGAAGCGCTGGGGCAGGCGGCGGTGGCGGAGGTGCCAACGCGGGGTCGACGGGTGCGGTGGGCACGTTCGGGCCGGGCGCCTGATCCGGGTACGGCGTGTTCATGCCGCGCTGTGCGAGGCCCATGATCAGCGCTTCCTTGCCGCTGATCTCCTGGTTCTGCACGGCATGCCACAAGTCCTTGAGGTAGCTCGTGTTTGGACCTTCGTTGCCCATGACGCTGGGGTCCATCGTCGCGCCTGGGGGCAGTGCGTCGGGGCTGGCGAGGTGCGGAATGCCATTGGGAGGCGGCGTGGGCACCGCGCCTGCCGCCAGCGGGTCGGCTGCGTCGGGTGCGACGGGTACGTCGGGTGCCGGCGGCGGAGCCACGCCGTTGAGCTGCGCCAACGGGCCAGGAGGGGGCGGCACGACGATGGGACCAGGAGGCGGCGGAGGTACGGGCGGCACGGGATCTGCGGACGCCGACGACGCGACGAAAAGCGCAACGGCGGGTGCAGATGCGCCAACGATGAACGTGGTCAGAAACCTGCGGATGTCGACTGTCAACGCGGTGGCCTCTCCGTGTTACTCCAGGGACTCATGGTACCGCTGGGTCAATCTGTGTTCATTAGAGTTTCGTTACAGATCGCGAAACGGGAACAGGTTCCACTTGGGACTTCAGCAGAGTTTCTCCAACCGGCTCCTTGCAGCCTGGCTGTGGTGTACCAATGCTTTTGAAGCCACTAGACCACGTCGTCATGAGGAGTACCTCAGCCCATGTCACACAGCGCGCAGACGCCCAATCTCCCCCACGGATTCGACTTCACCGATCCCGACATCTACGCCGAACGCCTTCCGGTCGAGGAGTTGGCCGAAATGCGCAAGGTCGCACCGATCTGGTGGAACGAGCAGGCGTTGGACAAGGGCGGCTTCGGTGACGGCGGCTACTGGGTCGTCACCAAGCACAAGGACGTCAAGGAGGTGTCGCGGCGCAGCGACGTCTTCTCCAGCCAGGAGAAGACCGCCCTGCCGCGCTACGCCGAGGGTGCGTCGCGCGACCAGATCAACTCCAGCCGGGGCATCGTGCTGCTCAACATGGACGCACCGCACCACACCCATTTGCGCAAGATCATCTCGCGGGCCTTCACCCCGCGTGCCATCGAGACGCTGCGTGTCGACCTCGCCGCTCGCGCCCGCGACATCGCCGCCAAGGCCGCGGCTGAGGGTTCCGGTGACTTCGTCGAGCAGGTGTCCTGCGAACTCCCGCTACAAGCGATTGCCGGCCTGATGGGTGTGCCGCAGGATGAGCGCAAGAAGCTCTTCCACTGGTCCAATCAGCTTGTCGGCGACCAGGATCCGGAGTTCGCCTCCAACGACGGGATGACCGCTTCGGTCGAACTGATCACCTACGGCATGCAGATGGCAGCCGAACGCACCAAGAACCCAACGGACGACCTGGTCACCAAGCTCATTCAGGCCGACGTCGAGGGGCACAAGCTCACCGACGACGAGTTCGGCTTCTTCGTCATGATCCTGGCGGTGGCAGGCAATGAGACCACCCGCAACTCGATCACCCAGGGCATGATGGCCTTCACCGAATTCCCCGACCAGTGGGAGCTGTTCAAGCGGGAGCGTCCCGGTACGGCGGCCGACGAGATCGTCCGTTGGGCCACCCCGGTCACGTCATTCCAGCGCACTGCGCTCGAGGACACCGAACTGTCGGGCGTACAGATCAAGAAGGGCCAACGCGTCGTCATGATGTACCGCGCCGCGAACTTCGACGAGGACGTCTTCGACGACCCGTATACCTTCAACATCCTGCGCGACCCCAACCCGCACGTCGGTTTCGGCGGCACAGGTGCGCATTACTGCATCGGCACCAGCCTGGCTCGGATGACCATCGACCTGATGTTCAATGCCATCGCCGACGCGATGCCCGACATCACTTCGCTGGCCAAGCCGGAGCGGCTACGGTCCGGCTGGCTCAACGGCATCAAACACTGGCAGGTCGACTACACGGGCGCGGCAGCCGGCCAACCGGCTTAGCTCCGCTTGTAGTCGATGATCGACCGCCAGTAGTCCTCGGGTATCTCGGCGCCGGTGCGCAGCACCATGGCCAATCCCGTCGCCATCGCGATGCCCAGCAGCCCCAGCCACAGTCCGGCCAGAGCGATGACCACCCACAACGCGGTGGTGAGGCCCGGCCACGGTGACACGATCGCAAGCGCGGGGGCGAAGAAGAACCCGAGGCCGACGTACCAGGCGGATCCGGTCCGGTCCGACTTCAGCACGAACGTCAGCCACCGCGGGATCTCCGGCGTGGCCTGCGCTCGCTGACGGGACTCCATCGTCGCCTCCTCGGGTCGCCGGAACTCTCCGGACCACTCAAGCGTGCACCTAAGAGGTAAGCGAGCCAATTACCTGGCAGGTAGTGGATCGGCGCGGCCGGCTGCGCAAGACTGAGCCGGTGACCAGCGTGCACACCCAACACCCGCCGTTCGGCTCGTTGATGAAGCACTGGCGTCAGCGGCGCCGCCTATCGCAACTCGACCTGGCCAACGAGGCCGACGTGTCGTCGCGCCACGTCAGCTTCATCGAGACCGGGAGGTCCGCGCCCAGCCGGGCCATGGTGCTGCGGCTCGCCGCGGCGCTCGACGTGCCGCTGCGCGAGCGCAATCAGCTGTTGATGGCCGCGGGGCTGGCGCCGGTCTACGCCGAACGGTCGCTCGACGACCCGGACATGGCGCCAGTGCGCGACGGCGTCGCCGCGGTGCTGAAGGCCTACGAGCCGTTTCCGTGTCTGGCCGTCGACAGGGGCTGGAACATCGTTGCGGCAAACTCCGGCGCGGGTGTGATGTTGCAGGGTGTCGCCTCGCACCTGCTGGACCCACCCAACGCGCTGCGCATCTCGCTGCACCCGGAGGGGTTGGCGCCGCGCATCCGCAACCTCGGGCAGTGGCGCCATCACGTGATCGGCCGGCTGCGCCGAGAGGTCGTGGTCAGCGGGTCTGTCGAGCTTGCCGCACTGTTGGCCGAAATCGATTCCTACCCAGGTGGATTCGACGACGGCACCGACCTCGGTGGCGTGGTGGTACCCCTCGAGTTGGACGGTCCGGACGGAAGCGTGCTGACGTTCCTGTCCACGGTGACGACGTTCGGCACCGCACTCGACCTGACGGCAGCCGAGTTGAGCATCGAGGCCTTTCTGCCCGCCGACGAGCAGACCGCGGCCGCGCTGCGCTGAGTCGGCAACTGGTAAGACCACTTGACCTCTGACCGTCAGCCTGCCATCGTTGGGTCATGGCGCTGCAACCGGTCAACCGTCGCTCGGTACCCGAGGACGTCTTCGAACAGATCGTCTCGGAGGTACTCAGCGGGGACATGCGACCTGGTGAGGCACTGCCAAGCGAGCGGCGACTCGCCGAGGTGCTCGGCGTGTCGCGCCCTGCCGTGCGTGAGGCGCTCAAGCGGCTGATCGCCGCCGGACTGGTCGAGGTACGCCAAGGTGACGCCACGACCGTGCGCGACTTCCGTCGCCACGCCGGCCTCGACCTGCTCCCCCGGCTGCTGCTGCGCGACGGCCAGGTCGACGTCGCGGTGGTGCGCAGCATTCTGGAGACGCGGTTGCACAATGGCCCGAAGGTCGCCGAACTCGCCGCGCGAAGGGCCGGTTCCGGCGCCGCCGACGCACTCGATACCACCGTCGAGGAGTTGGCCAGCGCGGACGACGCCGTCGAACGCCAGCGGCACGCCCTGACCTTCTGGGACCAGGTGGTCGACGGCGCCGACTCGATCGCCTTCCGGCTGATGTACAACACCCTGCGCGCCACCTACGAGCCCGCGCTCGACGCCCTCGCCGTCATGATGGCCGACGAGGTCGGCCGTCCCGACGCCTACCGTCGCGTCGCCCAGGCGATCCGCTCGGGTGATCCCGAACTCGCCGAACGCGCGGCCCGCGAGCTTCTCGAACCCGCCACCACCGCGCTGCTGACGGCGCTCGACGCCCTGGAGGACAACGCATGACTGCCACACCGACGAGCGCTCGCGCGAGGAGCCAACGGGTGGTGACTCGCGGGGATCGGCGCGACTTCACGCTTTCCGACGCGCTGCGCGAGTTCCTCCGGCACCCATCCCCGTGGATGATCGGGACCGCGCTGGTCGTATCGCTGACGGCCAGGGTCGTCGTCGGAGGCTGGCAGCTGACCGACCTGCTGGTGCCCGTCGCGATGCTCGCGGTGTTCCCCTTCTTCGAGTGGATCGTGCACGTCTTCGTGTTGCATTGGCGGCCAAAGCGATTGGGCGCGGTGACCATCGACCCGCTGCTCGCGCGCAAGCACCGCGAACACCACGTCAACCCGCGCGAGGTTCCGCTGATCTTCATTCCGTGGCGCGCGCTGCTGTGGGTGATACCGGTCTCGGTCGCGATCGCGTTGTTCGCCTTCCCGCGCACCGGACTCGGCCTGACCTACCTGGTGTTCGTGACGGTGCTCGGCCTGGGCTACGAGTGGTGCCACTACCTGATCCACAGCGACTACAAGCCGAAATCCGCGCTGTACCGGTCAGTGTGGACGAATCACCGTCAACACCACTACCGCAACGAGCACTACTGGTTCACCGTGACGACGTCGGGAACCGCCGACCGGGTGCTCGGCACCTATGCCGAACCCAGCTCGGTGGCGGTGTCACCGACGGCGAAGAACCTTCACGCGGTCACGCCTGCACGATGATCGGGTCACCGATGCTCACGGTGTCGTAGTACCAGGCAGCGTTGTCGGGGCTCAGGTTGATGCAACCGTGGCTGACATTCGAATTACCTTGCGACGCAACAGACCACGGAGCGCCGTGCACGTACACCCCGCCCCACGTGACGCGAACGGCGTTGTACACGGTGAGCTTGTAGCCGTCGGGGTCACTGAGCGGAATCCCGATCGTGCGGGAGTCCATGATCACCGGCGACTGCTTCTCAAGGGCGGTGAACGAGCCGATCGGCGTGGGGTTCCTGGACTTCCCCATCGACGCGGGCATCTCGCGAGCCACCTGCCCGTCGATGCTCACCGTGAACGTGTGCGCGTCGAGATCGGCGACCCCCACCACCGCGGCACCGGTCTCGAAGTCGGTCTTGAACCCGCCAACGGACATCGAGATCGTCGAGTGCGCAGGCCAGAAGCCGGACGGCGTCCACTGCACCGTTCGGTCGTCGAGCCAGGCGAAACTACCCGATGGGCTCCGCGCCGAGGTGAATTCGATCGAGCGCTCGGTGCCCGCACGGTCGACGACGGGCCTCGCGAACGTCACCGTGACCGGCATGCCGACGCCGACGACGTGGCCGTCGCCTGGCGAAACGTTCGCGACGGAGAGTGCACCGGGCGTCGCGGCGAGACCGGGTGTTACCGATCCCATCGAGAGCAGCGCTGCCACTGCCCCTACTGCCAGCACGAACCGCATAGCTCTTGGCAAGTGTCCATCCTTCACGCTCGGGTTTGGATACATGCTAATTCGGTTTGTCGCCGCTACGCGTTAGCCCGCGACACGCGCGTCAAGGCCAGGAGCGCGTAACCGAGCCCAAGGATGCCGATGGCGAGCAAACCGAGGTTCGCCACCACCGTGGCGATTCCGACGCTCGCGGGGTCGAGGAAGTAGTACGGCGCCCGCCGGCCCACCCGATTCAGCACCACGAGCGCCACCAGGCCGTAGGCGGCTGGATACGCGAGCCAGGCGAACGGTTGCCACCACCGCAGCACCGCGGAGCCGCTAGCGCCGAGCAGCCAGTCGGCGACGGCCAACACGGGCACGACGACGTGCAACAACAGGTTGGCCGTGGTGTAACCCATGCTGTGCCCGGTCAGGAACAGGTTCCAGATCACGCCTGCCACGACGACGTAGAGCACGACCGCGCCGCGCAGGCCGACGCGGTTCTCCGCCCGCGGTGACAGCAAGGCCCACGTGTAGTACGCCGCCGCGAGCAGATTCGCCTGGTAGGTGAAGGTCACCAGCCGCCACGAAACCCCGGAACGCGAGGTGAGTTCGACCGCCACCACGGCGACCACCACCGAGGTCACCAGCGCGACGCGCAGCGCCGTCCGAAACGCGTTGCGGCCCCGCGAAGTCGAGAGGTCCGGCCCGCTACTGGACAGGTGGCACCGGTGGCACATCGCCGGGAAGGATCGGCGGCGCGGGCTCGATCGGTGGGGCTAGCTCGGCCGGATCGGGATCGTTGACACCCCGGATCCGATCCATGATGCGCGAGCGAATCGACGGCTTCTTCGTAGGCAGCGGCACGGTGTACGCGGGCGGAGCGACTGCGGGCGGCGGGGCCGCGGGACCCGGCAGGGTTGCGGGATCCGGGGGCAGCGCGGCGTCGGGTGAGGGCGCCTCTTCGAGGTACGGCCCTTCGGCGGGCACGTCGGCGGCGGGTGCTTCGACGTCGACCGGCGGCGCCTCGGGCGGCGGAGCAACGGGGGCGGCGGGCGGCGGCGCGGGAATGACGGGTGCGGCGCGGCGCTCCGACTGGCGCACCGCGGGGGCAGCGGGGGCTTCGGGCGCCTCGACGGTACCCGCGGGGGCGACTGAACCCGACTGTTCGCGCGGGCCCAGTTGGAGGCTGATCGCGACCGACACCGACACGACGAAGGTCAGCACCCCGGCCACCAGCATCGTGAGTGCGCCCACCTGCGCAAGGGGGCGGCGTTGCGCCCTGGTCCGGGGCGCACGGGCGGTGGTCACCGGTGAATGGACGAAGGCGGCGAACGGAAGGTCGGAAGCGGAGGTCGATGCCAGCGCAGCGCCGCGGGCCAGCGCGAGTTCGGCCTCTGCCGGGCAGAACACCGGGACCGAAAGGGCCTCCTCGAGCTCCGGCCGGAATTCATCGAAGCCGCCAGCCGACCCGACGACCACCAACGCCTCCGGCTGCCAGTCGGCCTTGGTGAAGACCGTGCTCAGCCAGCTGATGAGGCTTTCCTCGGTGTCGATCGCGTGGTTGAACGCCGTCTGCACCGCACCGTCGCCGGTGTGGACGATCAGCGCGATCACCGTCTCCGGCTCGATCACGCACACCGCAGTGGTCTCGTAGCCGATGACGTCGGCCATGCCGCGCGCGAGGGCTTCGGTGGCCTCCGGGAGGCGAATGGGAACGATGTCGAAGCCCGACTCCGACAGCGATCGGATGAGCTGCGACGCCTGGTCGCCTGCGTCCTCGCTCCAGGTCAGGCCGATGGAGTGAAGGCGGACTCCGCGGGTGGCGGCGATGGCCTCGGTCCGAAGCACCGCCGCGGTGGCCTGCTCGGAGGTGTGGACGGCCCCGTGCTCGACATCGAATGCGTCGCGGTCCATGGTGGCGCCGTCGGCGTCGGAACCTTCGACGAGGACCAGCCCGAAGGACGTGGGAGTCACCGACAAGCCGAGCACTGCGTCCACATACACCCCTTCGCACGGACGAGGGACCACGCACATACACCCGAGCGCACCAGCTGGCATTCTCCGACGCGCGGTCAGCGTGGCATCCACCTTTCGGGTGACCCTACCCGGCGAACACGCCGTGGGCTCGCCGGGGCGGGTCACCCGCCGGTTGCCAGCTCCGGTTGGCCTTGGCCGATTTGTGACCTGTCGTAAACCGATTTCGGCCTGCGCCGGCGGGATGATCGAGGGGTCGGAACGGCGAAGGAGCATCTCATGGTGGCAACCGCACCCCTGCTTGACGTCGGGGTTCACGCACCTGCCCGAGTCAACACCGATGGGATCGTGGCCGTGCACAACCTCGGATTCGGCCGTTCGACGGCCTCCTGCTCGTGCGGATGGGCGGGCCGACGCAGGCATCTCAAGGCCGCCGCCGAGCAGGACGCCTGGGAGCACTCGATGCGGGATGGCTGCGACGTGTCCTGCCCGCTGGTGCTCGCCTGGTAGCGCGAATCCGCTAGCCGCTCAGTATCTCCCGCAGCAACGCAGGCTCGATGTTCCCGCCGGACAGGATCAGCACCGTCGGCCCCGGCGGTAGCGCCGCGTTGCGATAGGCGGCTAGCGTGACCGCCCCGCTGGGTTCGGCGACCAGCCGAGCCTTGAGCGCGAGTTCGCGTACGGCATCGCGAATCTGGTTTTCGGACACCGTGATCAGCTCGTCGAGTACCCGTTGCAGGTGTGCGAACGTGAGCTCGGACGGCTGCGACCGCAGGCCGTCGGCGATGGTGCGGTTGCGGTCGGCGATGGGCCAGTCGACGCGATGACCGACCCGCAACGACTCCACCGTGTCCGCCGCCAACTCCGGCTCGACGCCGTAAACCCTTGCCCGCGGACACAAGGCCTTGATCGCAGTGCCGATGCCGGAGGCCAGCCCGCCGCCGCTGACCGGGACCAGGACGTTGGCGACGTCGGGCAGCTCGTCTGCGATCTCGAGGCCGATCGTGCCCTGTCCCGCGATGACGTCGGGATGGTCGAAGGGCGGCACCAGCACGCCGCCCGTCCGGGCCACCACTTCGTCGGCGACCCGCTCGCGCTGCCCGGCCGCACACAGCACGACTTCGGCACCGTGGGCGCGAGTGGCCGCGACCTTGATCCCAGGCGTCTCCTCGGGCATGACGATCCAGGCGGGCACGCCGAACTTCGCAGCCGCGTAGGCGACGGCCTGGGCGTGATTGCCGCTTGAGTAGGCGACCACTCCCCTTGCCCTGGTGTCCTCGTCGAGTCGCCCGATCGCGTTGAACGCGCCGCGCACCTTGAACGCGCCGATGGCCTGGAGGCTCTCCGGTTTGATCCAGACCTGTCGTTGCGGGTCGGCCCACGGCGCGGGCACTAGTGGTGTGCGCACCACCGACCCGTTGATGCGCTGCGCCGCGGCGCGGATGTCGTCGACCGTGACGAGTTCCACGCTATTTCCGCCGGGCCGTGAAGCTGCTGGAGTTCGACGCCGCCACTTCGAAGCCCCGCACCGCAAGCAGCCCGGTGAAGAACTCCGCGCTCAGCTCGGGCTTCAGGCGAGCGCCGTTCTCCCGACAGAACACCCGGGCCTGCGGCAGCGTCACCGCGGGCGGACCGTCCGGCGGTGGGGCGAAGGCGATGGTGCTGCCGTCCGCCGTGACCGACGAGTACTGGTACTCGAGCAGCGGTTCCCAGCTGTCGCGCAGTCGGACCATCACGGAGCCATCCGCCTCGACGCGGAATTCGGCGCCCCGCTTGAGCAGTGGAACGAGATTGATCCACACCATGATCAACCCGGGGATGAGCAGCAGGAAGAGCGCGTAGGCGTGGGTCTTCTCCAGTTCACCGTCGAAACCGCCCCGGGTCATCGTCTCGACGATCCAGCCCTCGATGAAGATCGCGATGTCGTGCGCCACCTCGCCGAACGTGGCGCGCCCCGTCGCCAAGTCGTACACCGCGGCGCCCGCGCCGCCAACGCCGCCGATGGTCAGCACGGTTCCGAAAAGCAGCAGGCCCCAGCTGGTGCGGGATACGAACGTGCCGAGCAGATGCGCGGGTTTGGTCAGTTCGACCTTCGGTCCGCCCAGCGGCCTGGCCATGCACCAGATGCTGAACCCGATCGCCGCGGCGAGTGCGAGCCATTCGAGCCCGGAGAAGTAGACGGTCTGCGACTTCCACACCGCCACGCCGAGGAACGTCAGCCACAGCACCCAGCGCACGGCGCGCTGCCAACCGGTCAGCCTGCGCTCGCTCGTCTCCTCGGGCTGTTGCCGTGCGCGTGAGGAGCCAGGCTCAAGGGAGCTCACGCACAGGATCCTAAGGTGTCCGACATGAACCAACCCGCGAGCGAACCGTTCGCACTGCCGATCGTGCCGCGCTATGCCGAGGTCGATCAGCAGGGCGTGGTGTTCAACGGTCACTACCTCACCTGGTTCGACGAGGGGTCGACCGCCTTCTTCGACCACATCGGCCTTCCGTATCCGGTGCTGGTGTCGTGGTGTCTCGACGTTCAGGTGGTGCACGCGGAACTCGACTACCTCGCGTCGGTGCGGTGGCGGGACGCGGTCCGCGTTGCGGTCGTGTGCGAGTCGGCGGGGACGACGAGCTTCACCCTGCGATTCGAGGTGCTGCGCCGCGGCGACGACGGGACCGAGGAGACGGCAGTGCGCGGGCGAAACGTGTACGTCGTCGTATCGACCGAGGACTGGACGAAGCGAGCGCTTCCCGACGCGTTCCGCGCTGCACTCACTTCCGTTGCGGGTCAAGGGCGGCCGATCGACGGTACTGTCAGTCCATGAGCCACCAGCACGACCACGGTCCGCAGCGCGACCTACCGCCAGGCATGGCTGAGCAGCTCGATCTGCCGTATTCGGGAATGGTGTCCTTCGGGCATCGACCGTTCCTCACCGAACCCGAGCAGCTCGACTCCTGGCGGCCGGACGTCGCGATCGTGGGCGCGCCGTTCGACGTGGCAACCACCAACCGCCCGGGAGCCCGCTTCGGGCCGCGGGCGATCCGGGCCACCGCGTACGAGCCGGGGACCTACCACATGGATCTCGGACTGGAGATCTTCGACTGGCTCGAAGTAGTCGACTTCGGCGACGCGTTCTGTCCGCACGGGCAGACCGAGGTGTCGCACGCCAACATCAAGGAACGGGTGGCGACCGTCGCGTCGCGCGGCATCGTGCCCGTCGTGCTCGGCGGGGACCACTCGATCACGTGGCCGTCCGCGACCGCGGTGGCGGACGTGCACGGCTACGGCAACGTCGGCATCGTCCACTTCGACGCCCACGCCGACACCGCGGACATCATCGACGGGAACCTGGCCAGCCACGGCACACCGATGCGGCGGCTGATCGAGTCCGGCGCGGTGCCGGGTACGCACTTCGTTCAGGTCGGACTGCGCGGCTACTGGCCGCCGCAGGACACGTTCGAGTGGATGCTCGAGCAGGGCATGGTGTGGCACACCATGCAGGAGATCTGGGAGCGGGGCTTCAAGGCCGTGATGGTCGACGCCGTCGGTGAAGCGCTGGCCAAGGCCGACAAGCTCTACCTTTCAGTCGACATCGACGTGCTCGACCCGGCTCATGCGCCCGGCACGGGAACGCCGGAACCCGGCGGGATCACGAGCGTCGACCTGCTGCGCATGGTCCGTCAACTCTGCTACGAGCACGACGTCGCCGGCGTCGACGTCGTGGAGGTGGCACCTGCCTACGATCACGCCGAACTGACGGTCAACGCCGCGCACCGCGTCGTGTTCGAGGCGCTCGCGGGCATGGCGGCCAGGCGCAGGGATGCGGCGGGTGGTGTCATGGGGCCTCCCGGGCGGCCACCGGTTCCGGGAGGACAATGAAGTCATGAGCGGTGTCCTGTACTTCGACGGAGTGTGCGGAATGTGCACGCGGGCGCGCAACATCCTGGTGCGACTGGATCGGACCGGTGCTCTCGACACCAGACCCTTTCAGGAGGCGACCGCGGCCGAACGGCTCGGCCTCGACCCCTCGCGAATGCTTGAGTCCGCATGGTGGCTGGACTCGTCCGGAGCTGTGTACGGCGGAGCCGAGGCCGTCAATGCCGCGCTGTCTGCCGCGTTGGGTACTCGGCTGCCGCTCTTCGTCTACCGGGTCCCAGGCATCGGGGCACTTCAGGAGCTCGCGTACCGCTGGGTCGCCACGCACCGCTACCGCTTCCCCGGCACCACCCCGTACTGCGAATCACACCCGGTCGCCTGCTGACCGCTCACTTGGGTGCGCGCAGCCGATCGGTGAGCTCGATCCAAGCCGGGTCGTCGGCGCGGTGGTCGCTGACCACCCGGCATTCTCCGGTGACGCCCATCGTCGCGACGTCGGTGCGCTCGGTGTTGCGGTAGAAGACCGCCGTCAAGCCTGCTCGGGTCAGCTTCCTGCCGAAGTGCTCGGCGTGGGAGTCGACATTCGTCCAGCCGAGCCCGACCATCGCCGATGCGACGCCGTCCAGGTAGCTGACCGAATTACCTTGTGGCACAGTGAAAGTCATTTGGAAGGTGGCTTGGTAGGGCGGGCCGTCGGCGGTGTTGCACGAGCGGAAGGCGTAGCCACCCGCGGGATTGCGCAGCCCGGCGGCGTCGGTGAGCTCCAGCACCGCGTCGATCACCTCGGCGCTGGCCCGTTCGTCGGTCAACGGATTCGCCGGATGGGCTCGGGCGTCGGTGGCGCGGGATCGCGAGTGATTGACCACCAGCACGACCACGCCCAGCGTCAAGGCCAGGACCAAGGCCGCGGCCAGCAGGCTCCTCGCCCCGGAGGTTCGGAGCCAGGTCGGTGGCGGGCGGTTGGACGCTCTGGTCAGCCCTTCTTCAGGGTGAACTGAGCGATGTCGGTGTAGCCGTCGCGGAAGAGTTCGGCGCAGCCGGTCAGATACTTCATGTACCGGTCGTAGACCTCTTGGGACTGGACCGCGAGGGCTTCGTCCTTGCGAGCTTCGAGGGTCGCTGCCCAGATGTCGAGTGTGCGCGCGTAGTGCAGCCGCAGCGGCTGGACCTTGGTGACCTCGAAGCCGGCCTCCCGGGCATGGTCCTCGAGGTTCGCCGCGTACGGCAACTCACCGCCCGGGAAGATCTCGTCCATGATGAACTTGAAGAACTTGAGCTTCGTCATGGTCAGCGGCAGGCCGCGGGCCTCGATCTGCTCGCCGCTGGGCTTCATGATGGTGTGCACCATCATCACGCCTTCGGGGGGCAGCGCCGCGTAGGCGAACTTGAAGAAGTCGTCCCAGCGGGCGCGGCCGAAGTGCTCGAACGCGCCGATCGAGACGATCCGGTCGACCTGTTCGTCGAACTGCTCCCAACCCTCCAGCAGTACCCGCTTGTCCCGAGGGCTGTCGGACTTGGCGAACAGTTCCGTGACGTGGGCGTGCTGGTTCTCGCTCAGCGTGAGGCCGACGACGTTGACGTCGTACTTCTCGAGTGCCCGGTTGAGGGTCGCGCCCCAGCCGCAGCCGACGTCGAGCAGGGTCATTCCCGGTTCGAGTCCGAGCTTGCCCAGCGACAGGTCGATCTTGGCGAGTTGGGCTTCTTCGAGCGTCATGTCGTCGCGCTCGAAGAAGGCGCAGCTGTAGGTCTGGGTGGGATCCAGGAAGAGCCGGAAGAACTCGTCGGACAGGTCGTAGTGGGCCTGCACGTCCTCGAAGTTCGGCTTCAGCTGCTGTGTGTCGCTGGTTGTGTCGGGCAAGTCGTAGCCTTTGGCGTTCGGTGATGAGATGGACTGAGGCTCCACACGGGCTGGAGAGCCGACCCCGTACGTCTGCGCAGTTTACGCACAGTACCCGAATTCTGACCGCTACAGCGAATCGATCCGGGGCTGCGCAGGGGTGTGTCACCAACCCGTAATCGGCCCTTGGCGTGCAGGCCAACCCCTTCCTTGTGCCATGTTGCTGAAACTCCTGGGAAATTGCTGAGCAGCGATTTGCTAGCGCTCGATCGGGCGAGGAAAGCCGGCATGGCGATCACTTCCGCACCCTGGCAGCCAGGCTGGTCCACGTCAGCGCCGCAACCGTCAACGCCCCGAGTGCGATCACCCACGGCCAGGGCCCGTTGGCGTGAACCCAGCCGGCCAGCGTGCCTTGAATCCGCGCGGCGACGGCGATGAGCGGGTCATCGGGATTCGCCACGGGTGAGCTCAGTCGGAGTTCGTACCACCCGTAGTAGCCCACGTACGCCCCGACGACCACGAGCAGGGCGCCGCTGATCCGGTTGAGGTGCGGTGCGATCCGCCGGAGCCGGTCGACCAACGCAGAACTCGCCAGCGCGGCGGCCAGTGACAGGGTGCCCACGATCAACGTGAACCCACCGGCATACGCGAGCAGGGCGGCCGCCCCACCCGAGGACTGGGCGGCGCCGATCCCCGTGACGGCGAGGAAAGGCCCGATCGTGCACGACAACGACGCAAGCGCGTAACCGAGCCCATAGAGGAACATCGACCCGAGTCGGGTTGTCGGTGCCCAACGGGTGCTGCCGGCCAAGGGATTTCGAATCGGCGATGCGACGTTGCGGCCGGACAGTAACCACACGCCGAGCGCGACGAGCGCCACCCCGATCGCCAATGTCACGTACGGCAGGTGACGTTGCAGGGTGTTGGCGGCGGATGTCGTGAGCAGTCCGAAGACACCGAACACCGTGACGAAGCCGACCGCCATCGCCGCGGTGGCGGTCAGCGCGCGACCGAGCGCGGACACCTTGCCGGTCGCCTCATCGCGCACGACGAGGGTCAGATACGCGGGCAACATGGCGAACCCGCACGGATTCAGCGCGGCGACGAGGCCGGCGGCGAAGGCGAGCGCAAGGACGTCCGACCGCACGGGGGCGCCGCCCCTACCCGCTCAGGGCGGCCACGCGGTCGGCCAGCTCCTGTTGCGACATGGCCGAAGTCGGGTTGTTCACGAACGTCGACGACCCGTCCGCGCGATAGAACACGTACGCGGGCTGCCACGGCACGTTGTACCTCGCCCAGATCGAGCCGTCGGCGTCGTCGAGGTTGGTGAACCGCAGGTTGTACTTGTCCACGAAGTTCTGCATGGCGCCGACGTCGGAGCGGGCCGCCACGCCGACGAACGTCACGCCGGGATTGGCGGCGGCGACGGCACTCACGGCCGGTGCCTCGGCGTTGCAGAACGGACACCACGGCGTCCAGAACCAGAGCACGGCAGGTTTGCCGGCGAGGCTGGATCCGTTGAACGGGGCCCCTGCGAGCGTGGTTCCGGTGAACTGCATGCGGTCGTCGGCGAGCGCGGTGGGCGGATTGCTGCACACCAGTGCGGCGAGCACCGCAACGATCGCGACGAAGAACGTCGCCCTCGATCCAACTCCGTGACGTGTCATGAGTGGGGCCTCCCTCTGGGTCGTCCGGCACCGGCGGCTGACGGCTCGAACTCGCGCCAGTACACACTCGTCACACGACGGCGGGGGCCGAACGGTTCACCGCGTCGGGGCGGCGTCAGTTCTCCCTTGGCAACAGTTCGGCGGCGAACCGCTGCGTGAACATCGGGAGGTCGGCTGAGCCGGCCGGCCGCACCACGAACTTGGTCAGCCCGGCGGCTACGTACTCGTCGATCTTGCGGTGCAATGCGTCCCAACCGTCGGCCACGAGTTCGCGTGCGTCGACGTCGGGCCGTCGTCGCCGTACGGCGGCCACCAAGTCGTCGGTCAGCCCGTCCTCGCTCACCGCGAGGTTGATGCCGAAGTGGTCGGGCTCGATGGCGCGGCCCGCGTCGGCGGCGGCCTGCTCGATCGCCTCCCGCCCACGGCGCGCTTCGGCGGGGGTCAGGAAGCTGCCCAGCCAACCGTCGGCGAAGCGGCCGATGCGCTCGAATGCGGCCGGCGCGGAACCGCCGAGCCAGATGTCGAGCGGCTTGGCGGGCCGGGGTGCCACGGCGGCCGACGTCACGGTGAAGAAGTCGCCAGAGAACGCCCCGTCCGTTTCGAGGCTGGCTCTCAGCAGGCGAAGCGACTCGTCGAACACCGCGGCGCGCCTGCCGTCGGGCACCGGAAAGAGCTCGCGTTCGGCCACGATGGCCGACCGAAGGCCGAACACGGGGAGCACGCGACGCGGCGCGAGCGCGGCCAGCGACGCGAGTTGCTTGGCGACCAGGACGGGATGGCGTCCCGGCAGCACCACCACCGAGGTCCCGACCTTCAGCCGCCGGGTGCGGGCCAGCGCGTAGGCCATGCCGACGATCGGGTCGACGGCCTTGGCGTACACCAACTCCGACAACCAGAGCGAGTCGATGCCCAGCTGCTCGAGTCGGTCGACGAGGTCACCCAACTCGTCGGGCCCGGTATCTGCGCCGAGGCCGACGCCGAATCGGATCTTCATCGGCGCAGCACCGCCCGCAGCTGGGTGAAGCGGAACAGGCCCGGCCGACCGGCGATGGGTTCGTAGGCGCTGACTTCGTCGGACACGAAGCGGGACCGTTCGGACTCCGGCAGCCGGTCCGTCCACGCGGTCGAGCCGACGGCGCACCAGCGTTCGAAGACCTCCCGCGAGCCGAAGTCCCATTCCCGGTCGACGACGGTGACGTCCTCGACCGTGAGGCCGGCCGATGCGACGAGGTCGCCGAAGCGATTCGGGTCCACGTGCACGAACGGGGCGGTGAAACCGTCGAACCAGGTTGCCCAGGACGGGCTTTGACACACCGACATCGCGGTGGACTCGAGGCTGGGCCGCGCCCCGCCGCACACCATCTGAATCGTCACCAGCCCGCCCGGCTTGACCACCGCGGCGACCTGGCGCAACGCGTCGGCCTGCTGGGGCACCCAGTGGAGTGCGTTGAATGACACCGCAGCGTCGAAGTACTGGGCGAACGGCAGTCGGCGGGCGTCGGCGACGACGAACCACGGCCCGGAGGCGGTCGGGACGGTCGAGGTGTGCGCCGCGGCGATCATGCGCCGCGATGCGTCCACGCCCACCGCCCCTCCTCTGGGTACCAGGTCGGCGATCGTGCGCGTGAGAAACCCGTCGCCGCAACCGATGTCGAGTACCCAGTCATCGGGTGAGAATGCGAGCGTCGCCATCGCCTCGGTGATCATCGTTCGCTGCAGCCCGCTGACCTCGGCGTAGTCGCGTCCACTCCAATCGGTCACTCCGACAGTTAACGCCATAGCCCTTCCCGTCGCGCTGCGCTCCCCCGATAATGAAGCTCCATCGCCACTAACTCCACGACGGGGAGCCCATGACGCTGTCAGTCCGATGGCGTGCGGTGGTGGCCATGGCCGCCGCGGCACTCGTCGTCAGCGCGTGCGCGGGCGAGCCGGGCTCCCCCGGTGAATCGGGTGCCCCTCCCGTGCACGAACTCGATCCGGCCGTCGCCCAGCGGCTCGACACCGCCATCAACGACACGATGAAGGCGACCAACGTGCCTGGCGTGATCGTCGGACTCTGGGGGCCGGACGGTCAGTACATCCGCGCCTTCGGCGTCGCGGACAAGACCACCGGTGCTCCGATGAAGCCCGACTTCTACCACCGAATCGGCAGTGTTACGAAGACGTTCACGGTGACGGCGGTGCTACAGCTGGTGGACCAGGGCAAGCTCGGGCTCGACGATCCGATTTCCAAGTACGTCGACGGAGTTCCCCAGGGCGACGAGATCACGCTGCGTCAACTGGCCAGGATGCAGAGCGGCCTGCACAACTACAGCGCGGTCGAGGAGTTTCAGATGGCCATGTACCGCGATCCGCGGGTTCCTTTCACGCCGCGCCAGCTGGTGGACTTCGCGTTCTCCGAACCCAACGACTTCGCGCCAGGACAGGGTTTCGAGTATTCGAACACCAACACGGTGTTGTTGGGCATGACGGTGGAGAAAGTCACCGGCCAGAGCCTGGCCGACTACGTGCGCGAGCACATCGTCGATCCACTGAAGTTGAGCCACACCAGCTTTCCTGGCGACAACGCGTTTCCCGAGCCGCACGCACAGGGCTACACGGAGGGCGCGGACGGCAATGAGGTCGTTGCGACTGACTGGAACCCATCGTGGGGGTGGGCGGCGGGCGCGATGATCTCGACGCTGGACGACATGCACCTATGGGCCGACGCGCTGGCCGAAGGGACGCTGCTCGACCCCGACACGCAGAAGCAACGGCTCGACACCGTCACCGCCCCGCCGCTACCGCCCCAGGATGGGTACGGCTTGGGCATCTTCGACCTGGCCGGGTGGATCGGGCACAACGGCAGCCTGCCGGGTTATCAGACGGTGGCAGCCCACCTCGCCCCGCGTGACATGACGATGGTCATCATGAGCAACACCGACATCCCCGCCGCTGGTGCTGAGCCCAGCACTGCGCTGGCGAACGCGATAACCAAGGTGGTGTCACCCGAGGCCGTCTATACGCTCAGCCCCGAGGTGCAGGCACCCCCAACGACCACCCGACCTCGCTGAATCCCTCCGATCGAAGGAATGACATGCACGCCTCCGTGACCGTCAACATGGCTGCACCGGCCGAACAGATCTGGGACCTCGTCGCCGACGTCCGAAACACGGGCCGATTCTCGCCGGAGGTGATGGAGGCCGAATGGCTCGACGGAGCAACGGAACCCGCGCTTGACGCCAAGTTCCGCGGGCACGTCAAACGCAACGAGATCGGGCCCGTCTACTGGACCACCTGTCGCGTCACGGCCTGCGAGCCGGGCCGCGAGTTCGGCTTCGCGGTGCTGCTCGGCGACCGGGCCGTCAACAACTGGCACTACCGGTTTGAACCAGTGGCCGACGGCACCGACGTCACCGAGTCGTTCAGGATGAACGAGGGCCTGTTCACCACGATGTTCGGGTTGTTGGGTGGTCAGCTTCGAACACGGCGCAACATCCGCGACATGCGCAAGACGCTGGAACGCATCAAGGCCGTCATCGAAGCCGAATCCAAGTAGCTAACTAACGCTCTGTCGACGGACGCCAGACCTCCGGGCTCATCCAGACTGGCCGGCTTGGCCGTCATGGGGCGAGGGTGACGCGCCGCCGGTTGAATCGCCTCCGGGCCCGCCGGCGCCGCCGGGAGATCCACCGTCGCCGCCGTTGCCTCCCTGGGCAGTGCCGGAAGTCGTGCCTTCCACCTGAGCGCCACCACCCGGGCCACCGGGACCGCCCGGCGGACGCGGAAAGAACGGCGACCTCAAGCCGGCCCCGCCGTTGCCGCCGTCACCGCCAGTCGCATTGCCGGCCTTGCCTGCACTACCGAGCTGGATTCCGCTGTCGGCGTCGCCGCCGGCGCCTCCTGGACCGCCCGAGCCGAAGCCAACAGCGGGTCCACCATCGCCGCCGCGTCCGCCCGTGGCGGTGTAGATAATCTGCCCGGAGGTTCCGACGTGGGCGGTGCCGCCGTCGCCGCCGGCTCCGCCGCTTCCCGCGGTCCCGCCTCCGCCGTCGCCGCCCGCTCCGCCGACGGCGTCGCCGTCAGTGGCTCTCGCGTGGCCGCCGTCGCCGCCATCGCCATGTCGCGATTGAGCGGCCCCGCCATCTCCGCCCGCCCCGGCGATCGCGTCGCCCTGGTTGGATTGCGCGTTGCCGCCGCGGCCGCCGTTGACACCCGAACCGCCGATCCCGCCGTACGCGACGCCGGCATCGGTGATCGCTTCGCCCCCGTCGCCGCCGCGCTGGCCAGCACCGCCGTCGCCGCCGTATGCATTGCCGGCAGTCTGGCACACCTCGCACTGTGCGTTGCCGGCCGGAGGCGAAATTGCGTCGCCGCCGTCAGCGCCTGTCCCCCTCCTGCCCGACCCGATGGCAGAGCCGCCACTGCCGCCGTCTCCGCCGTATGCGTCCCCGCCGACTGAAATGGCGTCGCCGCCGCCGTCGCCGCCGCGAGAAAAGTCGCGGCCGTCGCCACCGCTGCCGCCGATTCCGCCGTTGCCGCCGTCGCCACTGTTCCCGCCGGTCGCCACGCCGAGGTAGGCGAGCGCATTACCGCCGTCACCGCCGTCACCGCCGTGTCCACTGGAGGGACCGCCGAAGAGGCCGCCGTCGCCGCCGCGACCACCATGTCCGGCGGTCTGGTCGCCGGTCACGCTGCTGTCCGCTGCGATCGCGTCGTAGCCCCAGCCGCCGTCGCCGCCGTTTCCCCTGAGAAATGCCCTGCCGCCGTCGCCTGCGGCATGCGCTCCTGTGGCGTCGATATAGCCGTCGCCGCCGTCACCGCCGTGACCGCCAAACAGGCCGCCGTTGCCACCGTCCTGCCCTGGGCCGCCGTCGGCACCGTTGCCGATGAACAGGCCGCCGTTTTGGCCAGGCTGAGCGCCGTCACCGATCAGCGCGCCGCCTGGGCCTATCAGACCCAGAAATGCTGTCGGACCGCCGCCTGCAGGCACCGACGGCAGTGCGAGCAGCGCCGGGCCCGGACCGCCCGTCAATGCCTCGCTGGCGGCTGCCAAGGTCGCTGCGTGGCTGTCCGGTGAGGCAGATGCCGGTGCCGCCCAACTGGTTGGCACAAGGAACAGGCTCGCACCGGACACGCGGGCGCTACCGCGCTCACCCGTCGGCTGATCGTCCGGGTCGGCACCATGACCACGAGGATATCCGCCGCTAGGTGCGAACAACACCAACGGGAAGGCGTCGAGTGCGGCGAGCAAGCTGTTGGGTGTCGCAATCGCAGCCAACACCGGATCGGCCGATGCCGTCGTTGTCGTCACGTTCGCTGCGGAGGCTGCAGGTGTGGCGTGTGGAGACTCTGGGCCAGGGTCGCTCGGGGTCGGCGCACCAAGTACACCGGCGGTCACAGTGGCTGTGATCATCGCGGCACATGGACCGGCCGTCGCAGTCGCTCCCGACTTCCGACGGTGACGGCCAGACGAGATCCGAATTCGCTCAACCGGTTTCCGTTGGGTCGTCACGATTTTCTCCCGTCGGTCCAGCAACCCGAAGGCGCGATAACGCGGTTAGTAGAGGACTCCATTCCGAGGTCCATTAAAGCCGGTAGCCCGCGCCTTTGCTACTGAATCCACGATGGAGCGGAAGATCGTGGCCGCAGCGCTCGAGAGCTTTGGAGAGGCCGTTGCGATGGCAACGACTTCATGAAGAGCTAGCCCTAGCCCGTGGCCAGGCTTCGCGGACGCGCTACGCCAAGTGTGGCAACCTCGACATCGCCTACCGGGACTTCGGAGACGGCCCGGTGGATCTGCTCGTCCTGCCAGGGCCAGCAATCGCCCTCGATTCGATCGACGCCGAACCGTCGCTGTACCGGTTTCACCGCCGGCTCGCGTCCTTCGCGAGAGTGATCCGGTTCGACCTGCGTGCCACGGGGCTTTCGTCGCATGTCGCGCCGACGGCTCCGATGGGGCCTCTCCAGTGGGCGGAGGATGCCATAACGGTGATGGATGCCATCGGCAGCGAACAAGCGACGCTTTTCGGGTCGGGCTCCCAAATCAACGCCCGTTGAGACGCGTAGCCACGCCCTATTTTTCAGGTCCGACTAGTTAGTTGAACCCGATTCCGAAGATGGGGATCCATAGGCCGAACAGCCAGATGCCCCACTGGCCGTTTCCGTCGTTCCACACCGGGTTGGCGTTGTAGCCCCAGTAGTTGATCGACTGCGGCGCCGGGCCGCCGTTCCAGTAGACCGGCGGCGGCGGGCCCCAGCCCCACGGCGGGGCGCCCCAACGGTCATCCCACCGCTCGTTCTGGTTGATGAACTGGGGGCGCGGTCCCTTGTTCCAGTCGTTGTCCCAGTTGCCGTTCCAGTTGTCGTGCCCATTGCCGCGCCCGTTGCCATTTCCGGGCCCGTTGCAGAACGGAAAGCAGTCGTCGTTTCCGTGGCCCGGTTTGAGTGGGATGGGCGCGCCAGGCTGCGCAACGGCGACGCCGCTACCCAGTCCTGCGCCGAGCCCCAGCCCGCCGATGATGGCGACCGTGGCCGCCAGTTTCGATAGCTTCATTGATGTCACTCCGTTCTAGTGACCCCGACCCGATAACAACCCAGTTGTTTCGACGTCGACACGGTCTCCGTTCATTCCCGCAACCCCGTGACGTGACCCTCGTCAATCCTATCGCCGTCGGTCCGGGAGGTGTTACCCAACGTCTTGCGCTGTAAACAAACGTCATTCACCCCCGAGGCGCATGTGGTCGATGTTGCTCGTGTTGCTCACGAGGAAGCCCGGCGGATCTCCGGAAACGGCGCCGGCGTGGTGACGACTTTGGTAGAACAGGTTCTAGTTTCGCCCCCACGAACACGAGGAGTCGGCAATGGGTCAATGGTCACGTGATGAGCTCGAGGAGGCGTTCCAGACCTATCAGCGAGCGGTGATCGAGGTCGGCGAGACGTGGGACTGGTCTGGATACGCCGACCACTTCACCGAGGACGCGAAGTACGTCGAGCACGCCCTTGGCAACATGGAAGGCCGCGAAAACATCCGCGAGTGGATCGTTTCGACGATGAACGCCTTCCCCGGCAGCGAGATGCCGGTCTACCCGGTGGAGTGGTACTCGATCGACACCGACAAGGGCTGGGTCATCTTCAAGAACATCAACACGATGAAGGATCCTGGCGACGGCAGCGTCCACGGGGCGCCGGTGATCACCGTGCTCGAGTACGCGGGCGACGACAAGTGGAGCTTCGAAGAGGACGCCTACAACCCGATGAACTTCATGGTGATGATCCAGCAGTACATACAGCGCTGCCATGAGCTCGGCACCATCTCCGACGACGCGCGGGTGTTCGCCAAGAACATGAATTGGGAACTGGCCTAGCGGAATACGAAGTCGTCGGGCTCGGCCACGCGCGTCCAAGTCCAGTAGTCGACGAGCCGCCACGGGCTCAGCGTGTAGATCTCCCCGTAGGCGTTCTTGTAGAACGAGTGCTTGATCGTGGGCTGTGCCCACACCATCGTGGCCATCTCCGCTTGAGTGCGCCGCACCCAGTCGTCGGTCCTGTCCTGGCGCGGCTCGAGGCTGCGATGCCCGCCGGCGATCAGTGTCTGCAGACACTGGGTGATGTAGCGCATCTGGCACTCGGAGTGAAAGATCAGGCTGCCGCCCGACGCCAGGTTGGTGCCCGGTCCGTACATGCAGAACAGGTTCGGGTAGCCGGGCACGGTGATGCCGAGGTACGCCGTCGGACGTTCCCCCCACCGTTCGCCGAGCGCCTCGCCGTCGCGGCCGACGATGCGCATCGGCCACATCACCTTGTTGGCCTCGAACCCCGTCGCGAACACGAGCACGTCCGCCGGGTGATGGGTCCCGTCCTCGGTGACCACTCCGTCGGGTTCGATGCGGGCGATCGGCGTCCTGACGAGCTCCACGTCATCGCGCACCAGGGTCTTCAGCCAGCTGCCGTTATCCTGCAGCGTGCGCTTGCCGGTCGCGGGATAGTCGGGCACCACCTTCGCGATCAGGTCGGGGTCGTCGCCGACCTGGCTGGTGATCCACTCGGTGAACATCATCCGGGTGATCTCGCTGATGTCGCTGACCGCGCGCTGCTTATCCGGGTAGTCGGGGTCGACGCGGGCGGCGGCGAGACCCTTGTCGCAGCCCGGCCAGAACAGCAGGAAGCGGTACCAGCGACCGTAGAACGGCAGGTGCCGCAGCGCCCACCGCACGCCGGGACCGACCTCGGCGTGGTAGTTCGGGTTCGGAAACATCCACTGCGCGGTGCGTTGGAACACGGTGAGGTGAGCGACCTGGTCGGCGATCGCCGACGCGATCTGGAATCCGCTTGCGCCAGCACCGATCATCGCGACGCGCTTGCCCGTCAGGTCGACCGAGTGGTCCCACTCCGCCGAATGGAACGACGGCCCGGCGAAGTGCTCCTGTCCGTCGACGCTTGGCAGGTGGGGCCGGTTGAGCTGGCCCACCGCGCTGATGATGGCCCGCGCGGTGAGCGTCACCCGCTCGCCGTCGGGGCCGACCGCGTCGACGGTCCAGGTGGCGTCGTCGTCGTTCCACACCGCGCCGACCACTTCGGTCCGCCATCGCACGTGTGGACCGACGCCGTGCTTGTCCATCACGCGCTCGAAGTACGCCGCAAGCTCGGGTTGTTCGGCGAAGTAGTGCGTCCACTCGTCCGCGGGTTCGAAGCTGTAGCAGTAGAAGTGGTTGCCGACGTCCACCCGTGCCCCCGGGTAGGTGTTCTGGTACCAGGTACCGCCGACGCCTGCGTTGCGCTCCAGGATGGTGAACGGGATGCCGGCTTCCTTGAGCCGGATGCCGGCCAGCAGTCCGGATTCGCCACAGCCGATCACGATGACCGGGAAGTCGTCGGCGCGCAGCGCGGACGGGACCGCGTGGGCGTCGCGGCCGTCGAGCTCCATCTCTTCGAGCACCATCGGGACGTACTCGTCTGGCACCGGCTCGCAGACCAGCCACTCCATCATTTCCTTGAGCAGGTCGGCTCCGATGGGTTCGGGTTCCGGACAGCCCCGGTCGCGATAGTCGGCGATCACCTCGAGGGCGATCTTGCGCACGGCGGCCTTGTCCTCCTCGGACATGTAGCCCTGTACCTCGTTGAGGAAGAGTCCTGCGGGTTTGAGGGCACCACGAATCAGTTCCGGGTCGCCGGCCATGTGCACCAGCGAGAGCATCAGCGTCGGAATGCTGACGTCGAGCAATGCCTCGGCGATCTCGGCGTCCGACGTCGTAAACGGTTGCCCTGCATGTGGGTTGCGCACCAGTCGGTGCTATCACGTGGCATCGAAGCGCCGCAGGTCATCGGCGGAATGGATTTGGGCGACTACGGCCCCGACACGAGCCGGCCACCCTAGGCTCACCGAAGTGGCCATTGCGACGATGCACAACGGTGCCCCGCCCCTCGACGTTCCGCTTGGCGAGGTCGACCTCGGGTCGGTGCGGTTCTGGGGCCGCGACGACCCCTATCGCGACGGCGCGTTCCAGACTTTGCGCGCCGAGGCGCCGATCTCGTTTCACCGGGAAATGGTGGTCGAGGGCCGACCCAGCGGCGCGGGGCACTGGGCCCTGACGACGCATGAGGACGTGCTCTACGCCAGCAGGCATCCCGAGCTTTTCAGCTCGGGTGCAGGCATCACGATCGGCGACCAGACTCCCGAGCTCCTGGAGTACTTCGGATCGATGATCGCGATGGACGATCCGCGCCACACCCGGCTGCGCAAGATCGTGTCGCGGGCGTTCACCCCCAGGGTCGTCGCCCGCACGGAGGACTACGTGCGGGAGCGCGCTCACCGGCTGGTGGCGCAGCTGGTCGCCAACAATCCCGATGGCGCGGGTGAGCTCGTCACCGAGCTCGCCGGTCCCCTGCCGCTGCAGATCATCTGCGACATGATGGGCATCCCCGAGGACGACCATCAGCGGATCTTTCATTGGACCAACGTGATTCTCGGGTTCGGCGACCCCGACATCACCGCCGACTTCGAAGAGTTCATGACGGTGTCCATGGAGCTCGGCGCGTACGCGACGGCGCTTGCCGACGATCGTCGGCAACGCCCGGGTGACGACCTGACGACCAGCCTGGTGCACGCCGACGTCGACGGCGAGCGGCTCACGTCGGCGGAAGTGGCGTCGTTCTTCATCCTGTTGGTGGTCGCGGGCAACGAGACCACGCGCAATGCGATCAGCCATGGAGTGCTGGCGCTGAGCCGCTATCCAGAGCAACGCGAGGCGTGGTGGGCGGACTTCGACCCGATCACGCCGACTGCGGTCGAGGAGATCGTGCGGTGGGCGTCGCCGGTGGTCTACATGCGCCGCACGCTTACCGAGGACGTCGAGCTCCGCGGGGTTCGCATGGAGGCGGGTCAGAAGGTGACGCTGTGGTACTGCTCGGCCAACCGCGACGAGTCGAAGTTCGCCTCGCCGTGGACATTCGACGTGCGGCGCAACCCCAATCCCCACTTCGGCTACGGCGGTGGCGGCGCTCACTTCTGCCTTGGCGCCAACCTGGCCCGACGCGAGATCGCCGTGGTGTTCGAGGAACTCCACAGGCAGGTGCCCGACCTGGCCGCCGACGGCGAACCAGACCGGCTCTGGTCGCCGTTCATCCACGGCATCAAACGGCTGCCGGTGACCTGGCGGCCGCGGCGCTAGGCGACCTCGACCGCCTGCGCACTACACAGCTCGCCGAGCTCATCGCGCGTCGGTCCGTCCGGAACCGGCGGACGCCAGCCACGCGCGTAGACGTCGCGCGCGATGGGTTCCACGGCGTGCAGGCTCGCAGGTAGCGCGTCCATCCTGGCGAACGGCTCGACGGCGGTGCGCAGCCGTTCGTCTGCCGCGGCCGCGGCGACCACCAGGTCCGACGGCAGGCGGCGGGTCACGTCGACGTCTCCGCCGCCCCACCTGCGCAACCGGTCGGCGTCCGCGTACCGGTGGTCCTCGAACCATGGTCTGATGTGTTCGGTGCACCATGAGTCGAATTGCATTGCCGCCGAGTCGATGTCGGACCCGTTGTGCTGCAGTGCGTCGACCAGTGCGTGTGCCTGCATCACGGCGAGGGTGACACCACGTCCGGCGAGCGGCGTCGTCGTGCACACCGCGTCGCCGACGGAGATCATCCCGGGGGTGGCGAGTCGACCGTCGGCGCCGCGTTGCCCGCGGTATCCGTTGTAGAGCCGCCCGCCCGGCAGTACCGGGCTGATCGGGGTGGCCCGGTCCGGCTCGGTCCACTCCGACAGTCGGGGTATCGCCCCGATGGCGGCGTCGAACACCGTTGCGTGCCGCAGCTCGCGCAGTCGCCGATCGGTTCCGTCGTGAGCGACGGTGACGGAGAAGGTGCGGTTGTCGTGCAGGAAGGCGATGGCGAAGTAGCCGGAAAACGCGAGTGACAGCCCGATCGGCGAGTTCACGGGACCGGGCGGGGCGTCGGCATGGAATCGGTATTGCCGGTCGACGTAGACGGCTCCGCAGTCGCCACCCTCGGCGGCGCAGCGCACGCCGCGGGTGAGCTTGCTCGCGCGACCGGTCGCGTCGATCACCAGGTCGGCGGTCAGCACACCGCCGCGCGACGTGACACCGCGGACGCGACCGTCGGCGCGCACCAGTCCGTCGACGTTTCCGGTCAGCACCGTGACCCCCGATTCCGCGACCGCGCACCGGCGCATCACCGCGTCGAACGTGGCACGTCTGCACAGCAGGGCGGCGGGTCGCCCGTCCGGTGCCAAGGCGATGACGGCCCCCGCGCCGGTGAGTTGATCGAGCACGTCGGGCATTTCGTCGCCCAGCGTGTCGACGACGGGACCCCGGAGGGTGTGCGCATGGTGGAACTGCATGACACCCTTGCGCACCCACGTTCCACGCGGCGGTGGTCCCGGGTCGCGGTCCACCACGGTGATGCGGTGACCCCGCCGGGCGAGCGCGATCGCACTGAAGAGGCCGGCGGGGCCGGCACCGACGACGATGACGTGCATCCCGCCTCCAATTCGTGTTACTCTACGTGTAATGAATACCTGAAGGGTCACCCAAATGGATCGTGATGTCAAGCGGGACTACCACTCCACGTTACGTACCGCGCAGGCGGCGGAGACGCGTCGCGCCGTGGTCTCGGCGGCGTTGCGATTGTTCGTCGCACACGGCTATGGAGCCACCACCATCGACGCGGTCGCCAAGGCCGCCGGTGTCAGCCGCAAGACCGTGTTCACCGCCGTCGGGGGCAAGGTCGAGCTGCTGAAGACGGCGGTCGACTGGGCCGTCGCGGGTGACGACCGAGCGCAGGCCTTGGCCGAGCGGCCGAGGATGAAAGAGGTGTTCGCGCTCGACGATCCGGCCCGGCTGCTCGCGGGGTGGGCACAGGTGATGGTCGAGATCGACCAACGGGTCGCCGGAGTGTTTCGCGCACTCGAGGTCGCCGCCGAGCTGGACGACGATGCGCACCGGCTACTCGACGAATCCCATCAGCAGCGGCTCGACGGCGCCCGAGCGGTCGTCAAGCGACTGGCCGAACTCGATGCATTGACCACCGCGATGTCGCGGGCGGAGGCCGTGGACGTGGCGTGGCTGTCCACCGACCCCGTGTTGTTCGACCGGTTCGTCCGCGTCCGCGGATGGTCGGTCACACGTTTCGAGGCGTGGCTGAGCCGACTGCTGATCGGACAACTGCTCGCTACTTGACGATCAGCGTGCCCTTCATGTTCGGGTGATAGACGCAGTAGAACGCATACTCGCCGGGCTGCGTCGGGGCGGTGAAGGTCTTCTTCGCGCCACCGTCGACGTGAGTGTCGAACTGGCCCTCAGTCTGCGAGGTCACCGAGTGTTCGGCTGTGTCGTCGTTGACGATCTCGATCGTGGCGCCGGGTGCCACGGTGACGGGATCGCCGAACTTCATCCCGGAGATCGTGATGGTGGCCTCGGCAGCGACCGACGAGCTTGGGCTGCCGGTCGCCGTGGCCGTGCTGGCCTGGCTGGCTTCGGTGCCCGAACTTCCGCAGGCGACCAACGCCGCCATCAGGCACAGCGCACTCAGGAGGGTGAATAACTTCGTCATGCGCGTCCCGTTTCGCTCGTCGTATACCGAGGACACGATTGTCGCGCCACTTCGGTTCGACCGATGCGGGAACGTCAGAAGTAGCCGTTCGCCGGCGGCCACACTCCGTTGAGCACGTAGTTGCCCGACGCATGAGCCTTGTACGCCAACGGATTGTGACTGGCGACGGTGCGCGCGTTGCGCCAGTGTCGGTCGAGGTTCAGCGTGCGTGACGTCGCCGATGCTCCCCCGGTGTCGAAGAGCCGCTGGGCGGCCGAGAGCGCGAGTCGCTCGGCGATCAGCTGGGCCTTGGCGACCTCGATCGCGACGTCGGCCAGCGCCGCGGCGTCGTCGTGGCGGCCGTCGTCGAGCACGGCGTCGATGGCGTCCGCAGCGGTCAGCACCAACGCCTCGGCTGCCGACGCCTCGGCGGCAATCTCACCGACGGCCTCGACCACGAACGGGTCCGCTCGCGCGGTGTCGGCGAGCGAATGTGCGGCGGGACGGGCCAACTCGTGCACGTAGGCCACCGCGTCGTCGAGCACGGCGCGCGCGATGCCCGCCGTCACCGCCGCCAGGTACAGCTGAAGGAACGTGGTGCCATGACCGAGGTGGTTGCCGTCGGACACGGTCGTGACCTCGACCGGATGTACCACGACGTCGGTGAAGCGCGTGCTGCCGCTCGCGGTGAGCCGTTGCCCGAAGCCGTCCCAGTCGTCGTACAGTTCGACGCCGTCGCGGTCCGCAGGCACGATCGCCTGCAGATCCTGGCCTTCGGCGTCGATCGCGGACACGGCGATGCGGTCGGCGAACAGCGTGCCGGTCGAATAGAACTTGAGCCCGTTGAGTCGCAACGTGCCGGTGGCATCGGCGAGCACGGTCGTGCCGGTGCTCGACGGCGACTTGCCCTTCGCGTCGGTGATGGCGTTGCCGAACACCGTCCCAGAGTCGATGATCGGAAACCAGTGCCTCCGTTCGGGTTCGGTGGCGCGATTGCTCAGCAGCCGTTCGGAGAACCCGAAGTGTGCCCGCAGCGCCTGGGCGACGTTCGAGCTGCCACGGGCGATGGCCACGACCGCGGTCAGCACGTCGCGAACGCTGCCGCCGGGGCCCCCGTACGCCACGGGCACCCGCAGTCCGAGCACGCCGGTACGGCGCAGCCGCTCGACCGCCGAGTACTGAAGGATCCGGTCGCGTTCGGCCTCGGCGTCCGCGCGCCGCAGCTCGTCGACCACCTCCGGAAGGCGCGCCAAGCGGTCCTCGGGTGCGCCGCCAAGCGGAGCTTCGGAGAACGCGGGCTCTTCGGTCGGCCTGAGTCCCAGGGTCACGTCGGGTACCTCACCTTCACGAAGTGGCCAGGTAGCGCTGTCGCTCCCAGTCGCTGACCTGTCGGGTGTACTCGGTCCACTCGCTACGGGCGATGGCGACGAAGTCGTGAACCGAGGCCGCCCCGAGGATTTCGGCGATGGTGTCGTCCTGTGCGGCCAGGGCGATGGCCACGCCCAGCGACTCCGGCAACTGCGTACCGGTGCCGTAGAGGTTTCCTTCGGCTCGCTCGGGTGGCCGCCGACGCGCCTCGAGCCCGGCGACCACCGCGGCCAGCGCGGAGGCCACCAACCAGTACGGGTTGGCGTCCGACCCGCCGGTGCGCAGTTCGATCCTGGTGGCCTCCGGCGTGGCCTCGACCAGCGACCGAATCGCGGCGCTGCGGTTGTCGCGGCTCCACGTGACCGTGGCAGGGGCGAAGGAGTCCGGTTCGAAGCGCCGGTACGCGTTGACCGAGTGCGCGCCGAACAGGGTGATGGACGGCAGGTGTTCGAGCAGCCCGGCGATGGCGTGCAGTGCGAGTTGGTTCTCGGAGCCGCCATCCGGTGCGAAGGCGGGAGCGCCGTCGCGCCACAGCGAGATGTGCAGGTGCGCCGAGCTTCCCGAGTGCTCCGCGAAGGGTTTGGGCATGAAGGTCGCGAGCTTGCCGTGCCTGCGGGCGACCTCCTTGGCGGCGTACTTGAGCCGGGCACTGTCGTCGGCGGCCTCGAGCGCGTCGGTGTAGACGAGGTTGGTCTCCACCTGGCCGGGCCCGTACTCGGACTGAATGCCCTCCAACCGCGTGAACGAGCCGAGTGCGTCGTACAGGTCGGTGAGTAGCGGGTCGAGCGCGTTGGCGTTCTCCAGCGAGTAGGCGTGGATGTCGTTCTGGAAGGGCGTGCCGTCGGCGTTGAGTAGGTAGAACTCGAGCTCCACGCCGACCTTCGCGGAATACCCAAGTCCGGCAAGCCGATTCAACACCCGCTTGAGCACTGCCCGCGGATCGAGCAGCGACGGCGTGCGGTCGTGGCGGACGATGTCGGAGATGACGTGCCCGACGCCCGGCCGCCACGGCAACGGCCGGTAGGTGTCCAGGTCCGGCACCGCGTAGACGTCGGGATAGCCGCCGTCCCAGTTCGTCAGTTGGAGTCCATCGATGACGGTCGCGTCGGCGTTCCAGCCCAGCGACGCCTCACAGAACGCGAACCCGCTCCCCTGCGCCCGGTCGAGAAACTGCCGTGCGGGGATCCGCTTGCCCTGCGCGTGCCCGAACGGGTCGCTCCAGGCGACCTCGAGTTCGCGCAGCGTGCCATCGTCGAGCCCACGTAGGAGTTCGCGCCGCGGATCGGGCTCGGCGACACGCCCATTCACGGCCGTGTCGACGACGCTCGTCATGAGCGCTCGGCCTTCGTCGGATCGCTTACGCGGGTGCCGACGACCACCCCAAGCGCGAAGGCGAGCACTAGCAATCCGACGATGCCCCAGCCCAGGGCGCTGGAACCGGCGAGTCCGTCCAGGTTGGTGAGGATGAGGACCAGCGTGATGGCCAGCCCGACCAACCCGAGGGCGGGTGCGATGCGGACTCGCCATTGCGAGTGGCCGCGCCGGTCGCGGGCGAAGAACACCAGCACCGCAACGCTCGTCGCGATCAGGAGCACCACGAAGCCCACCGTGGTGGCTGCGGCGAACCAGGTGTAGAACTCCGTGATCGGGTCGAGCTGGAACACCACGGCTGCCACGATGCTGACGGCGACCACGCCCGAGATCCACAGCGACGCCTGGTGCGGGGAACCGTGCTTCTGATGCGGCAGGCTCAGCGACGCGGGCAGCACGTCGTGGCGGGACAGGGCGAAGACGTAGCGCGATGCCACGTTGTGGAACGACAGGATGCAGGCGAACAGGCTGGTGAAGTAGAGCACCGTGATGACGTCGGCGCCCGCGGTGCGGATGTACGCGTGGGCGGTGTCGGACAGGAAGGTGCCGCCCGAATCCGTCGTCTTGGCGATCGCCTCGTCGTCACCCCAAGCGGAGATCAGGGCCCAGCCGGTCACCGTGTAGAACGCGCCGATGAGGATCAGTGCCGCGTAGGTGGCGCGTGGGATGGTGCGGTCCGGGTCGCGGGCCTCGTCGCGGAAGATCGCGGTGGCCTCGAAGCCGATGTAGCTGAGCAGTGCGAACAGCAGGCCGATGCCCAGCGAACCCGAGAAGATCGCGCTTGGGTTGACGATGCCCGTCGAGAGCCCGTGCTGCCCGCCGCGCGCGACGATCACCAGATCCAGCACCAACACGATGGCGATCTCGGCGGTCAGCAGCACCGCGAGCACCCGGCTGGACAGTTCGATGTTGCGGTAGCCGAGGAACGTCGTGACGGCGAACGCGACTGCCGCGAATGCCCACCACGGCAAGGTGGGTCCGCCGAACAGTGCCACGACGTCGACACCCGCCGGTCCGAGCAGGCCGTACACGCCCGCCTCCAGCGCTACGTAGCTCACCAAGGCGACGAACCCGATGCCGATCCCGGTCGGAAAGCCAAGGGCGGTGCGGACATACGAGAAGAACGCCCCTGCCTCTTCGACGTACGGCGTCAGCGCGGTGAAGCCGACGGCGAACAGGAGCAGGATGATGGTCGAGACGACGAAGGTGGCCGGGAACCCCGCGCCGTTGCCTCCCGCGATGCCCAGCGGTACGACCCCGCCGATGACGCCGAGGGGCGCCGCCGCCGCGACGACCATGAAGACGATGGACGGGACGCCGAGGTTGCCCCGCAGCTTGCGCTCGCGGGCACCGGGCGGGCTTCCCAATGTGTCTGGCGCAGCGACTGTTTCGGACATGCGGGACCGCCCTTCGTGGATGCCGACGATCGGCTATCGGCGACGATAGGGCGGATGCGTCGGCCGACACCACATCTGGAGTCAGCCTGATTGAAAGCGCCAGGTGCCCGCGCGGCGAGCTACAGCGTCGCGGTCAGCGGGCCCGTCATTTGGCAGCTCGACTGGGGCGGATTGCCGACCGACGCGCAACCCCGCCCGGTGGCGACGTAGGTGGCACCGGGTCGGTACGGCTGGAAGTAGATCCGTGCGGTACCCGGACCCTCGTGCTGTATGCACTGCTCGGCGGACTGACTCCCCTGCATCTGCACGCACACGACACTCATCGTCGGGTTGGCGGCCACGTTGCAACCGGCCGGGTCCACCGTGGCCGACACCACGTCGGTGCCCGACAGCTGGACCACCTGCGGCGGGGAGAGCCGGAAATTGCAAGCAGTTGCGGGGTCGGCGTACCCCGGTGCGGGCGGGGTGACCAGCGCGAACGCCACCGCGATGACGAACGCGAGTACCGGGCGACGGGTCATCCGCCGATCGTAGTTCACCGCAGCACCCGTTCGTCGACGATGAACAGGACCAACGTGACGGCCAGGAAACCGGCGGCGAGCCAGATGGCGTGCGCACCCCACGCGCGACTGGCGAAGGCGCCAACCAGCGCACCACCCGCAAACCCGACGATCAGCGTGCCGTAGATCCCGCAGGCGCGGCGCGACGCCGCGGTCCGGTCGACGAAGCCGTCGTACCCCGACTCGATGAAGCGCATCAGGTTGCCGGTCGTGGCGACCGGGAGGTACGCGAGGTCGCCGATGTTGCGGAACAGGCTCATCTGGACCGCGGCGAGGAACGCGATGGGGATCGTCACGTAGTTGTGGGACACGGTCACCGGGACGAAGCCGATGGCGACGAGGGCCAGCACCTGGACCACCATGATCCAGCGCAATGGATGCCCCATGACGCGCTCGACCCGGCCGGACTTGATGTGAGCGGCCAGGGCGACGCCGACCAGGAACGCCAGGATCGGCCACACGTGCGCCAAGGCCGCGGTGACATGGCGCTCGGAGAGGTCGATGGCGAAGAAGATGACGTTGCCGGTCTGGACGTTGGCGAAGACGCCGCCCCGCACGAAGAAGGTGTGCGCGTCCATGAATCCGTTGGTCAGGGTCAACAGCAGCGCGAACCACAGGGTCCGGGTGCGTTCGGAGTCGGTGGCACCGAGCGCTGGGTCGCCCATTGGACCAACCTAGCCGCTGGGCGTCGGGCCGGGCTTAGTCCGCGCCGAGCGCGTTGAGCATCCCTGCCGCCGAACGCGGCCACGGGAATTCCTCGGCCCGCCGCCGTGCGCCGTACCGCCGGAACGGCTCGGGCCTGCTGATCACCCTGGTGACGGCTCTAGCGATCGACTCCGGATCGTTGTCCGCTGAGGCACCGCTGTCGGTGGTCAGCAGTTCGGCAAGGGCGGACGTGTTCGACACCACGGCGGGCGTCCCAGAGGCCAGCGCCTCGAGTGCCGCCAGCCCGAACGTCTCGTGCGGGCCTGGCGCGAGCGCGACGTCGGCCGAGGCGAGGATCGACGCGACGGTGTTACGGCACCCGACGAAGCCGGTGAACGAGACCGGAAGCTTGGCGGCCTGCCGTTCCAGGCGGGCGCGCATCGGACCCTCGCCGACCACGACGAGCTGCGCGTCGACACCGGAATCGCGAAGCGCGGCAACGGCGTCGATGCTGCGATGGGCGTGCTTCTCGATGGACAGCCGGCCGCAGTGCACCAGAAGGGTCTGTTCGGGAGCGGCCCACTGGCTGCGGATCAGACCGGACCGCCGTCGGGGGTGGAACTGTTCGAGGTCGACGCCGAGGGGAACCGTCACCACGTTGGGTGCGTGGATGCGGTCGAACTCCTCGCGGGCGAACGCGGTGGTGCACACGACGGCGTCGTAGTTGGTGGCGGTGCGCCGGTTCGCAGCGTCGGCGACGATGCGCGCGAGCCGTTGCGGAAGCAGTTGTCCGACAAGGCGATCGAGTCGCTCATGGGAGATCATCACCGTCGCCACCGCGTGCCGGCGTCCCCACGGCCCAAGGGATCGGAGGGTGAGCCGATCGGAGACCTCGAGGGCGTCCGGATCGAGTTGCTCGAGTAACGCTCGCACCCGGCGAGGAAGGACGGCGCGGTAGCCGCCGGTGAAGGGAATCTGCTTGGCGGGAAGCGCTATTCGCACCACGCCCGACGGCAGTAGGTGCCGTTCGGCCTCGGCGCCGGGGACCACCAGGTAGACCTCGTGCCCGGCGGCCCGGTACTCGGCGCCGAGTCGGTCTACCGCGGTGCGCAGGCCCCCGGAGCGCGGACCGTAGAAGTTCGCGACTTGGACGACCCGCATGGCTCGAATCAGAACCGTCACGCGTGTGCGGTCAACGACGGGCCGAGAACGACTATCTGAACTGATGGTGAACAGCGCCGGTCGAGCAATTCGACGGGGGTTTCACCGCAGGTCACGCCAGGTACTTGGCGAACCAGTCCTGCAGTCGCTGCCACGCGTCGGCGGCCGCCTTCGGGTCGTAGCGCTCCCCGGTGTCGTTGAAGAACGCATGATCGGCGTCCTGCTCGACGACGAGCTCGTTGACCAGTCCGGCCTTGGTCAGGGCTTGTTCCGCCGCGTCCTTCGACGAGGTGACCCGGGTGTCCTTGGAGCCGTACAAGCCAAGTACCGCAGCACCTTTCGAGCCGCTGAAGTCCGGGTCGTCGGGCAGCGGGCCATAGAAGGGGACGGCGGCCGCCAGCTGCGGCTCACCCGAGGCGAGCAGGCGCCACACCATGCCGCCACCAAAGCAGAACCCGATCGCGGCCACCTTCACGCCGGGGGTGCGGCGCTGCAGTTCGACGATGCCGGACTTGAGGTTGGCCACCGATTCCTCTGGCGGGATGTTGGTGAGCTCGGCCGTCGCTTGCGCCGGATCGGCGAACGTGGCGGTGCCGCCCTTGCCGGAAAGCAGATCGAGCGCCAGTGCGGAGTATCCGATGCCTGCGAGGCGGCCCGCCACGGAGCGCACCCAGTCGTTGAGGCCCTTGTTCTCGTGGATGACGAGCACGGCGCCCTTCGGCTGTTGGGCGGGCGCCCACGCCGCCTGGAGTTCGCCGCCGGGGCCGGCCCATGTGATGGGCTCGGTCGCGACGGTGTTCTCCGATCCCGGTGGCGGTCCAGGCTCGGTGGATGGTGCGCTGCTCGATGGTGCGCTGCTGGTGGCCGATGCGTCGTTCGCGGGCTTGCGTTCCTCGCCGCATGCGGCGATCAGGGCAGTCGCGGCGGCGGTGCCGACGCCCACCAGCGCAAGCCGCCTCAGCGCCTCCCGCCGGGACAACAACCCATCGACGTGATCCGTGGCGATTTCCTCGGCGACGTATCGCTGTAGGGGGGTCATGTTCGCGAGTATGCCCCGGTCTGCTGAACTGCGGTTGGCGACGGCCTGGACACCTGATACTGGTGGGATGCCATGGGAGCCGGATCGCGCGTCACTCGCCGGTCGTATCGCGGTGGTCGCCGGCGCGACCCGCGGCGCCGGGCGTGGCATCGCGGCCGCACTGGGCGAGGCGGGCGCGACCGTCGTGTGCACGGGGCGCACCAGTGAGACCGCACGGCTGAAGTCCGACTACGACCGTCCCGAGACCATCGAAGAGACGGCGCGGTTGGTCACCGACCTCGGCGGGGTCGGCGTCGCGGTTCCGACCGACCACCTCGACGTCGAGCAGGTACGCGCGCTCGCCGACCGACTGCGCAGTGACTACGGACGCATCGACATCCTGGCCAACGACGTGTGGGGCGCCGAGATCCTCAAGGGACCGCCGCGGACGTGGAACCGGCCGATGTGGGAGCACGATCTGGATGACGGCCTGCGCATCCTGCGGTTGGGAATCGACACGCACCTGATCACGTCGCACTGCCTGCTTCCCCTGCTGACCACGCGGCCCGGCGGACTGCTCGTCGAGGTAACGGATGGCACGGCCGAGTACAACGCGTCGCATTACCGGATCTCGGTGTTCTACGACCTGGCGAAGGTGTCGATCAACCGGCTTGCGTACAGCCAGGGCGAGGATCTGGCGCCGTTCGGGTGCACTGCCGTCTCGGTGACTCCTGGCTGGTTGCGTTCGGAGATGATGCTGGACAACTACGGCGTCACCGAGGGTGATTGGCGCTCGGCGATGGATCCGGACCGCCCCGACGGTGGACCCGTCGCCCCGCCGGGGTTCGCCGAGTCGGAGAGCCCACGGTTCGTGGGGCGAGGCGTGGCTGCGATCGCCGCGGACGTCGAGCGGACACGCTGGAACCAGCGCTCGGTGAGTTCGGCCGACCTTGCGCATACCTACGGCTTCACCGACCTCGACGGTCGTGTGCCGGACGTCTGGACCGCTCAGTAGACAATTTTCTGGATCTGTTCACTTTCATTGACAGCGCCGAGCTGCGGACTGTTCCATGGCTAGGTGACCTACGACACGATCATCCGCAACGGCCGCTGGTTCGACGGCACCGGCGCCCCGTCGGCGGTGCGCAACATCGGCATCAGGGACGGTCACGTCGTCGCGGTCTCCCCCGACGAGCTCGACGCGACGGACTGCCCGCAGGTGGTCGATGCGACCGGCAAGTGGGTGCTGCCGGGCATGCTCGACATCCACACGCACTACGACGTCGAGGTACTCGGCGGCCCCGCGCTGACCGAGTCGCTGCGCCATGGGGTGACGACGGTGATGCTCGGCTCCTGTTCGCTGTCGACGATCCACGTCGACGGCACCGAGGCTGGCGACCTGTTCGGCCGGGTCGAGGCCATCCCGCGCGATCACGTTATCGCAGCTGTGGACGCCAACAAGACCTGGACCACGTGCGACCAGTACGTCGACGCGCTCGAGGCACGTCCGCTCGGCCCGAACATCGCGGCGTTCATCGGCCACTCCGACATGCGGACCGCCGTGATGGGACTCGACCGCGCCACGCGCAAGGACGCCCGTCCGACCGGGCGCGAACAGGCCCGCATGGAGCAGATGCTGGCCGAGGCGCTGCGCTCGGGCTTCGTCGGCATGTCGTCCATGCAACTGCTCTTCGACAAGATCGACGGCGAGACGTGCCGGTCGCGGACGCTGCCGTCCACCTATGCGAAACCCCGCGAGCTGCGCAGGCTGAAGTCGCTGCTGCGGCGGGCGGGCCGAATCCTGCAGTCCGGGCCGGACATCGCGAACCCGCTCAACCTCGGCTCCCAGGTCGCTCAGTCGCTGGGGGTGTTCCGCAATCCGCTCAAGACGAGCCTGCTGTCGGCCGCCGACGTCAAGTCCAACCCCTACGCGGTGCTGATGATGGGCCCGCTCGCCCGGCTGGTGAATCGGTTCGGCGCCAACTTCCGGTGGCAGCATCTGCCCGTACCGTTCGAGGTGTACGCCGACGGGATCGACCTGGTGGTGTTCGAGGAGTTCGGGGCGGGGGCGGCCGCGCTGCACCTGCGCGACGAGGTCGAGCGCAACGAGCTCATGCGCGACGAGGGCTACCGCCGCCAGTTCCGCAAGGACTACGAACGCAAGCTCGGCGTCCGCGTGTGGCAGCGCGACTTCTACGACGCCGACATCGTCGGATGTCCGGACGCCGCGGTTGTCGGCAAGACGTTCGGAGAGGTCGCCGATGCCCGTGGACTCCATCCGGTCGACGCGTTCCTCGACTTGGTGCTCGAGCACGGCCGCGAGTTGCGTTGGCGGACCACCATCTCCAACCACCGGCCCGACGTCCTGAAGAAGCTGGCTCGCGATCCAGGAGTCCAGATGGGCTTCTCCGACGCGGGCGCTCACCTGCGCAACATGGCCTTCTACAACATGGGCCTACGCCTGCTGCGCCACGTCAGGGACGCGCAGGAGGCGGGCACGCCGTTCATGACGGTCGAGGCGGCCGTGCACCGGCTCACCGGCGAACTCGCCGACTGGTACCGCCTCGACGCGGGGCACCTGCGGGTCGGCGACCGCGCCGACGTCGTCGTCATCGATCCGGCGCGCCTCGACGACAGCCTGGACGAGTACGCCGAGGCATGCGTCGACCAGTACGGCGGGCTCTCGCGCATGGTCAACCGCAACGACGACACCGTGTCCGCGGTGTTCGTCGGCGGCCGAGCGGTCTTCCTCGACGGACGGCCCACCGACCTCATCGGGCGACGGCGCACCGGACGCTTCCTGCGCGCGGCACACCGGTCGCCCGCACTCCCCACGCAGAAGGAGCAATTGTCCAGTGTCGGTTGAAGATACGGTTCACGGAATGTGGAAGTCGCTGTCGGCGCGGGACTGGGACGGGCTGAAGTCCTACCTGTCGGACGACTGCATCTACCTGGACATGCCGGTCGGGCCCGCCGCGGCCGCGAAGGGTCCCGACGACATCGTCAAGCGCCTCAAGATCGGGCTGGAGCCGCTGGCCTCCTACGAGAACTTCGACGGACTGCTCGTCGACAACGGAGTCGACGCGATGTACGAGCATCACGAGGAATGGCATTGGAAGACGGGCGAATCCGCCGTGCTGAAGTTCGTCACGGTGCATCGCGTGGAGAACGGGAAAATAACGCTCTGGAAGGACTACTGGGACATGGGTGCGCTGGCCAACCACGCTCCCTCTTCGTGGATGGAGGAGTTCGCCACCGCCGACATGTCCTGGATCTACGACGCGACGGGTGAGGTCTAGCCGGGGGCCTATGCTCGCAGCATGAGCAACGCCGCTCTCCCACCAGGACCTCGGCTTCCGGCTTCGTTGCAGGCAGCGTTGATGCTGCGGTTCTGGCCGCGCTTCGTGTCGGGTTGCCGGCGCCGGTACGGCAAGGTGTTCACGCTGCGCATCGCCGGTATCGGCACGCTCGTCTACGTCGACGACCCCGCCGACGTCAAAGCCGTGTTCGCCGGCGATCCGACCGTGTTTCACGCAGGCGAGGCCAATTCCATGCTGGCGGGGCTGCTCGGACCCAGTTCCGTACTCGTCGTCGACGACGAAGCCCATCGAGCAACCCGGCGGCTCATGCTGGCGCCGTTCCACCGCGAGGCCGTCGCGCGACAGACGTCAGTCATGGCCGAGCTCGCGGCGGAGAACATCGCGTCCTGGCCCGTCGGTGTCGAGTTCGCGGTGGCGCCACGGATGTCGCAGCTCACGCTCGAGGTGATCCTGCGGACGGTGATCGGCGCCAGCGATCCCACCCGGCTGGCCGAGCTGCGCGCGATCATGCCGAAACTGCTCACCCTCAGCGCGTGGCAGACGTTGGCGATCGCGAACCCGAAGTTGCAGCAGCGCCGCCCGTGGCGCAAGGTCCGCAACCACATCGCCGAGGCCGATCGACTGCTGTACGCCGAGATCGCGGAAAGGCGTGCCGATCCCAACCTGGGCGAGCGCACCGACGCACTGGCGATGTTGATCCGCTCCAGCGACTCGGACGCGGCGATGTCCGATGCGGAGCTCCGCGACCAGCTCATGACGCTGCTGGTGGCAGGCCACGACACCACCGCGACCGCACTGTCGTGGGCGTTGGAACGGTTGACGCGGCATCCCGACGTGCTGCGCAAGGCCGTTGCGGCGGCGCACGCGAGCGCGGCAGGCGACGCAGCCGGCGACGAGTACCTGGATGCGGTGGGCAAGGAGGTGCTTCGCACCCGGCCCGTCGTATTCGACGTCGGCCGGATACTGACGGCGCCCACCGAGGTGGCCGGATACGCCCTACCCGCAGGGGTGATGATGGCCCCGGGCATCGGCCTGGTTCACGGCAGCGCCGAACTCTATCCGGACCCAAAGCGGTTCGACCCCGACCGCATGCTCGGCGCCACCCTCGGCCCGACCACGTGGATGCCCTTCGGCGGCGGCAACCGGCGGTGCCTCGGAGCCACGTTCGCGTTGGCGGAGCTCAAGGTCGTGCTGCGGGAGGTGCTGCGCCGCGTGGACCTGGCGACGACGACCGCGGCCGACGAGCGTCAGCGCGTCAAGGCGGTGATTCTGGTGCCGCATCGAGGGGCCCGCGTTCGGGTGACGGCGAAGCACGATGTCGAGCCGGTGATCCCGGCGGAGTGTCCCGCCGCGCACCATCAGTCCAACGCGTAGACCCGCCTCGCATTGCGGTGCGCGATCAGGTCGACGACCCTGATCGCGTCGGACTCGCTCCATTCGCCTGCGTCGACGAATCCGGCAAGCACCTCGCGAATGCCGTTGCGCCACAGGTGAGCACCCAGGAAGTGCAGTTCTGGTGGCCCGAACCCGTCGGACGAGTACAGCACCTTGCGAAAGGGGGCGAGTTCGAGAAGCCTGCCGATGAGCCCGGGCGAGCGCGCGCCGAGGTAGTTGATGCTCAGGCCACCGTCGACGTAGACGTTGTTGAACGCCTGAGCCAGGTAGCCGGCCTCGCGCTCGAAGGGGTAGCAGTGCAACAGCATGATCGGCGTGTCACCGGACGCGCGCAGGAAGTCCAGCAGGTGAAGCGGATTCGTGGCATCGAGGTCGCAGTCCCGGTCTCCGAGGCCGACGTGAAACTGCAGTGGCTTGCCGATTCGCAGGGCCTGATGCAGGCCGAAGCGCAGCAGTATCCGGTCGGTGAGCCGGGTACCACCCGTAGCGCGCCACCGGTCGGCGGCCCTACTGACTTCGGCATCGGTTGGTTCGGACAGGTCGCCGATGAAGCCGCCGCGGTACGCGATGATCGACTTCGTGCCGACCGCGGTCGCGGTTCGGTCGTGCAGGAGTCGAACGAAGTCACCTGCGTAGTCGCCGCCGGTGGCGGCCGCCTGCTCGGCGATCGACTCAAGCCGGACGATCTCGCCGACGCGTCCGCCCGAGGTTCGTGACATCGTGTCGAGATCGGCTATGCCGGAACCGAATCCGGTGTCCACCAGCCAGTCGGTGACACCTGCCGCGGAGAGGAACCGGCGGGCCACCTCGCCATCGCCGAGTGTCCTGCGCTGCGCCCAGTACTCGTCGGGCCCGACGTGGCGAGGCAGGTCGAGCAGCGGTGCGCAGTGTGCGCGCACCGCGAAGCCGAGTTGGGTGTCGAACGCGGAGTCGAAGTCGGCAATGGGCTCGGTGTTCGCCTCGTTGAGTCCGTTCTCGAATCGATTGCGGTCACCGGACTCCAACCAGTAGCCGTGCACGTGGTGATCGACCAGCGGCACCGCGGCGACGTGCTCGCCCAACGCCGTCATCTACACACTCCAGGACATCCGGAACTTCTGCGCGAGTTCGTCGGCGGTCAGGTCGCCGTAGTTCTCCTGCTCGTATCGCCGCACGGCGACGATCGCGTCGACGGCGGCGTCGCCAAGCACGTCCCTGACGAGCGCCGACGCGTCGAGGGCATCGATGATCTCGGATTGATCGCTCGGAAGCTGGGTCATGCCAACGGCTTCGCGTTCCCCTTCGCTCAGGAGGGCGGGATTGACGGTGACCTCCGGCGGCAGCGGCAGGTTGCGCTCGATGCCGTCGAGCGCGAGTCCCAGGATGGCGGCCGTGGCGAAGTAGGGATTCGCCGACGGGTCGACGGCCTTGACTTCGACGTTGGCGCCATGAGGATTGGCATCGCCGCCTGCGACGAATCGCACTGCGGCTTCGCGGTTCTCGGTTCCCCAGCAGACGTGCGCTCCCGACCATAAGCCGGGCTGCATCCGCAGCCCCGACAGGATCGAGCCGCTCAGCACGCCCTGCGCGCCGGGCAGCCCGGCAAGCAGTCCAGCGATGGCCGATTCACCCGGCGGCGTCTTGCCCCCGGGTCCGGGGACAGCCGCGAAGATGGGTTCGCCGTCACGCGTGAGCGAGAAGTGTTGATGAGCACCGGATCCGACGTTCCCGGCGAACGGAACCGGCGAGAGACTGACGCGGACACCGTACTTGCGGGCGACCCGACCGACGATGATGCGCATCAGGATCAGCTGATCGGCCGCCGCAACGGGAGCCAGCGGTGCCAGCGATAGTTCGAACTGGTTGACGCCGTACTCGGGATGCAACTGCTCGATCGCGACGCCTGACGTCGCCGCCGCCTCCACCACGTCGCGGACGAATCCCTCGTGTTCGAGCACCCCGGCCAGGCCGTACTGCGCCCACAGTTCGGAGGGCAGTCGCGCCCCGTCGGGCCCGACCAGGACGAACTCCATTTCGTGACCGACGAGCGCTTCGAACCCAGCCGCGTTCATCCGCTCTTCGACGCGGCGCAACGTGCCACGGCTGCAGATCGGGTCGGGTGAGCCGTCCTGGGTGAAGAAATCCCCTGGCGCCCAGGCCAATCCATCACCCAGGACGCACACGGCGGCGGGGTCGATCCGAATCCGTAGATCGCCGACCACGCCAATGGCGTCACCGGTGACGACGCCGGCCTGATCGATCGCGAAGACGTGCCACACGGGGCTTGCGCCAAGGCCGGGGTCCACGAACGCCGCGGCCCGCGCCAGCGGTACCGCCTTGGCGTGGATGAGGCCGGCCGGGTTGACCACGGTGCCGATCAGCGTGGTGACTCCGTCGGCTGCGAGCTGTGCGATGGCCGCCATGGCAGCCATTCTGCATGGCGCCGCCGTGGGTTACAGCGTGATCTTGCAGCTCTGCCCGATGTCCAACGTGCGCAGCATGCGTCCCATGCCGAGCCACATCGCGCAGGACAGGGCGAGGTCGGTGAGCAGCTTGTCATCGAACTCTTCATTGGCGCGGGACCAGAAGTCCTCGTCGTCGCGCAGGCCGGTGTGGTCGCTGGCGAAGCGTTCGGCGAACTCGGCGGCCACACGCTCCTGGGCGCTGTACCCCGGCCAGGTCCGCCACTCGGCGGCGTGGTCGTACAGGTCCTCGTCGACACCGGCGGCGATGCCATCGGAGTCGCGGGTGTTCTGACACACGACGCATTCGTTGTCCAGCGCAATCACCATGCGGGCCAACTCCCGGACCCTCAACGGGAGTCGGTTCTTGGTGTAGACCGCGTTGGTGAAACCCGCCATCGCGATCCCGATGTCGGGTGAGTTCTTCACCCATGCAGCGGCGTCGTCGTCGGCGAAGGGTCCAATTCGGCTCATGGCGCGATCGTACGCCGATCGGGGCAATTCTGGAACACGTTCTAGTTTTGTGTCAGCGGGCGGCAGCGAGCTCCCGACGGTCGTCGGTCCAGTCGCGTTGCACCAGCATGCGGTGCGCGATGCGTTCCAACGCCGCCTCCACCTCGCCGCGATCCGGTCTGCCCTCGAACGTGGGTGACTGAGCGAGCTTGTCGACCATGCACCCGACGATCGCCGCAGACATCGCGTCGACCTCCCTGGCTCCCGCCTGCGTCAGCCACAGCCTTCCACCGGTTCCAAGGGCGAGGCCGTCGGCGATCACGCGGTCGAAGACCGGTTCGATGACCTCGAAGGGCACCCGCAGCCGTTCCGCGATGTCGGTCAGCGTCGCCGAGCCGAACACCTGGTTCTGCCGGTAGATCTGGAGCAGTGCCCACAGTTGGGTGACGTCGAGGTGGCATCCGGGCTGCTGGGCGAGGCTGCGCAGTCGCAGCTCCGGCGAGTCGCGGAACATTCGGCCGACGGCGACCTCGAGGATCTTCTCGGGCGATTCCGTACAGGGCATCCCGAAGCCCTCGCCCAGATCGGCCGCGGAGACGGCGTCCATCTCGCGTAGCGGTGTCTCCTTCAGGAAGAGCGCTACGACGAACCCGACGACCGCGACCGGCACCGCGCACAGGAAGACGGTGCCCAGTGCGTCCGAGTATGCGTCGACGATGGGTGCGGCGACCTCGGGAGGCAGGGCGTGCAGCGACTTCGGTGACTCCGCTGCACCGGGCGGTGCGCCGCTGGCGACGAGCGCCTGAGCGAGGTTGGAGGCGAGGAAGTTGGCGAATAGTGAGCCGAATATCGCTGCGCCGAACGAGCTTCCGATCGTCCGGAAGAACGTGACTCCCGACGTGGCGACACCAAGGTCGGCGAAGCTCGACGTGTTCTGCACCACCAGGACGAGCACCTGCATGCACAGCCCGATACCCGTGCCAAGCGCGAACAGGTACAACGACTGCTGCCACGTCGGCGTCATCGCATTCATGCCGGACAGGAGCAGGAAGGCCACCGCCATGATGGCGGTTCCGGCCACCGGGAAGATCTTGTACCTGCCCGTGCGCCCGACGATGCTGCCGCTGCCGATCGACGTGAGCAGCATGCCCGCCACCATCGGCAGGGTCCGCAGCCCCGATTCCGTCGCGGACACGCCGTCGACGAACTGCATGAAGGTCGGCAGGAAGGTCAGCGCGCCCAGCATCGCGAACCCCACGATGAAGCCGAGGATGCAGCACACGGTGAACACCGGGCTGCGGAACAGCCGGATCGGCAGAATCGGCTCTGCCGCATGGATTTCCACCCACACGAAGATCACCAACGCCACGGTGGAGGCGGCGAACAGGCCGATGATCACTGGCGACGACCATGCGTATTCACCGCCGCCCCAACTGGTCGCAAGCGTCAATCCGGAGGCGGCCAGACCCACGAACAGGATGCCCGCGTAGTCGATCGCCACCCGGGCGCCCTTGGCGAGCGAGGGAATTGCGGCTGCGCCGACGAGCAGCACGACGATGCCGATCGGCACGTTGATCCAGAACGCCCAGCGCCACGTGAGGTGGTCGGTGAAGAAGCCTCCGAGTAGCGGGCCGATGACGGTGGTGACGCCGAACACTGCGCCGAGCGCGCCCTGGTACCGGCCGCGTTCACGTAGCGGGATCACCTCGCCGATCACCGCCATGGCGGTCACCATGATTGCGCCGCCGCCGATGCCTTGCAGTGCCCTGGCGGCCACCAGCATGGTCATCGAGCCGGCCAACCCGCACAGCACCGACCCCGCGAGGAAGAAGAGCACCGAAACTACGAAGACGGCCTTGCGTCCGAACATGTCGCCGAGCTTGCCGACGACTGCAGTGACGATCGTCGACGCCAGTAGGTAGCTCGTCACCACCCATGACTGGTGTCCGGCGCCGCCGAGGTCCGCGACGACGGTCGGTAACGCCGTCGCCACGATCGTCTGGTCCAGCGCAGCGAGGAGCATTCCGAGCAGGACGCCAACGAAGATGAAGTTGCGTCGCTGTGGGCTGATCAGCGCGTTTGCAGATTCGGGATCCGCTGCCGTGTAGTCCGTGGTCCCCAAGGGACGTGTCATTTCTGCCTCCCGACAACGTCAGGTACCCGGTGGGGTCCCGCTCAAATATCGTTAGGCAGGCTAAAAGTGTTACGCGCCGTGAGCTCCCTGAGACCCCGGCGGGCGCGAGACGCACTGCGCCAGGTAGAGCTCCTCGCCGAGCTTGCCCATCAACTCGAGCTGGGTCTCGAGGTAGTCGACGTGCTGCTCCTCGTCGGCGACGATCATCTCGAAGAGGTTGGCCGAGGTGCTGTCCTCCTTGGCGCGGCACATGATGATGGCCGGCTTCAGCCGGGCCAACACCTCGTACTCGATCGTGAGATCGGCCTCGAACTGCTCACGCACGGTCTGGCCGACGCGCAGCGAGAACAATCGTTGATAGTTCGGCAGCCCGTCGAGAATGAGGATTCGGTCGGTGATCGCCTCGGCATGGCGCATTTCATCGAACGATTCCTTGCGGGTGTGCTCCGCCAATTCGGTGAAGCCCCAATTGTCCTGCATCTTGGAATGCAGGAAATACTGATTAATGGCGGTCAGCTCGCTTGTCAGCTGCTCGTTGAGCACCTTGAGGACTTCGGGGTCGCCTTGCATGATCGCTCCTATGAAACCGGTCGGGCCGGTCGAGTGTCAGTGCCGTTCGGGGCTGTCGAACGCCTCTTCAATCTAGTCGACACGACGCCCGGCAGCGACCCAATCCGAAGACGTATGGGCGTGTCTGGCACCCGATTTTGCCTGGTCTTCGGTGAGGCGAACCTTAGTCTGGCCTCGGTTTATGGACTGGCTGCCCTAAGTAAGGTTAGACTGGGCTAACACGTACGCAGTGCCGTGGGACCTCCCCCGGCGCACTGGGATCAGGGGCCAACTGTGGTGAGTGGGTATCGACTCCATTCGCTGCTTCTCGCCGCCGACGCGACGTGCTTGATGCGCGACGATCGCCAATCGGATTCAGCGGAATTGGACAATCGCTTCGTCGCCGAATTCATTGCAAGCGGAATGCGTGGCGCGGAGTCGAATCGTGGCGCGCGGCGGGTGCCCGCAGTATTCGCTTCGTACGCCAATTCGGACGTGCGGGCCTGCTGATGTTCGTCTGCCTCTGCACCGGAGTAACCAGTCAGGTCGTGTCGGACCTGGTGGCCGCCGGTGCGACGACGTCCAAGGAGATCGCCGACGCATGCGGCGCGGGGTCCGACTGCGGGCGTTGCCGACGCACCGTGCGCGCGATCATTGCGTCGACCAGTGTCGTGAACTGCCCGCTGCACGCCACCGGCTAGCCGTCGCGCCGATCGTTGAACGCTGCGAGCGCATCGGCGTTGGCGGCACCGCCCATCAGTTCGGCGAACTGGGCGTACTCGAACGTCAGCGCAGCACTGATGTGACCCCTGGTGGGCTCGACGATGGTCTTCTTCACCGCCATCAGGCTCGAGATCGGGCGAGAGGCAAGCACTTCGGCGTACCGGCCGGCTTCGGACAGCAGCTCCTCGGGTGCACACACTCGCCAGGCAAGGCCCATGCGGAGCGCTTCCTCGGCGTTCACCCATTCCGACGACATCAACATCCACGCCGCGTTCTGCCGACCGATGAGTTGCGGAAGCAGATAGGACGAGGCGGCCTCAGGCGCAACGCCGAGGCTGGTGAAGGGGCACTTCAACCGGGCCGCCGACGACATGAACACCAGGTCGGCGTAGCCGAGGATCGTGGCGCCGATGCCGACGCCCACGCCGTTGACCGCGGCGATCAGCGGCTTCCGGAGGTTGGTGAGCGCCTCGATCATGCCTGGAAAGCCGTACTCCCCCGACGTGAAGTCTGGATCGGTGATGCGCGCCTGCATCTCGACCAGGTCATTGCCCGCGCTGAAGCCCCGCCCCGCGCCGGTCAGCAGCACGACGGCGACCGAAGGGTCCTCGTCGGCGTCGCGGAGCGCAACGGTCGTCGCGTCGTACAGCGCCTCGTTGAACGCGTTCAACGCTTCTGGACGATTGAGGGTCAGCCTGCGCACACCGTTGGTGTCGTCGATCTCAACAAGCACGGCAGCAGCGTAAGCGTCAGCCGTTCGAGTACACGCGCGTGGGGGCGATCAACACCACCGTGCGGCGCTGTTCGGCCATCGTCGCGTCGTATTCGGCCCAGTCGTCGTGGGTGCCACCCGCGGCGCTGAACACCTCGCGCAGCAGCAGTCGCAGCGCGTCCGGGTCGGTCAGCCACGGCTGCGAGTCATCGGGCCCGGCGAGCTCGCCGACGCCCTCGACCGTCGCCCACTGCCAGCCGTTGCGAAAGGTCACCGCGAGCTGCGGACGGGCCCTGAGGTTCGCGAGCTTCACCTTGCCGTACGTCACGAACGCCAACGTCGGCTCACCGGTGGCGGGATGAGGCAACACGCCCGCGTTGACGAGCGACGCCTGGATGGTCCCGTCGGCGCGCAGCGTCGACACGACCGCCAGTCCGCTCTCGCCAGCGGCCAGTGCCGCAGCATCGGAAAGGGTTGTCATCGAAGCGCTTCCACGCCGAAGGGGGTCCGGAAGACATATCGGCTGGTCGGCACGGTGTCCACGTTCTCGTTCGCGCCGAACGCCGAAGTGCTCGCCACCATCTTCGCCATCCGCTCACCGAGGTCGGCATCGTCGGCGGTGCCGAAGAACGCGTGCAGGCTCTGAGTCGCCTCGATGGGAAACAACTCCTCCACGATCGCGGCGAGTTCGGGTGCGCCTGGCGTCAACGCTCGCACTACCGCGTTCTGCGTATAGCCGAACGTCGACTGCGTCGCGATCGCCACGGGCGTGTGATCGACGTGCCAACGGGCGAACCAGGTTTCGACGTCCAGCGTCGCCGGCCTGCGCAGCAGTGCGACGTTGGCGAACCCGGCGGTGCGCTCGCCTAGCCCGGTCTGGGGTGCAGGCAACGGCACGGACTCGGTGACCAGATAGGCAGCCGCGTCGTCGCAGACCTCGCTCAGCCGGGCCAGCGCCTCGGTGACCGCAGCCCCATAGCTCTGCTGAGTCCAGAGGCTGACGAACCCAACGACCGGCGGGTCCAACGTCGTCAGAGTCATGAGCGAGTCGCGCACCGGCTCGTCGCGCACGTTGACCGCAAGCCCGGGCACGTCGAGGTCCAACAGCTCGTCGGCGACGGTGCCGCGCAACGCGGCGCACCATGCGTCGTCGGCGCTCGCGCGCCGCAGGGTGATGATGACCTTCTCCACGGCACGAACCTACTCCCGGATGTGTTCGACTCGACCCATCGGTGCGCCGAACTGGGATACATTCGCTCAACGGGCAATTCGAGCGCGCACTCGTGGAGGAAACCGTGGCCCCACCCAACGACTTCGAAGCAGTCGCCGGCCGGGTTGCCGACCTGGCTCCGGTATTGCGGGAGCCGCTCGACTCGCCGTATGAAATCTCCAACGCGCTCTACGCCGCCCTGCGACACGTGCTGCACGACGTCGGTGGCCAACCTGACCTTCCGGTTCCGTTCATGGAGAAGGTCGAAGAACAGTGGGAAATGGACACCTACGTCACGTGCGAGTGTCTCGGCTGGCGCGGCGCGTGGAACTCCGAGGAGCGCAGGCGCGCGGAGAACGACCTCGGCGCCACGCTGTATTTCGGTCTGCCGTACTACGCGCGGTGGGCGACGGTCGCCGCGAAGGTGCTCATCAACAAGGGGCTCATCACCCCCGACGAACTGTCCGCCAAGATCGACGACGTTCGGGCCCGCATGAAGGCGTCGCACGATGGCTGAGCGCAAGTTCGCGATCGGCGACCGCGTCACGGTGCGAAACGCCACGTCGCTCTTTCACACTCGGACGCAGGCCTTCACTCGCGGGAAGACGGGAACGATCGTCGAATTCCGGCCCGACTGGGTGATCCCCGAGGACGAGGCGTGGGGACGCGACGACGCCGAGCAGGGCGGTCGCTTCGAGCCGTTCTACGTCGTCCGGTTCCGGCAGCAGGACCTCTGGGACAACTACACGGGCTTCGGCGTGGACACGCTCGAAACGGAGGTATCGGAACGCTGGCTCGAGCCGGCGGCGAAGGGATCAGCAGATGACTGAGCACGACCATCCGCACGACCCCATCCAGGGATCGGAGGAACTCAGCGAATTCGAGGTGCTCGAGCGGGCGGTGCGCGAGCTGGCGATCGAGAAGGGGCTGTTCTCCGAAGAGGACCATCGCAGGTTCTCCGAATGGGCCGAGTCGATCGGACCAAGCGGCGGATCGCGGATGGTCGCCAAGGCGTGGACCGATCCGGAGTTCAAGGCCCGGCTGCTCGCCGACGGCACCGAGGCGTCCAAGGAAGTCGGCCTCGACTGGCTCGACCCGACCGGAGTCGGAACCCCAAGCGACTACACGTTCTTCTACGTGCTGGAGAACACGCCGACGGTTCACAACGTGATCGTCTGCACGCTGTGCTCCTGCTATCCCCGCCCGGTGCTCGGGATGTCCCCCGACTGGTACCGCACGCCGAACTACCGCCGCAGGCTCGTCCGGTGGCCGCGTGAGGTGCTTGCCGAGTTCGGGCTGCACTTCGGTCCCGACGTCGACGTGCGAGTGCACGACTCGAACCAGAAGTCCCGATTCATGGTGATGCCGATGCGCCCGGACGGAACCGAGGGGTGGACGGAGGAGCAGTTGGCCGCCATCGTCACGCGCGACACGATGATCGGCGTTGCCGTGCCGCAAGCGGATTGGACGGCCAGCGAACCGCCGACCGGACCGAAGGTCGACGCGTGACCGGTGAGCCCTACGCGGTGTTGCTCGACGCGGTGGGCCCCGCATCCCCTGTGGCGGCCGATCCGCAACCGGACCGCAGGCCCGAGCCGTGGGAGTCCAGCATGCAGGCCACCTGCGAATGTCTGTCGTGGCGGGGCACGTTGGACAACCTCGAACGCCGCCACGCCGAGGACGAGCTCGGCGAGACCACCTATCGCAGCGTCCCCGCGCACGCCAAGTCGGCGGTCGTGACCGCTCACGAACTGATGGACCGCGGGGCCTTCACACCCGACGAACTCCGTGTCCGCATGGATGCGATAAAGGCGCGACTCCGGCGCGCATGAACGCCGACCGCGCCTGCGGTCGCGTAAGAATGGACCGGTGATCAAGGCCCTGGTCCTGCGGCCGACGATGCCCGACGTGGGTGCGATCGTCCGTAGCGTGCTTGGCGTCCTGCTTGTCGCCGCGGCAGCGCTGTATTGGAGCGGCGCGGACAGCGCGATCGCCGCGTCGGGTGCGGCCGCCATCGCCGGGGCGGTTGCGTTGCAGGACAGTCCGCGCGGCCCGTTCCGCCTCGTCGCCTGCGTTTCGCTGGCGATGGGCGCCGCCGTCCTGCTGGGGTCGTTGGCCGGTCCCTACGGTTTGTTGTTCGCGGCCCTGGTGGCGGCGTGGGGTTTCGGCGCCGGGCTGACGTGGGGGGTGAGCGCGAACGCCGGGCTGGTGGCCGCCGCTGCCACGGCGTTGTTGGTCGTCACGCCACCCGCGGAACCGGCCTGGCCCACCGCCGTGGTGTCGGCCACGCTCGCGGTGCTGGGAGGGCTGGCGCAGGCCGCCCTCATCGCGGTCTGGCCCAAGCGGCGCTGGCGAGTGCAGCGCTCCGCGCTGACTCGGGCCTACAACTCGCTGGCCGCCGATGCGCGCGCGCTGGCCGACGACCCGACCGGGCACGTCGACACCCAGCCGTTGGTGTGGCTGCGCGACGCCTTCACGCTGACCGAGGGGCAGGCCGCCCGCCGACCCGTCGCATACCGCACTTGGTACGGGCTGCCCGAACGCATCGCGGCGACCGTGAACGCGATTGCGGGCAAGTCGGCCAAACCTGACGGGTGTGCGCAGGTCCTGGTCGCCGCGTCGGACGTGCTCACCGCAGTCGCGGTGCCGAACGCGGCGGGGCGCCAGGCGGCCGGCTATGCGCTTGGCGCGTTCGACGCCACGGCTGCGACGATAACGGGTCCGGAAGTGCCACTCCTGCAACGTCTTTCAGAACAGCTGAGGGAGGCCGTCGCGCTTCGGTACGGAGAGCTGGCGCCGCCCCCCGACCTCGCAGAACTGCGCAGCGCCGGGCTACCCATCGAGATCCGGCGCATGGGTCCTGCGGTGCGCGCCCAGCTCGGCTGGGAGTCCCCCGTGCTGCGTCACGCGATTCGGCTCTCGGCGGCGGCAGCAGTTGGCGCGTTGATCGCACGGTTCGCTGACCTCGGACACGGCTACTGGATACCTCTGACCGTCGTGATGGTGCTGCGCCCCGAGACCGCGCACACCTACACCCGCTGTGCCGGCCGCATCGCAGGCAACGCGCTCGGGATCGCCGCCGCATCGGCGCTGGTGCTCCTGCTGCATCCCACCGGACTCCTGGCCGCCGGGTTCGCGGTCGTGTTCCTTGCCGTCGCGTACCTGGCGTCCGGGATCGGCTATCTCGCGGTCAGCGCGGCGCTTGCCGCCGCCATCGTGTTCCTCGTCGACATCGGTGGGACCGCCGGACCGGCCACCGTCAGCGACCGGTTGCTGGCGACACTCATCGGCGGTGCGCTTGCGGTGCTCGCGCACGTGGTGTTACCCGACCACGCGGTGGTCCGGCTTCGTCAACGTGCGGGCGAGTTGCTCAAGACCGAGATGGACTATGCGGCAACGGTGATCAAGGCCTTCGTTCACGAGCTGGACCGGCCCACCGAAGCGCTGGCGGCCGCGTGGGAGCGGGCGTACCGCGCGCGGGCGGCGTTCGAGGCGGCCGCGGGAGCGACTCCGACCGACGACCGCGACTTCCGGCGGTGGCTGCGCGCGTACCGTGCCGGGCTCAACGTCGTGACCGCGTCGTGCACCGCGCTCGAGACCAGCCTTCCCGCGCATCCGCCGACCGGGTGGGGCACGGACTTCGTCGCTGCGGTCGACGGTTACGCCGAGGCGCTGTGCGGCGATCCGGCCACCCCCGGTTCGGCGTGGACCCCGGACGTGGGCCAGCTGACCGTCGCGACGGAGCGGGTGCGCGCGGCGTTGCCGTCCGCCGACGCGAAGACCGCACGCATCCTCGTCGGCGAGCTCGGCACCATCACCAATCAACTGGCCTCGATATCCGCCGGATCGGCGCGATCACCGCAGACCTGACGATCATGGGTGGGCCGCAGCGGCTTTCGTGTCGAACCACCGTTCGGCCGGGCCCGACTGACGTAGGCTATGCACCGCCTCGCCATCGCTGAATCGTGTTGGCGGAAGGGAAGGGCCATCATGTCGAAGACATCCAAGAAGTCCGCGCCCAAGAAGAAGGCCGCTGCCAAGAAGACTGCCCCCAAGAAGGCCGCAGCAACGACGAAGGCCGCAGCAGCCCCAGAACCGCTTGCCGCGGAGCCACACCTGGCGCGCGAGCAGCTTCCGATCCCCGATGCCAAGCACGTTGGATTGACGACGTACGACGCGAAGGATCCGAACACCAAGTACCCGCCGATCAAGGAGCTGCGACCGCCCAAGGGGGCGCCCAACGTGCTCATCGTGCTGATCGACGATGTCGGATTCGGCGCGTCGTCGGCCTTTGGCGGCCCGTGTCACACCCCGGTCGCCGAACGGCTGGCCGCGGGTGGGGTGAAGCTGAGCAGATTTCACACCACCGCACTGTGTTCGCCCACCCGGCAGGCGATGCTGACCGGACGCAACCACCATTCCGTCGGAATGGGGGCCATCACCGAGATGGCCACGTCGGCGCCGGGCAACTGCAGCATCCGGCCCAAGGAGAAGGCGCCGATCGCCGAAACCCTCAAGCTCAACGGTTACTCGACGGCGCAGTTCGGCAAGTGCCACGAGGTTCCGGTGTGGGAGGTCTCCCCCGCCGGACCCTTCCACCAGTGGCCGACCGGGTCGGGCTTCGAGTTCTTCTACGGCTTCGTCGGCGGGGAGGCCAACCAGTACTACCCCGGACTCTACGAGGGCACCGCCGCAGTCGAGCCGCCGAAGTCGCCCGAGGAGGGCTACAGCCTTACCGAGGACCTGGCCGATCGCGCCATCACGTGGGTGCGGCAGCAGAAGGCGCTGGTGCCCGACAAGCCGTTCTTTATGTACTTCGCTCCGGGCGCGACCCATGCTCCGCACCAGGTGTCGAAGGAATGGTCGGACAAGTACGCGGGCAAGTTCGACGACGGCTGGGATGTGTTGCGGGAACAGATCATTGCCCGGCAGAAGAAGCTCGGCGTGGTGCCAAAGGACGCCGAGTTGACGAAGCGCCACGACGAGATTCCCGCCTGGGAGGACATGCCCGCCGAGCTCAAGCCGGTGCTGGCTCGCCAGATGGAGATCTACGCCGGGTTCCTGGAGCAGACCGACCACGAGGTCGGCCGGGTGGTCGATGCCATCGACGAGCTCGGGTTCCTCGACGACACGCTGATCTACTACATCATCGGCGACAACGGTGCGTCAGCCGAGGGCACGCTGAACGGCTGCTTCAACGAGATGACCACGCTCAACGGCATGCCTGGCATCGAGACCACCGAGTTCCTGCTGTCCAAGATCGACGACTTCGGCACCCCGGACGCGTACAACCACTACGCGGTCGGTTGGGCGCACGGATTGTGCGCGCCGTATCAGTGGACCAAACAGGTTGCCTCGCACTGGGGTGGCACCCGCAACGGGACCATCGTGCACTGGCCGAAGGGCCCGGTCGGCAAGGGGCAGGTACGCAATCAATTCCACCACGTCATCGACGTCGCACCGACCATCCTGGAGGCGGCGGGCGTGCCCGCGCCGACATCGGTGAACGGCATCGCGCAGGCGCCGTTGGAAGGCGTCAGCATGTTGGGCACACTGCGCGACGGCAAGGCGCCCGAGACCCACGAGGTGCAGTACTTCGAGATGTTTGGCAACCGCGGCATCTACCACCAGGGTTGGACGGCGGTGACCAAGCACCGCACGCCGTGGAAGGCGGACGCCCCGCCACCCTTCGACACCGACGTCTGGGAGTTGTACGGTCCCGACGATTGGACGCAGGCGCACGACCTGGCCGCCGAGAATCCCCAGAAACTCGCTGAGCTGCAACGACTCTGGTTGATCGAGGCGGTCAAGTACGACGTCGTTCCGCTCGACGACCGCGGTTTCGAACGAATCAACCCCGACATCGCGGGCCGCCCGCAGCTGATCCGGGGCAACACCCAGTTGCTGTTCGACAAGATGCGGGTCAGCGAGAACTGCATCCTGACGCTGAAGAACAAGTCCTACACCGTGACCGCGAACGTCGTCGTGCCCGAATCGGGCGCCAACGGCGTGATCGTTACACAGGGCGGCAGTGTCGGTGGCTGGTCGCTGTACGCGCACGAGGGAAAGCTGAAGTACTGCTTCAACTTCTTCGGCATTGAGCACTACATCACGGAATCGAAGAAGCCGATTCCGGCGGGCAAGCACCAGGTGCGGATGGAGTTCACGTACGACGGCGGCGGACTGGCCAAGGGCGGTGACGTCGCGCTCTTCTACGACGGCAAGCCCGTCGGCAAGGGCAGGGTGGAGCAGACGATCCCGATGGGTTACTCGGCCGACGAGGCGTGCGACGTCGGTTCGGACACCGGCTCGCCTGCGTCCCCCGACTACGGCCCGACCGGTAACCGCTTCACGGGATCGATCGAATGGGTGCAGCTCGACATCGGCGAGGACGGCCACGACCACCTCATCACGCCGGAAGAGCGCTTCAACCTGGCGATGGCGCGGCAGTAATCAGTCGCGGGCCCACCGCGGTTGGATGAACACGCCTTCGGCTTCGACGGTGTGACCTTCGGCGTCAGCGATATGACCGACGGCGTAGGTCTTGAACCCCTCGGTGCGGTCGATCCTCGCTTCGACGCGCAACGGCCCCAACGGCGTGGTGCGCAGGTAGCGCATCGTGATGGTGCCCGTCAGCCGGGGCCGGGCTGCGGAGCTGGCCGCCTCGCCAAGCACGTGGTCGAGGATGAGCGCTGCGACGCCGCCGTGCACGTGGCCCGGCGGACCTTCGTAGGCGGCGCCCAAGTAGAAGTCGGCGGACACGCTGCCGTCGGGCGCCTGCTCGACCTTCAGCGGCGGCGCGGTGGGGTTGCGCAGTCCGATCACGGCGTTGCCCCACGGCATCTGGTCACCGTCGGAGCCGAATCTGATGCCGAACGAACCGTCGAGTTGGTTGCTTCGCAAGCGGGCGGTCGCGGCGTCGATGGCAGCCTTGGCCTCCGAGACCGACTCGGCGTCGACCTCGGTGCGGATGGTGGCGTCGATCAGCTCGCGGACCGATTGGGTGAGCGGCTCGTAGACGGCCCGGAGCCTGGCGACCTCGTCGGCGGTGAGGTTCTCCGTGGTGTACTCGAGCACCTCTGCACTAGAACACGTTCTAGCGCGGGTGTCGAATCACTCCGCGGCGCCCGGTACGGGGCCCACCAGCAGGTGTTGGACCACCGGGCCCGCCCACCTGATCAGCTCTTCGTGGCTGAGGTCGGCGACCGCCGGGTTCTTGAGTACGTAGCGCGTGGTGGCCAACCCGATGACGAACGCGCCCATCAGGCCGACGCGCTGCGCCGCGTGATCGGGGGTGATCTTCGCCAGGACCGGCGCGACCTGCGTGGCGAACACCAAACGCATGGTGTCGGCCGCGGTCGGACTGGTCATCGCCGCGCGGAGCAGGGCAACGAAGGTGGTGTCGTCCTCCCACACCGCGAAGAACTTGGGCAGCAGCGCGTCGGCGATGCGGTCGACGTCGACCCCGGTCAGATCGGGCAGGTCGAGGGTGAACTCGGCCGCCGCCGCAAAGAGGTCCTGCTTGCTGCCGAAGTAGCGGATGACGAGTGCAGGATCCACGCCGACGTCTGCGGCCACCGCGCGCAGCGTCGTTCGCTCGTAGCCGTCCGTGCCGAACCGGGCGCGCGCGGCGGCGAGGATGTCCGCGCGGGTCTCCGTGGCGTTGCGAGGCCTCGTAGTTGCCATCCGCCCAGACTAAGTCATCGTCTGTTGACATGGCTAGCACGTAGGCCTAGCGTCTAAGTCACCAGTTGTTGACATAGCCGAGGAGTGCACGATGACGCCAGTCCTGATCATCGGCGCGGGGCCCACCGGATTGACCGCCGCCATCGAACTGTCCCGACTCGGCGTCGACGTCCGCATCGTCGACAAGGCAGGAGCGCCGTCGAGCACCTCGCGTGCGCTCGGCGTGCAGGCCCGCACGATCGAACTTTTGCGACCACGCGGCGTCGCCGCCGAGTTGCTGAGCCTCGGCAACCGGGCCCATCGCACGGCGCTCCACGCCAACGGCGATCACCTGGCGAGCATCGACTTCTCCTGCATGCCAAGCGAATACAACTTCATCCTGATGCTTGCCCAGTCGGAGACCGAGCGGCTGCTCGCCGACCGACTCCGGGACCAGGGCGTCACGGTGGAGCGCGGCGTCGCCTTCGAGTCCCTGACTCAGGACGACACCGGGGTTCGGGTGGTGCTGCGCCACACCGATGGTCGGACGGAACTGGCGGCTGCGTCGTACGTGATCGCGGCCGACGGCTCGCACAGTCCGGTCCGCAAGGCGCTGGGGCTGCCGTTCGAGGGCAGCTCCATCGAGCAGAACTACGTGCTCGGCGACGTCAGCCTCGCCGGCGCAATGCCGGAGGACGAGCTCTCGATCTTCTTGGCCGCCAGGGGTTTCCTTGCGGCGTTCCCGATGGGCGACGGCCGGTTCCGGTTCATGGCCACCGACCCCGACGGCGTCACCGGCGACGACGTGGAGCCGTCACTGGAGGACATTCAGAATCTGTACGACCGGATCGTGCACGTCCCGGCGCGGCTCTACGGATTGAACTGGAGTTCGCGCTTCCGGATCAACAGCAGGCACATGAACACGCTGCGGGCCGGCCGGGTGTTCTTCGGCGGGGATGCTGCCCACGTGCACAGTCCTGCGGGCGGTCAGGGCATGAACACCGGAATCCAGGACATGATCAACCTCGGCTGGAAGCTCGCGATGGTGCTGCGTGGCACGGCCCGCCCCGAGCTCCTCGACACCTACGAGAGCGACCGGCTGCCCGTGATCAAGCAGGTGGTGGCCATCACCGAACGCGCCACGAAGGTGTTCAACTCGACCAACCCGGTCGCACATACGCTGCTGACCCGGCTCGCGCCCCTCGTGTTGTCCAAGTCGGCGGTCCAGGCCAAGGCGGCGCCCCGGCTGGGGCAACTGTCCGCCACGTATCGCGGACGCCCGATCAGCAAGGGCGGCGGCAGGATCGGCTCCTTGCGTGCCGGTGACCGCGTGCCCGACGTCCGGTTGCCCGAGGGTCGGCTCTACGACCTGCTCGACGTGTCGACGCCGACGTTGTTCGTCGTGGGCGACGTGGGCGACGTGGACCGATTCGCACCGGTTGGTCGCGACTGGGCGGACGTGCTGACCGTGCACCACGTGGCGCGGAATCCCGAGCTGGCACCGACGCCGGGTTGGTTGTTGGTGCGGCCCGACGGATACCTGGCCGCGGCGGGTGGCGGATGCGAGCCGGACCGCCTCGTCGACTGGCTGCGTCGGTGGATGACCCAACCGGCTCAGCCGACGAACTCGTCCAGCGCTGCCCGAGCCGTGTCATCGCGGCGACCCAGTTCGAGCTCCATCAACGCGCACTCGGCGGTGGCCGCCACCCACAGCCGCGCCGACTGACGTGGGTGCGTCCGGCCCATGGCCTCGAAGTCGGCAGTCACGATGTCGACGTTGCGGCGATTGCGCGCCGTCACCTCATCGGCGATGGGTCGGTGCCCGCGGGCCTCGAGCAAGAGCGCCTTCACCCCGCGGTCGCGCAGGCAGGCGTCGAGGTACGTCCGCGCCGCCGCCGCCAGCCGCTCGCGGCCCGGGGGCAGGCCGCCGATCACCGACCAGAACTCGGCGGAGAGCGCGTCGTGGAAGCGCCGGTGTACCGCCACCAGGTAGGCCGTGCGGTCCGGAAAGTGATGGAAGAACGTACCTTTCGACACGCCGGCGTCGGCCACGATGGCGTTGACGCTCAAGCCCTCGAGGCCAAGGGTTTCGGCAAGTACGAGCCCGGTCTCGATGAGCTTCGCCCGGGTCTGCTCGGCCGCCATCGTCCGTTGCGTACGTCTCGCCGGTGCCGTCACGGTCGCCCTCCTGCTTGTCAGTGCGTGGTTTCCTCGCTAGTGTAACTGACCGACCGACCGGTCAGTGAAAGGAACGCTGATGCCCACAGTGACGACGTCCCGCGGCACGATCTCCTACTCGGATTCGGCACCCGAGGACGGCGCCGGGCCACCGCTGCTCCTGCTGCACGCGAACCTCCACGACAGCAGCGACTACGCGCCGGTGCAGGACGCTTTGTCCGCGGGCAGACGCGTCATCGCCGTCGACTGGCCGGGACACGGGAACTCCCCCGCTACCGACCCGCCGCTCGGTGCCCCCGATTTCGGCGACGTGGCGGTCGAGTTCGTCGACACGCTCGACCTGACCAACCTCGTCGTCATCGGCAACTCCGTCGGTGGCTACGCCGCGTGTCGGATCGCGTTGGAACGACCCGACCGCGTCGCCGGCCTGGTTCTGGTGAACACCGGCGGGTTCACGCCCCACACGCCGTTCAGCCGTGCGTTCTGCGCGGTGATGGGCAGGCCTGTCGTCATCCGCACGTGCGCGCCCTTCTTCGCGCGCACCTACATGCGACCCAAGACGGCGGCCGATGCGGCCATCGTCTCGCGGGTCAACGCCCGCGCGAAGACTCCGGAGGGCGCGCGCATCGCGGCCGCCCTGTGGCGCAGTTTCTCGGCGCCCGCCCACGACCTGCGGGGCGCCGCCAAGGACATCAAGGCTCCGGTTCTGATCACCTGGGGGGCAAAGGATCTCACCTCACCGGTGCGCTGGGGCAAGGTCGTCGCACAGGCAATCCCCGGTGCGCGATTCACTACGCTGCCCACCGGGCACGTGGTGTTCTCGTCTGAACCGCAGGCGTGGCTGCGGGAAGTGGTGCCGTTCCTGGATTCGGCACAGGCGTCAGACAGGCGTGCCGAGCGGCCGGCGGCCCGCGGCTGACGCGAAGCCCAGCCACGTGTGCCGGTTGCCTGCCCAGCACCACCCGACCTTCGGGGCGTTGCGGTGTGCTGGCCCATCGCGGCCGGTGCCGTTGCTGATCCAGATCGCAGGCGTGCGGGCATCCAGCGAACCGTCCGGCAGGCGACGCCTCGAGCCGATGGTCATGAAGCAGCGCCCACGTTCCAGCACGTCCGGCCGATGCAGCAGCCATTGCAGTCCTTCGCCGAGGGTCAGCGGCGTGCGCTTCGCCACCGCGAGGGCGGGGCCGGCTTCGTTCGGACTCCAATTGAGCATGTCGTCACCCCGGTCGAGCCCGTCGACCACGTAGGCGGGCGTTTGCGGCAATTCGACAACCGCGTCGAACGCGTCGACGTCGGACATGTCGGTGACGACGAAGCCGCGCTTGCCGCGCACCCGCACGAGTGACGCGAACGTCGACGCCGACACTAGGTCCGGCCCAATGACGAACAGCGCGTGGCGATCTCGCATCGGTTCGGCGGTGTCGAGAAGGGCGCGGGCAGTCCATCCCGCGAGTTCGTGAACGCCGAGCGCGACGAGCGTCTCGGCTTGTGTGCGTATGTTTGGCAAAGCAGACGTCGACGTGACCACCAGCGGCCAACGAAGCGCGCGGTGGGGAAAGTTCCTACGATCGTCGACAATCGGCACCGAAAATGGACGGGAAGGGCGACTAGCGATGGCGGTGGCCAAGCTCGACGGTTCGCGGCACGAACTGCCCGCGACGCTCGTCGAGGTCGCCGAGCATCGCCTGCGTGACGCCATCCTGCGCGGCACGCTGCAACCCGGCGAGAAGATCATCGAGGAACAGCTGTGCGCCGATTTCGGCATCAGCAGGGCGCCGCTGCGGGAGGCCTTGCGCCTGCTCGGCCAGCAGGGCCTCGTCGAGCACCTTCCTCGCCGGGGGGCCCGGGTCACCGACTGGTCGACGTCGGACATCCTTCAACTGTTCGCACTGCGCCACGTGCTGGAACGCCACGCGGTGGAGCTGGCGCTCCCCCTTGCCGACCCGGCCTCCGAACTGGGGCCCGTCCGCGTCGCCCTCGACCGAATGCGCGCGGCCGTCGACGAGTTGGAGCGCGACGACGCGCATCGCGTCTTCCACGCCACCGTCGTGGAGTTGGCCGAGAACCGTCAGCTGGACATCGCGCTCGAGCCCATCCTGCTCAAGCTGCAGCTGCCGATGGCGATGAACCTCCGGGAAGAGGCCCGTCACCACCGGGCCGACGACGGGATCGCCCGCCATCACGCGATCCTGACCGCGCTCGAGAGCAACGACGCCGCCACCGTCATCGCGGCCCTCGAAGATCACGGGCACCTGCACTATCTCGGCATCGAGGCGGGCGAGGACGGTCACGCGAGCGATCGCTAACACGATCGACACACAGCCGTACCGAGACCGCCATCATTCTGTCGACAATCGACAGTTATGGCTTACGACGCACACGGACCGTCGATCGGCCCGTCGGTGGCCGAGATCCTCGCGTCGCACGCCGGTGGAACGGGTTCACCGACCAAGACGGCGCTGCGCGTCGCGGACTCGATCGCGGCGCGCGGAGACGATGGCACCTGGCTCTCGACCGTTCCTCGCGACGAACTCCTTGCTGCGGCCGCCGAGATCGAGAATCGGCCTGGGGCACGGACGTTGCCGCTCTACGGAGTGCCGTTCGGCGTCAAGGACAGCATCGACGTCGCGGGCGTTCCGACCACCTTGTCGTGTCCGGACTACGCGTACGTCGCGACGGCGACGGCGCCCGCGGTAGCGCGCCTGCTCGAAGCCGGCGCGCTGTACGTCGGCAAGACCAACCTCGACCAGTTCGCCACCGGACTGAACGGCACCCGGACGCCGTACACCGTGCCGCGCAGCGTCTACGGCGGCGAAATGATCTCCGGCGGATCGAGTTCGGGCTCGGCGCTCGCCGTCGCGCTCGGGCAGGTTCCGTTCGCCGTCGCCACGGACACCGCGGGGTCGGGCCGCGTGCCGGCCGCGCTCAACGGCGTCGTCGGGTACAAGCCGTCGCGAGGCCTGATCAGCACCGTCGGCCTCGTCCCGGCGTGCAAGTCGCTGGACTGCATCAGCGTGATGGCTGGCTGCATCGACGACGTCGACCGGGTGCTCGACGTGATGATCGCCCGTGACGACGACGACGCGTGGTCCCGCGACCCCGGACCGAAATACGGCGGCGGACCCATCCGCGTCGGGCTGCCGCCCGCCGACGAACTCGAGTTCTTCGGCGACGCAGAGCAGCGCGACGCGCACCTGGGCTTCCGGGATCACCTCACCCGACAGGCCACGATCGTCGACGTCTCGCTCGAGCCGTTCCTGGCCGCGGGCGCGCTGCTGTACCAGGGACCGTGGGTGGCCGAACGGCTCGTCGAGTTCGGCGACTTCCTCGCCGAGCACCCCGAGTCGATCCATCCCGTGGTCCGCGAGATCTTCCGTGGCGGCGAGAAGTACACGGCGGTGGACGCCTTCGCGGCGTTGCAACGCCTGCAGGAACTCAAGGCGCAGGTCGACAAGCTGTGGCAGACGATGGACGTACTCGTCGTCCCCACCATCGGCACCACCTTCACCGTCGACGAGGTGCTGGCCCGGCCCATCGACTGCAACACGATGCTCGGCCACTACACCCACTTCGGCAACCTGCTCGACCTGCTTGGCGTGGCCGTTCCGCTCGGCGTCGCCGCCGACGGACGACCCTTCAGCGCAATGCTGCTCGGCGCCGCACGCTCCGACGACACCGTGCTGCACCTGGCCGCGCAGCTCCTCGACGAACCCCGCGCGGTGACCCGCGCCGCACCGTCCTCCACTCCACATCCCGCCGACACGACATCCGAGGAGTCCGTATGAGTCCGTCCGTCGCCATCCCCGCCGAGCCGTCCGCGTTCTCGCTCGAAGCGGGCAAGACCGCGCTGATCGTCATCGACATGCAACGCGACTTCCTGCTGCCCGGCGGATTCGGCTCGAGCCTGGGCAACGACGTCGACCAGCTGTTGAAGGTCGTCCCACCGCTCGCCGCGCTGATCGCCGCCGCCCGCGAGGCCGGGATCCTGGTGATCCACACCCGCGAGGGACACGAGCCCGACCTGTCCGACTGCCCGCCGGCCAAGCTGAGCCGTGGTGCGCCGTCGAAACGCATTGGGGACGAAGGAAAGTACGGTCGCATTCTCATTCGCGGTGAGTACGGGCACGACATCGTCGACGAGCTCGCCCCGATCGAGGGTGAGGTCGTCATCGACAAGCCGGGCAAGGGCGCGTTCTACGCCACCGAGCTGCAGGACGTGCTGACCGCCGCCGGCATCACCCAGCTGCTAGTCACCGGCGTCACCACCGAGGTGTGCGTGCACACCACCACGCGCGAGGCCAACGACCGGGGCTACGAGTGCCTCGTCGTATCCGACTGCGTCGGTTCGTACTTCCCGGAGTTCCAGCGCATCGGCCTCGAGATGATCAAGGCCCAGGGCGGCATCTTCGGATGGGTCGCCGACACTGCCGCGGTCATCCCCGCGCTCCAGCAGATCACCACCAACGCCGCCTGAGAGGACCACCCACCATGTCCCAAGAAGTCACCGATCCGCCCGCCGACCCACCTGCCGAGAAGTCGGAAGACGCTCCGGCGCTTTCCATTCCGTGGTGGACGCGCGGCGACACCAACGCGTTCTTCGGCCTCGGGTTCAACATCCTGGTCAACGTCCTGACGTTGACGGGCCTGATGATCGGCGTTATCGCCGTGCCCGCGGGCGACGTGCTCGGCACCGTCCTGCCCGCGTTGGGCGTGGCGCTCATCCTGGGCAACCTCTACTACACGTTCCTGGCGCGCCGGCTTGCCAAGCGCGAAAACCGCACCGATGTCACGGCTTTGCCCTACGGGCCGAGCGTGCCGCACATGTTCATCGTGATTTTCGTCGTCATGCTGCCGGTGTACTTGAACACCAAGGACCCGCTGCAGGCGTGGACGGCCGGACTGGCGTGGGCCTTCATGATCGGCGTGATCGTGATGATCGGCGCGTTCGTCGGGCCGTACATCCGCAAGCTGACGCCGCGCGCGGCCATGCTCGGCACGTTGGCGGGCATCTCCATCACGTTCATCTCGATGCGGCCCGCCGCGCAGATGTGGGAGGTGGCGTGGATCGGCCTGCCCGTGATGGCGATCATCCTCATCGGCTTCTTCACGAACATGAAGCTGCCGTTCGGCATTCCGGTCGGCTTGGCCGCGCTACTCGTCGGCACGGCCATCGGATGGATCGGCGGGTACATGTCCGCCCCCGACGTCGGGCAGGCGGTGTCCGACATCGCGATCGGCATCCCGGACCTGCGCATGGACATGCTGTTCTCCGGCCTCGCCAACCTGGCGCCGCTGCTGGGAACGGCGATACCGCTCGGTGTCTACAACTTCACCGAGGCGATGAGCAACGTCGAGAGTGCCGCCGCGGCAGGCGACAACTACAACCTGCGTAGCGTCCTGCTCGCGGACGGTGCGGGCGCGGTCGTCGGTTCCGCGTTCGGTTCGCCCTTCCCGCCCGCGGTGTACATCGGCCATCCCGGCTGGAAGGACGCAGGCGGCCGGGCCGGCTACTCGTTGGCCAGTGGCGTGGTCGTCGGAATCTTCTGCTTCCTTGGCCTTTTCGGAGTCCTCGACGCCTTGCTTCCGGTTCCTGCGATCGTGCCGATCCTGCTGTACATCGGCTTGCTGATCGGCGCGCAAGCGTTCCAGGCCGTGCCGAGGCTGCACGCGGTGGCGGTGGTCGCCGCGCTCCTGCCGAACCTCGCCCAGTGGGCCAGTGGGCTGATCGACAACGCGCTGAATGCCGCGGGCACCTCGGCAGACAAGGTCGGGATGGAGGCGCTCAACGGGGCGGGCGTCGTCTACGAGGGGCTTCAAACGCTAGGTGAGGGTGCGGTGCTCGTCGGCCTGATCCTCGGCACGATGGTGACGTTCATCTTGGAGAAGAAGTTCCTGTACGCGGCCATCGCGTCGGTCGTCGGCGCGGCGTTGTCGTTCATCGGACTGATCCACGCGCCGCAGGTGGCGTGGGCCGCGAATCCTCAGGTGGCCCTTGGTTACCTGTTCTTCGCGATCGTCTGTGCCATCTACTACTTCCTGCCGGGTGCGAAGGATCCGGTGGAGGTCGACGAGGCCGACATCGTGGCGGGCCACTAGCCACCCAAACCCCGCCGAGACTGCGGGGAGATCGCGAAAACCTCGAGAATTGCGATCTCCCCGCAGTCTCGGGAGGTGTGTCTGCGGCTCAGTCGGCGACGAATGCGACGTCGGCGCCGGGCGCGAGAACGACGTACATGCGCCGCCACGGGTCGGTGCCGATCAGCTGCCACTGGTGACCCGACCCCTCGGTGTCCTCGGCGAGCAACACGTCGCCGGGATGGAGGGTGAACTCCTCCGCATCCCGCGTCGAGAACCGAAGCGTGCCACCCAGAGTGACCACCAGCTGACGTACGGGTGCGGTGTGCCAGGCCAACGAGCCGCCGCCCGCGGTCTCCTCGACGGTCACGTGCGCCGCCGTCACCGCGGCCGACACCAGATCGTCGTTGCGACCCGTCTGCATGTCGAGGCGTCCGACCTCGACGTGTGAGGCCCCGTCCGGGCCGGTCCACAGCCGGACACAGCGGATCATTCGACCAACTCCCATCTCCTGCAGGTCCTACTGTCACCAGATGGCCATGACAACGGTAATAGTGACGTGCTGCCTTGCCGCGCTGTTCGCGTTCTCCAGTTCGATCAAGCTGCTTGGCGTCAAGCGCTCGTTGGAGATCCGCGATCACCTCGGGATCTCCCCGACGGTGTGGCGGCTGATCGGAGCGCTCGAGCTCGCTGGTGTCGTCGGCGTGCTGGTCGGACTGTGGTGGCCGCCGTTGGGCATCGCCGCTGCCGTCGGACTCGCGCTGCTGTCGGTGGGCGCCGTCGTCAGCCACCTCCGTGCGTCCGACAGCGTGGTCGAGACGGCCCCCGCCGTATTGGGGATCGGCCTGGCCGTGGCGACCGCCGTCCTACTCACTACCTGACACGGAAGAGGCGCACGTCACACGCCGATTCAGAGGTGGCTTAGTTAACCTAACATTTCGTAGTCACTTGTCTACGAAATGTCTTACGATGTGTTCATGGCAGCACGCACGCACAGCGCCGATCCCCGCGCCGAACGGGTGCGCACCCTGTTGCGCGACGCCGCGTTCGACATGGCGCACGAACGGCCCGTCGACGAGATCACCGTCGGTGACCTCGTCGCCCGCGCCGGTGTCAGCAGGCAGGTCTTCTACCAACACTTCGCCGACCGCGACGACGCGGTGGCGACCGCCATCGCCGTGGCATTCGCCGCGGCGGCCGCCGAGCTCGCGGGCGACGCACGTGCTCGCATCATCGGATTGTTCGACTTCGCGGCCAAACACCGCGATGCGTACCGAAACGTAGTGCCAAGCGCGGTGACCCAGCGCGTCGTCGCCTCCTTCCGCGCCGAACTGCTCCCCGCGTGCGAGGAGATCGCCGCGCAGGGCATGTCCATCGTCGGCAGCGTCGCCGACGTCGCCCCCGACGCCGTCAGCCGCTTCCTCGTCGGCGGCTTCCAGGAAGTGCTGCGGTCCTGGATGGAAGATCCGACCGGCGGGCAGGAGCGCAGCGACCCGGGGAATGACCACGCCACCGACCTCCGCGGCCGGGTCACCGGCGCGCTCGACACCGTCGACGCGCTTCTCGGCCTCACCACGAACTGACAGCCCAGAAAGGCCCCACCATGGGAAAGCACCACACACCACTGCCGGACCAGGCCGAGAAACGGCCGTCCCGCAACGACGTTCGCAAGATGGCACTCGTCATGGCGGCGCTGGCGGTGTTCGTCATCGCGATGATCGCCAGCTACTCCGGTGCCTTCGCCAAGCCGACGCTGCACCACCTGAACGTCGCCGTCGCGGGCCCGCAACAGCTCGTCGACGGCATCCGTGGGCAGGAGACGCTCGGCGTCACCCAGGTCGCCGACGCCGCTGGCGCGCATGATGCGGTCTACCAACGCACGGCCGACGCCGCATTCGTCGTGGATGCACCCGGCCACTTGGACGTCTACGTCGCAGGGGGTGGTGGCCGCAGCGTCGCGAACGCCGCCGAAGCCGTCGGCCGCGGAATCGCCGCCAAGGCCGGCCTCACTGCCGACGTCACCGACGTTGCCCCGACCACCGCGGCCGACCCACAGGGCACCGTCGTGTTCTACGCCGTCATTTTCCTGTCGATCGGTGCGTCCGTCGGGGCGACGATCTTCGGCCGCATGATGGGTAGCGTGCGCAAGCCGTCCACGCTGGCGTGGCGCACGTTGAGCCTCGCGGCGTACTCCGCCGTGCTCGCCGGCGGAGTGACGCTGTACGTCGACGTCGTGCTCGGCGCGCTCACCGGCCACACCTGGGCTGTGTTCGGGGCGCTGTTCCTGTACGCGATCGCCGTCGCAGGCGCGGTGACGGGCGTGGCGGCCGCGTTCGGCGACGTCGCCTCCGCGGCGTTGACCGCATTCCTCGTCGTCGTCGGCAACGCGGCCGCCGCGGGCCCCGTAGGCAAGCCGCTGCTGACGGGCTTCTACACGACGCTCAACGCGATCGTGCCGCAAGGCTCGGGTGTCGCACTGCTGCGCAGCGTCGAGTACTTCGGCGGCAACGGGGCCATGACGCCGATCGTCACGTTGGGGAGCTGGGCCGCGGCGGGTTGCGTGCTGGCCGTTGGCGCCACGGCGATCCGATCCGGCACGCTGCGTCGAGTACTGAATTATCGTGCGAGCCATGACGGTAGCCACCCCGCCCACTCCGCCGGACGAGACCGGACCGTACTACGACCTCGGGTCCTATCACCGGTCGATTGATACGCCGTCGCCGCAGGCGCAGGTCTGGTTCGACCGCGGCATGATCTGGGCGTACGCGTTCAACCACGAGGAGTCGATCCGTTGCTTCGACCGGGCGCTGGCGCTCGACCCAGAGTTGGCCATCGCCCGCTGGGGCATCGCGTACGCCATCGGACCCAACTACAACAAGGCGTGGGAGGCGTTCGACCCCGTCGACCGGGCGGCCTCGTTGGCCCGGGCCCGCATGGAACTGGGGCTGGCGGCGACCGGCCGAGCGTCGGTCGTCGAACGCGGTCTGATCGACGCGCTGACGGCCCGCTTCCCCACCGATGATCCTGCCGACGGCGAGGCGCTACTCGCCGGGCATGCCGGGTACGCCGACGCCATGGTGGCGCTCGGTGCGGCGTACCCCGACGACGTCGACGTCCAGGCGCTCGCCGCGGACGCACTCGTCAACGTGACGGCATGGGCGCTGTGGGACACCACGACCGGTGAACCCGCACCGGGCTCACGGGTCGTCGAAGCCAAGCGGATACTCGACGACGCATTGGCCACGCAGGCCGGTCGCGAGCACCCCGGCGTACTGCACCTCTACCTGCACGCCATGGAGATGTCGGCGCATCCGGAAGAGGCGCTGCCCGCCGCGGACCTGCTGCGCGGCCTGGTGCCCGACGCGGGCCACCTGCAACACATGCCCAGCCACATCGACGTGCTGTGCGGCGACTACCGCAGTTCAATCGTGGCGAATCAGATTGCGGTGCAAGCTGATCGACGATTCGTCGAACGGCAGGGCGCACTCAACTTCTATTCGCTGTACCGTGCCCACGACCTACACTTCGTGGTGTACTCCGCGATGTTCGAAGGGAAGTCGGAGGCGGCCCTGGCGGCCGCCGATGAACTCGCCGCGCAGTTGACTCCCGACCTGCTCGCCATCGAGTCGCCGCCGATGGCCGACTGGCTCGAGGCGTTCGTGCCGTTGCGCGTGCACGTGCTGGTGCGGTTCGGCCGCTGGGACGACCTGATCGACGAACCGTTGCCCGACGACCTCGACCTGTACTGCACCACCGCTGCCACGCTCCACTACGGGCGCGGCGTGGCGCACGCCGCGAAGGGCCAACTCCCCCAGGCCAACGCGGAACGCGAGGCGTTCGCGGCGGCGTATGCCCGGATCCCCGACTCGCGCTACCTCTTCAACAACACCAGCCGTGACATCCTCGCGGTCGCCGAAGCGATGCTGGACGGCGAAATCGCCTACCGAGAAGGAAGATTCGACGACGCGTTCGCCAGTTTGCGGCGCGCGATCGAACTCGACGACGCGCTGCCCTACGACGAGCCGTGGGGCTGGATGCAGCCCACCCGCCACGCCTACGGTGCGCTGCTGCTCGAGCAGGGCTGCGTCGAGGAGGCCGCCGCGGTGTACGCCGCCGACCTCGGGCTGGACCCCACGCTGAGTCGGCCGTGTCAACACCCCGCCAACGTATGGAGTCTTCACGGCTATCACGAATGCCTGAAGCGCTTGGGCCGCAACGACGAAGCGGTGATCATCGGCAAGCAACTCGAGCTGGCCGTGGCGCGCGCCGACGTGCCGATTCAAGCGTCGTGTGCGTGCCGACTGGACGTCGAGCCCGACGCTTGCTGCGGTTGACGTGGCGCTAGCCGGCGGCCTGATGGAGTTCGATCGGATTGCCGTCGGGATCCAGAATCTGGATCTGCTTGCCACCAGGACCCGTTTCGACGTCGTTGCGAAGCGTCGTGCCGGCATCACGCAACCGATCGACAAGGGTCGCAAGGTCATCGACGTAAAGGACGATCCGGTTCCAACCACCAGGCTCCTGGCGGCTACCGTCCGGCATCGTCCGTGACCCTGAGCTTCCGGGTCCGCTGAGGATGAGGCGCAGCGCCCCTCGCGAAACGATGGCAATCGGTCCGTTGCGCTGAGCGAGCGTGAACCCGAGGTGTTCGGTGTAAAAGGCGATCGCCCGATCGATGTCAGCGATCTGGTAGCGGACGACGGCATCCGCGTCGCGGGTTGGCTCCCAGGCGGGGGTGGATCCTTGTTGAGTCATACGCGCCTCCTTGCGTGAGTAACTCCACCTGCCAGGATCCTCGCCTCGGACGCCGATCGCCAGGGTCAGCCGAACGCGACTCGCTCCAGCCAGAAGTCGACGAGGGCGGTGTCGCCGGCGACCGCCAAGGCGCTGACCGGCTTGCGCCGGTAGAGCGCGAGCAGCAGCCCGGTGACGGGGCCGCTCACGGTGGCCGTCGCCGGGTCGGCGCCTCGCCGCCACGAGATTGCGTCGCCGGTGAAGTCGAGTAGCCAGGAGTCGCCGGTGTCGGTGGCGTGCAACGCGATGGTGCGCCCCGGACCGAGCAGTTCGCGCATCCACGGGTGCACCTCGAAGTGAAACGGCATGGCGCCCAACTCAAGCCACTCCTCCACTCCATCGACTGCGACGAAGACGGGCAAGACGTAGTCGACACCGAGGGCGAGCGCCGCGTCGGCACGGTGGATGGCCGTCTCGTGCGCGAACCGGCGCGCGTAGAAGGCACTTCCGCCGCCCGGCACGGGGCACCACATGTGCGCATCGAGACCTGCCTCGCGCAGCGTCGCGGCGAGTTCGGCTGCGCCCGACCGCAGTGCCGCGGCCAGCTCGGAGGGGTCGTCGCCCGTCGCCCCGGAGAGGTCGCGCAGCGCGGTATCGGGCGGCGGCTCCTGCGCCCGCGTCGCAACGATGTCGCGTGCCCAGCGCAGCCCGCCGTCGACGTGCCGGGCCAGCTGCGAGACGTTCCAGCCCGGGCAGGACGCCACGGGCACGGTCACGTCGGCGCCATCGAGGTGATCGGCGAACAACCCAGCCTGCGCCACGATCTCGTTGCAGTGCCGGTCGAAGTCGCTCACCCCGGCAACTCTTCCAGCCAGATGTGAACGGTGTCGAGCCTGCGGCGGTTACTGATCGCGCCTGCCCTCTTCGGGTGGCTGCGTAGACTGCGAACCGTGTCGATCAGCGCGGACGACCTCATCCACCTGCGTCGCTGCGTGGACCTTGCCCGTGAGGCACTACTGGCGGGCGACGAACCCTTCGGCTCGCTTCTGATCGACGGCGACGGGGTCATCCGCTTCGAGGACCGCAACCGCGTCAAGGACGGCGACGCCACGCAGCATCCCGAGTTCGCCATCGCGCGCTGGGCAGTGTCGAACCTGGCGCCCGTCCAGCGTGTTCGCGCCACCGTGTACACCTCCGGCGAGCATTGCCCCATGTGTTCCGCCGCGCACGCCTGGGTGGGGCTGGGGCGCATCGTCTACGCGACGTCGTCCGAACAAATGACTGACTGGCGGACTGAATGGGGTGGCCCGGCCTCACCGGTAGCGTCGTTGCCGATTACGGCGGTCGCACCGGGAATCCCAGTGGACGGACCGGCACCCGAATTCGCCGACGAGATGAAGGCACTGTACGAGGCGAAGTTCCGCCCGTGAGTGCGCCGGACTGGGTTCGGCACGCCATCTGGTGGCAGGTCTACCCACTCGGTTTCGTCGGCGCGTTCCCGGCCGACCCCGCGCCGACGGCTGACGAACACCGGTTGCGCCGAGTCACCGCGTGGCTGGACCATGCGCTGGAACTCGGCGCGTCCGGCGTCGCGCTCGGACCGATCTTCGCCTCACTTCGCCACGGCTACGACACCAGCGATCACTACCGCATCGACCCCCGCCTCGGCGATGACGGTGACTTCGACCGACTCGTCGAGGAGGCGCGCGCCCGCGGGCTGCGCATTCTGCTCGACGGCGTGTTCAACCACGTTGGCACGGACTTCCCTCGCTACCGCGAGGCCGTCGACGGCGGGGACGCATCGTGGTTCCGCCAGGGCGGCAACGGTTTCGAGACGTTCGAAGGGCACGACGGCCTTCCCTCGCTCAACCACGACAACCCGGAGGTGATCGACTACGTCGTCGACGTCATGGCGCACTGGTTGCGTCGCGGCGCCGACGGATGGCGGCTCGATGCGGCCTACGCCGTCTCGCCGCGCTTCTGGCGGAAGGTGCTCCCGCGGGTTCGTCACGAGTTTCCCGAGGCCTGGTTCGTCGGTGAGGTCATCCACGGCGACTACGCGGGCATCGTGAAGGCGACGACGTTCGACTCGGTCACGCAGTACGAGCTGTGGAAGGCGATCTGGAGCAGCCTGAACGACGGGAACTTCCACGAACTCGACCACGCGCTACGACGCCACGACGAGTTCGTGGAGACCTTCGTGCCGTTGACGTTCATCGGGAACCACGACGTCACCCGCATCGCCAGTCAGCTCGACGATCCCCGCCACGTCGAACACGCCCTGGTCGTGCTGTTGACCACGGCGGGTACGCCGAGCGTCTATGCGGGCGACGAGTGGGCATACCGCGGCGTGAAGGAGGAGCGCTTCGGTGGGGACGACGCGGTGCGGCCCGAATTCCCTTTGCGCCCAGATGAGTCCGAGCACCTCGGACACGACGCCTTTCGGCTGCATCAGCACCTCATCGGCCTGCGAAGGCGAAACCCGTGGCTGCACACCGCGCGCACCACTTCACTGCGGTTGACCAACGAGCATTACGTGTACCGCACCTCGGCCGGTGACGACGCGCTGGTCGTTGCACTCAACGTCGCCGATGATGCGCTGGACCTGTCGCTGGACGAGCTCGGCGTCGGCGGCGGACGGGTGGTCGCCGGCTCGAGTCTTCCCGCAGAGGACGTCGTGAACCACGTGCATGTCGCCCCCCACGGTTGGTGCGTCGTCGAAACCAGAGCCGCTCCGTAGGATCTCGCAAGAGGGGACGGTCGGCGAGGTCAGCAAGATAGTCTTGCGAACCGATGACGACGTCGGTGGACCCCGCACCCCTTGACCCGCCCGCGCGCACGAAGCGCGAGCGCCGCCGCGTGCTGTCGCGGGTGAGCATCCAGTCCAAGATCCTGGTGATGCTGCTGTTGACGAGCGTGCTCTCGGCGGCGATCGTGGGCGCCATCGGCTACCAGTCCGGACGCAACTCGTTGCGCACGTCGGCGTTCGAGCGGCTGACCGAGATTCGGCAATCGCAGAGTCGCCAGTTGCAGGCGGGTATCGAGGATCTGAAGAACTCCCTGGTGATCTACTCGCGCGGCTCCACCGCCACCCAGGCCGTCGAGGCCTTCACGGCGGGCTTCGACCAGCTGGGCGCGGCCACCATCAGTCCGGCCCAACAGCAGTCGCTCGTCGACTACTACACGAATCAGTTCGCGAAGGCGGAGAACAACGAGACCGGCGAGCAGGTCGACATCGAGGCGCTGCTCCCCGATTCGCCCGCGCAGCGCTACCTTCAGGCCTACTACACCGCGCCGTTCACGGACTGGGACCAGGCCGTCAAGTTCGACGACGCCAGGGATGGCAGCGCCTGGACGGCCGCCAACGCCAGGTTCAACGACTTCTTCCGGGAGATCGTCACGCGTTTCGAGTTCGAGGACGCATTGCTGCTCGACACCCGGGGCAACGTCGTCTACAGCGCCTACAAGGGACCCGAACTCGGGACCAACGTGTTCACCGGTCCATACAAGGGCGGCCTGCTCACCTCCGCGTATCAGCAGGCGCTCGACTCGAACACCGTTGACTACGTCGGGCTCACCGACTTCGGCGACTACGAGCCTGCCGACGAGCCGACCGCGTGGTTCATGTCGCCGGTCGGGCCGCGGGGCAGAATCGAGGGTGTACTGGCACTTGAGTTTCCGATCTCCAAGATCAACCGGCTCATGACGATGGACCGGCGCTGGGAGGAATCGGGCATGGGCAAGACGGGCGAGACGTTCATCGTCGGGCCCGACGATTTGATGAGGTCGGACTCTCGGTTGTTCCTCGAGGATCCCGAGGCCTACAAGCGCGACGTCGTCGACGCCGGGACGCCACCCGACGTCGCCCAGGAAGCCATCAACCGGGGTGGGACGACGCTGGTCCAGCCGGTGCCGACCGACGCCACCAAGTTCGCCCAACGTGGCCAGCGCGGCACCCTCATCGCGCAGGACTACCTCGGCCATGAGACGTTGCAGGCCTATGCCCCCGCCGACATCCCTGGGCTGCGCTGGAACGTGATCGCCAAGATCGACACGTCGGAGGCGTTCGCGCCGGTGTCGGCGTTCACCAGGACGCTGGTGCTGTCGACGGTGGCGATCATCTTCGTGGTCTGCATCGCCGCGATGCTGCTCGCGCGGCTCTTCGTACGCCCCATCCGCCGCCTCGAGGCGGGCGCCCAACAGATCAGCGCTGGTGACTATGGCACCACGCTGCCGGTGTTGTCGCGTGACGAGTTCGGCGATCTGACAGTCGCTTTCAATGACATGAGCCGAAACCTCGCGATCAAGGAGGACCTGCTCAACGAGCAGCGCCAGGAGAACGACCGGCTGCTGCTTTCGCTGATGCCCGAGCAAGTGGTGGCCCGCTACCGCGAGGGCGAGGAGACCATCGCCCAGGACCACCAGGACGTGACGGTGATCTTCGCCGACATCGTCGGACTCGACGAGCTGTCGGCCGACCTGAACTCCGAGGAGTCGCTGGCCATCGTCAACAGGTTGGTGCGCCAGTTCGACGCCGCTGCCGAGGGCCTCGGCATCGAGCGGGTCCGCACGTTGCGCAACGGCTATCTCGCGAGTTGCGGGCTGAACGTGCCGCGCATTGACAACGTCCGGCGGACGGTCGACTTCGCCGTCGAGATGCAAAGAATCATCGATCGGTACAACGGCGAGGCGGGGCAGGCGCTGAAGCTGCGTGCCGGAATCGACACCGGCAAGGTCAGCAGTGGATTGGTGGGAAGGTCAAGCCTCGCCTACGACATGTGGGGCTCCGCAGTCGATCTCGCCTATCAGGTGCAGAGCGGCTCACCGCAGCCTGGCGTCTACGTCACCTCCCGCGTCTACGACGCGATGCGCGATAGCAGGCAGTTCACTGCCGCGGGCGAGGTGACGGTCGGCGCAGACGCGCAACCGATCTGGCGGCTCGCGGAGCGCCAGCCGTGACTGAGGTCGTCGACTCCAGCTGGTTCTACTGGGCCATCGGCGTCGCCATCGGCCTGCCCATCGGGCTGGTGATCCTCACCGAGGTGCGTGCTGCACTCGCGCGTCGCGGGAGTGCGTTCGCCAAGCCGGTTGGCTTGGTGCGCAACTACATTCTTCCGCTGGCCGCACTGCTGCTGCTCCTCGTCAAGGCCACCGAGGTGTCGGCCGAGGCCACCCCGGTGCGCATCGTCTCCACGGTGCTTGGCTTCGTGGTGCTGGTGCTGGTGCTCTCGGGGTTGAACGCGACGCTGTTCCAGGGAGCTCCGGAAGGCTCCTGGCGCAAGCGGATTCCGTCGATCTTCCTCGACGTGGCCCGATTCCTCGTGATCGCGATGGGCCTGGCGATCATCTTCTCCTACATTTGGGGCGTCAAGGTCGGCGGTCTGTTCACCGCGCTCGGCATCTCGTCGATCGTGCTGGGCCTGACGCTGCAGAACTCCGTGGGCCAGATCATCTCCGGCCTGCTGTTGCTCTTCGAGCAGCCATTTCAGATCGGCGACTGGGTCGACACCCCTTCAGCGCGGGGCCGCGTCGTCGAGGTGAACTGGCGCGCCACCCACATCGACACGGGCAGTGGGCTGCAGATCATTCCGAACTCGGTGCTGGCCGGTGCGTCGTTCGCCAACCTGAGCCGACCAGCCGGCGAGCACTCCATCACCGTGGTGACCGAGTTCGCACAAGGTGATCCGCCCGACGACGTGTGCGGTCTGCTCACGCGGGTGGCGAACACGCTGCCGAACCTGCGCGACGGTGCATTGCCGTCGACGGTGCTGGCAGGCACAGGCCAGTACAAGACGTCGATCCCCCTGCGCTCCCCGGCCGACGACTTCCGTACCAGGGCGACCTTTCTGCGGTGGGTCTGGTACGCCGCGCGGCGCGCAGAGTTGCGCCTCGACGGCCAGGAGGACGACTTCGCCTCGGCCGAGCGGCTGGAGAAGGCGGTGCGGATCGTCGCGCCAACCCTGCGGCTCAACCACACCGACCATCAGCAGATGCAATCCGAGGTCCGGCTCACCCGGTACGGCGCAGACGAGGCGATCCAGTTCCCCGGCCAGGTCCCCAAACGCATGACCTTCATCGTCAACGGGCGCGTCCGGTTGATCGCCAGAGGAGAGGACGGCGCATTGATTCCGGTGCGCACTCTCGACGTGGGCGACTTCCTCGGCTCCACCGCGCTGACCCGTGAGCCCGTCACGACGGGCGCCTATGCGCTCGAAGAGGTGACCGTCGTGCAGATCGAACGCGAGGCCGTCGAGGCACTAGTGGCGCGAAAGCCGCTGCTGCTGCAGGAGATCGGCCGCACCATCGAGGAGCGGCAGAGCGAGGTCCTGCGCGCGCTCGCGGCGGCCGCCGAGTAGGCGTCGGATGAAGCGACGCGTACCCCGACCCCGCGAACTGGCGCCATTGGTGGGGTTCCGCACACCTCGGCTGGACCGCAAGGCGGCTAGGCTCGCCGCGGCGCTCACCATCGAGGACCTCCGCAGGCTGGCCAAGCGGCGCACGCCGAAGGCCGCCTTCGACTACACCGAGGGCGCCGCCGAGGACGAACTTTCGCTCGCGCGCGCACGACAGGCGTTCCGCGACATCGAGTTCCACCCGACGATCCTGCGCGACGTGTCTGTAGTGGACACGTCGCGACAGGTGCTAGGTGGCCGCGTCGAGTGGCCGTTCGCCATTGCCCCGACGGGCTTCACGCGGTTGATGCAGACCGAGGGCGAGCTGGCGGGCGCCCGGGCGGCCGCCAGGGCCGGGATACCGTTTTCGCTGTCGACTTTGGGGACCACGTCCATCGAAGAGGTGGCGGCAGTTAATCCGCACGGCCGCAACTGGTTTCAGCTGTACATGTGGAAGGACCGCGAGCGGTCGATGGCGTTGGTCGAACGCGCGGCCGCGGCAGGCTTCGACACGCTGCTGGTGACCGTCGACGTGCCCGTGGCCGGCGCCCGGCTGCGTGACACGCGCAACGGAATGTCGATACCGCCCAAGCTGACGGCGCGCACCGTCCTGGACGCGATACCCCGCCCGCGCTGGTGGTTCGACCTCTTGACCACGGAGCCACTGTCATTCGCGTCGTTGGACCGCTGGCCGGGCACCGTCGCCGAGTACCTGGACACGATGTTCGACCCGACGGTCACGTTCGAGGACTTGGCCTGGATCAAGTCGCAGTGGCCGAACAAGTTGGTGGTCAAGGGGATTCAGACGCTCGACGACGCGCGGGCCGTCGCCGACCTCGGAGTGGACGGGCTGGTGCTGTCCAACCACGGCGGCAGGCAACTGGACCGAGCGCCCATCCCGTTCCACCTGCTGCCGACGGTCGCGCGTGAGCTCGGCGGAACGTGTGAGATTTTGCTGGACACCGGCATCATGTCCGGCGCGGACATCGTCGCCGCCGTGGCGCTTGGCGCCCGGAGCACGTTGGTGGGGCGCGCCTACCTCTACGGCCTGATGGCTGGCGGCGAGGCTGGCGTCGAACGGGCCATCGCCATACTGTCGGCGCAGGTCAGCCGCACGATGCGGCTGCTCGGGGTAACGAGCTTGGACGAACTGAACGCGCGACACGTAACGCAATTGCGTCGGCTCGGGCCCCGCGACTGGTAGCGCGGGCCGAAGCTCATTGATCACTTCATTCACACTGGTCACAGTCCAAATCGGCGCATCCGGGTCCGGTTAGGTCTCTGCGCCGAGTCGGAATCGTTAGCCAACCGCGATGTCACAAGTCGGCGTTGAAACCCGGGGCGAACCACATCGACGTGATTCACTAGCGCTCGCAAAGCAACGGCGATTGCTTAGAAGCACAGGGACGTAAGGGAAAGGCGGATGGTTGCCGTTATGAAGTTAGTCAGAAAGATTCGCGGTACGTGGTTGCGCCGGCTCGCAGTTGGAGTCGTTGCAGCGCTGACCCTGCCCGGGTTGATCGGCTTCGTCGGGGGTACGGCGACTGCTGGTGCGTTCTCCCGACCGGGACTGCCGGTTGAATACCTCGACGTGTTCTCCCAATCGATGAACCGCAACATTCGGGTGCAGTTCCAGGGCGGCGGCCCGCACGCCGTGTACCTGCTCGACGGCCTGCGCGCGCGGGACGACTACAACGGCTGGGACATCGAAACCCCCGCCTTCGAGTGGTACGCCGATTCGGGCCTGTCGACGGTCATGCCGGTCGGTGGACAGTCGAGCTTCTACACCGACTGGTACCAGCCGTCGCAGGGCAACGGGCAGGACTACACCTACAAGTGGGAAACGTTCCTCACCCAGGAGCTGCCCGCCTCTCTCGAGGCCAACCAAGGCGTTTCGCAGAACGGCAACGCCATCGTCGGCATCTCGATGGCCGGCGGCACGGCGCTGACCTACTCGATCTACTACCCGCAGAAGTTCGTCTACGCGGCGTCGCTGTCGGGCTTCCTCAACCCGTCCGAGGGTTGGTGGCCGATGCTGATCGGGCTCGCGATGAACGACGCGGGCGGCTACAACGCCGAGAGCATGTGGGGTCCGTCAGGCGACCCGGCGTGGAAGCGCAACGACCCGATGGTCAACGTCGGTCAGCTGGTCGCGAACAACACCCGCGTCTGGATCTACTGCGGTACCGGTACGCCGTCGGACCTCGACAGCGGAACCTCGGGCGGTAACCTGATGGCGGCGCAGTTCCTCGAAGGGTTCACGCTGCGGACCAATGTCACCTTCCGCGACAACTACATTGCGGCCGGTGGCACGAACGGCGTGTTCAACTTCCCCACACAGGGAACCCACAGCTGGGGCTACTGGGGTCAACAGCTTCAGATGATGAAGCCTGACATCCAGCGAGTGTTGGGTGCCCAGGCCGTCGCCTAGGCCCTAGCAATCCCGCGAGACCAGGGAGCCTGCCGTTACCCCCCGAACGGCAGGCTCCCTTTCGCGTGTCAGCCCTGAACGGTCGGACGGATGGTCAGGTCGCCGATCTCGACCTCGTGCGGTTGCTCGATGACGAACGCCACGGCACGCGCCACCGACTCCGGCGGGAGCCCGAATTCGTCCATGTTCGAACGGATCTGGGCGCGCAGCGTCGGGTCATCGATCGAACCGTCGAGCTCGGTGCTGACGAAGCCCGGCGAGATTGACGTCGTCCGGATCACGCCGTCGGTGGACTCCTGGCGCAGCGCCTCCATCACCGTGCGCACCGCATTCTTGGTGGCGGCGTAGACGCCCATGTCCGGGACGATCTTCAGGCCCGCGGTCGACACCGTCGTCACGAAGTGGCCGTGCCCCTGACGCCGGAAAACCGGTGTGGCCGCGGCGATTCCGTACAAGACGCCGCGCACGTTGACGTCGATCATCGCCGACCACCCCGCGATGTCGCCGTTGGCCAGCGGTCCGATCTTGCTGATGCCCGCGTTGGAGACCAGCACGTCGAGCCGCCCGAACTCGTCGACGGCGTCGGCGACCAGCCGCTCGACGTCCTGCGGCCGGGTGACGTCGGTGGCCCGTGTCAGGACTCGCGCGCCAGTGCCGCGCAATTCGTCGGCGATGGTCTCGAGGCGTTCAGTGCGGCGTGCACCGAGCACCAGCGCAGCGCCGCGCGCAGCAAGTAGCCGAGCCGTTGCCGCCCCGATCCCGCTGCTGGCTCCGGTGATGGCGACGACCATGCCGTCGATCGGATCTGTCATATGGGCTACGACCACTCGGCGTCGGACACTATTCCGCGGCGGGTCCTTCACAGTGAGTTGTCAGTCTCGGAACATAGCGTCGGCGCGGTGAACGGGGACCGCCCATCCAAACCGTCGGTCCGCCGCGCACTCCTGCCCGTGCTGATCGACATCGCGCCACCCCTGGTCGCCTACTACGGGCTACGGGCCTGCGGGACCTCGGAGTACGTCGCGCTGCTCAGTGCCACCGTGCTCTCCGGTGTCAAGGTGACCTACGACGCCGTCAAGGCGCGCCGGTTGGACCCGTTCGCGGCCTACCTGCTGCTGACGTTTGGGCTTAGCCTGGCCGTCGCGTTCGTCACCACCGACCCGAAACTGATCCTGGCGGGCAACACCATCGTCAACGGCGTCGGGAGTCTGGTCTTCCTTGGCAGCTGTGTCGTCGGCACCCCGTTGACGCAGGTCGTCGCTGAGCGCATCCGGCCCGCGGATGACGTGTCAGAACCCGGTGAGGACGCGTTCGCACGGCGACTGCACGTTCTGCTCTCGGCGATGTGGGGTATCGGTCTGTTCGTCGAGGTGGTGGTGCGCCTGGTGGTCATCTCGCGGGTGTCCGTCGACGTCGCCAACGGTGCGGCCACGGCAATCTCGCTCGTCACGCTGACACTGCTGATGACGGCTACGTTCGTGATCGGGAAGCGCGCGAGGGCGCGCTGGGAACAAAGGAGCACCGCCAAGGGTTGAGCGCATCAGATTCAACTTTGGAGGATTGATGACTGAATCCACTAGTACTTCGGGTGCCGTGCCCGTCCTGTTCTTGAGCGAGCCCATCGTGCTGCCAGGGATGGTCGTGCCGATCGAACTGGACGACGCCGCGCGCGCTGCGGTGGACGCAGCCCAGGCCAGCGAGTCCGGCAAGCTCCTTATCGCGCCTCGGCTCGATGACCGCTACCCCACCTACGGCGTGATCGCGTCGATCGTGCAGGTCGGCCGGGTGCCCGGTGGTGGCGCCGCCGCCGTCGTGCGCGGTGAGCGACGCGCCCACATCGGTTCCGGCACCACCGGACCAGGTGCGGCGCTCTGGGTCTTGGTCGATGAAGTGGCCGAGTCGGATTCCGACGACGACACCAAGGCGCTGGCGGCCGAGTACAAGAAACTGCTGCTGGCGATGCTGCAGCGCCGCGAGGCCTGGCAGATCGTCGACGTGGTGAACAAGATCACCGACCCGGCTGCGCTGGCCGACACGGCCGGCTATGCGTCGTACCTGACCGACGTCCAGAGAAGGCAGCTGCTGGAGACCGAAGACGTCGCCGAGCGACTTCGCGCGCTGATCGACTGGACCAGCGACCTGCTCGCCGAAACCGAGGTCAACGACAAGATCGCCGAGGACGTCCGCTCCGGCATGGAGAAGACGCAGAAGGAGTTCCTGCTGCGCCAGCAGCTGAACGCCATCCGCAAGGAGCTAGGCGAAGGCGAACCGGACGGGTCCGACGACTACCGGGCGCGTGTCGAGGCCGCCGACCTACCCGAAAAGGTGCGCGAAGCCGCACTGCGCGAGGTCGGCAAGCTGGAACGCTCCAGCGAGCAGAGCCCCGAGGGCGGCTGGATCCGCACCTGGTTGGACACCGTGCTCGACCTACCGTGGAACGTCGCCACCGAAGATGCGACGGACCTGAAGTCGGCCCGCGAGATCCTCGACGCCGATCATCACGGCCTCGACGACGTGAAGGATCGCATCGTCGAATACCTGGCCGTGCGGGCGCGACGCGCGCAACGCGGCATGGCGGTCGTCGGCGGACGCGGTTCCGGCGCCGTGATGGTGCTCGCCGGGCCGCCCGGCGTCGGCAAGACGTCGCTCGGCGAGTCCGTGGCACGCGCGCTGGGTCGCAAGTTCGTCCGCGTGGCGCTTGGCGGTGTGCGCGACGAGGCCGAGATCCGTGGCCACCGGCGCACCTACGTGGGCGCGCTGCCTGGCCGGATCGTGCGGGCCATCGGCGAGGCCGGCTCGATGAACCCGGTCGTGCTGCTCGACGAGATCGACAAGGTGGGCTCCGACTACCGCGGCGATCCGAGTGCCGCGCTGCTCGAAGTCCTGGACCCGGCGCAGAACCACACGTTCCGCGACCACTACCTTGACCTGGATCTGGACCTGTCGGACGTGGTGTTCCTGGCGACGGCCAACGTCATGGAGAACATCCCGTCGGCGCTGCTGGACCGCATGGAGCTCGTCACCATCGACGGCTACACCGAGGATGACAAGGTCGCCATCGCCCGCGACTACCTGCTGCCCAGGCAGCGCGACCGGGCCGCGCTGACGGCTGAGGAAGTCACGGTCACCGACGATGCGCTGCGCAAGATCGCCGCGGACTACACCCGCGAACCGGGGGTGCGGCAGTTCGAGCGGCTGCTGGCCAAGGCGATGCGCAAGGCGACGACGAAAATAGCGGAAGCCGATGCTCGATCTGATGTCGCCGCCGGAGCGGCTCCGACGCCGCTGGTGATCGACGAACCCGATCTGGTTGCCTACCTTGGCCGTCCACGCTTCACGCCGGAGTCGGCGGAACGCACCGCGGTGCCGGGTGTGGCGACTGGCTTGGCCGTTACCGGGCTTGGTGGCGATGTGCTCTACATCGAGGCCAACGGCAACGAGGGCGAACCGGGCCTGCAGTTGACCGGTCAACTGGGCGACGTGATGAAGGAGTCCGCGCAGATCGCGCTCTCCTACGTGCGAGCCCACGCCGAGCAACTGGGCGTCGACCCGAAGGCGCTGGACCGCCAGATCCACGTCCACGTGCCCGCGGGTGCCGTGCCCAAGGACGGCCCGTCGGCCGGCGTCACGATGGTGACCGCGTTGGTGTCGATGGCCACCGGACGTCAGGTCCGTGCCGACGTCGGGATGACCGGCGAGGTCACCCTGAACGGACGGGTGCTGCCCATCGGCGGCGTCAAGCAGAAGCTGCTCGCTGCCCAACGCGCCGGATTGACAACGGTTTTCATCCCGCAACGCAACGAGCCCGACCTGGACGACGTCCCGGCGGAGGTGCTCGCGGCGCTGGAGGTGAAGCCGATGACCGACGTGGCCGACATCATCGCGCTGGCACTGGAGCCCGCGGCTCAGGCGGCGACCGTCGCGGCCTGACCCGACAATCGATGCGAACGTGACGCCAGAGTCACCCCGGTACCCGGTGGCGACTCTGGCGTCACGTTGGCGAGAGAGGATGCACTGGTGCCACGACGCGGTGAGCCGTTGCGCAAGTTCGGATTCCTGACCATCGGCCGATTCGACGCCGCGAATCCGAGACCAGGGCTCGAGGAGACACTCCAGGTAATCGAACGGGCCGAGTCGTTGGGCTACGACAGCGTCTGGCTGCGCTGCCGTCACCTGCAGCCGGGTATCTCGTCGCCGGTCGCCATCATGGCGGCCGCCAGCCAGCGCACGTCGCGCATCGAACTCGGCACCGCCGTCATCCCGCTCGGTTTGGAGAACCCGTTCCGGTTGGCGGAAGACCTAGCCACCGTCGACCTGCTGTCGGGCGGGCGGATCAACCCAGGGGTGTCCGTTGGCCCGCCGATGCTCTACGACCACTTCAAGGAAGCGCTCTACCCCAACAGCCATGGCGTCGAGGACTTCTCCAAGGAACGCGTACTTCGGCTGCTGCGGTGTCTCCGCGGCGAACCGGTCAGCGACTTCGAGGGCACCGTTGGCATCGAGCAGTTCACCAACCACGTCCAGCCCCATTCCCCCGGCCTGGCCGACCGGACCTGGTACGGCGGCGGGCGCGAGTCGGCGAGCTGGGCCGCCGAACAGGGCATCAACTACTTGACCAGCTCGGTGGTCAGCATCGAGGGCACCGAGTCGCGAGACTTCGCCACCATCCAGGGCGAGCAGACAGACGCCTACCGAGACGCCTTCGCAGCGCGCCACGACCACCCCGAAAGAGCCCGGGTGTCACAGGGTTTGGTGGTGATCCCCACCGACTCGGCGACGCCCGATCAAGCCCGCCGATACCGCGAATACGCGGCGAGCCGGTTCGAACGGACCAAGTCGCCGCAGGGGCCCAGGGGCATGCTGTTCTCCCCCGACTACGTCGGCACGTCCGACGAGCTGGCCGACCAACTGTTCGCGCACGCCGGTTTTCAGCGCGCCAGCGAAGTGGCGTTTGCGTTGCCGTTCACGTTCGGCGAGGACGACTACAAACAGATCATCAGCGACCTTGCCGAGAAGCTCGGGCCTAGACTGGGATGGACCCCGGGAGGGTGACGCCATGACGGATTTCAAGGCCATCAAGAGGCGAGTCGTACACACCGTGCAGCGGCTCGTGGTCAACCCGGTGGGCAGGAAACTGCCGGTGACGATGCTCGAGACCACCGGACGCAAGTCCGGTCAGCCCCGCCACACCGCGGTCGGTGGACGCGTCGTCGACGACCAGTTCTGGATGGTCTCCGAGCACGGCGCGCATTCGCACTACGTGCTCAACATCAAGGCCAACCCGGCCGTGCGGCTCCGCATCGACGGCCAGTGGCGCACCGGTACGGCACACCTGTTGCCCGACGACGATGCCGTCGCTCGTTTGAGCGCACTGCCGGCCATGAACAGCGCCGTGGTCAAGCTCATGGGCAGCGAGCTGCTCACCATCAGGATCGAGCTCGACTGACCGTGGCCTACGACGAGGACCTCGCCAACCGCATCCGGGAGCTGCTGGGCAGCGAACGCGGTGTCGACGAGAAGCGAATGTTCGGCGGCCTGGCCTTTCTCGTCAACGGCAACATGTCGGTGGCCGCCAGCGGGCGGGGCGGCCTGATGGTGCGCGTACCGCCCGACGACACGGAGGAATTGCTCACCCGCGACCACGTCGAACCCATGGTGATGGCGGGCCGTGAGACTCGCGGGTGGTTGCGGGTCGCGACCGACGGGGTCAAGACGAAACGCCAGCTGCGGTCGTGGGTGGTCCGCGGTCTCGACTACGCCAAGAGCCTGCCGCCCAAGTAGTCGCGCGAGTACGCTGATTCGACATGACAGAGTCGTCTGTATTCGTCATCGTCGGCGGCGGACTCGCCGGAGCAAAGGCCGCGGAAGCATTGCGCGACAAAGACTTTGACGGTGAAATAGTGCTGTTCGCCGCCGAGGAGCATCTGCCCTACGAGCGGCCACCGCTGTCCAAGGAGTATCTGGCGGGAAAGAAGACGCTCGACGACTTCACCGTCGATCAGTCCTCCTGGTATCGCGACCATCACGTCGAGTTGAGGCTCGGCACGATGGTGTCGTCGATCGACCCCGGCGCCCACACCGTGACGCTGCCCGACGGCAGCGCGGTGCGCTACGACAAGCTGTTGCTGGCCACCGGCTCGCAGCCGCGCCGGCCACCCATTCCCGGTGCGGACGCCGACGGCGTGTACTACCTGCGGACCATCGACGACGCCGCCGCGCTGAATGCGGTGTTGGTGGCGGGATCTTCGTTGGCGGTCGTCGGCGGCGGATGGATCGGCCTGGAGGTCGCCGCAGGCGCTCGCGAGCGCGGCGTCCACGTCACCGTGGTGGAAATGGCCCGGCTGCCGTTGCAAACCGCCCTCGGTGCGGAGGCCGCCGAGGTGTTCGCCACGCTGCACCGCGAGCACGGCGTCGACCTACGGCTCGGCGCGACCGTCGAGGAGATCACCAACGCAGCCGGCACGGCCACCGGTCTCCGGCTCGGCGACGGATCCACGATCGAGGCCGACGCGGTGCTCATCGCCGTCGGAGCGGCGCCCAACATCGCGCTTGCCGACCACGCCGGGCTGGCGATGGGCCACGGCGGCGTGCTGGTCGATTCGTCGCTACGCACCAGCGACCCGGACATCTTCGCGGTTGGGGACATCGCCGCCGCCGAGCACCCGCTGTTCGGGGTCCGCATCCGCACCGAGCATTGGGCGAATGCGCTCAAACAACCCGCGGTGGCCGTAGCCGGCATGCTCGGCTCCCCCGGCGAATACGACGAGCTGCCCTACTTCTTCACCGATCAGTACGACCTCGGGATGGAGTACGTCGGGCACGCCCCCGAGTACGACAGGGCGGTGTTCCGCGGCCACGTCGACCAGCGCGAGTTCACCGTGTTTTGGCTCGACCGCGACAGCCGGGTGCTCGCGGGCATGAACGTCAACGTCTGGGAAGGCCTCGACGACATCAAGAACCTGATTCGCGCGCGGAAGCCAGTGAACGTCGGTCGGCTGGCGGACGCCAACGTAGCGCTAACCGACCTGGGCTAGCCTGCGGATCGTCAGCGCTACTGCAGCGTGGCCGTACCGTCCGCGCTACTGCAGCGTGGCCGTACCGTCCGCGTGTACTTGCACCTTCGCTCCCGCGATGTCCTCTCGGACCGTGGCGTCGGCGTCGGAGGGTTCGGCTATAACGGCGAGCGTTCGGGCGTCGTCGGGAGTGCGCACGGCGAGGAATGCCTTCTCCGCGGCACCGTCCCGGTTGAACGGCGTCGTCCACGACTCGACGATGCCGACGCCGGACCACTCGACGAGGGCGGCGCGGGTCGGTTCGGCGTCGACGGTCGATTGCACGTCTTCCCAACGGAATTCGTGGCCAGATGGCTCGGTGCCGTAGATGCCGAAACTGTGCTTGGTCAAGTAACCGCCGTTGGCCGTGATGAGGCCGAGCTCACCCGGCGTCGACACCAGCTGCTCCGCCATCGTGGCAATGGAGTGCGACACGTAGTTGTTCCAGGGTCCGCCGGCGAAGGTCAGCCCACCGGTCACGGTCAGTGGTCGCTGGGGGTCGCCGCACGGCAGCCCCAGTTCGTTGGCGGCGACCTGTACCGCTGACGGGAAGCACGAGTAGACGTCGATCAGCGCGACGTCGTCGATGCCCTTGGCCGCAAGCTCCAGTGCGCGGCGGCCGGCGATCCGGATGGCCGGTGATCGATGGAACTCGGCGCGCTCGCTGATCGCGTACGTGTCGTGCGCGTCGGTACCGGCGTACGGGAATACCCAACGGTCGGTGGGAATCTGGAGATGGGTGGCCTTCTCGGCCGACATCAGTACCAGCGCGGCGCCCTGATCGACCATGTTGTTGGAGTTCATCAACTTGGTGTACGGCCAGCTGATCATCCGGTTGTTCGGCCCGGGCTGCGAGATCTCGTCGGCGGATGTCGGATTCCGATTCCATGCGTGTGGATTCCGTTGCGCCACAGCGCTGAACTGCGCCCAGAGCTCGCCGATGCGCCGCTGGTGAGCGGCGGGTGCCTCCCCCGCCGCGATCCGCGCCGCCTGCTCGAACATCGGGTACACATAGGCGGGCCGGTCCAGGTGGATGCGGATCTCGGCTGGGCCTGCCATCGGGACACCGTCGTCGGATCCGGGTGCGATCGGCACGGAGTCATCCTGCTTGGTCCACGCGAGCGTGCCCCCGCGGGCCCGCACGCGGGTTCGGGTGCGCCAGGTTTCGGCACCGGCGATCAGCACGGCGTCAGCACGACCGTGCTGGATGTCCAGACAGGCCTGGTTGACCAACGACTGCGGCACGTTTCCGCCGACGCCCGTATACCGGGTCTCGGCATTGGCGGCGCGGATTCGTTGGGCCAGAAGCAGTCCGGCATCGCGGTACCGCCAGGACAGCAGGTTGACGATGCGCACGGAGTCCACGGCCTCCAGCACCCGGGGATCGGCGGCCTCGCGGGCCGCGGCGACCATCAGGTCGACCGGCTCGGTCTCGGGGTGCTCATCGTGCTGATTCACCTGGCCGTAGCCGACCAGCACCGGCGTTCTGGGATCGATGGGCATAGAGCTAGTTTGCCGGGCCGACGCGGTATATCGACTTGAGGGTCTGGTAGGCCGCAAGCCCCTCGGGCCCGAGCTCGCGCCCCAGGCCGCTGGACTTCACCCCGCCGAACGGCGCCTGCATGTCGAGTTGGTAGTCGTTGACACCGATGGTGCCAGTGCGCACTTCGCGAGCGATGTCGGTGGCGCGATCGGTGTCCGTCGACCAAACGGTGCCGCCCAGCCCGAACTCGCTGTCGTTGGCGATGTCGATGGCCTCCTGATCGGTGCCGTAGGGGATGACGGCCAGCACCGGGCCGAAGATCTCCTCCTGGGCGATGCGAGCCGAATTGTCGACGTCGGCGAACACCGTTGGCGAGACGAACCAGCCCCGGGGCTGGTCGGCCGGAACCGAGCCGCCGGCAACGAGTCTGGCGCCCTCGGCCTTGCCGACGTCGATGTAGTTGAGCACCCGCTCGCGTTGTCGTGAGCTCACCAGGGGCCCGACGATGGTCGAGCGCTCCAACGGATCGCCGACGGTGAGTCCGTCCGCCAGGGCGGCCACCGCGTCGACGACTTCGGCATAACGTGAGCGCGGCGCCAAGATTCGCGAACTCAGATGGCAGGTCTGGCCGTTGTTGACGAACGAGGCCGACCGCAGGCCCCGCATGGTGGCCTCGAGGTCCGCGTCGTCGAGGATGATGGCCGCGGACTTGCCGCCGAGTTCCAGGGTGACCGGGCGCATCAGCCTCCCACAAATCTCGCCGATGATGCGGCCCGCCGCGGTCGACCCGGTGAACGCGACCTTGTCGATGCCGGGATGCGCCACCAGATGTGCGCCCGCGACCGGTCCGCCGGCGACGATGTTGAGCACTCCGGGCGGCAGGCCCGCGTCCTGGGCCGCTTCACCGAAGATCAAGGCGTCCAGAGCCGTTTCGGGTGCCGCCTTGAGCACCATGGTGCATCCCGCGGCGAGGGCGGGTGCGATCTTCATCGCCGCTAGCGCCTGCGGATAGTTCCACGGTGTGATGGCCCCCACCACCCCGACCGGTTCGCGCCGCACGATCGTGTGCCCGATCATGGCGGGCCGGATCTCCTCGATCTCGGTGCGGCCGATCAGGTCCGCGTAATAGCCCAGCAGTGCTGCGGGGAAGATGCCGTTCGCGCCGCGCGACAGTGAGATCGGCATGCCGTTCTCGCGGGTGCACAGTTGATTGGTATCGGCGGCGCGGGCCGTCAGCGCCTCGGCGAACCGGACGAGCACCTCGGCTCGTTCGGCGGCCGGGGTGCGGCGCCACCCGTCCAATGCGGTGCGGGCCGCCGCGACTGCGTCGTCGAGCTCCGATTCCGTTGCGGCCGAACCGTTGCCGAGCGATTCGCCGGTGGCCGCCTCGATCACGGGCTCAACCTCGTCGGCTTTGCGGAACTGTCCGCCGACGAACAACCTTGCGCCAGTGTCGATCAGGGTCGTCACGATGAGCTCCTGGTTTCCTCGTTGGGGTCGGTCCAGCTGAACAGCACGCCGTCGGTGATCAGGCGGTCGGTCTCCTCGACTGCCATGCCCAACAGCTTGTGGCAGATCTCCCGGGTGTGCTCGCCAGGCATCGGAGCGGGCCGCAGCTCTGCGTCGGGGATGTGACGCGACGGTGCGGGCCGTTGCCCGGTGGGCATCGGTGCGTCGAACAATGGATGGACCATGTTCGCGAAGACCTTGCGGTGCCCCAGCTGCGTATCGGCCAACACGTCCACCGCACGGTTCATCGGGCCGGCGGGTACGCCGGCGTCCTGAAGCAACCGAGTGACGACGGCCTTGTCGCGAGTTTCCGTCCACGCCGACACGGCGGCGACGAACTCCGTTCTGTCATTAGGCAATTCGGCCACGCCCATCAGTCTGGACAGTGCGGCACGGTGGTCGTTGGACCGTACCGAGACGACGCACCATTCGTCGTCGCCGACGCACCGAAGCACGGCGTGCACCGCGTCGTCGGCGACGACGGGCAGTTTCCCGGCGCGGGCCGCATCGGTGACGTAGGCCGCAGCGAGTTGGTTGACGGCGACTTCGGCCTGCGAGATATGCACGCGGCCGACGAATCCCGCTGTTTCGCGCTGGATAAGGGCCGCCAGCGCGGCGATCGCAGTGATCCTCGCCGAGACGTGGTCGGGAAAGATCGTCGTCGCATCGTAGAAGCCGGGATCATCGGGATCGTCCGAGGTCCACAGTCGACTGACGCCGGTCGTAGCCCGCACCAGTGGCCCGTAGCCCATCCTGGTGCTCCAGGGCCCCGTCGCGCCAAAGGCGCTGCTCTCGGCCAGCACGATCCGCGGGTTCACGGCCCGAAGCCGATCGTAGGAGAAGCCAAGCGAATCAAGCGTTCCCGGCTTGAAGTTCGCGAACACCGCGTCGGAATCGGCCACCAGCCGGCCGAAGATCGCGGCGCCGTCGGCAGTGCGGAGGTCCAGTCCCAGGCTGTGCTCGTTGCGGTGCGTCAACGCCCACGATCTGCTCATCGGCTGACCGGGCAACGTCTGGCGCAGCCCGTCGGGATAGGCGGCGCTCTCGACCTTGATGACCTCTGCGCCAAGATCTGCGAACAGCCGGCCGAGTTCGCCACCGGCGACGATCACGCCAAGGTCGAGGATGCGCAGGCCGTCGAACGGTCGCCCGGTGCCCGAGTCGGCGGAGAAGCTGGCGTTGGGCGCCGGTCGCGTCGCGTTCCAGACGGGTTCGTCTGCTCCAGGGGCAGGCGCGGGCCGCTCGAATCCCGCGTGCCTGCCGTCGACGACGAACGGCCCCGTCGGGACGGCCAGTCGAGCACCGGTGGCGAGTTCGACCTCGGTCAACGCACCCACGGCGCGAAAGTGGTCCGACGCCAACGCTTCCGCGGGGGTGAGCACCGCGGCGATCGGCACGCCGCGAGCTTGCCCCTCCGCGACCAGGTCGTCCATCGTCTGGGCGGCGACCAGCTCTGCAATGGCTTCGTTGATGTCGTTGGACGCGGCGTAGCGGGCCGCGATCGTCTCGAGTTCCGGATCCGAGAACCGTTCGGGCTCACCGAGCCACGCCCGCATTCCCCGCCACTGACGTGGTGACAGCAGACATATTCGTACGTACCCGTCGCGACAGCTGAACGTCGGATAGAGCTGCTGATTCCTGGGCCGTCCGCGCCACAATTCGCCGGATGCCTTCAGGCCGACGGCGGCCTGGCCCTCGGAGCCGAACGGCGGATCCAACGACTGGACGACGGCCTCGAAGCGGGAGAAGTCGATGAAGTCGCCTGTGCCGTGACGCAGCCGGTGGTAGTAGGCGACGAGTGCGGTCCACGCGGCCTGAACGGCGGCGGTGGCCGACGCGATGCCATCGGGCGGGAGCACCGGCCTGCCCTCGGTGGGCCCGGACCGCGATAGCGCCGTCGACATCGCGTACAGCACCGAGTCGGTGGCCCGCCACGACGCGCACGGCCCTGCCCCGCCGAAGTCGGTCACCGACAGCGCGACGAGCTGGGGGAACCGATCGGCGAGTTCGGCACACGACGTGCCGAACGCCGCGGCCCGGCCTGGGGTTCCCCCGTCGATCACGATGTCGGCACCGCCGGCGAGGTCGATGAACCGGTCGCGGTCGCCGGCATCAGCGGCGTCGAGCGTCGCGCAGCGCTTGTTGGCGTTGCTCAGCGCGAACTGGATCCCTGCGCCCAAAACAGTGGGGCCCGCGGTGCGGTCGGCGGCTCCCCCAGGTGGCTCGATTTTCAGTACGTCGGCGCCCAGGTCGGCAAGCAGTCGGCCGACGCCATCCGACTCGGCCCCGCCCACGTCGAGCACCCGCAGCGAGGCCAAAAGCTGACACCTGTCAAGCATGGGGAACAGTATTGATCACCCGTCGCGCGTCGACGTCCGCGGGTTGACCGTTCTGGATGCCTCAGCGCAGCTGAACTGGGCGCACGCCATTCGCAAGTACACTTGGTCGGTTATGTCTGACGTCAGCGCGGTCGAGGCGCCGCCCCATCCGCTGATCGGTCAGCTGTCGGCTCTGCACCACTACCGCATCTACGTCGACATCGGCGTGGTCGTCGTGGTGCTCGCGGTGACGAACCTCGTCGCACACTTCACCACGCCCTTGGCGAACTTCGCCACCGTTCCCGCTGCGGCCGTCGGGCTGGTGTTGCTCGTCCGGTCACGGGGGCTCGGCTGGAGCGAGCTCGGGCTCGGTCGCGAACACTGGCGGTCCGGTGCGGGCTACGCGTTCGGGGCGGTGGCCCTGGTCGGTTCGGTGATCGCCGTCGGGGTGCTGCTCCCCTGGACCAGGCCGATGTTCATGAACGATCACTACGCCACGCTCTCGGGCGCGCTGATCGCGTCGATGGTCATCATCCCGTTGCAGACCGTGATTCCAGAAGAGCTCGCCTTCCGCGGTGTACTGCACGGCACGCTCGATCGGGCGTGGGGTTTTCGTGGCGTCGCCGCTGCCGGGTCGTTGCTCTTCGGGCTTTGGCACATCGCCACGTCACTAGGTCTGACCAGCAGCAACGTGGGCTTCCTGCGGTTGTTCGGCGGCGGTGTGCTCGGCATGGTGGCGGGAGTCGTGCTCGCCGTTATCGCGACCGGCGCGGCCGGCTTCATCTTCACGTGGTTGCGCAGGCGCAGTGGCAGCCTGATCGCACCGATCGCATTGCACTGGTCGCTCAACGGGCTCGGCGCACTGGCGGCCGCGCTCGTCTGGCACGCGTCGACTTAGCGTGTGACGCGCTTGCGGGCGCGGAAGTCGCGGTTCTTCAGCTTGTTCCCGCACGACGCCATGTCGCACCAGGTTCCGCCGTGGTTGCGGGAGCGGTCGTAGAACGCCCACCGGCAGTCGTCGTTGGCGCACGCCTTGAGGTGGGCCCACGTGCCGTCGCGCTGCGCCGCCTCGACGACGAGCAGCAGCCCGGTCAGGCGGGCCCGCACGGTGTCGCCGACGGGTCCCACGGTCACCCGGCCGTCGTCGCCTACGGACGCCCGAATCGAGACTTCCTCGGCGAGTCGGCGAAGAGGCGCGGTGGCCGCTGCATCGGGCAGGGGTCCGCCGGTGTTGTGAATCACCAACGCGCGCAGCCCTTCTCGCACGCCGACTAGGACGTCGAGGTCATCGGCGGTCAGCGCGTCGTCGGGGGCAAGCAACCCGTTCGAGACCAGCCACGGCTGGGCGTCGGCGAGCGCTACCAGGCGGTCCTGACCCGACTCGCGGTCGAGGGTGTTGATGAAGCCTTGGACACGGCGCAAGGGCCCTGGCGCAGGCTTGGCCTCCAGGTCGCCGAACCACTGATCCGTATGAGACATGCCGACACTCTACGCGCTTCGTGACCATCGTAAAGGCTTGACTGGTCACCGTGACCGGTATAACGTCGACGTTAGTCACGAAATGGCCCTGACATGAAGTGAAGAGGAGGAGATCGAGATGGCATCACCGCATCCGACCTGGCCGGAGTTGGTCGAGTTCGAACTCACCATTCGCGCCAGGCCGTACGAGTCGGGTGTGCAACCGAGCTGGCCCGAACGTTTGCGCGCGAAACTGTTCGCGGCGCGATACGACCGACAGGTGGACGCCGGCGTCACGCCAGTCCCCGGCACCGCGCTCGCCGTGCACCACGCGCGCCTGACCGCACCCTCGGAACGGGCCGAGCTGAGCCGCGCCCTCTGCGTGGCGATGAGCGATGCCGAAACCGGATGGGACGGCATCAATCCACGGGTTCCCGTGCGGGCGGAGGCAATTCACCACGCGACCGGCGTCTTCGAGGACGTGGTCCAGCGGTTGGCGGAGCCGTTCCCCGTGCGGGCCCGCGGCATGGCGCGGCTGCGCATCCTGCTGGCCGACGGCCGCGGCCCGCTCTACCGCTCGGGGTCGGGCAGCCTCAGCGCGGCGATGCGTGGCGTGCTTGCCGCGCTTTGATCGGCCGCCTGATCAGCGCGCCTTGCTCGACCCTCGGCGCACCAGGCCGACGACCCACAGCAGGATCACCGCTCCGAGCAGCGCGGTCAAGAAGGTGAAGAACCGTCTGCCGCCGGCGACGTTGAAGTCCAGCAGCTCCAGTAGGAACCCGCCGAGAAAGCCTCCGATGACGCCGACCAGGATGTTCATCACGATGCCCTGCCCGCTGCCCTTGACGATCTTTCCCGCCAACCAGCCAGCTATGCCACCGATGATGATGTATGCGATCCATCCCACGGCGGTGGGCGGCGCGAAGGCCAGTTGCTGTGTGGTCGCAACGATCATGTCCATGGGGATCTCCTACCCGTCGCCGGCTAGCGCGGTGCTAAGCCACCCTTCGGTATACCCGCGTCGGGTAACGAATTAGACGACTTTAGGGGCACGATCCAACTAAAAGAGCTGCGCCGTGCGCTCAGCCGGCCGGCAACATCTCCGGCGGCGCGTTGGTAACTGGCACGGGAACCCCGACACCGGGCCGCGGCGCCGGCGCGTTCGGATCGGGTGGCGGCGCGTTCGGGTCGGGCGGCGGAGCCTCGGGCGGCGGCGGTGGTGTCCACGGCCGGATCGACTGCGTCAGCGCTGCCGCCGCGCCCTTGTCGACGGGTTGGGTCGCGGTGCCGAGCCAGACCACGAACCAACGCTCGGGGGTGCGCTGACCGCGTGGGGTGCCCACCGGTACCGGCGCGCCGACCACTCCGGCCCAGATCTGTCCGTCGGGCTTGGTGGTATCGGTGAACTTCACCGAGTACGACGAGAATGCCCCTGGCACGCCTGCCGCGTCGAGCGGCCCGGCTTCCTGACTCATTCGCGTGCCCGCGAACGGCATGAAGAACTCGCCCATGTCGGACGCCAGTCGCGCGGCCGCCTTGGCGTTGTCGGTCTCGGCTCCTGCGAACAACTTCAGGTCGAGCCGGCCAAGCAGCACACTGGTGTCAGTCGGGCTCTGCTCGGACCCGGCAGGCGGGAGTTTGGTCAGCAGTGCCTGCCCGTACGACAGCTGGGTCTGGTCGGAGACCTTCCACCCGGCGGGTACCAGGTAGCTGAACCCACCTGGCGCGTTGTTGACGCGGCCCGGCTCCGGCGGTGGCGGCGGGGGCGGAGCGTTCGGATCGAGCGGTGGCGCGTTCGGGTCGGCAGGTGGTGGCGGTGGCGCGTTGGGGTCGGCAGGCGGCGGAACCAACGGTCCCTGGCCTGGAGGCAGCGGTGGCGGAGGTGCGGGCTCCGGCTCGGCGTTGGCCGCTCCGGGCAGCACTAGCGCCGCCGCGGTGGCACACGCCACAGCGGCAGTCGCCAACGATCTGGACAGGTTCTTGCGTCGTCGATTGCTTGCGCCCGGGTGCTGCATGGGGAAGAAACTACCGTGTTACCGCCGTGACGCAAGTGTGAGTTGCTCTTAGAGTGTCAATCTTGGAAATTGCTGTAGGGGAACAACTCTGTGCAAACACGCCAGAATGGTGATTGCTGACACAAAAGAGCCCGAGAGGTCGCGCGGGCGCGATCTCTGGAGGTCTCGCCGGTTGATCGTTCGCGACGCGAACCCCGTTACGGCGTCGCGTAGAGCGCGACCTCCTGCGACTTCACGACGAAGTACACGCGCTCCCCCGGCGCCAAGCTCAAGTCGACCGCCGACTCGGCCGTGACGTCGGCCGCGAGGCCGGGGGCTCCGTCGGGTTGTTCCTCGGATCGCACCCGCACCGCGGGTCCGCGGCTGTCGAGTTCGGCGACCACCAATTCGACCACATTGCGGGGGCTGCCGTGGGGTTGGTCGCGGTACACCGCCACCGCGGACGGCGCGAACACTGCGACCGCCGGGCGGCCCACCGCGAGTGAGCCACCCGCGGTGCCGTGCCACGCCGTGCCCCATTCGGTGACGAGCGTCGCGGAGTCGTCGACGCGGCCGCTGACCAGGTTGACGCCCGCGAATCTGGCGCCGAACCGGCTCCGTGGGGCCGCCAGGATCCCCGCCGAGGTCCCCGACTCCACGACGAGGCCCGACTCGATGACGACGACGCGGTCGGCGAGCGTGACGACGTCGAGCAGGTCGTGAGTGACGAGCAGGGCGGATCGGCCGTCGCGGGCCAGCACCCGGCGCAGCACCTGGCGCATTGCGGTCGCGACCGCGACGTCCAGCCCGGCCATCGGTTCGTCGAGCAGCATCACGTCGGGCTCGGCCGCCAACGCGCGGGCCAGCGCCACGCGCTGCGCCTGGCCGCCCGACAGCTGACGCGGCATCCGGTCGGCGAACTCGGCCGCCTCGACCTCGCCGAGCCAGTGGTGCGCCATCTCGCGAGAGTCCTTGCGGCCGAGTCGCTTTCCGCTGCGAGGTCCGAACGCGACGTTGGCGGCGACGTCGAGGTGCGGAAACAGCAGGGGGTCCTGCATGAGCAGTCCGACGCGTCGGTCGTACGTGGGAACGTCGATGCCCGAGGACGTGTCGGTGAGCACGCGGTCGCCCACCCGGACGGTGCCGTCGTCGGGCCGGAGCAGCCCGGCGATGACGTGCAGCACCGTCGACTTCCCCGCGCCGTTCGGCCCGAGCACGGCCAGCACTTCGCCCGGATCGAGGCTCAATTCGAGGTCGACACTGCGCCTTTCGACCCGGGCCCGGAGTTCAACGCCGGTCATGTCGACTCACCAGCCACCGACGCCACCCGCCTTGAGCCTGCGGCTGCCGAGGCCCACCACCACGACGGCGGCGACGACCACCAGCAGGACCGACAGGGCCACCGCGGCATCGGCGTCGCTCTCGCGTTGCAGGTAGATCTCCAAGGGCAAGGTGCGGGTCACGCCCTCCCGAGAGCCCGCGAACGTCAGCGTCGCGCCGAACTCGCCAAGGGAGCGGGCGAACGCCAACACCGCGCCCGAGGCAAGCCCGGGAGCCAACAGCGGCAGGGAGACTCGTCGCCAGACGGTCGTCGGGCGTGCGCCCAGCGTCGCAGCGACTACTTCGTAGTCGGCGCCCACCGTGCGGGCGGCCCCCTCCATGGCGATCACCAGGAACGGCAACGACACGAACGTCTGGGACAGCACCACCGCCGACGTCGTGAACGCGATGCGGATCCCGGCAGCGTCCAGGTACTGGCCGATCAGCCCTAGCCGACCGAACGCATAGAGCAGTGCGATGCCGCCGACCACCGGCGGCAGCACGAGTGGCAGCAGGATCAGCGGCCGGATCCACCGCACCACTCGGGCGTCGCTTCGGGCCAACACCATGGCCATCGGCACGCCGAGCACGATGCACAGCGCGGTGCTGGCGGCGGCGGTCTTGAGGCTGAGCTCCAGCGCGGTCAACGACGACGTGCTGGTGATCAGCGACCAGAAGCTGGGCCAGTCGACCCTCGTCGCGACGGCGACCAGCGGAAGGATGACGAAGATTGCGCCGATGGCGGCGGGGACGTAGAGCCAGCGGGGCAGTCCGGCCGAGCGGATCAAGGTCGGGCGAGACCCGCCCGCGAGCGGGCGCCGTCCCCCGCGCGGCCTGGGTGAATGCGCCTCACGAGTTGAACCCTAGGGCACCCGGCGGGACGTGTCCGTGGTTATCCGCGTGGCGAGTTTCCCCCCGTAGCTACTGTCCAGTAACATGACGCTCGACTCGCTGGGTTCAGCGTTGAACACGAGGAGGTCGTGGCGATGGACATGCTGCTCACCGGTGGCGACACCGAACTCGGACGCACCATCGCGGAGGGCTTCCGCGATGCCGGCCACACGGTGGTGATCGCGGGCGCCCGTCGCGACGATCTCGACGTCGCCGCCAAGGAGTTGGACGTCGACTCGATCGTCTTCGACAACACCGATGCGGCCAGCCTCGAAGAGGCCCGCAGCCTGTTCCCGCACCACCTCGACGCGATCGTCAACGTGCCCGCTCCGCGTTGGGCGGCAGGCGATCCGCGCGCGTTCACCCTCGCCGACCACGCCGCCGCATGGCGCAACGCGCTCGACGCCACGTTGCTCTCGGCGGTGCTGACGGTCCAGATCCTCGGCGACCACCTGCGCTCCGGCGGTGCGATCGTCAACATCGTGCCCGACAGCCCGCGCGAAGGCAGCCCGGAAGCCGCCATCAAGGCCGCGGTGTCCAACTGGACCGCGGGCCAGGCGGGCCACTTCGGCATCCGCGGCATCACCGTCAACGCGGTAGCGGCGGGCCGTGGCGCCGAGCCCGGTTACGACGGCATCGGTGGCACGGCACCGTCAGTCGCCGCCGAACTCACCCGGCTCGCGTTGTTCCTGACGACGCCGTCCGCCCGCCACATCACCGGCCAGACGCTGCACGTGAGTTCCGGTGCGCTCGCCAACTTCGGCTAACCCCGCGGTTTATTCCCGCTTCGCGCCAAGCGAAACGGACGACCCTCCGCCTTGATCGGTGGTTAGGTCGAAGACGTGACGATTCGACTCGGACTCCAGATCCCCAACTTCTCCTACGGCACCGGCGTCAGCGAGCTCTTCCCCACCGTGATCGCGCAGGCGCAGGAAGCCGAAGCCGCCGGCTATGACTCGGTCTTCGTGATGGACCACTTCTATCAACTGCCCGGACTCGGCACGCCCGATCAGCCGATGCTCGAGGCGTACACGGCGCTCGGGGCGCTCGCCAGCGTGACCGAGAAGGTGCAGCTCGGCACCCTGGTCACCGGGAACTCCTACCGCAATCCGACGTTGCTCGCCAAGGCCATCACCACGCTCGACGTGATCAGTCAGGGCCGCGCCGTGCTCGGCATCGGCACCGGGTGGTACGAACTCGAACACGACTCTCTTGGCTACGAATTCGGGACCTTCACCGATCGGTTCAACAAGCTCGGCGAGGCGCTCGACATCATCCTGCCGATGCTCGAGGGCAAGCGACCGACGGTCAACGGAAAGTACTACCGCACGCAGGAGGCGATGGCCGAACCCCGCTTCCGCGACCACCTTCCGCTGATGATCGGCGGAAGCGGCGAGAAGAAGACCATTCCGTTGGCGGCCAAGTACTTCGACCACCTCAACATCATCGCCGGGTTCGACGAGCTGCCCCACAAGCTGGCCGTCATCCGCGAGAACTGCGAGAAGATCGGACGCGATCCGGCCACGCTCGAGACCAGCGTGCTGGCAATCGCGATCATCGACGAGAACGTCACCGCCGACTTCATCCCCGAGGACTTCAGGCAGCAAGCGGTCTTCGGAAGCCCCGAGCAGGTCGCCGACCAGATCAAGACGAAGGTCTTCGACGCCGGTGTGGACGGCGTGATCCTGAGCCCGGTGACGAGCTTCAACGGCTATCAGCCCGGTGGCGCCACGGCTGTCGCGGAGCTGCTCAAACCGCTGATCACTGCGTGAACAACGGGGGTGGTGGGGCATCTCACCGCGCTCCTGGGAAGCCCGCCGACTAACCTGTTCGTTGTAACAGTTGTCAAAGGTGGGTCTTCCCGCGAGGAGCTGAAATGAGCCATCCCGGCGCCAAGGCATCGGATCGGCACAAGGTCGTCATCATCGGATCGGGCTTCGGTGGTCTGAACGCCGCTCAGGCCCTCAAGCGCACCGACGTCGACGTCAAGCTGATCGCCCGCACGACGCACCACCTGTTCCAGCCGCTGCTCTACCAGGTGGCCACCGGCATCATCTCCGAGGGCGAGATCGCCCCGCCGACGCGGCTGATCCTGCGCAAGCAGGAGAACGCTCAGGTGCTGCTCGGCGACGTCACACACATCGACCTGGAGAATCAGACGGTCGACTCGGTACTGCTTGGCCACACCTACCGCACGCCGTATGACGAGCTGATCCTCGCCGCGGGTGCCGGGCAGTCCTACTTCGGCAACGACCACTTCGCCGAATGGGCACCGGGGATGAAGTCGATCGACGACGCGCTCGAACTACGAGGGCGCATCCTGGGCTCCTTCGAACAGGCCGAGCGGTCGAGTGATCCGGAGCGCCGCAAGAAGCTCTTGACGTTCGTCGTCGTGGGTGCGGGCCCGACGGGCGTTGAAATGGCCGGGCAGATCCAGGAATTGGCCGACCAGACGCTCAAGGGCAGCTTCCGGCACATCGATCCCTCCGAGGCTCACGTCATCCTGCTGGACGCCGCGCCGGCGGTACTACCTCCGATGGGCGAGAAGCTGGGCCTCAAGGCGAAGGCACGCCTGGAGAAGATGGGCGTCGAGATTCAGCTCAACGCCATGGTCACCGACGTCGACCGCAATGGCATCACGGTGAAGGACTCCGACGGCACCATCCGACGGATCGAAGCGTCGTGCAAGGTGTGGTCCGCGGGCGTGTCCGCCAGCCCGCTTGGCCGCGATCTGGCCGAGCAGTCCGACACCGAGATCGATCGCGCGGGGCGCGTGAAGGTGAACCCCGACCTGTCGATTCCGGGTCACCCCAACGTGTTCGTGGTCGGCGACATGGCCTTCGTCGAGGGCGTGCCCGGTATGGCCCAGGGTGCCATCCAGGGCGGCAAGTACGTGGCGAAGATCCTCCAGAACGAGGCAAAGGCACGCGAGCACGGCACCATTCCCAAGCCCCGCGAGCCGTTCAAGTACTTCGACAAGGGCTCGATGGCGACGGTGTCGCGGTTCAACGCGGTAGCGCAAGTGGGCAAGCTCGAGTTCGGCGGCTTCATCGCATGGTTGGCCTGGCTGGGCCTGCACCTCATCTACCTGGTCGGCTTCAAGACCAAGATTGCGACGCTGCTGTCGTGGGCGGTGACGTTCCTGAGCCGCGACCGCGGGCAGCTCACGATCACCGAGCAGCAGGCCTATGCGCGCACCAGGATCGAGCAGCTCGAGGAAGTCGCGGCCTCGGTGCAGGAAACCGAGAAAGCCGCGAGTTAGCGCGGCCTTTCGGAGGGCAGGAGCGAAGCGACCCGGGATTCTGGCACTGCCGTCCGCTTTCCGGCGGATGCTGGTGCACACTGAGGGGCGATGACCGGCAGCTGGAGTGACTGGACCCAGCGACTCTGGCGCTCGGTGCGCAAAGAGGCTTCGGACGCCGTCACCGAACCCGACGCCCACGACGAAGCCGAAGTGGCCGCGATGCTCCGTGAACTGGGTATCGCGTTGCTCGAAGTCGAGCAACCATCCCAATTGGTGGCCGCTCGGCTGCTCACCATCGCTCCGCGGTACACGTCCAAGACGGTGCGGGTGGTGGCGTTGCCGACCGTGCTGGTGATTCAGGTCGGCCGCGTGGGCTACGAGGTGGACACGTCCACTCATGCGACACTGCAACTCGACCTGGCCGGTCGTATCGACCGCATCGCCGAGCTTGCGGCCGTCGGCGGCATCACGCCCCCGGACGCCATCGCGGCGGTTTCGGCGGCTCGAGCGATGCGGCCGCGCTTCGGACCGGTGGCGACCATCGCCGCCTACGCCGTCACCACGGTCGGCTTCGGCATGACCATCGATCCCACCTGGGCGGCGCTGCCCGGGTACCTCTTCCTCGGGCTGGTCGTCGGGGCGGTCGTCATGCTGGGCAGGCCGTTCCCCGCACTGAATCCGGTGCTGCCGACGCTCTGCGCGATGATCGCGACCATCCTCGCGACGCTGTTCGTCGCCGACGCCGCCAACGATGGGCTCGTGCGGGTGATCAGCCCCGCGCTGGTGGCGATCCTGCCGGGCATGGCGTTGACCATCGGCGCGATGGAGCTGGCCAGTTCGGCGATCGTCGCGGGCGCCAGTCGACTCGTGTACGGCGTCGCACAGCTGGGCCTGCTGGTGTTCGGCGTGGGGCTCGGTACCCACGTCGCGGGAACGGTGGATCCGCAGGAGCCGTCACCCCAGATGGGCTCCTGGTCGCTATACGTGGCCGTGGTTCTGGTCGCGATCGGGCTCTACGTCTACTTGTCCGCACCCAAAGGGTCACTGTTGTGGCTGATGGCGGCCATCGCCGTGGCGTTGGTTGGGCAGAAGGTCGGCGGCATGTTTCTGTCACCGTCGCATAGCGGCGCCGTCGGCGCGTTCTTCGTCGCGCCGTTCGCCTTGGTGGCTTCCCGCATAAGGACGTCGCCGCCGGCCATCGTGATGATGCTTGCGTCGTTCTGGGCATTGGTGCCCGGAGCCTTGAGCTTCGTGACCCTGAGCCAGGCGGCCACCGGCGGCCCGGCCGACGTCGACACGTTGGGGTCGACTGTCGCCGCGGTGTTCTCCATCGCGCTGGGCACGCTCGCTGGCTTTAGCGTCTACCACGCAGTCCGCGGTGAGCGCTGAGAGCTCACAGGCGCTCGCCCTGCCACGTCGCAAGGCAGCCGCCCGCGGCCAGCTCGAGTAGCGTGCCCGCGGCCTCGAACGTCGTTTCGGGATAACGCAGTTCGCTGACGCACGCGCGTGGCGCACTCAACTCGTCGTCTGCGACGGCGCCGGTACCCACTTCGATCCGATGCCGCAGCAGCGGTGCGTCGTCGATGTCGGCGAGCAGGGTTCCCGACCAGAAGCCCTTGCGCTCAAAGGATCTGCCGATCTGGATGCGTTCGCGTATCCGCACCCGACCCGTCTCGGCGAGCGTCAGTCGGGTGGTGGTGACGTGGCGCGACTCCCCTGCGACGATCGTGGGCTGGGGGTCGAGATCGAGCTCCCCCGCCACGTCGAGCTCCCAGCACGCCATCGACTGCGCCGTCATGGTTCCCGGCAGCACCATGGTGGCCGCCGCGGTACGCACCCGCAGGCGCGCGCCCGGTTCGACGACGATCCGCACCCAGATGACGTCGCCGCCCAAGGGAGTGGCGGCGGCCGACACCAGATGCACCGTGTCGGCCTCCGTGCGGCGGGCCGCCACGCCGCCGGTGCACTCCAGCAGCGGCGCCCGGTCGGGGCGCGCAACGATCAGGACGTCGGACCGCATCAGCGGCGGTCAGCTCTCGACCGGCACGCGCAGTTGGGCGCGCACCCAGTCCAGCACCGGACCCGTCGTCGGGTCCTCGGTGAGTGAGATCAGCACGAAGGGCCGGTCACCGCGCACCATGGCGGCGTCGCGGCGCATCACGTCGAGGTCGGCGCCGACCATCGGGGCCAGGTCGGTCTTGTTGATCACCAATAGATCTGAGAACGTCACGCCGGGCCCACCCTTACGCGGCACCTTGTCACCGCCTGCCACGTCGACGACGAAGAGCTGAACGTCCACCAGACCGGAGGAGAACGTGGCGGTGAGGTTGTCGCCACCGGATTCGACGAGGATCAGATCGAGGGCGGGGTTGCCCGCGATCAGGTCTTCGATGGCGTCGAGGTTGGCGGTGATGTCGTCGCGGATCGCGGTGTGTGGACACCCGCCGGTCTGGACGGCGGCGATGCGCTCGTCGGGAAGCACTGCGTGCCTGCGCAGGAAGTCGGCGTCCTCGGTGGTGTAGATGTCGTTGGTCAGCACGGCGAGGGACAGTTCGTCGCGCAGCTGCCGGCACAACGCCGCCACCAATGCGGTCTTGCCCGAGCCGACGGGCCCGCCGACGCCGATCCTCAGCGGCTCGCCAGAGTGGCGGATTCGGCGCGGCCGTTCGGTGTGAGTGTGGGGCTCACCGTCGAGCAGATGTGGTGGCATGGGGTGCCTTTCGGGCTATGAGCGTCAGGAGGCGAAGAGCGGCCGCTCGCGTTCGGCGTGGCGCTGGGCCAACACGTCGAGCAGCGGGTCGGAGAGGTCGGCGAGCTCCTTGGTCGCCTCGGCGGCGGTCTGGTCGCACAGCGGCGATAGTTCGAAGGTGAGCGCCGCGACGTCACCGGGATCGAGGGCAAGAAGGCGCTGCGCGGCCGTCGCCGACCCGGTCATCGTGGTGTACACGACCGAAAGCGCGGAATGTTCGGGCAACAGTCCGCTCCGCCTGCCGACCATCCCGGCCGCCACGCCGAGGTGCGGTTTGGCCCCGATCTCGTCCCAGTCCGCGTCGGGCCACACCTTGCGGGCCAGCCGGGCGAGTCCCCTACCCTGTGCCCGCGATGCCGTGCGTGCGGCGGGAGCCGGTGTGCGAGCGTCGGTTTCGCGGTCAGCCTCGGCGACGCTGCACGTGCCCGCGTGAACCGCGCTCGCCACCGAGGCGGTTACCAGGCCGTGGGTGCGGATGCGCCTGCGCAGGAAGGCCCGCAGCGTCGGCAGATCCACCACCAGCCCGCTGGTCACCGCTTCCTCGACACCGCCGGAGTGCACGTGACCGCCCGTCGGCAGCCGCGAGTCGGACAAGGCCAGCAGTGTGGAGAGGTCGGTCAGGCTCGACATCAGAACAGGAAGTATCTCTGCGCCATGGGCAGTTCGGTGGCCGGCTGCTCAGCCCAGACGTCGCCGTCGATCGTGACGGTGAACGTGTCGGGATCGACCTCGATGCGCGGGAGTGCGTCGTTGAGCGGCATCTGAGCTTTACCGATTTGCCGAACATTCTTGACCGCCACCAGCCGTCGGCTGACCGCGAGCCGGTCGGCCAGACCGTCCTCGATGGCCTGCGGTGCCACGAAGTGCACCGACGTGGCCGCCGCCGCAACCGGCGAGGCGCCGAACATCGGTCGCGGCAGCACGGGCTGCGGCGTGGGGATCGACGCGTTCGCGTCCCCCATCGCCGCCCACGCGATCATTCCGCCCTTGACCACCGCGTGCGGGCGCACGCCGAAGAAGGCCGGCTCCCACAGCACCAGGTCCGCAAGCTTGCCGACCTCGACCGACCCGATCTCGTGGTCGAGACCGTGCGCAACGGCCGGGCAGATCGTGTACTTCGCCACGTAGCGGCGAACCCGGTTGTTGTCGGCCGCCCCGTCGCCTTCGAGTGCGCCGCGGCGCCGCTTCATGACGTGTGCGGTCTGCCAGGTGCGCAGCACCACCTCACCGATGCGGCCCATCGCCTGCGCGTCGGAGCCGATCATCGAGATCGCACCGATGTCGTGCAGTAGATCCTCAGCGGCGATCGTCGAAGGCCGGATGCGGCTCTCGGCGAACGCGAGATCCTCTGGGACGCTTGGGTTGAGGTGGTGGCACACCATCAGCATGTCGAGATGCTCGTCGAGCGTGTTGACGGTATGCGGACGGGTCGGATTGGTCGAGCTGGGTAACACGTTCGGGTGCGACACCACGGTGATGATGTCCGGCGCGTGGCCGCCGCCCGCCCCCTCGGTGTGATACGCGTGGATCGACCGGCCCTTGATCGCGGCGAGGGTGTCCTCGACGAAACCCGCTTCGTTCAAGGTGTCGGTGTGGATGTTGGCCTGCACGCCCGCCGCGTCGCTCACGGTCAGGCAGGCGTCGATGGCGGCCGGAGTGGTGCCCCAGTCCTCGTGCAGCTTGAAACCCGCTGCGCCACCGCGCAGTTGCTCCCACATGGACTCGGCGGACACCGTGTTGCCCTTGCCGAGTAGCGCGACGTTCAGCGGCCAGGTGTCCAGCGCCTCGAGCATTCGCGCCAGGTGCCAGGACCCGGGCGTCACGGTGGTGGCCTTGCTGCCCTCGGCGGGACCCGTGCCACCGGCGATGATCGTGGTGATGCCGCCGCCCAACGCCTCTTCCATGATCTGCGGACAGATCAGGTGCACGTGGCAGTCGATGGCGCCCGCGGTGACGATGCGGCCGTTGCCGGCAATCACCTCGGTGGACGGTCCGACCACCAGGTCGGGGTGTACGCCCGACATGATGTCGGGGTTGCCCGCCTTGCCGATCGCCACGATGCGGCCGTCACGAATACCTATGTCGGCCTTGATGATTCCCCAGTGGTCGATGATCACCGCGCCCGTTATGACGGTGTCGGGCGCGCCGTCCGCGCGGGTGGCACGGGACTGGCCCATCGACTCGCGCAGCACCTTGCCGCCACCGAAGACGGCTTCGTCGCCGGCAAGGCCGGGCCCGCCGCTGCGATCCTCGGTGATCTCGATGAACAGGTCGGTGTCGGCGAGCCGGATCCGGTCGCCGGTGGTTGGGCCGAACAGCGCGGTGTAGCGCGCCCGGGACAGTTCGCTCACGAGGCATCCAACTTTCCGGGCGGGGTCAGCGACAGTCCATGAACTTCACGCAATCCGCGTAAGGGCACTAGCGAGACATGTTGTGCCACACCAGGTTCAAACCGAACGGCAGTACCCGCCGGAATGTCGAGCCGGTGGCCGTGGGCAGCGGCCCTGTCGAACTCCAGCGCCGCGTTGGCCTGCGGGAGGTGGACGTGGCTGCCCACCTGAACGGGACGGTCACCGTTGTTGACCACGTTCAGCTCGAGCCGCTCGGCACCTTCGTTGATGACGATGTCACCGTCGCCGAAGACGACTTCTCCAGGAATCATCGGCTCGCCTTAAGGGATCGGGTGGTGGACGGTGACGAGCTTCGTCCCGTCGGGGAACGTGGCTTCGACTTGGACGTCGTAGAGCATTTCGGGAATGCCCTCCATGACGTCTTCCCGCGCGAGCACCGCGCGACCGCTGACCATCAGTTCAGCAACGGTGCGGCCATCGCGCGCCCCCTCCAGCAGGTGGTCGGTGATCACGGCGACTGCCTCGGGGTGGTTGAGCTTCAGCCCGCGCGCCTGCCTGCGCCTGGCGAGTTCGGCGGCGTACGAGATCATCAGCCGGTCCTGCTCGTGGGGGGTCAAGCGCATAGCTGGCGATATTGCCACGGCCAGCGGCAGTCAGCAGCGCACGCGCTCAGGCAGGCGGTTTGGCGTCCGGCATGTTCTGAAGCCGTACCTGGCCGCGCGCCACGAGTTTGTCGTTCTCGTCGGTGATGGTGATGAGCCACAGCTGCTGGCGTCGCCCGCGGTGGATGGGTGTCGACACGGCGGTCACCGTGCCCGTGGAGATGGCCCGCAGGAAGTCGGTGTTGTTGTTGACGCCGACGACGGTGCCACCCCCGCCGTCCGCGGTGAGCCAGACGTGGGCCGAGACGCTGGCGAGGCTCTCGACGATCGAGCAGTACACCCCGCCGTGGACGATGCCCCACGGCTGCAGCAGATGGTCCTTGATGGTCAGCTGCGCCCGACCGCCGTCGGGGGTGACCTCCAGGAAGGTCAGGCCGAGTTCGCCGTCGAAGCCGGCGCCCACGTCCGGTGGCACAGAGGAAGTCACGAATCACTTCTACACGTCGTTGTTCGACCCAGAAGATGCGGGCGGGCCCCGCAGGGTGTGGGGGGCCCGCCCTCGAGTGGACCGGGAGTCTCTGCAGCCCTCAGGACTCCGGCTGGTCCGGTGGTTCGTGGAAGGAAGTGCGTGACATTCCTTGGAAGTACCGCATCAGCATAGGCAAGGCTGCCCTAATTTAGCAAGACCTTACTTCCGCACCCGCGGCTCTGCCCGCGGACGGGAGCGCCGAAGCCGACGAGCGCATCGAGCACCGCCTGGGCGCGGCGCATGCTGGTCACCTCGCTCGACCCGGCGAGCAGTGGCACCTGAGTTGCCGCGCTGACCACCGCAGTCCCGACGATGTGCCACATCGCAGGCACGGTCAACGCGCCCGCGTTGATGTCGAGCAGCTTGTCGAACAGCGGCGTCAGGGCGCGATGACTGCGATGCGCCACCCACGTCGTGAGCGCCGCCTCGCTCGGGAGCGCGACGATCCGATCCCTCGCGGGATGGCAACGCCGCAGCCCCGAGTGGCCGCTGCTGAAGTACGGGTCCTCGGGCAGGACGCGCAGCGTCGGGTCGGAGACGCCGACCCAGTCGATCGCCCCCTCGGAGTCGACGTGCACCCAGAGGTTCTCGAGCCCCGTGTCCCACGCGCGCCCCTCGAGCACCAGCAGTGGCACGACCCGCCCGATGACGACGTGCGACAACGTGGCGGCGAGCTGCTGGGCGACCGCGACGCGGCTGTCGGTCTCGGCGCTGGCGGCGTCGAACATCACCCTCAGCCGATCGGTGGTGAGCACCTCGGACAGCGGCCACCAACGACGGCGGGTGAGGTCGCCCATGACGGCGACGCCATACACCCGCGGACACTCGGGATAGAGCTCGCGCAATCGGCGACTCGACTCGTGCAGCGGCAACATCCGGCTGATCGCCATGCGTGAGATGAGGGGGTCGTCGACGGCCGTCGTCATGAAGCACCTCCAAGTTAGGTTAGCCTTACTATAGTGTGACCGACGGCGAGGGTAACCCCTTGTGACTGGACTCACAACGGCGGAAGAACGGGGTCTGACCGGCTAGTCCGCCGGTGCACGCGAGGCCGGCGAAATCAGGCGCTGCGTTCGGATACGACACACGGTAGTAAGCAAGTAGTACCCTGAATTCAGTGCTCAGGAGAGTGAACGGAACATGGCGAAAATGACGCGACTCGGGGAACTCGAACGCGAGGTGATGGATCACCTGTGGTCCATGCGCGAACCCCAGACCGTGCGCCAGGTGCACGAGGCGCTGGCGGCACGGCGCGACCTTGCCTACACGACGATCATGACCGTGCTTCAACGCCTCGCGAAGAAGAACCTGGTAGTCCAACATCGCGACGATCGTGCGCACCGCTACGCCCCCACCCACGGCCGCGACGAGCTCGTCGCCGGGCTCATGGTCGACGCCCTCGACCAGGTCTCGGACTCCGGTAGTCGGGCGGCCGCACTGGTGAACTTCGTCGAGCGCGTTGGGGCCGACGAAGCCGCAGCACTGCGCCGCGCGTTGGCCGAATTGGAGACCAAACATCGGGATGCCCAGTCGGCTGGCGGTCAGGGCACTGACTGAGGGACACTGACGGTGTGTCCGCGCTGGCCTTCACCCTCGTCGCGCTGATCCTCGTGGGGCCGGTGCCCGCCATGCTGGCGCGAGCGTCGTGGCCCATGCGGGCGCCGCGCGCCGCGATCGTGTTGTGGCAGTCGATCGCACTGGCCGCAGTGCTCTCCGCGTTCAGTGCGGGCATCGCGATCGCGAGCAGGCTCTTCGTCCCTGGTCCCGACGGGCGCCCGACCGCCACCATCAGCAGCGAAATCGCCACGCTGGGGTGGCCCCTGTGGACGCTCTACGTGGTGGTGTTCGCGCTCACCGTGGTTGTCGGTGTCCGACTCGCCGTTGCGGTGATTCAGGTCGCGATCGCCACCCGGCGCCGAAGGGCCCACCACCGGATGCTCGTCGACCTGCTTGGCATCTTCCCCGACTCGACCCCCGAGGTGTGTACCAGGGCGAGTGGCCTGCGCATCCTCGACGTGTCCCAGCCACTCGCCTACTGCCTGCCCGGCGTCCGCAGCCGCGTCGTGGTCAGCGAAGGCACGCTCACCACGCTCTCCGACAGCGAGATCTCCGCGATCCTCAGTCACGAGCAAGCCCACCTGCGCGCGCGTCACGACCTGGTGCTGGAGATGTTCACCGCGGTTCACGCGGCATTTCCGCGCTTCGTCCGCAGCGCCAACGCGCTGGACGCCGTGCGGCTGCTCATCGAGCTACTCGCCGACGACGCCGCCGTCCGCGCGGTCGGTCCCACTCCCCTGGCGCGCGCCTTGGTCGCGTGCGCGTCGGGCCACACGCCGTCGGGCGCGCTGGCCGCAGGCGGCCCGACCACCGTGTTGCGCGTGCGTCGCCTCGGGGGGCGCCCCAACAGCCTGGTGCTCTCAGCGACGGCCTACCTGGCCGCGGCGGCCGTACTGATCGTGCCGACCATCGCCCTCGCCGTACCGTGGTTGACCGAGCTCCAACGCTTGTTCGCCCGATAGCCCTTCCAGCCCAAGACGTCGTTCAAAGTCCAAAGACCGTGTGCCACAACCCAACCGAAAGGCTTCCATGAGCTCGTCTGAAAACACCGTTGGCACCGCTCAGATCGGCGTCACCGGTCTGGCCGTGATGGGCTCGAACATCGCGAGGAACTTCGCGCACCACGGCTACACCGTCGCGCTGCACAACCGTTCCGTCGCCAAGACCGACGCGCTGCTCGAAGCGCACGGTTCGGAGGGCAAGTTCGTGCGCAGCGAGACGATCCCGGAATTCCTTGCCGCACTGGAGAAGCCGCGGCGAGTGCTGATCATGGTGAAGGCGGGCGACCCCACCGACGCCGTCATCAACGAGCTTGCCGACGCGATGGAGGAAGGTGACATCATCATCGACGGCGGCAACGCCCTGTACACCGACACCATCCGCCGCGAGAAGGCCATTCGCGCACGCGGGCTGCACTTCGTCGGCGCGGGCATCTCCGGCGGCGAGGAAGGCGCGCTGAACGGACCGTCGATCATGCCCGGCGGCCCTGCCGAGTCGTACCAATCGCTCGGCCCGCTGCTGGAGGAGATCTCCGCGCACGTCGACGGCGTGCCCTGCTGCACGCACATCGGGCCTGACGGCTCCGGCCACTTCGTCAAGATGGTGCACAACGGCATCGAGTACTCCGACATGCAGCTGATCGGTGAGGCCTACCAACTGCTGCGCGACGCAGTAGGGCTTGGCGCGGCGGAGATCGCCGACGTCTTCACCGAGTGGAACAAGGGCGAACTGGACAGCTACCTCGTCGAGATCACCGCCGAAGTGCTGCGCCAGGTCGACGCCAAGACCGGCAAGCCGCTGGTCGACCTGATCCTCGACGAGGCCGAGCAGAAGGGCACCGGCCGCTGGACCGTCAAGTCGGCGCTTGATCTGGGTGTTCCGATCACGGGCATCGCCGAGGCCGTCTTCGCCCGCGCCCTTTCGGGCTCGGTGACCCAGCGCAAGGCCACCACCGGCCTGGCCTCGGGCACTCTTGGCGCCAAACCGAACAACGCGGAGACGTTCACCGAGGACATCCGGCAGGCCCTTTACGCATCGAAGATCGTCGCGTATGCCCAGGGCTTCAACCAGATCCAGGCCGGCAGCCTCGAATACGACTGGGGCATCACGCCCGGCGACCTGGCCACCATCTGGCGCGGCGGCTGCATCATCCGGGCGAAGTTCCTCAACCGCATCAAGGAGGCGTACGACGAGGACCCGGAGCTGGCCACGCTCCTGGTGGCGCCCTACTTCCGCACCGCGGTCGAGGAAGCCGTCGACGGCTGGCGCCGCGTCGTGGTCACCGCCACGGCGTTGGGCATCCCCATCCCCGGCTTCAGTTCGGCGCTGTCCTACTACGACGCGCTGCGCACCGAACGGCTGCCCGCGGCGCTGACCCAGGGGCTGCGCGACTTCTTCGGCGCGCACACCTACGGGCGCATCGACGCCGACCCGGCCGCTCGCTTCCACACGCTGTGGAGTGGCGATCGCAGCGAAGTCGAGGCATGACGCCGAGACTGCGCACAGATCGCGATCTGACTCCAGAACTCGATCTCCCCGCAGTCTCGGCGAAAAACTAGACTCGAGGTCGATGAGATTTCTTGAGGGGCACACCCCGCCCTACGACCTGACGTACGACGACGTGTTCATCGTGCCGTCGCGTTCCGACGTTGCCTCGCGCTTCGACGTCGACCTGTCCACCGTCGACGGCACCGGGACCACCATCCCGGTCGTCGTCGCCAACATGACCGCGGTGGCGGGCCGGCGGATGGCCGAAACCGTCGCGCGCCGCGGCGGCCTCACCGTACTGCCACAAGACCTTCCGATCTCCGCGGTCAAGGCGACCGTCGACTTCGTCAAGAGCCGCGACCTGGTCGTGGACACGCCGGTGATCCTGACGCCGGACAACTCGGTGTCCGACGCGACCGCGCTGATCCACAAGCGAGCGCACGGCGCCGCGGTGGTCGTGGCCGACGGACGCCCGGTCGGGCTGGTCACCGAAGCGTCCTGTGCGGGCGTCGACCGTTTCGCGCGGGTGCGCGACGTCGCGGTGGGCGACTTCGTCACCGCCCCGGTCGGCACCGATCCACGCAAGGTCTTCGACCTGCTCGAGCACGACCCGATCGACGTCGCGGTCATGACGGGCCCGGACGGGACGCTCGCCGGGGTGCTCACCCGCACCGGCGCGATTCGCGCGGGCATCTACACGCCCGCCGTCGACGCGACGGGACGGCTGCGCATCGCCGCCGCGCTCGGCATCAACGGTGACGTGGCCGCAAGGGCGAGCGCGCTGGCCGAAGCGGGCGTCGACGTCCTCGTCATCGACACCGCACACGGTCACCAGGTCAAGATGCTCGACGCGATCAAGTCCGTCGCCGCGCTCGACCTCGGGTTGCCGCTGGCCGCCGGCAACGTCGTCTCCGCCGACGGCACTCGCGACCTCATCTCCGCGGGCGCGTCGATCGTCAAGGTCGGCGTCGGACCCGGCGCGATGTGCACCACCAGGATGATGACGGGCGTCGGCCGCCCACAGTTCTCGGCTGTCCGCGAATGTGCGTCCGCAGCAAGGGAATTGGGTGGCCACGTGTGGGCCGACGGCGGCGTGCGACACCCCCGCGACGTCGCTCTGGCGCTCGCAGCGGGTGCGGCCAACGTGATGATCGGATCGTGGTTCTCCGGGACCTACGAGTCGCCGGGCGACCTGTTGTACGACCGGGACGACCGGCTGTACAAGGAGAGCTACGGCATGGCGTCCAAACGCGCGGTGGCCGCCAGGACCGCGGGCGACAGCGCCTTCGACCGCGCCCGCAAGGCGCTGTTCGAGGAAGGCATCTCGACGTCCCGGATGGGGCTCGACCCAGCCCGGGGAGGTGTCGAGGACCTACTCGACTACATCACCTCGGGAGTGCGCAGCACCTGCACCTACGTCGGGGCCGCCACCTTGGCCGAGCTGCACGACCGGGTGGTCCTCGGCGTGCAGTCAGCGGCGGGATTCGCCGAGGGGCATCCGCTTCCGACCGGCTGGTGAGCCGACGGACCTGCCACGACCGGTTAACATGAGTACTTCATGATGCAGGCGAGGGAAAGGGATCACGTGCCGTTGGCGCCCGTGACCGCCGCTGCGTCCGATCCGGACGACGCCGAACCGTCCAGTAGTTCGCCGGGCCACGTGCCCGGCGCCCGATCCCCGAGCCTGCGATGAGTGTCACCACGACGTTGCTGAGTCTGCTCGCGTTCGTCCTGCTCACCGCCGGTACTGCGGTCTTCGTCGCGGCCGAGTTCTCCCTGACGGCGCTGGAACGCAGCACTGTCGAAGCGAATGCCCGCACCGGCGGCCGCCGCGACAAGCTGGTGTTGCGGGCCCATCGCACGCTGTCGTTCCAGCTGTCGGGCGCGCAGGTCGGCATCTCGATCACCACGTTGATCACCGGGTACTTGGCCGAGCCGCTGCTCGCAGAGCTGCTACGACCGGCTTTCGCCGCGTTGTCACTGACCAGGAGCTTCGCCGACGGCATCGCGCTGGCGCTGGCCTTGCTGATCGCGACCTCGGTGTCGATGGTGTTCGGCGAACTGGTTGCGCAATACCTCGCGATCGCGAAGCCGCTGGCGACGGCGCGCGTCGTGTCCGGCCCCCAGCTGGTGTTCTCGATGGCGACCACCCCGCTGATCAAGCTGACGAACGGAACCGCCAACTGGATTCTGCGCAGACTCGGCATCGAACCCGCCGAAGAGTTGCGCTCGGCACGCTCGCCGCAGGAATTGGTGTCCCTGGTGCGGAATTCGGCCCGGAGTGGGTCACTCGACGTCGCGACGGCAACGCTCGTCGACCGTTCGCTGCGGTTCGGCACGCGGACGGCCGAGGAACTGATGACGCCCCGTTCGACGATCGAGGTCCTGCAGGCCGACGACACCGTCGACGACCTGGTGACCAAGGCGATGGAGACCGGCTACTCGCGCTTCCCGATCGTCGAGGGCGACTTGGACGAGACCATCGGAATCGTGCACGTCAAACAGGTTTTCGAGATACCGAGAGCCGACCGGCCAAAGACCAGCCTGGCTTCGCTGGCGCAGCCGGTAGCCACGGTGCCCTCCACCCTCGACGGGGACTCGGTGATGACTCAGATCCGGGCGAACGGCCTGCAGACGGCGCTGGTCGTCGACGAGTACGGCGGCACCGCAGGCATGGTGACCGTCGAGGACCTCATCGAGGAGATCGTCGGCGACGTCCGCGACGAGCACGACGACGAGACACCCGACGTCGTCGAGATGCGCAACGGCTGGCAGGTGTCTGGGCTGCTGCGCATCGACGAGGTGGACACGGAGACTCCATTCCGCCCCCACGACGGCGACTACGAGACCATTGGTGGTCTGGTGCTCCAAGAGCTGGGACGCATCCCAGTCGAGGGTGATTCCGTGACGCTGACCGAGTTCGACCCCGACATGCCGCCCGAGGGCTCACCGCGATGGCAGGCGACCGTCGAACGGATGGACGGCCGCCGCATCGACCTCATCAAACTGGTCAGGCTGACCGCTGAAGAGGAGCCGGACGATGGGTGACCTGTTGGGTGTACTGCTCACCGTCGTGTTGCTCGCTGCCAACGCGTTCTTCGTCGCCGCGGAGTTCGCGCTGATCTCGGCACGCCGCGACCGGCTGGAAGCCCTTGCCGAACAAGGCAAGCGCAGTGCGATGACGGTCATCCGAGCCGGTGAGAACCTCTCGCTGATGCTGGCCGGTGCGCAGCTCGGCATCACGATCTGTTCGATCCTGCTCGGCCGCGTCGGCGAGCCGGCGGTCGCGCATCTGTTGGAGAAGCCGTTCGATCTGTTGGGCGTGTCCGACGCGGTGCTGCACACCGTGTCGTTCGTCGTCGCGATCACGGTCGTGGTGGTGCTGCACGTGCTGCTGGGCGAGATGGTGCCCAAGAACATTGCGATCGCCGGGCCGGAATCGGCAGCGATGCTCCTGGTTCCGCCGTACCTGATTTACATCAGGCTGGTGAAGCCGTTCATCGGCTTCTACGACTGGTGCGCCAAGCTCACCCTGCGCGCGTTCGGTGTCGAAGCCAAGGACGAGCTCGAGAACACGGTGTCGACGATCGAACTATCGGAAATGATCGCCGAGTCACTGTCCGAAGGGCTGCTCGACCCCGAAGAGCACACTCGGCTGTCGCGGGCGCTGCAGATCCGCAATCGTGTCGTCAAGGACGTCGCCGTACCGGTCGGCGAGATTCACGCGGTTCCTGCGGCCGCCGACGGAATGGTGCCGACCGTCGCGGCGATCCAGCAGGCGCTCGCCGAAACCGGCTATTCCCGGTTCCCCGTCGTCGACGCCGTCGGTCGATTCACCGGATACGTCCACATCAAGGACGTGCTGCCCCTGGTCGACGATCCCGATGCAGTCGTGGACCCGTCGATGGTGCGACCGCTGCCTCGTGTCGTCGAAACCTTGTCACTGCCCGATGCACTGTCCACGATGCGCCGCACCAACAGTCATTTGGCGCTCGTCACGGCCGGCGAAGACCGGGTCACGGCGATGGTGGCGCTCGAGGACCTGGTCGAGGACCTGGTCGGGACGGTGCGTGACGGAACGCACCGTGTCTGAACCGGTCGTGCTCGAGCAAGCGGCGTGGAGCGCCCGCGAGCAGCGGCATGTGGAACGAGTGGATGCATTCGTGGCGCCGCACCAAGCGCGCGCCGGCCGCGGCGAAGCACACCCGGTGTGGGACTTCCTGTTCACCTATTACAGCCTCAAGCCGCGCCAGTTGCGGCGCTGGCATCCGGGCTTCGGAGTGGCGCTGGCGGGCCCTGCGGCGCGTAGGTTCCTCGATCGCCCCGGTTATGGACTGCGCGGCTCGGCCGTCGAAGTCACCCGCGAGCACCTGTCGGCCCGCGTCGAGACCGTCGCGTACCTGGCCCGGCTGCTCCGCGCCACGGCGAACCGGCCCGCTCGGATGAACTGCTTTGGGCTGCACGAGTGGGCGATGGTCTACCGGGCCCCCGAGGTGCGCCACGCCCAAGTGCCGCTAAGGCTCGGGGCTGCCGGCACCGATGCGGTGGTCGAGTCGATGCCGTTGCGGTGCAGTCACTTCGACGCCTACCGGTTCTTCACGCCTCCCGCGGTTCACCGCAATGCCGAACCGTTGAGCCGAGCCGGGCAGGTCGCCACCGAACAGCCGGGGTGCATTCACGCGAACATGGACCTCTACCGGGCGTGCTACAAACTCGGGCCACTCGTCGGCTCGGACCTGCTCGTGGACTGCCTGGAGTTGGCCGCCGACGCACGCGAGCTCGACATGCGCGCGAGTCCCTACGACCTGTCCGGCCTTGGTTTCGCACCCATCGCCATCGAGACTCAGGCGGGGCGCGCGGCGTACGTCCGTGCGCAGCAGGACATCGCCGATCGCGCGGCCCCGCTGCGGACCGCGCTGGCGGACACGTGCGAAGAGATGCTGGGGTCAACCGAGTGAGCCGCTGCGGCACCCTGCTCGCGGTGCTGACCAGCGCCGTGTTGCTCGTCGGGTGCGATGCGCACCCGCCGGAACGCGCGGAGGCGCCCAGAGGGGCAGCCCTGGCCGGGGACTTCAGCGGTTCCGGGCCAGGCACGCTGGTTGCCGCGGAATCCCTTCCGGACCTCGACCCAGACCTCCGGGCGGCGGCGTCGCTTGCGGCTCGGATCACGTATGTGTCGACGTCCGGCATCAACGACAGCCACCCGCAGGTGTCCGGAACGGTGTTCGTGCCGCCAGGCGACCCGCCGCCCGGCGGCTGGAGAATCGTGGCGTTCGGACACCCCGCGACCGGTATCCAACCCGAGTGCGCGCCATCGGCATCGCCGACGCTGCTGGGCTCGGCACCGGACGTGACCGCGCTGCTCCAAGCCGGCTACGTGGTCACCATGTCCGACTACCAGGGGCTCGGCCTCGCTGGTGCCTATCACCCGTTTCTCGACTCGACGTCCGAGGGCTACGACCTGATCGACTCGGTGCGTGCGACCCGCAAGCTCGTGCCCAAGACGTCCGAGAACTGGGTTGCCTACGGCGTCGGCCAGGGCGGGCAGGCGGCATGGGCGGCCAACGAGTTGACGACGGACTATCGCGGAGGGCTGAACCTGGTGGGCGTCGCGGCGGTGGCCCCGACCGCGGCGCTCGACTGGCTGGCGGACGGCGCAGCCGACGGCACCCTGACCGCCGATCAGCAGCTGACCCTGCAACAGTTCGTTGCCGCCTTGGCGAAGGAATACGACGACTTCGACCCCGACGCCTACCGCCACGGAGTGGTGAAGGACAACTGGGACACGTTCTCGGCCTGCTGGGGTCCCGCATTCCAGGCGCGGGCGGAGCTCACCAAGGCGCTCGGCCCCGACGACCTCCGTCCGGACAGCCCGGACGCGACGCAGGTGCTCCGCGGATACCTGCAGAAGACGTCGCTGCCTCAGGCCCCAACGGCGGCGCCGATGTTGGTGGTGCTCGACGGACCGGACGGCCTGATCCCCCAGGCCGCGACGGAGACCGCCCTGGCCAGGGCCTGCGCCATGGGGGACGTCGTCTCGTCGATTGCGCGCCACGAGGACGGCGACGAAACGGCGGGTCTCGTCGAGTGGATCGGCGATCGCTTCGACGGCGTGCCCGCGCACAACGATTGTCCGAGCGCTCCGGCGAGCGGTGCGCCCAGCTAGTTCACAACTGAATTTGCGATACATGAATAGATGGACGTCCTCCTGACCCACGGCTGGCTCCCCATCGTCGTCCAGGTGGTTACCGCAGGCGTGCTCGTCGCGGCGGTCGGATGGCGGTCGAGGAGTTGGTGGCTGCGCTGGATTCCGCTGTCCCTCGCGGTGGGCGTCGCGCTCGCAGGCGCCGCGTACTGGCTCGTCGACTACCTGGCCCTGGCCGACGATCCGGCCCCGGTGGAGCTGTGGCCGTGGCTCGCGATGACGGGCGTGGCGGCGGTGGTGGCGATAGCGGGCTGGCGCAGCGCCCGCTGGTGGCGCAGAAGCGTTGCCCTGGTGGCAATTCCGATGTGCGCGATGTGCGTGGCGCTCGTCGTCGACGCGTGGACCGGCTACCTGCCGACCGTGAGCTCGGCATGGGACAGGGCCAACGGCGCAGCCCTGCCCACCCAGACAGACGAGGCCGGGGCGATGGACATGCGGCGGCTTCACCGACGACCCGCACAGGGCACGTTGGTGTCCGTCAGGATCGGCGATGACGCGTCCGGATTCAGACATCGTGACGAGCTGGTGTACCTGCCGCCCGCCTGGTTCGCAGGCGACACGACGCCAGCGTTGCCGGTCATAGTGATGGCCGGAGGTGAGTTCGGACACCCCGCGGACTGGCCCACTACGGGTGGCGCGCAGCGCACGGCCGACGCATTCGCCGCCGCCCACGACGGGAATGCACCCGTGCTGGTGTTCACCGATACCAGTGGAGAGTTCAGCAACGACACCGAATGCGTGAACGGAGTGCGTGGAAACGCCGCCGACCACATCACCAAGGACGTCGTGCCCTACGTGATCGCTCATTTCGGGACGAGCCCCGATGCGGCGCACTGGGGCATCGTCGGGTGGTCCTCCGGTGGAACCTGCGCTCTGTTGACGACGGTGATGCACCCCGAACTGTTCAGCGCCTTCGTCGACATCGACGGTGGGCTGGGTCCGAACGCCGGGTCGAAGGAGCAGACCGTCGCCCGTCTGTTCGGTGGTGACGCAACGGCATTCGCCGCATTCGATCCCGCCACGGTGATGACGGCGCACGGTCCGTACACCGGTCCGGCGGGCTGGTTCGCGGTCTCGGGAACCGGACCGGTGGTCCACCGCCCGGCCGGATCGAGTCCGCCGGCCGATCAGAATCCGAGCGACATCGATCCCGAGGATCACGGCGCCGTCGCAAACTACCTATGCGCACTCGCCAGCAGTGACGGCATCCAGTGCGCCGTGGTTCCGCAGGAGGGCGACCACGACTTCGGCTCGGCCGCCCGCGTCTTCGCCGCTGCGCTTCCCTGGCTTGCGGGCCGACTCGGGACGCCGGCAGCGCCCCCGATTCCCCTGCCGGGCGCGTCGACCGCGTCGTGATGGCCCCTGGCCTGGTGGCGCGCGACGATCAGCGCTGTTACCCACGGGTAAGCTTGATCGACGCTTCAGGAGGCAAACATGACCGATCGCGTGACCGTGGGCAATCTGCGAGTCGCCAAGGTGCTCTACGACTTCGTCACCAACGAGGCGCTTCCCGGCACCGGCCTCGACGCCGACAGCTTCTGGGCGGGCGTGGACAAGGTCGTCACCGACCTGACGCCTCAGAACGAGGAGCTCCTGGCCCGCCGCGACGACCTTCAGGCTCAGCTCGACAAGTGGCACCGCGCCCGCGTCATCGGCCCGTTCGACATGGACGAGTACAAGCAGTTCCTCACCGAGATCGGTTACCTGCAGCCCGAGCCGGCAGACTTCACCATCACCACGTCGGGCGTCGACGACGAGATCACCACCACGGCGGGCCCGCAGCTGGTGGTGCCGATCCTCAACGCGCGCTTCGCGTTGAACGCAGCCAACGCGCGCTGGGGCTCGCTCTACGACGCGCTGTACGGCACCGACGTGATCCCCGAGACCGACGGCGCGGAGAAGGGCACCAGCTACAACCGGGTGCGCGGCGACAAGGTGATCGCCTACGCCAGGACGTTCCTCGACGAGGCCGTGCCGCTCGCCTCGGGTTCGTGGTCCGACGTCACCGGGCTGACCATCGCCGATGGTCGACTTGAGCTCGCGACGGGCGACGGAGCGTCCACGGGCCTTGCCGACCCGGAGAAGTTCGTCGGGTACACCGGAGAACTCGGTTCGCCCCAATGGTCGGTGCTGCTGGTCAACAACGGCCTGCACGTCGAGATCCTCGTCGATCCCGACTCCCCCGTCGGCTCGACCGACAAGGCCGGCATCAAGGACGTGGTGCTGGAGTCGGCGATCACCACGATCATGGACTTCGAGGACTCCGTCGCGGCGGTCGACGCCGATGACAAGGTGCTGGGCTACCGCAACTGGCTTGGCCTGAACAGGGGTGACCTCGCCGAGGAGGTCAGCAAGGGCGGCAAGTCGTTCACCCGCGTGCTCAACGAGGACCGCAACTTCACGACCCCAGACGGCGGCGAGCTCGTGCTGCCGGGACGCAGCCTGTTGTTCGTGCGCAACGTCGGGCACCTGATGACCAACGACGCGATCACCGATGCCGACGGCAAGGAGGTTCCGGAGGGCATTCAGGACGCGCTCTTCACCGGCCTCATCGCCGTGCACGGCTTGAAGGTGGACGAGGACAACGGACCGCTGCGCAACAGCCGGACCGGCTCGGTGTACATCGTGAAGCCGAAGATGCACGGCCCCGACGAGGTCGCGTTCACGTGCGAACTGTTCAGTCGCGTCGAGGACGTGCTCGGATTGCCGGAGGCCACCCTCAAGGTCGGCATCATGGACGAGGAACGCCGCACCACGCTCAACCTGAAGGCGTGCATCAAGGCGGCCGCCGACCGGGTGGTCTTTATCAACACCGGCTTCCTGGACCGCACCGGCGACGAGATCCACACGTCGATGGAGGCCGGGCCGATGATCCGCAAGGGCGCGATGAAGAGCCAGCCCTGGATCAAGGCCTACGAGGACGCGAACGTCGACACCGGCCTGGCAGCCGGATTGTCCGGCCGCGCCCAGATCGGCAAGGGCATGTGGGCCATGACGGACCTGATGGCCGACATGGTCGAGCAGAAGATCGCTCAGCCCAAGTCCGGCGCCACCACCGCGTGGGTGCCATCACCGACCGGTGCGACCTTGCACGCCATGCATTACCACCAGGTCGACGTGTTCGAGGTGCAGCGCGAGCTGGCGGGCAAGAAGCGCACCACCGTCGAGGAACTGCTGACCATTCCGCTGTCCAAGGAGCTCGCCTGGGCGCCCGAGGAGATCCGCGAAGAGGTCGACAACAACTGCCAATCCATCCTCGGCTACGTCGTCCGCTGGGTCGATGCGGGCGTCGGGTGCTCGAAGGTGCCCGACATTCACGATGTGGCGCTGATGGAAGACCGTGCCACCCTGCGGATTTCGAGCCAATTGCTGGCCAATTGGCTGCGCCACGGCGTCATCACCTCCGAAGACGTGAAGGCCAGCCTCCGGCGAATGGCCGCGGTGGTCGACCAACAGAACGCCGCGGACTCGGCGTACCTGCCGATGGCGCCCGACCCAGAGGCCAGCATCGCGTTCGAGGCGGCGCAGGAACTGATCCTCTCCGGCGCCGAACAGCCCAACGGGTACACCGAGCCGATCCTGCATCGGCGTCGCCGGGAGTTCAAAGCCCGCCAGCTCGCGCGTGGCTAGACTGCGGCGGCGAGGCCACATGACACTTAGCGAGCGCAGAGGGTAGGGATGGGTAGGCACAGCGTTCCCGATCCCGAGGAATCGGACGAGCAGCTGCCGCCCGGCGACCAGCCGTATCCGGGTGAGCAGCCGTACCAGGTCGAGCAGCCGTATCCATACCAGGGCGAGCAGCCGTATCGCGGTGCGCAGCGCCGCCCCGACGAGTACGCCGACGACTACCGGGCCGAACCCTATCCGGCCGACGCTGGCTACGGGTCCGGCGTCGAGCCGGGCTACGGCGAGCCCGGTTACCCGCAGGCGGGCTACTCGGACGCCGATTACTGGACGGCCGACGTGGAATCGGACTATCCGGAGGCTGACTACGACGAGCCCGAAGCCCCGACCCGGTCGTTTGCCACTACCCCGCCGCCCCGCACGCCGCCTTCCGGCCCGCAGCACGGCGGCGATTGGGAGGGCGGCGAATGGACTGGTAGCCATCGGGCGGTGACCGCCCGCCGCCGCGGGGTCAGCAAGAGCGTCATCGCCGCACTGGTGACCGTCGTCGTGGTGGTCGGGGCCGTCATCGTGTGGCGCTTCTTCGGCGACGCGTTGTCCAGCCGCTCGGAGGCCGCGGCCGCCCGTTGCGTTTCGGGGGACGTCGCGGTCGCGGTCGTCGCCGACCCGTCGATCGCCGAGCACGTTCGCACCCTTGCCGACGAATACAACAAGACGGCCGAACCGGTCGGCGACAAGTGCGTCAAAGTGGCTGTGACGGACGCTGATTCGGGCCAGGTCATCGACGGGTTCGTCGGCGAGTGGCCAGCCGAGTTGGGTGAACGGCCTGCCCTGTGGATACCTGGTAGCTCGGTGTCCCCGGCACGACTCGAAGCCGCCACCGGCCCACAGACCATCAGCACCAGCCGGTCGCTGGTGACCTCCCCAGTGATGCTCGCCGTGCGCCCGGAGTTGAAGAGCGCGCTCGCCCAGCAGAATTGGGGCGCGCTGCCTGGGTTGCAGAGCAATCCGACGGCACTCGACGGGCTCAACCTTCCCGGTTGGGGGGCACTTCGCCTGGCGTTGCCCTTGACCGGTGACGGGGACGCCACCTACGTGGCCGCGGAGGCCATCGCCACGGCAGCCGCGCCTTCGGGCGCTCCCGCGACCGCTGGCGCTGGCGCCGTGACCACCGTGATGGCGGGTCAGCCGAAGCTCGCCGACGGCAAGGCGTCGACGGCGCTCGACGCCCTCCTGCAGGACGGGCCGGCGGCGGGTGCCCTGGTGCACGCCGTCGTCTCCACCGAGCAGCAGATCTATCAGCGCGCCGCGGACCTGTCGGGGGCCAAGGACAAGTTGGCGGCGTGGCAGCCGTCAGGACCCACGGCCCTGGCCGACTACCCCGCCGTGCAGTTGTCGGGCGACTGGCTGTCCCGCGAACAGACCACTGCGGCAAGCGAGTTCGACCGGTTTCTGCGCAAGCCGGAATCGCTCGGCGAACTGGTCAAGGCGGGCTTCCGCGCCGACGCCGACGGTGCCGAGCTACCCAAGAGCGACGTGGTCGCGTTCGGGGACTTGGCTGCGCCGTTGGCGGCTGGTGACAACGGCACCAGGGCCACCATCGCCGACGCCGTGAGCGCTCCGTTGCGCAGTCCGGCGGTGACAATCCTGCTCGACCAGTCGATGACCACCGCCGAAGGCGGAAAGTCGCGCGTGGCCAACGTCGCTGCGGCATTGAACACGCGGCTGCAGACGTTGCCGCCGTCGGCGTCCGTCGGGTTGTGGACGTTCGACGGCGTGGCGGGTCGCTCCGAGGTCGCCGCGGGGCCGCTCGGCGACCCGGTCAACGGCGAACAGCGCTCGGCCGCGCTGTCGGCCAATCTCGAAGGTCAGACGGCATCAAACGGTGGCGCCGTCTCCTTCACGACGCTTCGGCTGCTCTACCCCGACGCCGTCGCGAACTTCCGTGAGGGTCAGGAGAACTCAATCCTGGTCATCACGTCGGGTCCGCACACCGACCAGAGCCTCGACGGCGCCGGTCTCCAGGAGTTCGTCAAGTCAACCTTCGCGCCCGCTCGGCCCGTCGCCATCAACGTCATCGACTTCGGTGGCGACCCCGACCGTGGTACGTGGGAGGCGGTCGCGCAGTCGACCGGGGGCAGCTACCAGAACCTCAACAGTTCGGCCGGACCCGAACTCGCAGCGGCGATCGCCACGGCGATCGGGTAGCGGCCCTAGGCGAAGGCCTCCACGGGCGGGCATGAGCACACCAGGTTGCGGTCGCCGTACGCGCTGTCGATGCGCCGCACCGGCGGCCACACCTTCGGGCGGAAGGACTTGCCCAACGGATAGGCCGCCTGCTCGCGGCTGTACGGATGCGTCCACTCGTCGGTGAGCAGGCATTCCGCGGTGTGCGGCGCCCCGCGCAGCGGGTTGTCTTCTGCAGTCCACAGTCCGGACGCGACGTTGTCGATCTCGGCCCGGATCGCGATCATTGCCTCGCAGAACGCGTCCACCTCGGCGAGGCTCTCGCTCTCGGTAGGCTCCACCATGAGCGTGCCCGGCACGGGGAAGCTCATGGTGGGGGCGTGGAATCCGTAGTCCGCCAAGCGCTTCGCGACGTCGTCGACGGTCACGCCGGTGTTCTTGGTGATGCCGCGAAGGTCGAGGATGCACTCGTGGGCGACCATGCCCCGCTCCCCCGTGTACAGCACCGGGTAGTACTCGTCGAGCCTGCGCGCGATGTAGTTGGCCGAGGCCATCGCCGTCAGCGTGGCCGCGCGCAGCCCTGGCGCGCCCATCATTCGGATGTACGCCCAGGTGATCGGAAGGATCGACGCCGAACCATATGGTGCCGCCGAGACGGTGTAGTCGTCTCCGAGTTCGTCGGCCAGCGGATGACCGGGCAGGTACGGCGCCAGGTGGTCGCGCACGGCCACCGGTCCGACGCCGGGACCGCCTCCGCCGTGGGGGATGCAGAACGTCTTGTGCAGGTTCAGGTGGCTTACGTCGCCCCCAAACTTCCCGGGTCGGGCGAGGCCCACCAACGCGTTCAGGTTGGCCCCGTCGACGTAGACCTGGCCGCCGACGTCGTGCACCGCGGCGCAGATGTCGGCGATGTCGTGCTCGTAGACGCCATGCGTCGACGGATACGTGATCATCAGAGCGGCAACGCGTTCCGCGTGTTCGGCTACCTTGGCCCGCAAGTCGTCGAGGTCGACGTCGCCGTTCTCCCGGCAGGCGACGACCACGACCCGCATGCCAGCCAGTGCCGCCGACGCGGCGTTGGTGCCGTGCGCGCTCGACGGGATCAGGCAGACGTTGCGCTCGGCGTCGCCTCGGCTGCGGTGGTACGCCTGGATGGCGAGCAGTCCGGCGTACTCCCCCTGCGAACCGGCGTTGGGCTGCAGCGACACCGCGTCGTAGCCGGTGAGCTGCGTCAGCCACGACTCGAGGTCGGCGATCAGCTTGCGGAGTCCGGGATTGTCCGACGCCGGTGCGAACGGATGTTGACGGGCGAACTCAGGCCACGTGATCGGCTCCATCTCCGCCGCGGCGTTGAGCTTCATGGTGCACGACCCCAGCGGGATCATGCTGCGATCCAGCGCGATGTCCTTGTCGGCGAGCGAGCGGAGGTAGCGCATCATCTCGGTCTCGGTGCGGTACCGCGTGAAGGCCGGATGGGTCAGGAAGTCGGTTGTGCGCGTGACGATCTCCGGGCCGGCCCACTGATGACCGCCGCGGGTGGCGCCAAAGGCGGACAGCACCGCTTCCACGTGGTGGGCAGTGGTCGCCTCGTCACACGACACCGAGACGTGGTCGTCGTCGACCAGCCAGAGGTTGATGCCAAGCGCCTTAGCCGCCGTGCGCACCTCGTCGGCTCGGCCCGGCACCCGGGCCAGCACCGTATCGAAGAACGAGTCGTGCACCACCTCCACGCCAGCCTCGGCCAGGCCCATCGCGATGCCGACCGCGTGGCCGTGGACGCGGTGGGCGATCGCCGAAAGCCCGTCGGCGCCGTGGTAACTCGCGTACATGGCGGCCATGACCGCCAACAGCACCTGCGCCGTGCAGATGTTGCTGGTCGCCTTGTCGCGACGGATGTGCTGCTCCCGCGTCTGCAGCGCGAGCCGATATGCCGTAGACCCGTCGGCGTCGACGGACACCCCGACCAGTCGGCCCGGCAGTTGACGGGCGTGCTTGGTGTGCACCGCCAGGTAGCCGGCGTGTGGTCCACCGAATCCCATTGGCACACCGAAGCGTTGGGTGCTTCCGAAGGCCACGTCGGCACCGTGCTCACCGGGCGGGGCGACGAGGGTGAGCGCCAATAGGTCCGCGCCGACAGCGACGAGCGCGTTGCGCGCGTGTGCCGCTGCGATGAGTTCCGACCAGTTCACCACGGCGCCGCTGGCACCGGGCAACTGGACGATGACACCGAAGAACTCCCCCTCGGGCAGGCCCTCGCGCAGGTCGGCGGTGACGATCTCGATGCCAAGGGGGGCGGCGCGGGTGGCGAGGATCGCCGCGGTCTGGCGATACACGTCGGAGTCCACGACGAGTCGGTTGGCCGAACCCTTCACGGCGCGGTGCATCAGCGTCATGGCCTCCGCCGCGGCGGTGCCCTCGTCGAGCATCGATGCGTTGGCCACTTCGAGTCCCGTGAGGTCTTCGACCATGGTCTGGAAGTTCAGCAGCGCCTCGAGCCTGCCCTGGCTGATCTCCGGCTGATACGGCGTGTACGCCGTGTACCAGGCCGGGTTCTCGAGGATGTTGCGACGCAACACCGGCGGAGTCAGCGTGTCGAAGTAGCCCTGCCCGATCATGGAGACCGCAACCGTGTTGCTGTCGGCCAACGCGCGCAGTTCGGCCAGCGCGTGTTCCTCGCTAGCGGGCGGAGGCAGCTGCTCGAGGCCGGGCGCCACGCCGTCGACGGTCAGCGTGTCGAGGATGCCAGAGGGCAGCGCCTTGGTCGCCAGCTCGTCCAGCGAGCCGACTCCGATGACCTTGAGCATGGTGTCGATGGCGTCGGCGTCGGGGCCGATGTGCCTGTCGGCGAAGCGGATTTGATGATGATCGCCAGTGAAGTGGGGAGCCTGGGAGTGGGGTGACGTGGCGGACACGATGACCTCTCGGATCGGGGCGCAGAACCGCTAGCGGTTCCTCTCCCTCTGTCGTCGACCCGAACCGGGTGCCTGAGAGATTCGGCGGACCGGCGTGGTGCCGAGAAGCCTTTCCCCATGGGCGGGCGAGTGGGTGCACTCACCGCTTTCCAGAGGCATCGTGGCCCCATGCGGTCCTGGTGCCTGAGAGGTTGATGGAGAGGTATTGCTCCTTCGGCGTCCGTGGCTGGCGGCCACGAAACTCTCCCGCATGGGGGCGGTGCTTTGCCGATTCTACGGGAGCCAAGGCGCGGAGGCGCCCCGGGTGGTCAGCCGATCTTGCGGTCGCGGTGTTTGCGCCGGGAAGCCAACTCGTCCTCGGGCGCCGCGATGGACTCGCCGCCGTCGGCGCGTTCGCCTGGGAAGTCCGCGATGGCGCCGGTGAGCTCACGCATGGCTCCGGACACCGCGATGCCGAACACGCCCTGGCCGCCCTGCAGGAGGTCGACGACCTCTTCGGCGGAGGTGCACTCGTAGACGGTGGTGCCGTCCGAGAACAGCGTGATGTTGGCCAGATCCTTGACGCCGCGTTGGCGCAGGTGGTCGACGGCCACCCGGATGTTGTGCAACGAGATGCCGGTATCCAGCAGTCTTTTGACGATCTTGAGGACGAGGATGTCCTTGAACGAGTACAGCCGCTGGCTGCCCGACCCGGCCGCGCCGCGGATGGACGGCACCACCAGCGAGGTGCGGGCCCAGTAGTCCAGCTGGCGGTAGGTGATACCGGCGATCTGGCAGGCGCTCGGACCGCGGTAGCCGACGAGCTCGTCGGGCACCGAGTCGTCGGGGAACAACCCACCCTGAACGGGTTCGCTAGGTGCTGGGGTGGCGGCGGGCGCTGGCGTTTCGGCCGGAGCCAGATCCAACTGTTCTTGACGTGGCGTGTCGCCCACTGTCTATCCTCTCGCCGAGTCGAACTCGCCCAGTTGCACTACACCCGAAACACAGTGCCGCGCATTTGCTCCAAGCTCGAGTGTGTCGAGCATACGCTTTCCGATCGGCCTGTACCGGCCCGTCGTCATCAAAGTATGGCTGCCCGGGCCACGGATCCCCGAAACCTGGTCCGCGTGTCGACCACGTGGTGGCAGGTTGAGACGCATCCGTGACAAAACGAGCCTTCAGGTGGCCTTGAAGTCGTCCGGCGACACGCTGTCGAGGAACTCCTTGAACTTCTCGACCTCGTCTTCGCGGACGGCGCCGGTGGCCTCCTCGTCGCTCTCGTCGGGGATCAGCAGCCCGGCCTCGGCCAGCACCGCTTCCTCGACGTAGATCGGCACCCCGACGCGCATCGCGATGGCCACTGAGTCCGACGGGCGCGCCGACACCTTGATGTCGCGGTCGAAGATCAGGTCGGCGTAGAAAGTGCCTTCCTGCAAGTCGACGATCCGGACTTCCTTCAACGAATGCCCAAGCGCGGCAATCAGATCTCGGATCAGGTCGTGAGTGAGCGGGCGCGTGGGTTCGACGCCCTGCTGCTCGAGCGCGATCGCGTTGGCCTCCGACTGGCCGATCCAGATCGGCAAATAGCGATCACCGTTGGATTCGCGCAGAAGCAAAACCGGTTGGTTCTGTGGCTGCTCGATGCGAATGCCGACCACACGAACCTCGCCCATCTGTGCCTGCCCTCCGCACCGTCAACCCGTCTAAGCGAGTCTAGTCCTCACCGATCCAGAACGTCGCGTACGGCGGACTTGATCAGCGACGTGTGCAACGCGATGGCGAGCGCCGCCACCTCGCGGGCCAGATCGTCGGCACGGTCACGCGCACCGGCCTTCCCGGCCTTGACCACCGGACCCGCGATCTGCGCGATCAAGTCGGACTGCCGGTCGGCCGCCGATCGGAACGCGCGCAGGTGCCGCGGCTCGACCCCGTATTCCTCGAGAGCCTGCGCACACTGCGCCGTGACCACCGAGTGTTCGTCGAAGAACCCGCCGGGGCCAGGCTTGATGATGCCGGCCTTGACGAGTGCTGCGAGAAGTTCGGGGTCGACGCCGGAGCGCGCCAGCAGGTCCTCTCGGCTCAACCGGACCTGCGCGGGCGCGACGGCCGCCGTGTCGTGCGCGTCTTCGCCCACGCCCTCGGGGCCTACCGGCACCAAACGCGGTACCCCGTAGGCGGATCGGGCTTCGGGCAGCGCGCCGTCGGGCTGAGCGTCGAGTTGGGCCTTGATGACCTTCAGCGGCAGGTAGTGATCCCGCTGCGCAGTCAGCACGAAGCGCAGCCGCGCGCAGTCGTATGCGGTGAACCGTCGATACCCCGACGCCGTGCGCTCGGGCGTGACCAGCCCTTCGGCTTCCAAGAACCTGATCTTCGAGATGGTCACGTCCGGAAAGTCGGGTCGGAGCAGGTCGAGGACGGCCCCGATGGACATCCCGGCCAGCGCGGAGCTGTCGGGGGCCGTCATCTAGGAGTCCGAGCTGCCGTCGTCGGACTTGGGGCCGGTGAGGAACACCAGGCGGAACTTGCCGATCTGCACTTCGTCGCCGTTAGCCAGCACCGCCGAGTCCACCGGTTCGCGGTTGACGTACGTGCCGTTGAGGCTGCCGACGTCGACGACCTGGAACTCGCTGGCCTCTAGCCGGAACTCGGCGTGCCGGCGGCTGACGGTCACGTCGTCGAGGAAGATGTCACTGTCGGGATGGCGACCGGCCGACGTCCTCGGCTGGTCGAGCAGGAACCGCGACCCGGCGTTGGGACCGCGCTTGACGACGAGTAGCGCCGACCCGGTGGGCAGCCCCTCGACCCCGGAAACTGCATTGTCAGAACCCGCCGCTGGCGGTGCGTCGAGTTCGTTGAGGAAGTCGGAGCGGAAGACCGAAGTGGTCTCCACCGTGACGTCGTCAGACGTCTGGTCCGCTCCCGAAGTGGTGTCGTTGTCCGTCACCCGCTGCTCCTCACTGGCTGCTGTGGCGATGTTTGGCCGGCTTGCCGACGCGGCGGCCGACCGGCATGCGTCTCTGTCCGACCGTACCGCGCGGGACGGGGCCCTGTGTCCACCACCGCCGTAATTGTCATTCCTCGACGGCGTCGCGGTAGCCGTCGGGGTCGAGCAGTGCCCCGAGCCCCTCCTCCAACGCGTCGGTGCCGACCTGAAGGTCGATCAGCCAGCCAGCACCGTAGGGATCGGAATTGACCAGCTCTGGTGAGTCTGCCAGATCACTGTTCACGGCAACGACTTTCGCGGTGATCGGGGCGTACAGGTCCGACTGCGACTTGGTCGATTCGACGTTTCCGAACTCGCTGCCTGCGGTCACCTCGGCACCGATCTCCGGCAACTCGACGTACACCACGTCACCAAGGGCGGACTGGGCGTAGTCGGTTATGCCGACGCGAACCGTGTCGGGCCCAGTGCGTCGCACCCACTCGTGGTCCTCGGTGTAGTTCAGGTCGGAGGGGATCTCGCTCACGGGGCTCCTCGGGTCTGTCGGCGCGGAAACGGATCGCAGGGATTGTCGCAGTGAATGAACTCGGTCATTTGACTGGCTGAGCGTATTGGCGTGCTTTCGGTTGCCGCAAGGCGGTCACGTCGACGACGTCAGATTGCTGTGCCGACATCGTGCCCCCGACGCGCTCGATGCTGTCCATCGCGCCGCCGGGTATGTTCATCGCCGCGGCCAACGTCGCTGGATCTCCTATGGCGAGAACCGAATACGGCGGGTTCATCGTGATGCCGTCGACGACGAGCGCTCCTGGTGTGCCCACCACCCACGTGTCGATGCCGACTCTGACCTGCTGCCCGGCCGATCCGACCTGGATGGCCTCCGCACCCGCGGCGCGGAGTTCGTTGATGACGTCGAGCATGGTCTCGGCGGACACGCCCGGGGCGGTGTCGGCGATGGTCAGCGTCACGCCGGGTCCCGTCGCGCCGACCGTGCCGATGAAGATCGAAAGGGCGGCCAGCCTGGCGCGGGCGTTCTCGATCGCGGCCGAGTCGCTGCTACCCGAGGCTTGCAGCGCCGCGAGCGTGCGCTGAAGGTCCGCCACCTCGGTGTTGAGCGCCGCTTCGCGTTGCTGCAGGGAATCGAGCAGCACCAGCAGGTCGGCGGGCCGCGCCGTCTCTAGGGAGTCACCCGATTCCGTCTGACGGACCTGGGTCGCGATGGCCACGCCGAGCACGACGCACAACAGCACCGCCAGCGCACCGAACATCAGCTGGGATCGTCCGCGCCGCACGATTCCCGCGACGCCGCCGGGCTGAAGTTCGCCGATTGGACGGACCGGCTCGTCGGGCGGGAGCTCGTGCTTGCCTTTCGGCGTTTCGGAGTCGCTCAAGGTCATGCCCCGAACAATCTGCGGCGCAGCGCAGCGGCGTTGCCGAAGATGCGGATGCCGAGCACCACGATGATCGCGGTCGAAAGCTGGGTGCCCACTCCGAGCTGGTCGCCGAGGTAGACGATCAGCGCCGCGACCAACACGTTGAACACGAACGAGATGACGAAGACCTTCGAGTCGAAGATGCGCTCGAGGTACGCCCGCAGTCCGCCGAACACCGCGTCCAGCGCGGCCACCACCGCGATCGGGAGGTATGGCTGAATGAAGTCCGGCACGCTGGGATGGAACACCAGCCCCAACACGATTCCAACGACGAGCGCGGCGATTCCGATCATATGAATCCGATCATGACGGTGTCTGCTTTCACGGCGGCCCAGCCTCCTTGGCGAAGTTGACGTCTCGCACCGAGCTGGCCGGGACGGTGAGGTCTTCACCTTCGGTGACGTCGACGCCGACTCCGTACGACGCCTCCAACAGCCGGAGCCGCTGCAGTGCAGAGCTGTTGTCGAAGGCGTCGTGCATGCCGTGCGGCGGGCCGATGGCGAGGACGACGTAGGGGCTGGCGATGGGTTGATTGTCGACGAGCATGCCCCCGCCCGCCTGCCTGATGGTCACGTTCGGCCCGACCCGCACGCCACCGACGGCGATCGCCTCGGCGCCGCTGACCCACAACGAGTTCACGGCGAGCTGCAGGTCACGGTCGAGGATGATCTGGCGACTCCCCGCGACGCGCTGCTTGGTCACGTCGCTGAGGTCGCGGGCCGCGTCGGGTTCGGTGACGGTGAGGCGAAGACCCGGTCCGACGACCGGCGTGGCGGCGGCCGCGAACTCCGCGGCGTCCAGGTCGGCGAGCAATCGCCGACCGCGTTCGTCGCCTTCGAGCCTGCTGCGCCGATCCGATTCGACCGCCGCTGCCAAAGTGTCGCGTCGCGCGGTCGCGTCACGCGTCGACACCTCGGCCGCGTTCACGCCGTCGGCCAGGACGTGCTGAGTTTCCCTGGTCGCCGGCGCACCGGACTGCGCCTGGGCTGCGGCGGTGGCGAAGATGACCGCAACGGCCAGACCTCCGCACAGCTGCCAGGACCAGTCGGCTGCCCGGCTTCGCGGCTTCTCCGCGCGGCGTTTGGCGGCCGCTGCGTACCCAGGGTCGAGATGCTCGGACAACAGCGACCGCAACAGCGATGGCACGGGAATCAGCGTCGGCGCGTTCGCCTCGTGGGCGTTGCGTCCGGCGTCCTGGCCGTAGCCGCCGAGTGCCCGCTCGTCGTCACTCAATGTTGTCTTCCCGGGTCGCTTCGCTCCCGCCCTCCGGCGCTCACCCGCGGGAGCGCAAACACCATCCTCACTTGGATCAGATAGAGCACCCCCGACCACAGATACATCGCGATTCCCCAGATGAGGAACGCCCACCCGCAGGCCAGGATGACGCGGCTCCACAACGCGTCCCACTGGCCGAGCAGGATCAGTGGGAATCCGGACATCAACGCGAACGTCGCGGCCTTACCGATGTAGGCGACCGGCAGCGCGGTCAACCCGCGGCTGCGCAGAATCGGAAGCGTCGCGGCCAGCGTCGCGTCGCGGGCGAGCAGGGTGATGACGATCCACCACGGCACGATGCCCGCGATCGCGAGCGCTATTGGCACGGCGACCATGTAGATGCGGTCGACCGCCGGGTCGAGTAGCGCCCCGAGCTTCGACGACTGGTTGGCGACCAGTCGCGCGATCTTCCCGTCCGCCCAGTCGGAGAACCCGCTGAACATGAGTATGCCTACCGCCCAAGCATTTTCGTGCACCACCAATAGGAGGTACAGGAATACCGGCACCAGGATCAGCCGCAGCGCACTCAGCGCGTTCGGCACCGTCAACACCCGGTCGCCGACCGCGTCGCGCTCCCCCTCCCGAGCACCTTCCCGGGTCGCTTCGCTCCTGCCCTCCGGCGGCTCCATGGGCGTCAACCTAGCGGAAGACTCCAGGCAGACTCAGCGCAGCCATCGTGTCGTCCGCCAGCGGGTTGTCGTGAATCATGTACGTCCAGGTCGAGGTCGGCCGGGCGAGCTTCGAGAGATCCAGCCCTGGTTCGTCTTCCAGCACGTTGGCGGTCTCGAACGTCTGCTGCGCCGCCTCGATGGCGTCGGCAGCCAGCGACGCGAACGCGTCGACCGCCATCCGGTGGAACTCGTCGAGCGGGTTCTGCATCCCAAGCGCACGCAGGTGGATGCTCTCGCGGATGTCGGAAAGGTAGGCCTGATGGTCGGCCCATCCGCGGTCGAGGTGATAGAGCATGATCAGCCGCGCGATCTTCTCGAGCCGCTCCTCACCGACCTCGTCGACTAGTTGTTCGTAGCGCTTGGGGCTGCGTTCGGCGAGTTCCTCCCGCGCCGTCGCAGTGCGCAGCAGGTGCTCGCGGCGCTCGGCGATGATGGCCCGTTGCTGGGCGACAAGCTGGTTGTAGCGCCACGTGTTGGCGTGCACGTCGAGCAGCTTGCCCTCGGCCACGCGCTGCGCGTGTTCGAGCAGCTGCCCGGCCTTCTCGTTGGTGATGCGGCCGTCGTCGTCGGTCTGCAGGGGCAGCTTCTCGGGTTCCAGGTGGGCCACGACGACGTCGTCCTCCCAGCTTGCGAAGAACAGCGACGAGCCAGGGTCGCCTTGGCGCCCGGCACGGCCGCGCAGCTGGTTGTCGAGCCGCTCCGTGTGGTGGCGGCCGGTACCGACGACGTGCAGCCCGCCGAGCTCGGCCACCTCGTCGTGGTCGGCTTCATCGGAGCCACCGAGCCTGATGTCTGTGCCGCGGCCCGCCATCTGCGTGGACACCGTCACGGTGCCGAGCTTTCCGGCCTCGGCGATGACGGCGGCCTCCTCCTCGTCGTTCTTGGCGTTGAGCACGACTGCCGGGACGCCCGCCTTGACGAGCCGTTCGTGAAGCTCCTCCGACTCGGCGACGTCGCGGGTGCCGACGAGTACCGGCTGCCGGGTTTCGTGAACCGACACGATGTGCTCGATGACGGCGTCGTTCTTGGCGGCCGCGGTGATGTAGACGCGGTCCGGCTCGTCCTCGCGGACGTTCGGCGTGTTCGGCGGGATCGGCGACACGCCGAGCTTGTAGAACTGCCGGAGCTGCTCACCCGCGGCCAGCGCGGTTCCGGTCATGCCGCAGACCGTCGGATAGCGGTTGATCAGCGCCTGCACGGTGATGGTGTCGAGCACCTCGCCGGTCTCGGTGGTCTCGATGCCCTCCTTGGCCTCGACCGCGGCCTGCAGTCCGTCCGGCCAGCGCTGAAGCTGCGCGATCCGTCCGCGCGACGCGTTGATCAGGTGCACCTTGCTGTCGCGGACGATGTAGTGCACGTCGCGCTGGAGCAGCACGTGGGCGTGCAGCGCGACGTTGACCTCCGTGAGGGTGCTTCCGACGTGATCTTCGGAGTACAGGTCGATGCCGCCGAGCGCGGCTTCGAGCTTGCGCGCACCGGTGTCCGTGAGGTGCACGTTGCGCCGGTCGGCGTCGGTGTCGTAGTACGTGCCCGCGTTGGTACCCGTGGTCAGGTCGCCGACCAGCCGGATGATCTCCAGCCGGGGCGTCTCCCGGTGCGTGGTGCCCGCCAGCACCAGCGGCACCAACGCCTCGTCGACGAGCACCGAGTCGGCCTCGTCGATCAGCGCGACGTCCGGATCCGGGGAGACGAGGTCGTCGACATCGGTGACCAACTGGTCGCGCAGCACGTCGAACCCGATCTCGTTGACCGAGCCGTACGTGATGTCGCACTCGTAGGCGGCGCGCCGCTCGTCCGCGGTCGAGTCGGCGGTGATCCAGCCGACGGTCAGCCCCATCGCCTCGAGCAGCGGACCCATCCACTCGGCATCGCGACGGGCGAGATAGTCGTTGACGGAGATGACGTGCACGCTGCGGCCGCCGAGCGCGTAACCGCCCGCGGCGATCGCGCCCGCGAGCGTCTTACCCTCGCCCGTCGCCATCTCCACGACGTCGCCGGCAAGCATGCGCAGCGCGCCGAGCAACTGAACGTCGAACGGCCGCAAGCCCGTTGCGCGTTCGGAGGCTTCGCGCGCGATGGCGAGGAACTGGGGGATGTCGGACGATTCGGCAAGGCCGTCGAGCACCAGCAGCTTCGCGGCCTTGCGCAGCTGCTCGTCGTCCAGTGCGGCGGCCTTCTCGTCGAACTCCGACGACGCGCGCACCTGCGTCATCGAGCGCGCCTGATCCCTATCGGTGCTGGCGCCGAGGAGCTTCCAGAATCGATTGCTCAGCCGTTTCGGCGAGCCGGTCTTTGACTTCGGCGCGGTCTTGGGCACGTGTTTACGGTACGCGGCACCAAGGCGGGCTCGAACGAGGTCCAACCACTAAACGCGGATCGGGGTTCGGGGGTCCGCGATGGGTCGACATCTCACCCTTGGCAGGATGCTGCGGTAGCTTCGCCGCAGGGTGGCGTCACTGGACGCCGAGGTACAGGAAGAGTTGTTCGTTGGAATCGGAACCGTTCAAGCCGTCAATCGACTGGGGCCATGAGCTCGCCTCGTCGGCGTGGTGGGTGCTCTGGGTGTTCGGCGTCACGGCCTTCGTCCTGGCCGTGATACTTCTGCTGATCGGACTGTTCACGACGTGGGGCCGACAGTGGATTCGGATCTCGGGGAAGTTCTTCACCGGTCGCGAGTCCTGGTCGGTCTGGCTCCTGCTCTGCGCGTTCCTGTTCTCGACGATTCTCGGCGTGCGTATCACGGTGCTGCTGAGCTACTACTACAACGACCTCTACACGTCGCTTCAGGTCGCCTTCGAGGGCGCGGCCGCCGACAACGGAGCGATCCGGGATTCCGGCATCAACGGGTTCTGGGCCGCGATAATCATCTTCCTGATTCTGGCCACCATTCACACCGTCCGGGTCCTGCTCGATCTGTACGTCACCCAGCGGTTCATGTTGCGCTGGCGGATGTGGCTCACCGATCGGCTGACCGGAGACTGGCTCGACGGCTACGCCTACTACCGGGGTCGGTTCATCGGAGAGCCGATCGACAACCCCGACCAGCGCATCCAACTCGACGTCGACATCTTCACCGCGGGTGTTCAGGGGCAGCCGAACACGCCGAACAACACCTCGGGCGCGACGCTGCTGTTCGGTGCGGTCGACGCCGTGGTGTCGGTCGGCTCGTTCGCGGCGATCCTGTGGAACCTGTCCGGACCGCTCACGCTGCTCGGCGTCACCTTGCCCAAGGCGTTGTTCTGGATCGTCATGGCTTACGTGCTCGTCGCGACCGTCGTCGCGTTCTGGATCGGGCGTCCGCTGATTCGGTTCAGCTTCCTCAACGAGCTGCGCAACGCCGCCTTCCGCTACGCCCTGATCCGGCTGCGGGACGCCGCCGAGGCGGTCGGTTTCTATCGCGGCGAGGACGCGGAACGACAGCAGCTGCGGTCCCGGTTCGGCGGTGTCGTCGCCAACTACCGAGGCTGGCTGCGTCGGATGATGTGGTTCAACGGCTGGAACTTCACCGTGACCCAGGCCATCAACCCGTTGCCGTACATCATCCAGGCTCCTCGGCTCTTCGCGGGTCAGATCACCTTCGGCGGAGTGCAGCAATCGGCGACGGCCTTCTCGCAGATCCACGACGGCCTGTCGTTCTTCCGCAACTCGTATGACTACTTCGCGATCTACCGGGCAGCGATCATCCGCTTACACGGCCTGATCGACGCGAACGACCGGGCCCGCGCGCTTCCGGAGATGTCGCGCGAGGGCTGCCCCGACGGCACCGTGACCCTCACCGACGTCGAGGTGCGCCGCCCGGATGGCAGCCTATTGATCAAGCCGCTCGACGTTCATCTCGACCCAGGCGACACGATGGTGATCACCGGGGTTTCCGGCGTGGGCAAGACCACGCTGCTGCGCAGCCTCGCTCAGATGTGGCCGTTCGCGTCGGGCACGCTGAAGTGCCCGAGCGATCAGACGATGTTCCTGTCGCAGCTGCCGTACGTGCCGCTGGGTGACCTGCGCGCCGTCGTGTCGTACCCGTGCGAGGAGGGCACCATCACCGACGACGACGTGCAGCGGGTGTTGGTGAAAGTCGCACTGCCGCACCTCGTCATCCGGCTCAACGAGGTTCAGGACTGGGCCAAGGTGCTGTCCCCCGGCGAGCAACAGCGGATCGCGTTCGCCCGGATTCTGCTCAACAAGCCCAAGGCGGTGTTCCTCGACGAGTCGACCTCGGCACTCGACGAGGGCCTGGAAATGACGATGTACGAGTTGGTCCGCGCGGAGCTGCCGGACACCATCGTGGTCAGCGTCAGCCACCGCAGCACCGTCGAGCAGCATCACGAACAGGAATTGGAACTGCTCGGAGAGGGTGAATGGCGGCTCGGCCGGGTCGACGAGGAGCCCGTCGGCGTATAGCTTCGCCCGCGCTTGCGCCGGGGTAGCTTCCCGGCATGGAAATGTTCACCCCGTCCTTCGACTGGGGCAACGTGATCGTCGACTCGGTCATCTGGGTCGCGAAGGCGTGGGCCATCAGCGCCTTCCTGATGCTGGCCGTGTTGGCGCTCATCGCCCGGTTCACCACCTGGGGCAGACAGTTCTGGCGTGTCACCGGCGCCTACTTTCAAGGGCGCCAAAGCCTTCCGGTGTGGGGACTGCTGGCGGTGCTACTGCTGTCGGTGATGATCTCCGTGCGCATGGACGTGCTGTTCAGCTACTACCTCAATGACCAGACCTCGGCGATACAGGTCGCGCTCGGCGGTAGAGACGCCGGCGACGAGGCCGTGCAGGCGTCGGGCGAAAGCGGCTTCTACGCCACCCTCGTGCTCTTCGCGCTGCTCCTCATCGCCGACGTGACCCGAGTCGTGCTCGATCAATATCTGATGCAGTACTTCATCATTCGATGGCGGGTGTGGCTCACCGACCGGCTCACCGGCGACTGGCTGACCGACAAGGCGTACTACCGCGGCCGCTACCTGACTGGCTTCGGCGGCCAGCCGATCGACAACCCCGATCAGCGCATCCAGCAGGACATCGACGTCTTCACGACGGGCACGGGGCCGGAGACCAACACCCCGACGGTCGCGACGTCGCAGACGCTGTTGTTCGGGACAGTGAACTCCATGGTGTCGGTGGTGGCGTTCGCCCCGATCCTGTGGAATCTGGCTGGGCCGCTGACGTTCTTCGGTGTCACCGTGCCCAAGGCGCTGTTCTGGATGGTGCTGCTGTACGTAGCCGCGACGACCGTCGTGGCGTTCTGGATCGGCAAGCCGATCATCCGGCTGACCTTCCGCAACGAAGCGACCAACGCAGCCTTTCGCTACGCATTGGTGCGCATCCGCGACGCGGCCGAGGCGGTCGGCTTCTACCGTGGCGAGCGCACCGAACGCGGTGCGCTGTCGATGCGCTTCGAACGAGTCATCGCGAACTATCGCAGGCTGGTACTGCGCGTCGTGGCGTTCACCGGCTGGAACCGCACCATGAACCAGCTCGTCGCGCCGCTTCCGTTGATCATTCAGGCGCCACGAATGTTCTCAGGAGTGTTGACGTACGGCGACGTCATGCAGTCGGTGGCCGCGTTCGGCAACGTGCAGTCCTCACTGAGCTTCTTCCGCTCCGTGTACGACGCATTCGCCGGCTACCGAGCCGCGATCATCCGCTTGGACGGGCTCGTGACGGCGAACGAACAGGCAAGGGCGCTACCGCGATTGGCGGTCGAAGTCACCGACGATGGCGACGTAGAGCTGGTCGACGTGGACGTCACCTCGCCCACCGGCGACCCGCTGATCGACGACCTGGACCTGCGGCTCACCGCAGGGGACTCATTGGTGATCACCGGGCCGTCGGGGACGGGCAAGACGACGCTGTTGCGAAGCCTCGCCCAGATGTGGCCCTACTCGTCGGGGACACTTCGGACGTCGGACGACGCGATGTTCCTTTCCCAACTCCCCTACGCCCCGCTTGGCTCGCTTCGTGGGGTGGTGTGCTACCCATCGGGCCCAGATGCATTCTCCGACGGCGAGATTCGCAGCGCGCTCGAGACGGTGGCGCTCGGCAACCTCGCGGACCGGCTCGACGAGGACGCCGACTGGTCGAAGATCTTGTCGCCCGGCGAGCAGCAGCGCATCGCGTTCGCGCGGGTGCTGCTCGCCAAGCCCGAAGTCGTGTTCCTCGACGAGTCGACCTCCGCGCTCGACGAAGGTCAGGAGTTCGCGCTGTACACCACGTTGCGCCGGGAGCTGCCGCAGTGCGTCGTGGTCAGTGTGACGCACCGTCCGTCCGTCGAACGCCACCATCGGCGCAGGCTCGAACTCCTCGGTGCGGGTGAGTGGCGGTTGAGTCCGCTGGCCGGCGCGCCTGCCTAGCGCAGGCCCGCCGCGTGCGCTCCAGCGCGACGTCCGAAGAACGAGCCCTCGCCGAGCTGGGTGCCGCTCGCGTAGCCCTTTCCGTCGTGGGCGATGTTGGACGCACACGCGCCAGCGGCGTAGAGGCCGGGCACGGTGCTCCCGTCGGGCCGTAGCACCTCACCGTCGATCGACACCGTCAAGCCACCCATGGTGAACCCGGAGTACATCGCAACGCCGAGCGAGAGGTCGAACGCCGCCCACGGCCCCTTGTCCTGTGCGGCAACGTATTCCGGCTGCTTGTGGAAGTCGGGGTCATCGCCGGTGGCGGCGTGCTCGTTGTAGCGGTCCAGCGTCGCGGCCAGGTTTCCCGCGGGTATCCCGAGCGCGGCCTCCATCTCGGCGACCGTCTCCCAGCCGTCGATGAACTTGATCAGCGGCATCTCGGGCATCTGCATGTGCGCCTCGTCGACGATGAGGTAGGCCTGCTGGTCGGGCTGCTCCAGCACGAAGGCCGACGTCCGCGAGTGGTAGGAGTCCTCTGCGACGAAACGCTGGCCCTGGTTGTTGACGATGACGCCGGTCAGCAGGATCTCGGGTGGGTAGGCGGCGGCGGTGATGAACAACCCGTCGAGGTTCTTGGCCATGCCGCCAGCGGACACGCCCAACCGGATGCCGAGCCCGTCGTCGTGGGGGTTGCCGAGGATGTAGGGCGCGACCATGCCGTGGCGCTTGGTCTTTCGCTGATGGCCAAGCGCCGGCGTGTGCTCGGCGACCATGTCGGCGTTCATGGCGAAGCCGCCCGCCGCGATGACGACGGCCTTGGCCCGGATGGTGCCCGTCTCCCCGAAGTTCTTCCACCGCACGCCGACGACGGCGCCGTCTTCGACGACGAGGTTGGTCGCGCCGGTTTCGTATCTGATCTCGACGCCGACCGCCTCGGCTCGCTTCAGGAGCAGCTCGATGACCATGGCCGCGCCGCCCAGTTCGCCGGGCACCGGCACGGAGTGCCCGCGCGGAGCGGGCTTGGCCTGATCGCAGAACGGCCAGACCTTCTCGTTGCCCGTGTACGACAGTCCCTCGGTACCCGGAGGGACGACGACCTTGCCCTTCCAATAGCTCCGCTCGAACTGAAAGCCAAGCGCCTCAATCCAATTGAAGTGTTCGACGCTTTCGTCGCAGTACACGCGGATCTTCTCGAGGTCTGGCTCCTCGGACACCGCGACGAGATACTTGTACATCTCCTCGGGCGTGTCGTCGTGTCCCGTCGCCTGCTGGACCGCGGTGCCGCCGCCGAGATAGAAGTGCCCACCGGCCATCGACGTGGTGCCGCCTGCGGCGGCGGCTCGCTCGAGCACCAACACCCGTGCGCCCGTGGCGGCGGCGCTGACCGCCGCGCACCCGCCCGCGATGCCGAATCCGACGACGACGACGTCGAACTCGTCGCTCTGGTCCGACACGTCGGCGGTGCTGACGACCGCTGGGATCTCACTACTCACACTTGCTCCTGTTTGACGTAGTCGAAGAACTGCTGAATCTCGGGCGGTACGTAGGCCAGTTCGAGGTAGGGCACCCCCGCGTCGGGTGCAGATGCGTAGGCGAAGCGCATCCCACCGGGCATGGTGCCGTGGGTGACGATGGGGGTGCCGTTTCGTTCCGCGTCGGCGCACATCGCGCCGAACGCGTCCTCGTCGGGCGCGGCCCTGCACACGTGGTGCAGCCCTGGGCCCGAGTGCTCGAGGAATTCGGAGTAGAGGCTGACGCCCGACACCGGCGCGATGAGCTCTAGTTGAGTGTCACCCGCGTACGAGAACGAGATGTCGGCGACGAAGTCGGCAGGCACCCCGCGGTGCGTGCACGACTCGGGTCCGAAGTGGATCCCCGGCATCCGGACCCATTTCTTGGCGCCAAGCAGCGCACTGAGGGCGGCCTCCGTGGCGGCCAGGTCTCGCGTCACCCACGCGATCTGGACAGGTGTCTGGGCGTGCATCGCATCGAGGATATCCTCGCCATCCGCCCCTGGCTAGAACGTGTTCTAGTTTTGTTCCCCGCCCAGGTAGGCCGCGATGGTGTTGTCCGCGGCCGACCGTGCGACGGCGGCATCGTCGCCCCAGGTCACCTGCGCTCGGTACCACTCCTCGCCTGCCAGCCGGATGAAGCGCTTGCCGTCCTCGGACGGGACCCACTGGTTCTCGAAATCAGGCGGGATGTCGGCCTTGGTCGCGGTGTGGATCGCGAGGCCGACGAGAGCGAGGTCCCAACCGAGGCCGACCGCGCCGGGGCCGAACTGCGGCCACATGTCGTCGTCGACGTGGGCGATGTGGTCGAGCTCCATTCGGGCGCGATCGTCGCCCTCCTCGATGATGCGTAATTCGATCCAGCTGACCTTGCCGTCGTACTCCCAGGTTGCCGTGAGCCGACGCGGCGGCTCGCACGTCTGAATGGTGCCGCCTGCGTTGCGCTCCAGCTGGTAGGTGCCGCCGACGGTCAGGTCGCCGCTGACGGGCATGAACCATCGTGGCAGCCGCTCGGCATTGGTGCATGCGTCCCAGAGGTCGTCGGCGTCGGTGGGATAGCTCTGGCTGATGGTGATGACCCGGGCCTCACCGGCCTCGAGTGTCCGGCTGCCGAGTGTGCGTCGCACGGAGTTCACCTGGTGTTGGACGTCGATCACGTTGTCGTCATTCCCTTCTGATGTTGTTCGCGGCGGCGTTGACGCTTGCCCCGCGCGAGCTCGGTGCCGAGCGCGTCGAGGTGCGGTGTCCAGAATCGGCGGAAAGCGCCGATCCACTCGTCGGCGTCGCGAAGTCCGCGAGCGTCGACGGCGTACATGCGTCGCTGGCCGTCCGGCCGTACTGACGTGAAACCGTGGTCGCGCAATACCTTCAGGTGCTGCGAGACCGCCGGTTGCGAGATCGCGAACTCGTCGGCGATGGTGGCTCCGATCGCGCCTGCCGCCAGTTCGCCGTCGGCGAGCAGTTCGAGAATGCGTCGCCGAACCGGATCGCCGAGGACGTCGAACGCGTGCACAAGTCAAAGATATAGTTACAGCTTATATAAGTCAATGATTAATCATCAGCCCGGGATCGTCAGCACCTGGGTCAGCAGCCCGACCTGCCCGTCGAACACCGCCGACGCGTCGGTCAGGGTGTCGCTGCCGTACTGGCCGAACACCTCCAGACTGATGGCGCCAACCAGGCCGGCCCACAGCAGTAGGCACTTCATCACCGTCGCGTCGTCCCCGGTGAACCCGAACTCGGCGCGAAGTCTTTCGAAGTCGGAGGACGTGGGTTGTGCCACAACGGCATTCGACACCGGCACGTCGCCCGCGGCGATTCCCTCGGCGACCACGGCGAACATTGCTCCGACCACCCTGGTGCCCGGCCCGACCGTCAGCTCCGCAGGGGCGTGGTAGCCGGGCACGGGACTGCCGTACAGCAGCGCCCAGCAGGCGGGTTCGGTGACCGCCCATTGCCGAGCGGCGCGAGCCATGGCCAGCAGCTGCTCGGTCCACGCTCCCCCGGTCGACCGCCCTGCCAGCTCCACGGCATCGGCCAGCTCGGTGTAGGCGTCGACGAGCAGGAGCGTCAGTAGGTCGTCGCGGCTGGCGACGTAGCGGTACACCGCCGACGACACCATTCCGAGTTCCCTGGCGATGGCCCGCACCGAGAGTCCCGCGGCGCCCGATACGGCGAGGTGCGCCCTGCCCAGCTCGACGATCTGCCGTTCGATGCGATCGCGTGACTCCTGCCGCTTGCCCATGTCGTCGAGTGTCGCACAAAACGAGATCAGTGCTCTTGATTTACCGGCCGAGTCGTGGCACCCTCAGATACGAGAGCAATGCTCTCCAATCCTAAGGAGATTCGATGACCAAGCGATACGACGAGCCCAACCTGGTTGCCAACTGCGCGAACGCGCTGTTCCGCTGGCTCGCGGAGGCAGGCGTCAGCATCGCGGGCACGCGCGCGATCCGAGTCCGCGGACGCAAGACCGGGAAGTTGCGGGGTGTGGTGATCAACCTGCTCACCATCGACGGGCGCGACTACCTGGTCTCCCCAAGAGGTGACACGCAATGGGCCCGCAATGCAAGGGCCGCAGGCGAACTCGAACTGGGCCCGCGCTGGCGCAGCCGCACCGTCCGCATCACCGAACTGGCCGACGACGAAAAGCCGGAACTGCTCAAGCGGTATCTCCGGCGGTGGTTCTGGGAGGTCAAGGGCCATGTCGGCGGTCTGACGCCGGACTCGACCGATGACGAACTGCGCACCGTCGCGCCGACGATTCCCGTGTTCGCGCTTGCGCCGTAGCGCGGCGTCAGGTGCCCTCGCGCAGCATGCGCGCGATGGTCTCGGCGGTCTCGGCGGTGAAATCACCCGACAGCTGCAGTGACTCGCCGTTGATCGGTTGGCCGATGGCCGCCGCGGCCAGCACCACGCCGTCGCGGACGAACGCCACCTGCTTGCCGATCTGCGTACCGGTGTATTGACCGAACTGTGTTCCCGAGCCGGCGTCCATCGCCATCTGCACGCCATAGAACTGGCTCAACGGCAGCTTGAACGACGTCGCGCTGGTGAGCTTCAGTTGCAGGGCCTCGGGGCCGAGGTGATATTCGGCCTTCCGCTCGACGTCGCAGGTGACCAACGGCGCCCCCGGTGGCGACGGCGGTGGCGGCGGGCCCGGGTGGCATTGTTCGGGCCTGGCCACCAGCGCCTGGTCGACGGGTCGCACGGAAAGCGGCGCGATGTAGACGGCAGGCGTGGTGCTCGTCGGCAGTGCGGAGACGCTCCGCGTGGCGGGTCCTGCTCGGGTGTCGACGAAGAGTGGCATGAGCACCGCGGCGAGCGTGGTGCCCACCATTGCGAGAATCCCGATTGACGCCAGTACGGCGATCATGATCTTGCGACGGGACCATCGCCGACTTGTCGTACTCGGCATCGGTGTTGGCGTCCGGACGCTACGCGGGCTTACGCCGGAGGAGGAACAAGTGGCGGAGCGCTGCCGGATGCGGCGTTGAAGACGTCGCCCCTGATCTGCTGATCGGTGGCCTGCCATGACACCGCCGCCGGGAACTGACCCCATGTGCTGTTGAACATTCCGACGATGACGGCACGTCCGTCGTCGGCGAGTACGTACACGGGCCCACCCGAATCACCCTTCTGGCTGACCACTCCGTTCGACATCGTGAACCAGCCGTTGTTGACGGATTCCACAGTGCCACAACTCTCGCCGGTCACCACGCCGAAATGGCAGACCCGTTGCCCAGCAACGGGAACGACCGCGGGATCGACAACGAGAACCCGTCCGCCGGGCAGCACGTCGCTCAGTGGGACGTCGGGTAGCAGGGCGATGGTCTCCCAGTCGGTGATCACGTGGTCGGTGGCGATGGTGGCGCCGTTGGGAATGTTGTCCTGGAACGACGTCTGGTGGCCGATCACGTTGCCCGTCTTGTCGGTGACGAGGCCACTGCCGTGACAATGCCCGGCGCTGAACGCCGTTCGCGTCGACACGTCGACGAATGCGAGCGTGCAGCGGATGGTGTCCTGGCGAATCTCCATGCCGGGGTGGACCACGTCGACGGGGTCGGCGTGGGAGGTGGCCGCCGCAAAGCTCGCGGCGAGCACCGCGGCCGTTGCCACGACGATGGCGCGCAAACACCTCGAGTGCATGGCGCCTCCGATCCTCGGTGGTAGAACGCGGTTCAGCCTACCCAAGGCAAAGGTGGCCCGGGCCGAAAGGCCCGGGCCACCTCATCACGTCCGCTACGGGATCGTTACTACCTGACCCGGATGGATCAGATCCGGGTTGGCGATGCCGCTCGCCTCGGCGATTTGCGGGTACTTGCTGCCGTCGCCGTAGAAGCGTTCGGCGATGGCCCACAACGTGTCGCCGGACACCACCGTGTACGTCCGCGGAGCGGGCGGGGGCGGCGGGGGCGGGGGCTCGGCCGGAGGGGGCGGGGCAGGCGCCTCGGCCGGTGCGGCCTCCTCGACTGCGGCGGGCACTACCTCGGCCTCGACGACGGGCGGAGCCTCGTCGGTGTTCGTGCCCGACGACCACGCCACGCCGTCGAATCCGTACAGCACCAGGTTGCGGTCGTCCTGAAGGACCAACCGAACGTCCTTGGCGCCCTTGGTCTGACTGGCCCACACCGGGTCGTCGGCCGTGTACAGAACGAAGTTGCCGTCCTTCTGCACCTCGGCGCGAACGACCTTCTGTCCATTGGTGCCCGTCGACCACACTGATTCGTCGCCCGAGTAGAGCACCAGGTTGCCGTCCTCTTGGAGGATCAACTTGTACGCCCCGTTCTTGGACGTCAAGGAGTCACCTACCTCGAGCTTCTCACCGTCTTGAAGTCTGTCTCCCACGATTTCGTGCTCCTTTCCACATTGGCCTGACCGAGCTTACTGACGCCGGGAGCGTTCGTGGGTGGTTCGGCTCCGTGCAAGCAAAACGGTTGGCGAACAATCGGTTGCGCGTTGCTAGATGTCCGTGAGCAAGTTACTGGCGAACGTCTACGAGTCGAAGCCGAGCCCGAGCGCATCGAGGGTGCGCAGCAAACGATTGCGTCGGCCAGCCGAGTGATCGGCACGATCGAGCGACCACCGGGTGGCCTGGATCCCGATGCTGGCCAACGGTTCAGGAGGAAATGGTAGCGGCCGACGGCGCACCATTTCGAGCTCGGTGCGCGGGGTCGGCGCGCCGTCGAGAAGGTCCAGACACACGTCGGCGGCGAATCGGGCCGCCGCGACGCCGAGTCCGGTGAAGCCGTTCACGTAGGCCACCTTGCCGTCCCTGGCCAGTCCCCAATGTGCGCAGAACCGGGTGTTCGTGTCGATGGCGCCCGCCCACCGGTGACTGAAGTTCACGTCGTCGAGCTGGGGAAAGGTGAGGAAGAAGTGCGCGGCCAGCCGGCGATACGTCTCCGGCCGATCCTCGTAGGTGGCGTCGACGCGGCCGCCGAAGCGGTAGATCGCGTCGTACCCGCCCCAGACGATGCGGTTGTCCGCACTGAGCCGGTAGTAGTGAAACTGGTTGGCGCAGTCGCCGATTCCCTGCCGATTGCGCCACCCGATGCGGTCCAGTTGAGCGTCGCTGAGCGGATCGGTGGCCAACACGTAGTCGTAGACGGGCACCGTGTGCCAACGGTTGCGCCGTAGCAGGTGACTGAACACGTTGGTCGCGAGGACGGCTTGGCGGGCGGTGACGCCCGCGTCACCGGTGTCGACGGTCAACGCCGCGCCGCCGGAGCCAATCGCCGTCGCGTTGGTGTGCTCGTATATGTGCACCCCCGCGCGCTGGCAGGCGCGGGCGAGTTCGATCGCCAGCTTGCCCGGGTGGACGATCGCGCAACTCTCGGGGTTGAACAGGGCGGCGAGATAGGTCGGCGAATGGACTTCGCTCCGAATCCGGGCTCCGTCGAGGAAGGTGCCCTCCCCCGCGGCGGCCGCCTCCTCGAGCCAGCCGACTTGGTGAGGCTCGGTGGCCACCGAGAGCATCCCGGTGCGCTGCCATTCGACGTCGAGGCCGAGTTCCGCCAGCTCGGCTTGCATGCCGTCGAGGTTCTCCATGCCCATCGCATTGAGTCGTTCGAGCTCGTCGGGCCACCGCGACCTTCCGTTCTCGAGCCCATGGGTCAAGCTGGCGTCGACGAACCCTCCGTTGCGTCCGGAGGCGGCCCAGCCGATCCGGCCCGCCTCGACCAGGGCGATGCGCTTCTCCGGATTGCGTCGCGCGGCGTGCAACGCCGTCCACAGCCCGGTGTAGCCGCCACCGACCACCAGCAGGTCGCAGGAGATCGGAGCGGTCAGTCGCGGATAGTCCGGCCGCTCGATGTCCAGCCACATCGAGCCGAAGGCGCTGTTGGCCAGCGAGCGTTCGATGAGGACGGGATCCACTTCGCCGTCGAACACGGTTTTCACAGTCCGGGACACTACGGCCACTCTCCGCGCCGGCTCAGGAGGCGCTGGTGACGGGCGCTGCGATGTCGGGTTGCACGCGCTCTCGCGGGCCCCAGCCGGGCGGGCCGAAGACGAATCCGAAGCGGTCGCGCCACCGCCGTGCGTGCCGGACGTCGCGGGCGATGGCGACGTACTCGTGCGTCTGCAGCGTCCAGATGTTGAAGGTGTCCACCTGCTTGGTCAGCCCGTAGTTGGGTCGCGACGTCTCGGCCGCGAAGCTTCGAAAGAGTCGGTCCCAGATGATGAAGATGCCGCCGTAGTTCTTGTCGAGGTACTGCTGATCCATGCCGTGGTGCACGCGGTGGTGTGACGGCGTGTTGAAGACGAACTCGATTGGCCGCCATAGCTTGCCGATGCGTTCGGTGTGGATCCAGAACTGGTAGACGAGGTTGATCGAGAAGCTCGCGAACACGATCCATGGCGGCACGCCGACCAGCGGCAAGAGTGCGCGCAGGAACACGTCGCCGCTGATGTTCCACTTCTGCCGCACTGCGGTCGCGAAGTTGAAGTACTGGCTGGAGTGATGCGCCTGGTGCGTCGCCCAGAATATGCGGACCCGATGCGCCATCCGGTGGTACCAGTAGTAGAGGAAGTCGACGCCGAGGATGGCGATCACCCACGTGTACCAGGCCGTCGCCGGCAATTGCCACGGTGCGACGTAGACGTACAGGGCCGCGTACCCAAACAGTGCGATGCCGTTCATCACGGCGTTGATGCCGATCGACCCCACGCCCATCCAGATGCTCGCCCACGCGTCCGGCTTGAGGTAGGCACCCGACGGGGCGCGCTCCCCCTCGACGTGTGCAAGTTTGCGGGCCGATAGCCACTCGATGACGAGGAAGAGAATGAAGAACGGGACGGCGAACGTCACCGGGTCGTGCATCAGCGGAGGCAGCACCTCTGAATGGAGCCAATCCACGTCGAAAACCTCCCACCGGGAGTTTAGCTGCTGGGAATCAGCGGAAACTCAGGACGTCGTTACCCCAGGCGTGGCGCAGCGGGCCGTCGAGGTCGGTGACGACGGTGTCGGCCTTGTCGATCACCAGCGCCGCCCGATCGGTGGTGCGATACGGCCTCCAGTCCGGCTCCCCGGTAGGACCCCGCGGCTCGCCGTGTGCGGCGAAGTTCAGCCACCTTGCTCGGATGCGCTGCGACACTGCGGTGCCCGTGCGTAGCCCGCCCAGCTTGAAGGTCGGATCCTTGGGCCCGGCCAGCAGATTGCCCCATACGTAGGGCAGCTCCGTCGCGTGGGCGCCGCCGAGGCGCAGCAGCCGCAGCATCGGTGTGGCCCAGTCGAACCGGTACACGTAGGCGGGCGCGACGGCGCCGTGGCCTTCGGCGAACCAGAGCGACGGCATGCGGAAGCCGATGTCGCGCGCCACGCCCATCCCCGGCGCCTTTCCGCGGCCTCGGTACGTGGCGCCGAGTTGCGACTCGGTGGGGATCTGCACCCCCGGTTGTTCGGCGGCGATCTCGTTGAACATGGCCCTGATGGCCTCCGGGGTGATGGGCATCAACGGCGACTTCATCCAACGGAACAGCGCCGCTTCGTGCTCGTTGGTGCCGATGATCAGCGGCACCGGGTGGGTGCGGCCCGCCCGCGCGACCTTGACGGGGTAGTCGGGCACGACGTCGCCGTCGACGATCGGCGCGAACGCGAGCGTGCCGGGGGTACGCAGCGGCACCTCGTCGAACAGTTTCCTGGACGCCGCGAGCAGCGCCGCGGTGGGAGCATCGAGCAGCCGCTCGGGCTCGTCGGGCGCGACGTCGACGAGTTCGAGGTAGCGGGCGGCCAGCCCGCGGGACCTGGCCGCGTCGTAGACCGACGTCGCGGGCGAACTCTGTGCGATGGCCGCCGAGAAGAGCCCGGCTGCCGCAGGGCTGGCCAGCAGGGTGGTGACGACGCCGGCGCCCGCGGACTCGCCGAACAACGTCACCTTGTCGGCGGCACCGCCGAACGCCGCGATGTTGTCGCGCACCCAGTGCAGCGCGAACAGCACGTCGCGCAGGCCGAGGTTGGAGTCGAAGGTCGCACGCCCGGTGGTGAGCCCCGAAAGATCCAGGAACCCGAACACACCGAGCCGGTAGTTCACGGTGACGATCACCGCGTCGCCGCCGCTGGCCAGCACGCCGCCGTCGTACAGGGGCTGGGCCGAGGACCCGAGCACGTACGCGCCGCCATGCACCCACACCATCACCGGCTTGCCGTCGCCGGGCCGGGTGTCCGACGAGCACCACACGTTGAGCGTCAGGCAGTCGTCACCCTGGGGTGCGCCGAGGTCGATGGGGATCCGCGGATCCGTGGGCTGCGGGCATACCGGACCCATGGCCGTCGCATCTGCGGGCTCCGCCCACTTCGGCGGTGGCTGCGGGGTGCGCCAGCGAAGCGGCCCCACCGGAGCCACCGCATAGCGGATTCCCTTCCACGCCTTCACCCTTCCGTCGTCGGCACCACGGACGGGCCCGTGCTGGGTGTCTGCGACGGGGTAGGCGACCGCCCGCACGCTGTCTGGCTGGGTCGTCACTTCTTCGCGTGCCCGCCGGCGGCAGCACGGTCGGACCGGGGATCAGTCATGCGGTGCTCCTCGAGGTCGATGGGGCGACAGTCAATCCAGGCTACGCGCGCGGCCCGACAGGCCCTGATCGGCGGATACGCCAATGTTTTCAGCCGCCCGCGCTGGCCTGACCGCGATCCTGGTGGTAGACATGTGGTGCTAAGTGTCACATTTCTACCGTTGGGGGTGGGCATGGATGGGTTGCGTCGCCGAATCGTCGCTGACTTCGAGAAGGCCGCGGGTCGCCACGACGACCCGCAGGTGTACGGCGGCCCGCCGGGTGACCACGGTCTGCTTGGGCCCGACAGCATCTCCTGGGAGATCAACGCCGACCTCGCATCGGTGTCGCAGGCCGGGCTGCCGGCCATCGTGCTCGAGATCCTTCATCCGTCGGTGGTCGCAGGCGTCCAGGACATGTCGAACTATCGGCAGGACCCGTTCCAGCGGGCCAGAGCCACGCTGGGATACGTGCTGACCACCACGTTCGGCAACACCGCCGCGGCCACCGCACTCATCGAACACGTCAAGCACGTGCACTCGTACGTCAACGGCACGAGGCCCGACGGGGTGGCGTACCGCGCGCTCGATCCCGAGCTGATCACGTGGGTGCACACCTGCATCCCCTGGATGATCCTGCGGACGTTCGAGCACACCAACCGGGCGCTGTCGCTCGAGGAGCAGGATCGTTACCTCACAGAGCAAGCCTTGATCGGCCGGATGGGTGGCGGAGACTCGGTGCCCGCGACCGCCGCCGAACTCGACGAGTACGTCGCCGACATGCGGCCCAAGCTGAGCGTCAACGCCCAGACGCGGGACTTCGTCGACTTCCTGCTCACCTCGCCGTTCTTCCCCGACCTGCCCGACGCGCTCGACCGTCGGCTGCACCGGTTCGCGGTGTTCGCCGGGATGAGCCGGGCCCCGCACTGGGCACGCGAGCTCGTCGGCTTCGACCGTCCGTCGCCGCTCACCCGGCTACTGATCGATCCGATGCTGCAGTTGGACGCGCGACGGCTGCGATGGGCGTTCGGGACGCCGCGGTTCGTACGACTCGCCCGGGCACGGGCCGCGGGCGTCGCGCTGACCGAAGCGGCGCCGACGTGATCGACGCGCAGTTCCTCGAGGCCGTCGGCGGCGCCACCGGCGCCGACCGCATCGAAGAGGAGTCCGACCGAACCAGCCAACGCATCCTCGACGCGGCCCTGCAGGAGGCCGCTTCCGTTGGCCTGCAACGCATCACGGTCGAGGACGTGGTCCGTCGGGCCGGTGTCTCGCGGATGACGGCGTACCGCCGGTACCCCAGGCGCGACGATCTGGTGGCGGCGTTGGTGCGTCGCGAGACGCAGCGCTTCCTCGGCGCGGTCGCCGACGCCATCGACGCCGTCGAGGATCCCAACGAGGGCGTTGCGGAAGCGTTCATCGGCGCCGTGCGCTTCGCCCGCGACCATCCGATGCTGAAGCGCGCGGGCCACACCGAACCCGCCCCCATCGCGGACTGGGCCGAGCTGCTCGACATGGGCGCGGCATTCATCGCGAACTACATCCACGGTGACGCTTCTGGCGCGCCGACGCAGCCCGTGCGGTGGGTCGCCGACGTCTTCGCCCGGCTGTTCTTCACCTACGTCTCGGCGCCACCGCGCGACCCGGACTTCGCCGACGACGGCGACCTGCGCCGGTTCGCCCACGAGGTGCTCACGCCGATGGTGGAGCGGGCGCTGCGCTGAGCGGGCGCTACCTTGGTCGGCGTGCGCAAGTGGGTGCTGCTGACAGCTGCCATTCTCACCGAGGTCGCCGCAACGCTGTCGTTGCGCGCGTCGCAGGATCACTCCGCGTGGCTGGTCCTGGTGGTCGTGGGCTACTCGTGTGCGTTCGTCCTCCTGACGATGGTGCTGCGCCTCGGCGTCGCCGTCGGGGTGGCGTATGGAATCTGGGGCGCGATCGGCACCGCGCTGACCGCGGTGCTTGCCGCAGCGATCTTCGGTGACCCGCTGACGTGGCCCATCGCCGTGGGCATCGGGCTCATCATCGCCGGCGTGCTGTTCGTGGAACTCGGATCGCGCCCGGCGCGGGCGGAAGGCACCGCGTGAACATGTGGTTGGCCCTCGCCGGGGCGATCGGGATCGAGGTCTTCGCCACCCTTGGCCTGCGGGCGTCGGACGGGTTCCGGGTCAAGGCGTGGATCGCCCCCGTCGTGCTGGGTTACCTGGCCTCGTTCTACGGCCTGTGGCTGACGCTGCACCTGGGCATGCCGGTGGGCATCGCCTACGGCGTGTGGACCGCATGCGGTGTCGCGCTCGTCGCAGTCGTCGCGCGCTATCTTTTCGACGACCCGCTGACGGTGCGCATGGGCATCGGCATCGGCCTCATCGTGGCGGGCGTGCTCACGATCGAGTTGGCGGGCGTCGCGCGCTGAGCGCTCCGGCCGTCGCGATCACCGCGAGCCCCGCCGCCGGGACGAGCAGCAACCCGACCCGCAGGCTCGTCGCGTCGGCGATCAAACCGACGACGGGGGGCGCCGCGACGAATCCGACCCGCATCAGCCACGCCACCGCGGTCAGTCCGGTCCCCGGCCGCAGCCCCGGCAAGCGGTCGGCGGCGTGCATGGCGGCGGGCACGGTGGTGGCCATGCCGAGCCCAGCGACGGCAAAGCCGGCGATCGTGCCCGGCACGCTCGGATACGCCAGCGCGAGCCCCATCCCGGCGGCGGCGACCAGCCCGCCGACCCGCGCGACGGCTCGCTCACCGAACCGATCAACCAACCGGTCGCCGACGATCCGCCCGATGAACTGGGCCCCGAGCAGCGCGACGTAGCCGGACGCCGCGAGTGCTCCGACGGCGCCAAGCCCGTCACGCAGATACAGGGTGGCCCAACTACTTCCGGCATCCTCGACCACGGCGCCCGCGGTCGCGATGACGACGAGGGCCAGCAGCGCGGCGTAGATCCGCCAACCCGGCCAGCCCGACGTCGACGAGCTGGTGTCCGGATGGTCGTCGTTGTCAGGCCCCTTCAGCAGGAAGGGATACGCGGCCACCGCCACTGCGCCGAACACGACGGCGCTGACTCCGAGGTGCACCGAGCGCGGCACCTGCAGTGCGATGGCGGCCGCGCCCATGGCCCCGCCGAGTACCGCGCCCGCCGACCAGATCGCGTGCAGCGAGTTGATGATCGACCGGCCGTACACGCGCTGCACCCGCAGTCCGTGAGCGTTCTGCGCGACGTCGGTGACGGAGTCGAACGCCCCGCCGACGAACAATGCCGCGGCCAGCAGCAGCGGTGTCGGCGCCGAACCCGCGACGAACACCAGTGCCGCGATGCCGAGCGTGCACACCAGCGTCGTGCGGGCCGACGTCAACCGGCGAACCACCGAGCCCGCGGCCAGGCCGGCGACCAGGGCCCCTGCCGGGAACGCCGCAACGGCGACCCCGTAGGCGGTATTGGACAGCGCGAGATCCGTCTTGAGCTCGGGGAACCGTGGCACCAGGTTGGCGAAGATGGCGCCGTTCGTGAGGAACATCGCGGCCACTGCGAGCCTGGCCCGGCGGGCGCGCGACGATTCGACCGTTCCGCGAGCCATGGCTGCCGACCATACTGTGGTGATGCCAAGCCCCGCCGAGCTGCTGAGCCTGTTTCCACCCCGTTCGCAGCTGGACGCGGACGGCACGCTGATGGTGGGCGGCGCTCGCCTCGACGACGTGGCCGCGGAGTTCGGTACCCCGGCGATCGTCGTGTCGGAGGACGCACTGCGACAGCGCGCCCGCGACTACCTGTCGGCCTTTCGCAGTCGCTGGCCACGCCTCGACGTGGCGTTCGCATCGAAGTCGTTCCCCTGCACCGCCGTTCAGCGCGTCATGGTGGAAGAGGGGCTGCACCTCGACATCGCGGGCGGCGGCGAGCTGCTCGGAGCGGTCAAGGCGGGAGCGGATCCGGCCAGGCTGGTGCTTCACGGCAACGCCAAGTCCGACGAGGAACTCGGGCTCGCCGTCGAGCACGGGGTCGGGCTGGTCGTCGTCGACAATTTCGACGACATCGACCGGCTGGAACGGATCGTGCCCGCGGGCCGTCGGCAACCCTGCTTGGTGCGGGTGATCCCCGGCGTGGAGGCCGACACGCACGCGTCGCAGGCCACCGGCCACCTCGGCTCGAAGTTCGGGCTCGCTCCGGACGACGCGCGACGTGCCATCGCGCGCATCGAGGCCAGCCCGGTCCTCCGCCTCGACGGGGTGCACACCCACGTCGGCAGCCAGCTGCTGCACGTCGACCAGCTGGCCGAGGCCGTCGCCCCCATCGCCGCGCTCGGCACCTTCGACACCTACGACCTCGGCGGCGGACTCGGCGTGCGGTACACCTACGCCGAGCATGCGCCGAGCCTCGAGGAATACGCCGAGGCGATGATCGGGCAGGCGCGCGCGCTGCTGCCCGCCGGGAGCCGCATCATCATCGAGCCGGGTCGCAGCATGGTGGCTGCCACCGCGTGCACGCTCTACCGCGTCACGACGATCAAGCATGGCCAGGTCACGCACGTCGCGGTCGACGGCGGCATGGGTGACAACCTCGAGGTGTCGCTCACCGGCCAGCGGTTCGAAGCGGCGCTCGTCGACCGCGTCCGCGCCGACGGCGAGACCGTCACGGTCGTCGGGCGCCACTGCGAGTCGGGTGATCAGTTGGTCGACGGCGTCGCCCTGCCGAGTCCGGCCATCGGCGACCTGCTTGCGGTGCCCGTCACCGGCGCCTACTGCTACACGATGTCCAACCAGTACAACGGCGCACGCCGGGTTCCGGTGGTCTTCGTGCGCGACGGGCAGGCCCGCCTCGTCGTGCGTCGCGACACCTGGTCGGACCTGTTCGTCCGCGACGTCGACGCCTAGTCGCACATGCCCGCGCCGATACCGGCAAGATTGCGGCCATGACAGACCTGGCCGCTGCGCTGGTCGAACTGGCCCACCGCCACGGCGTCGCCACCGGATACGACGACTGGGTCGGTCACCACCGGGTGGTCGCGGAGTCGACGCTCGTCTCGGTCCTCGCCGCGTTGGGAGTGCCCGCCGCGACCGAAGAGGAAAGGGCTGCAGCGCTTCTCGCGCACGACCGGGACCACTGGCAACGAACCCTCCCACCGACCATCGTCGCGCAGGCCGGGCGCGTGGCCGCGTTCTGGGTGCACGTCACCCACGGCGACCCCGTCGGCGTGTGGATCCGGTTGGAGGACGGCTCGGTGCGGGCCGGGCTCCGGCAGTTGGAGAACAACCATCCGCCGTACGACCTGGACGGCCGGTGGGTCGGCGAGGCCACCTTCGAACTGCCCGCAGACCTGCCGCTCGGCTATCACGAACTTCACGCTCAGGCCGGCTCGGCGGATAACAGCACCACGCTCATCGTGTCCCCCGCCGCCGTCACGATGCCCGCCGCGCTGGGCAGCGCGAGGACGTGGGGGCTGGCCACCCAGCTCTATAGCGTTCGCTCCGAAAGATCTTGGGGCATCGGCGATCTCACCGACCTGACCGATCTTGCCGTGTGGTCGGCTGCGCGTCACGGCGCGGGCTTCATTCTGGTGAACCCGCTGCACGCGGCGGCCCCCGCGGCCCCCATGGAACCGTCGCCGTACCTGCCGACCTCACGGCGGTTCGTCAACCCGATGTACCTGCGCGTGGAGGCGGTCCCGGAGTTCGCCTACGCGCGGCACCGCGGCCAATTGCGCAAGGCGCGCAACGTCACTCAGGCTCATGCCGACGCTTCTGCGCTGATCGACCGCGACTCGGCGTGGAAGGTCAAGCGCGCCGCGTTGAAGAGCGTCCACCGCGTCGAACTGGCCCCTGGCCGGGCGCTGGCGTACGAGGCCTACCGGGCGCGCGAGGGCCGCAGCCTCGACGACTTCGCCACCTGGTGCGCGATGGCCGAACAGCACGGCAACGACTGGCACCAATGGCCCGTCGAGCTGCGCCACCCCGAGGGCGACGCCGTCGCGGCGTTCGCCGCCGAACACGCCGACCTCGTCGACTTCCACCGCTGGCTGCAGTGGCAGACCGACGACCAGCTGACCCGGGCGCAGGCCAGCGCACTGCAGGCCGGGATGCCGCTCGGCGTGATGCACGACCTCGCGGTCGGCGTCGACCCGAACGGCGCCGACGCGTGGGCGTTGCAGGACGTGCTGGCGCTCGGGGTGGCGGCGGGGGCGCCGCCGGACGAATTCAATCAACTGGGGCAGGACTGGTCGCAACCGCCGTGGCGACCCGACCGGCTCGTCGAGCACGGATACGAACCGTTCCGTGCGCTGGTGGCCGCGGTACTCCGACACGCGGGTGGCGTCCGGATCGACCACATCATCGGGCTGTTTCGGCTGTGGTGGATTCCTCAGGGTGCACCGCCCACGGACGGCACCTACGTCCGCTACGACCACGAGGCGATGATCGGCATCGTCGCGCTGGAGGCTCAGCGGGCCGGTGCGGTCGTCGTCGGCGAGGATCTGGGCACCGTCGAACCCTGGGTGCGCGACTACCTGCGTGAACGCGGGTTGCTTGGCACGTCGATCCTGTGGTTCGAGCAGGACCAATGGGGTGACGGCGGACCGTTGCAGGCGCAGTGGTGGCGCGAGTACTGCCTTTCGGCGGTCACGACGCACGACCTTCCGCCGACGGCGGGCTATCTCGCAGGCGAACACGTGCGCATTCGCAAGGAACTGGGCCTGCTCACCCGGTCGGCCGAAGACGAACTCGCGGCCGACCGTGCGGAGCAGGCCGCGTGGCTCGCTGAACTGCGCCGGACCGGCCTGTTGGCGGCCGACGGCGAGCCGACGGTCGACGACGTGGTGCGGGCGCTGTACGCCTATCTCGGCGGTACCGCGTCGCGGTTGCTCGCGCTGGCGCTCCCCGACGCGGTCGGCGACGTTCGCACTCAAAATCAGCCCGGTACCACCGACGAGTACCCGAACTGGCGGGTGCCGTTGGCCGCCCCAGACGGGCGTCGACTCCTGCTCGAGGACGTGTTCGACGATCCGCGCGCGGCGGCGCTGGCAGAGGTGATGCGCAAGGCGGTAACGCCGACGCGGGAGTGACCGAAGTTCACCCAAGGGACTCATCTGCGATATGTTCGCAACGCACCGCGACACCCGGAGGTCACGTGAAGAAGCTAGTCGTACTGGGCGCAGGATCGATTGCCCTCACCGCAGCCGCCCTGCTCAGCCCGGCCGTCGCCGCGTCTGAACCCGCGAGCCCCAATGCGCTCAACGTCGTCGGCGAGCCATATGCCAAGGCGCTGAAGATTCTCAAGAGCCAGAACGTCAAGGCGTTCTTCGGCGGTTCCCACGGCGACGATGTGCCGCAGGCGCTGTGCATCGTCGATCAGCAGAAGATCACCGGCGGTGGCCGGATGTACCTGATGCTCGACTGCACCCAGACCGCCGCCGATGACGCCGCAGCCAGCCAGCCCGCCGTCGGTGCGGCCCCCGGAGCTCCTGGGGCTGCTGTGCCTGGCCAGGGCACGTACGGCGGTCCCATCGGGGTGGCCGTCCCCGTCGGCTGACACGCGCCAACAACCCGCTACCGGCGTTCCCACATAACGTCGTAGACTGCCCCTGTCACTAGCCAATAGGGGGCATGTCATGGTGCGACCGCAGCGGTTCTCAGGAGAAGTCGACCCAGGCCCTGTGCAGATTCAGGCCCGCAAGGTCCACTTCGACCCGTCGGCCAGCCCGTTGCACTGGATCCCGGGGCACCCCGTCGCATCCAACATCGTCAGCTTTCTCAACCTCCTCCTGCCCGCCGCGGAACGCTGGTTCGTCGCCACGTACAACGAGGCGCTCCCGCTGGTGAAGGACCCCAAGCTGGCCGAGGACATGCGCGGGTTCATCGGCCAGGAAGGCACCCACGCCGAGGTTCACGAACGGCTGCTGCACGACTTCGTGGAGCAGCGGGGCATCGACCCGACACCGATGCTCGACCATGTGGAGTACGTCTTCACCAAGGTGCTCGCGCCCTCGACGTCGGACGATCCCAAGATTCGTATGAACCACCTGTGCGACCGGCTGTGGTTCATCGCCGCGATCGAGCACTACACCGCGGTGATGGGTGACTTCGCGCTCAACTGCACCTGGGACGAGTTCGGCGCCGATCCGACGATGGCAGACGTGTTCCGCTGGCACGGCAGTGAAGAGGTCGAGCACCGCAGCGTCGCGCACGACGTCGCCGTCTACTTCCACGACAGCTACTTCGACCGCATCGGGGCCATGGCGATGGCGATGATCGGCATCTACTCGTTCTTCGAGCGCGGGACGAAGTTCCTGATGAAGGTCGATCCGACCGTCGAGCTCAGTTGGTGGAAGATGCAGCGGCTTCGCATGCGCGACTCCAAGTTGGGCCTTCTGCCCAAGTACCGCAAGCTGTTCGGCTCGAACACGCTGATGTACTTCAAGCCCGGATTCACGCCAGACCAGATGGGCTCGACCGCCCAGGCAGTCGCCTACCTCGCCCGGTCCCCCGCCGCCCGCGCGGCACACATGTGATGTCGTTGCGCGACCGTTTCAAGGGCGTGCCGCCGAGCCTGTCGGGCAGGAGCCGCCACGATGTCTTCATCACCCTGCTCGAGGGCGTCGTCTCCGGCGTCTGGCGGGTGAACGCAAACCTCCGCGGCTTGGCCGAACCCCGCGAACGGGACCGCACCGTCACGCTGACGGTCGCGGACCGTCGGGTGGTGGCGCACGACCAGAACGTGGTCGCGCTCACGCTGGTCGCCGCTGATGGCGGACCGCTCGAAACGTGGCACCCTGGTTCGCATCTGGACGTCCACCTGCCCAGCGGTTTGGTTCGCCAGTACTCGCTGTGCGGCGACCCGGCCGATGGCGAGCGCTACCGAATCGCGGTGCGCCGCATACCCGATGGGGGCGGCGGATCGATCGAGGTGCACGACCACCTACACGTCGGCGCGACGGTGACCACCAGCGGGCCACGCAATGCCTTCCCGCTGACGGTGCCCGGATTCGGGTCGCCGGCTCGGCGGTTCCGATTCATCGCGGGCGGCATCGGCATCACCCCGATCCTGCCGATGCTGGGGCTGGCCGAGCGGCTCGGCGTCGACTGGTCGATGGTGTACACCGGCCGCAGCCGGGACAGCTTGCCCTTTCTGGACGAACTGGCCGCGTTCGGCGCACGCGTCGAGATCCGCACCGACGACGTCCACGGGCTGCCGGACGCCGACGAGCTGCTCGGCGACTGCCCGGACGGCGCAGGCGTGTACGCGTGCGGGCCCGCCCCGATGCTGACCGCGATTCGGGCGCGACTCGTCGGGCGCGCCGACGTCGAGCTGCACTTCGAGCGGTTCGCGGCGCCGCCCGTGGTCGACGGTGCGGAGTTCACCGCGACGATCGCGTCCACCGGCCAGTCGGTGCGCGTCGGCACCGACGAGACGCTGCTGACCGCGCTGCGCAAGGCCGGCGTCCATGCCCCGTACTCCTGCCAGCAGGGCTTCTGCGGCACGTGTCGCACGGGTGTGCGCTCCGGGGTTGTCGACCACCGCGACACGCTGCTCACCGACCCGGAACGAGACGCAGGGACGATGCTGATCTGCGTCTCGCGGGCGTCGGACGACGAGCCCCTCGTCCTCGAGCTCTGAGGCACGAGCAGCGAGCTACCATGCCCCCATGCCGCTGGCCGATGGGACGACGTTCGCCGGCTACACCATCGTCCGTCGGCTGGGTTCCGGCGGAATGGGCGAGGTGTATCTGGCTCAGCATCCCCGGCTGCCCCGCCAGGATGCGCTGAAGATCCTGCGCGCCGAGGTGTCCGCGGACGGTGAATACCGCGAGCGGTTCGAACGCGAGGCCGACGTCGCAGCGGCGCTGTGGCACCCGCACATCGTCGGCGTGCACGACCGCGGCGAGTTCGCCGGCCAACTCTGGATCGACATGGATTACGTGGACGGCACGGATGCCGCGCAGCTGCTGCACGACAGGTATCCCAACGGCATGCCTGGCCAGGAGGTGGCCGAGCTGGTCACCGCCGTGGCCGACGCGCTCGACTACGCACACCAGCGCAACCTGCTGCACCGCGACGTCAAGCCCGCCAACATCCTGCTGGCCCACCCCGATTCGCCCGATCAGCGAATCCTGTTGGCCGACTTCGGAATTGCGCGGTGGGTCGATGACCCGAGCGGCCTGACGGCCACCAACATGACGGTAGGCACCGTGTCGTACGCGGCACCGGAGCAGCTGATGGGTGGGCCGCTCGACGGTCGGGCGGATCAATATGCGTTGGCGGCCACCGCGTTTCACTTGTTGACGGGCTCGCCGCCATTCCAGAACTCGAACCCCGCCGTGGTCATCAGCCAGCACCTGAACGCGGCGCCGCCGAACATCGCGGACCGTCGCCCGGAGCTGGCCGCCCTTGACCCGGTGCTGGCCAAGGCGTTGGCCAAGGAGCCCGCCGACCGCTATGAGCGCTGCGCCGACTTCGCCCGGGCGCTGGTCCATCGGATTGGCGCGGAACCGGCTACTGCCACGGACGCCACGACGTTGTCCCCCGCGGCTCCGGCCGCGTCCACCAGGCGATCCCTGATCCGGCCCGGCGTGGTGGTGCCAGCCGTGCTGGCGGTGCTCTTGGTGGCGGCCATCGCATTCGCGCTGCTGGAACTGAACCGTGCCGACGGCGAGCGGGCCGCGCCATCGGCTACGTCGACGACGTCGCGCATCACGCCGCTGCCGCCGCCGCCCGAACCGCCACCATCCCCGCCGCCGACCGTGACCGACACCGTCACCAGCACGACCGCAGCGCCCGCCACCGTCGTCATCGGTGCCAACTGCTCACCCCAGGGCTCGACCGGCACCACCGCCAACGGGTCGACCGCCTACTGCTCGACCCTGCAGGGCACCAGCACCACCATCTGGTCGCTCAATCAGGGCGACGTGCCGAGCCCGACCGTCACCACCGAGGCCACCGACGAGCCGCTGCCGACCGCCGAGGAGTCACCCGTGCGGGTGTGCATGCAGCAGACGGGCCAAACCCGTCGGCAGTGCCGCGAGGACATCCGGCGAAGCAACGGCCTGCCGTGACAATGACGTTCGCGGTCATCGCCCCGGTCGCGGCGGGCGTGACCGCCGACCCGGCGTGGATGGTCCCCTTCGCGCGGCACGTCGAGTCGTGTGGGTTCGAGTCCCTGGTGGCCGTCGAACACACGGTGCTGATGACCAGCTACACCAGCGTCTACCCGTACGACGCGTCCGGACGTGTCGAGCTCTCGCCCGACTCCCCGGTGCCCGATCCGCTGGACCTTTTGGCGTTCCTCGCCGGGCAGACCAGCACGCTTGGGCTGGCGACGGGTGTGTTGGTGCTGCCCAACCACCATCCAGTGGTGCTCGCCAAGCGGGTCGCCACCATCGACGCGTTGTCGGGCGGCCGGTTGCGGCTCGCCGTCGGCATGGGCTGGATGAAGGAGGAGCTCGAGGCGTGCGGCGTGCCCTTCGCAGCGCGGGGCAGGCGGGCCGACGAGCAGCTCGAGGTCATGAGACTGCTCTGGGAACACGGGCCGGACGGGGCCAGCCATCACGGGGAGTTCTTCGGCTTCGACAACGCGGCCTGCCATCCCAAACCCTTGCGGCACATCCCCATTCACATCGGTGGGCACAGCCGGGCGGCCGCCCGGCGAGCGGGTCGGCTCGGCGACGGATTCCAGCCGCTGGGAGTCGGCGGCGCCGAACTGGCCGAATTGGTGGCCGTCATGCGCGAGTCGGCCGAACGCGCCGGGCGCGACGCCGATGCGCTCGAACTGTCCCTCGGACACCTGGTGACGAAGATCGACCCCGACCGCGCTGGCCGGCTGGCCGAACTCGGCGCTACTCGGGTGGTGCTCGCGATGCCTGCCGTCGAGGAGCTCGACGAAGCCAGGGACCTGTTGTCGGCCTGCGCGCAGCGTTTGGGCTTGACCACGTGAACCTCGCCATCGAGGACCGGCTGGCCCTGGCCGACCTGGTTCACCTGTACGCGGCCGCCGTCGACGACCGACGCTTCGAAGCCGTCGTCGAGTTGTTCACCGACACAGCCGAATTGCACCTTCCCGACCCGCCGCGCGACCTCGAGCCGGTGCGGGTTCACCGCGGACGGTCCGGGCTGCGTGCCGCGATGGCCGCGTTGTCTGGCGTTGAACGGACCGAGCACGAGATCGTCGGCGAGGTGTACGCCGCGGCGTCCGAACCCGACTACGCCCTCGGCCGCATCACCGCCGTGGCGCACCACTGGACCCGGCGCGACGGTCAGGTGACCGACCTCGTGTGGCACCTGCGCTACGACGACGAGTACCTGCGTACCCCGGCGGGCTGGCGCATCCACGGTCGGGCGCTGACGATCAACGCGATCGAGACGCGTCCGGTTCTTCGCCTGCGAGCTGCTCCAGAAGCCGATCCAGCAGCGGCACTTGACCCTTCAGCAGCTTCACCCGGGCCTCGGCCACCGGAAACCACGCCACGCGATCGAGCTCCGGGTACTGCCTGACCTTGCCGGAGCCCTTCGGCCACTCGAGCTCGAAGGTGTTGCTGACGCTCTCGCTGACGTCGAGGTCGCCACGCACCGCGAACGCCGTGATCACCTTGCCGCCAGGCTGTTTCACCGGTGCGAAGTCGAGCCGCGGGCCGTCGGGGGCCGCCAGCCCCAGCTCTTCGTGGAACTCCCGCTGTGCGGCGTGCCAAGGGTCCTCGTCCTCGGCGTACTCGCCCTTGGGAATGCTCCACGCGCCGTCGTCCCTTCGCGCCCAGAATGGGCCGCCGGGGTGGCCGATGAGTACCTCGACGACGCCGTCGTCGGTCACCCGGTACAACAGCAGCCCTGCGCTCCGCTTCGGCACGTTCAAACTCCTTGCAGTTCGCTATGTTTCGCGGGGCGTGCGCGCCTGCATCGTCAGGACGCGTACTCGGTCATGGGCTCCGTGAATACCTGGTCGTCGGGGGTGATGATGGTGAGCGCGTTCGGACGGATCTGATACCGGGTGCCGTCGGCCGGATTCACCACGTCGAAGCCGCCCGACGCAGGACGTGCGCCGTCGAGATGAATGCCTGCGTCGTCGCTCAGCCGCACTCCTCGGTAGTAATAGCCGCTCGTGGCCGACTGGCACACGACGAGCGCGGACTGCGCGGTCAGAGCCAATACGGCGGGAGCGTCTCCCGGGTCGCAGCGCGCGCCCGGATGGGCGAGAAAACCCTGCGCGTCGGTACCGGGCAGCACGGGCGGCGGCGCGGTGGTGGTCGGGGCGTCGACCGTGCTGGGCGTGGTGGTGCTTGGCCGGGTCAGGGTGGCCGTCGACGTCGTGCGTGAACTGGCCGTCGTTTCGCTGCGTCCGAACGCCAACCACGCCGCGACGGCGGCCGCGGCGAGCACGGCGACGAGCAGGCAAGAGACGATCGTCAGGAGGCGCCTCGAAGAACCCGCGGCAGGTTCGGCGACGACCTGGCGCGCGACGTACGCCGGGGTCGCGTCGGTGGAGAACTGCTGTGCCTGCGGTGGCGCGCTGAGTGCCGACGCCGACGTGGCGCGCGCCAGTTCGCCTGCCGCAGGGCGCGCCAACGGGTCCTTGGCCATCCCCCACGCGATGACGCCGTCGAAGGCCACCAGGTCGGGGCGCATCGCGCTGGGTTTCGGTGGTGGCGCCATGATGTGCGCGCCCATCAGCCGTGTGAGGTCGCCCGGCGGAAACGGTGGCTGTCCGACGAGGCACTCGTAGGTGACGCAGGCCAACGAGTACACGTCGGCGGGCGGCCCGACGTGGTCGCCGGTGAAGCGTTCGGGCGCCATGTACGCACACGATCCGATGGCGGATCCGGCGCTGGTGAGCCCGGTGTCGCCACCGGCGTGGGCGATGCCGAAGTCCACCAGGTAGGCGAAGTCGTCGCCCGTCATCAGGATGTTCTCGGGTTTCACGTCGCGGTGGGTCAGTCCGCTCGCATGCGCGGCATCGAGTGCCGACCCGATCTGGCCGACGATGTTCGCGGTCCGTCCCGGCGACAGTGGCCCGCGCTCGAGCAGTGACTTGAGGTCCCTGCCATCGACGAACCGCATGTCGATGAACAGCACGCCGTTGATCTCGCCGAAGTCGTGCACGGGAATGACGTGCGGCTCGTGGAGCCGCGCGGCCATGCGCGACTCGCGGCGGAACCGTTCCTGGAAGCTGCGGTCGGCGGCGAGCTCGGGGCGCAGCAGCTTGAGCGCGACGACGCGGTCCTTGGAGGTGTCGTACGCGTGGTACACCTCACCCATGCCGCCCGCGCCGATCAGCGCCCGAAGTTCGTACGGCCCGAACATCTCCCCGATCCGCGAGGCGGTCATGGGGCAATCCTCTCAGGAAAGTCCGACGGCGTACGCGCCGACGTCGGTCGTCGACCAGCCCGGTTGGCTCCCGGACTTCGGATGACGGATGCTGGAGCGGTGACGCGTCCGGGCTCGATCTTCGGGTGGGATCCGTTCCGGTCGTTCGTCGGACTGGCGAACACCGGCGCGTTCGCCGCCCATCTGACGGCGTTCATCACGCTGCGCCAACTGGTGCTCGGCAGGCGGCTGGCGGTCCGGCTCGAGGACGGCGAACTCGCAATGACCATCGTCGAAGCCGACTCCCGGGTCGGGATGCGTGACCTGGCCGTCGGCCAACTCAACGACGTTCGGCTGGTCGCTCGTCAGGTGCGGTGGAACGAGCACCGGTTCGGCGGCGCCACCGTGGTCCTGCACAACGTCCACGTCCGACCTTCCGTGCCGCCGCTGTTGGTGGCCGCCCCTGTCGAGTTGTCGCTCGACGTTCCTGCCCCAGCGCTCGACGAGTTGTTCCGTTGGGCAGCCCCGCGATTGGCCGGCGACGTGGGATCCGACGGCGTGGCCCGGTTGCGCTTGGCGAACCGGCGCAACGCCGGTCACCTGGAAGTGGCTGCGCGGCTCGACGGATCCACGTTGTGGCTCAAACCGCTGGCGCTCGCCCGGCGCAGGCGGCTGCGGCTCCCGGCCCGCACGCCCGAGTATCCGGTCCAACTTCCCCCGCTGCCGCACGGCTTGGCACTGACCGGCGTCGAGTTCGAACCGGGCGTCGTGCGCCTGACGGGGGCCTTGCCCGAATGGCGCATGGAGGTGCCGCGGACCCGACTCGAGGACATGATCGCTCAGCTGAGCGCCGTCGGGAGACCGCTGAACCTGAGCTGGCCGAGCAGGGCCGGATGATCGTTTACTACATTTGCGGTCGTGGCTGACCGCACCCATCTCCTCGGGGCCGCCCACCCCTACCGCCGCTACGTCGCGATCGGAGACAGCCAGAGCGAGGGTCTGTGGGACGGCGACGAGTCCACGGGCATTTACGGCTTCGCCGACCGGCTGGCAGTGCTGGTGGGTTCGCACCACCCCGGCCTCGTGTACGCCAATCTGGCCATCCGGGGTAAACGGATCCGCGACGTCATCGACGAACAGCTGCCGGACGCGGTGGCGATGCAGCCCGATCTGATCACCACTTGCATCGGCATGAACGACGTCACCCGGCCGGGTCGGTCCTTCGACCGCGCGCTCGCCGACCTGGAGTACTTGCACGACAGGCTGGCCGAAACGGGTGCCACGGTGGTCACCACGACGTTCCCGGATCTGGTGCAGATCCTGCCGATCGGCAGGCTGATCGCCGAACGCGTGGTCCAGATCAACGACGTGATCCGCACTGAGGCGGATCGCCACGGTTTTCGGCTGGTCGATCTCTACGGCGCGTCGTCGATGCTCGACCCCGACACGTGGAGCGACGATCGCGTGCACGGTTCGCCGCGGGGGCATGCGCTGTTTGCCGCCGCGGCGGCCGAGGCGCTGGAACTACCTGGTAGCAACCATGATTGGGCACAGGCCCGCCCCGACGTGGTGCGGCCTGGGTTCCGCTCACGGATGTACTCGCAGGCGCTGTGGACGCAGAACCTTTTGATGCCATGGCTCTGGCGCCACTTCCGCGGACGCTCCAGCGGAGAGGGCCGTGGGCCCAAGCGTCCGGTACTCGAGGGGCTCGAAGGTCTTGAGCGCCTGCGTGATCCGTCGGTGGGCTCAGAGACCGAATAGGCCCGACCGCCCGTTCAGATACCCGTCCACGTCGAGTCGAGCTGGTCGGCGACGTCGATGACCTTGGCCTTGACCGACTCGGGGCTGTCGATCTCGCCTGAGACGTGGGCGGCGATGAAGCGCTTGATCTCGGCGTCGACGCCGGCCACGATCCGCAGCAGCTCGGCGCGCAACGACTTCGACGTCACGTGGATCGAGATGTCCGACGGCCGCGGCTTGTGCACGTCGAGGATCAGGAGCAGCGGCTCGGCGGCCAGTGCGGCCGCATGCAGGGCGATCTCGCCGAACACCATGAACCGTGGCTTGTCGATGCGCAGGTCGATGACCATGTCGATCTCGAGCGGGATGCGGATGCCGAACGTGATCTGTTCGCCGACGTGGCGGGTCACGACGGGGGCCTGGACGTTGACTCTCGCGGTGACCTTGGCGATCCCGCCCGGCCCTTGGGCGATCGGGCCGACGGTGAACTCGGCTCCGGCGATGGCTGCGATCGCGTCGCCGACGCGTGCCTCCGTGACGGCGATCTCGAAGAACTTCCGGCCGAAGTCCTCGTACGACATGTATTCGTGCTCACCCATGGTGTTCCTACCGTCTCACGTCCACGTCGTCGGTCTGCGCAACGTGGCCGAAAACTCAGCCTTCGGTGAACAGCCGCAGTCTGGTGATCGCGGTCGGCCGGGTCCGCAATTCGGCGATGAGCACGCTGCGCACGCCGTCCCGCTCGACGCCGACGGCGACCGTGTCGCCTGCCGCGATCGCCTTCTGCCAGCGCCCGCCGCGCAGCCGCGACACCAGCTCCGACGTGCCGAGTCGCACGTCGTCCCCGATCGTGAGGACGGTCGAGTCCACGATCCGGCGCCGCACCGCCACCTCGTCGCCTGCGCATGCATCGTCGAGCAGCCCCACGACGTGGCGTTTGCCGCGGTGCCCGACCCCGCCGAACCCGGACAGGAAACCGACGGTGCCGCTCAAGCGCTGGTTGCCCAGCAGCGCACGCGTCAGCGCGAGTCCTGCGGGCACCGCTGCTCCCCCGCCGCGGGCGAACTGGAGCACCATGGCGGGCAACTCCCAATGTGCTTGCAGCCGAGCGAGCTTCGACTGGTCGACGTCGACGTCGTAGCGCAGGTAGGCGGGAATTCGCATCGTCAGCGCCGCGGACATCCTCACTTCGAGCTCCAGATCGCGCACGACGGTGGTGCCGACGACAAGGTCGGTGTCCCGGTGGAAGGTGATGTCGCGTGGACCGATGAAGGTGTCGTAGAAGCACTCGAGCGCCCGCGGCCCGCGATGAGGCCGGGAACCCACCGGGTCCTCGACCACGCCGTCGCCCGTGAAGAGGTCCACCCAGCCCGCGCGTTCGTGTGCTGCCGCCGCGGCCGGGGACCGTTCGACGACGGCGAGTAGGTGCTCGCGCGTTGCGGCAGTGTCGTCGGGCATGTCCCATCGTTACCACGTCGTGGCGAAGGTCGGCGCGGGCCTGCACACTGGTCAGTAAGCGAACGTCGAGTGCGGCGGCGCAGTGAGGAGCGAGCCATGAGCCAGCAGAACCCGTTCGGAATCGACCCCGAGGACTTCGATCGAGTCATGCGTGAGGCCGGCGACGGACTCCGGGAGGCGCTCGGGCGGCTCGGCAAGCAGGCTGGCTGGGCAACGTTGCTCGACGAGTTCACTAAGTCGGGGCGTTCGGACCGGAAGCCCGAACCGGAGACCACCGGCGCAGCAGGCGACGGCGTCTGGGCCATCTACACCGTCGATGCGGATGGCGGTGCGCACATCGAAGAGGTCTACCCCGTCGAACTGGACGCCTTGCGCGCGAACAAGAACAACACCGATCCCACCCGCAAGGTGCGGTTTCTGCCCTACGGCATCGCGGTGAGCGTGCTGGACGCGCCCGAATAGCCGCGTCGGGCGAAACGCCTGAGCCGCTCGGCGCCACCCGTTAGGCTTTGCCGCGACGCTGAGGAGACCCAACAGCATGATTCGCGAACTCGTGATCGCCGCCGCCATGGCCGGTGCCGCCATCGCGCTGGCGCCGTCAGCCGCCGCCGATCCGCCGCCGGACTTTCCCGACAATCCGGGCCGCTACCCGTCGGACGTGCCCGGGATGAGCTACGACGCGCACCTGGCCGGACCATGCGACAACTACCAGGTCTTCACCTACGGCCGGGGACCCGGTGGCGAGACCTTGGCGTGCCATTGGATTCCCAACCAGTGGCCGCCCATCTACACCGGGTTCTGGGTGGCGTCCTATCCGCTTGACGGCGTGAAGGAGATCGGCGCGCCGTGCGCCACCTGGAAGGCGGCGGCACAGTCGCCCGACGGACGTCCGATGGCGTGCCTTGGCGCCCAGGGCTGGCAGCCCGGGACGCTGACCGGAGCGGGTTTCTTCCCCGGCTGAGCGCCCGCTGACCATACATAGAGGAAAGAACTGTATGGTCGATCGTCATGGGTGCTGACACGAGCTTCAACCTGTCGGACGTCTTCACCACGGTGGCCGAGGCCATCCCCGACCACACGTTCCTGGTCTGGCGCGACCGCAGGTTCACCTACGCCGAGGCGGACGCCCGCATCGATGGCTTCGCGCGCTACCTTGCCTCGGTCGGGTTGGGGTGCCACACCGAACGCGACGCACTCGGCGGCCACGAGTCCGGTCAGGACCATCTCGGCATCTACCTGCGCAACGGCAACGAGTACCTCGAGGCGATGACCGGCAGCTACCGGGCCCGGGTGGCGCCCTTCAACGCCAGCTTCCGCTACGTCGAGGAAGAACTCGTCTATCTGCTCACCGACTCGAAGGCACGGGCGCTCGTCTACCCCGCCGAGTTCGCGCCGCGCGTGGCGGCGATCCGTGACAAGCTTCCCGGGCTCGACGTGTTGATCCAGGTGGCCGACCAGTCCGGCAACGCGCTGCTGCCGGGGGCCGTCGACTACGAGACCATCCTGGCCACCCCCGAGCCGGCAGGCGGGATGCCGACGCCGTCTGGCGACGATCTGTACGTGCTCTACACCGGGGGTACCACGGGCATGCCGAAGGGCGTGCTGTGGCGTCAGCACGACATCTTCTTGTCGTCGATGGGCGGACGCCCTTGGGGCGCAACCGAGTTCATCGATTCCTACGCCGAGCTCGCCGAGAAGGCGCGCGCGGCGGCGGGCGTGATGTCGATCCTGGTGATTCCGCCGTTCATGCACGGCGCCGCGCAATGGGCGGCCTACACGATGGTCACCATGGGCGGTCGGTTGGTGATCCCCGACGACGTCGAGCGGATGCGTGCGCCCGACGTGCTGCGGCTCGTCGAACGCGAGAAGGTGCTCAGCATCCCCGTCGTCGGCGACGCCATCGCGCGCCCGCTGATCGATGAGATCGAGGCCGGCGACTACGACCTGTCGAGCGTCGTCACGTTCACCAACGGCGGTGCGCCCCTGTCCCCCACGGTCCGGGAGCGGATCCACGCCGCGCTGCCGAACGTGATGGTGATGGACGCCGTCGGAGCGTCCGAGTCCGGTGCGCAGATGAGTACCGTCAGCGCGCCAGGCGTCGAGCCGAAGGCGGCGACGTTCATCCCGCAGTCGGACACGGCCGTCGTCTCCGAGGATCTCGACCGGGTGCTGGAGCCCGGCGAGGGCCAGGGGTGGCTGGCGCGCCGCGACCTGATCCCGCTGGGCTATCTGGGCGACGCGGAGAAGACGGCCCGTACCTTCCCGACGATTGACGGCGTGCGGTGGTCGGTGCCGGGTGACCGGGCGAACGTGTTGGAGGACGGCAGAATCGAACTGCTCGGCCGCGATTCGGTGACCATCAACTCGGGCGGCGAGAAGATCTTCGCCGAAGAGGTGGAGCGTGCGGTCGCTGCGCATCCCAGCGTGTACGACGTCGTGGTCGTGGGCCGCCCGTCGGACCGTTGGGGCAGCGAGGTCGTGGCCGTCGTGCAGTTCGCCGAAGGGGCGAGTGCCACCGACGAGGAGCTGGCGGTGACCTGCGGCCAGTCGATCGCACGCTACAAGATCCCGAAGGCCTTCGTCCGGACCGAGAAGGTAATGCGCTCACCCGCGGGCAAGGCCGACTACCGCTGGGCGAAGTCCGTGGCGACCGCGGCGGACGCGCCCGCCTAGTTGGCGAGGAAGGCCGTCGACCTGCGTCGGAAGGTTTCGACGGCACCCACCGGCTCGTCGACCCCCGCCGCGCGCAGCGCCTGGCACTTGAACGCCCGCGCGGCCGCACTGAGCACGTGGTCGATCGACTCGACACCACGCTCGATGCCACCTGCGCCGGAGTCACCCCAGAGGGTCACCTCCGTCAGTCCGCGCTTCAGCGCGCGCAGCACGTCGTCCCGCAGCGGAGCGTTGTCGGTCATCGCACACGCCGAAACGGCGAGCGCCCGCGCGGTCGGCGGAGCCGTCGCGTCGGCTTCCGAGTTCGCCTGCTCCGTGCGCACGCCAAGGATGCGCAGCGGCGTGACGTCATCGTCGTGGCTGACCACGACCGTCACGTCCCAGCCGGCCCTGGCCCGGTCGTACAGCCATCCCCCGGCGCTCCGCACGACGTCGGCGACGTCGCATGCGGTGACGTCGAGCTGGTACTTGCCGTGACGGCCAGTCGCCACGCCGGAACGCGTTCCATGTGTCTGGGCACTCACAATCAAGAGCGTGACACTTATGCAATGATCTGTAAAGGTCGGATCAATAATTTGGTGCCACGTGCTCCCGGCCGAGCCCGCTCACCCCGGCCACGCCCATCAGCGTCAGCGCCTTGCTTGTCTCGTCGGCCAGAATGCTCAGCACCGCCTCGACCCCGGCGGCTCCGGACGCCGCGATGCCGTACAGGTACGGGCGGCCGATCAGCACCGCCTGCGCGCCGAGGGCGAGCGCGGTGACGACGTCGGTGCCGCACCGGACGCCGCCGTCGAGCAGTACCGTGGCGCGGTCGCCGACCGCATCAGCGATGCCGGGCAGCGCATTCAACGACGCCGTAACCGAGTTGAGTTGGCGCCCACCGTGATTGGAGACCACCACTCCGGTGGCCCCGACCTCGTCGACGGCCAGCACCGCGTCCTCGGGCTCGAGGATGCCCTTGACGACGAACGGCCCGTCCCACCGCTCGCGTAGCGCCGCGACGTCCCGCCACGTCAGGTCGGGACGCATCCGGCGCTGCTGCAAGGTCACCGACTCGACCGCACCGGCCGCGCCGCGGGTGGAGGTGAGACTGCGCATCGTCATCCGCCGATGCCGCAACAGCCCGTACCACCACGACGGGCGGATGGCGGCGTCGACGACACGGCGCGGGGTGAGAATCGGCGGGTGGCCCATGCCGGTGCGTCGCTCGCCGGTGCGGTTGCCCTGCACCGGTACGTCGACGGTGACGACGAGGGTGCGATAGCCGGCATCTGCGGCCCGGTCGAGCATCGAGTCCATGAAACCGGCGGCCTGATCGCCCCACGGATACAGCTGAAACCAGTGATCGTGCTCGGTACCCGCGGCCACTTCCTCGATCGAGTACGACGACGCGGTGCTGAGCACTAGCCGCGTTCCGGCCCGCTCGGCGGCCCGGGCGGCGCCGAGTTCACCGGACCAGTGCGCGAGCCCCGTCAACCCCGTCGGAGCAAGCAGCACCGGGAGGGCGAGATCCGTGCCGCAGACCGACGTCGAGACGTCGGCCTCGGCGTGCCCCGTCAGGACCCGTTGGCGGAGTAGCCATTTCGCAAACGCGTCCCGATTGGCGCGCATGGTTCGTTCGTCTTCGGCGCCGCCGTCGAGATAGGCCCACACCATCTTGGGCAGGGCGCGCTTCGCCGCCGCGCGGTAGTCGTCGACGCTGACCAGCGGCGTCTTCGTGCGGAGCCGGTATTGAAACGCCGGACTCATTTGATGGCGATGGGGCTGACGGGTGAGCCGACGGCGTGGGTGATGTGCAGCGGCGGCGCCACGAACATGAAACTCCACCGCCCGTCGGCGGCGCAGTCGCCCGCGAGCGCGTCGAGGTCGAGGATCTCGGCCAGCGGCATGCCCATGTCGCGGATCAGGATGCAGTGCAGCGGCACCATCGCGCCGCGAATCGGGCTCGGCATGACCTCTATCGCCCAGTTGTCCGAGCCGACGGCGGCCACCGACCGCGCGTGCAGCCACCGCGCACAGTCCAGGTCGAGCCCGGGCTCACCGGCCATCCAGCCATCGTTGCCGTCGGCCAGCAGCTTGGCGCGCCAGCCGGTGCGAACGAGCAGGAAGTCGCCGGCGCCCACGGTGACGCCCTGGGCCCGCTCGGCCTGCTCGAGGTCGTCGGGTGTGATCGGGGTGCCGCTTTCGAGCCAGGGCCGGTCCTTCAGCCGCGCGACGTCGAGCAGGACGCCGCGGCCGACGAGCCGGTCGGTCATGGCGTCAATGGCCAGCCGCCGTGCACCGCTGCGCGTGTCGACGTCGTCGGTGGAGTAGCCGTTGTACATCTTGCCGTCGTAGGCGACGTGCGCGAGCGCGTCCCACTGGGTGCCGGACTGCAGCGGCATGATGATCCAGTCGTCGGAGATGGCCACCCCGTGCGGGTTCTCCCAATCTCGGGGCTGCATCGACATCAGGTGCACGGGGTTGATGCGCCCACCCAGTCCGCTCTGGGGGCCATCGCTGCCGACGGGGATGCTCAGGTGAAAGGTCTTGCCCTTGCGCACCTCGGCGGCGGCAGCCTGGATGTGCTCGGGCCGAACGAGGTTCAACGTGCCGAGCTGATCGTCGGGCCCCCACCGGCCCCAGTTCGACAGCTCCCGGCCGAGTTCCTTGAAGTTCGCGGTCACGCTTTACAGAATCGCATGAGACTGTCAACGTAGGCGGCGAGTTGCCCACTTCGTATCGGAGGAGCCCATGCGCGAGGTCCCCGTGTTGACGTTCGACACCGCCGACCCGGACTTCGTGCGCTCACCCTGGGACCGCTACGACGAGATCCGCCGACTCGGTGGGGTGGTCTACAACGGGCACGTCAATCGTTGGATGGTCGCCGACTTCGAAGCCGTCCGCCAAATCCTCGTCACGCCACGCAAATTCGGCTCCGAGCGCGGCCAGGTGGAGCAGGCCGCGGTGTTCGGCGGCCCGACGATGGAGTTCTACGACGGCCCACACCACGACGACATCCGTGCGATCTGGTCCGACGACTTCCGGCCGAAGACGCTTGGCAAGCTTCGACCCGTCATCGCCGAGCTCGTCCGGGCCCGCCTCGACCCCGTGGTGGATCGGCTGCGTGGGGGCGAGAACGTCGAGGCGGTGTCGGAACTGACCAGGGGCATTCCCACCGCGGTCATTGCGCACATGCTCGGCATCGAGTCGGACATGGTGGATCAGTTCTCGGCGTGGAGCGACGCCATGGGCGCCTCGGCGGAGGGTTACACCAACCCAGGGGAACGCGGACGGGAACTGATCGCCGCGGGCAAGCGGGCCACCGCGGCGCTCAACGACTATCTCCGCGAGCAGCTCGCCGTGCGGCGCTGCCCGGCGCACGACGGTGCCGATCTCATCACGACGATGGTCCGTGCCGACTACGCCTGCGCCCACATGACCGAGCAGGAGATCGTCGCGAGCAACACGCAATTGGTGTTCGCGGGCAACGAGACGACGGCGAAGCTGTTGGCGCAGATCCTCGTCACCCTCGCCGCGCATCCCGATCAGCGCCGCGCGATCCACGCCGATCCCACCCTGATCCCCGCGGCCGTCGAGGAGGTGCACCGCTTCGAGGCGATCACGCATTCGGTGTTCCGCGACGCCATCGGCGACGACGCGACGATCGGCGACGCGACAATCCCCGCCGACCAGCGGCTCACGCTGCTACTCGGGGCGGCCAATCGCGACCCCGCCCGGTGGGATCGGGCGGAGGTGTTCGACGTGTTCCGAAAGAAGTTGCCGCACCTCGGGTTTGCGTTCGGAATGCACAGCTGCCTCGGCATGAACCTGGCCAAGCTGGAGGCGCAGATCTTCCTCGAGGAGCTCGTCGCGGTGCTGCCCGACTGGCACGTGGCGCAGCCCGTCGACTACGGCAAGAACTACGCGGTGCGCGGCCCCAGCGCGGTGCTGCTCTCGTTCAGGTAGCGCTCAGCGCGCCAAAGTTCGCTCAGACTCAAGTGATCGCTGCAACACCTGATTTGTTTAGGGGTGTTGTTCGATGGGGTTTCGCAAGCATGGCTGCAACCAGGTGCCGGAGTCGGCGCGTGAAGAGTTCCTTGAGGCGTTGAGGTCGGGGTTGTCGCAGTCGGCGGCGGCCGCGGTGGCTGGGGTCTCGCACCAGACGGGTTCGACGTGGGCCAGGGCCGCCGGGGTCGCGGCCAATCTCGAGCATCGAGGTATCCGGTATCCGGCGGCGGCCCGGGAGGCGTTCTGGGCGGCGGTGACGTCAGGTGCATCCCCGACCCAGGGCGCTGTGATCGCCGGCGTGTCGGAACAGACCGGCCGGATCTGGGTGAAACAGGCTGGCTACGTGCCCAGAACCCAACCCGTCGACGACATCGAGACCGATCCGGTGCGGCGCCCGCGTGCGCCGCTGTCGTTCACCGAACGCTGTCGGCTCGAGGAACTACTCGAGGGCGGCGCCACCGCGGTGCGGGCCGCTGAACTGCTCGGCCGCCACCGCGACACGATTCGGCGCGAGATCGTCAAGGGGCTGACCGGCTCGGGGTATCGGGCCAGGGTCGGCCAAGACAAGGCCGACGCCAACCGCAAGCGCCCCAAGCAACGCAGGCTGCAGTCTGGGCCTGCCCTGCTGGCCGAGGTTGTGCAACGGTTGGAGCAGCGGCACAGTCCCGAGCAGATCGCGGCGCGGCTGCGGCAGGACTTCCCCGACGATCCGGAGATGTGGGTGTCACACGAGACGATCTACCAAGCCCTCTACGTTCAACCGCGCGGGGAGTTGGCCCGGCTGGTCAAGACCGCGCTGCGCACCGGACGTACTCAGCGGAAAGCGCAGGGCCGCAAGGGAAATGGCCAAGGCACACTCAAGGACATGATCAACATCGCCGATCGGCCCAAGGAGGCCGCCGACCGCGCGATCCCCGGCCATTGGGAAGGCGACCTGATCCTGGGCAGCACCGCCTCGGGCTCGGCGATCGGCACCCTGGTGGAGCGCACCACCGGGTTCGTGGTCCTGTTGCACCTGCCCGAGGACCGCACCGCGGCCACCCTCGCCGACGCCATGTCGGTCAAGATCCCCGACATCCCCGAGATCCTGCGCCGCTCGCTGACCTGGGACCAAGGCAAAGAGATGGCGCTGCACACCAAGATCACCGAGGCCACCGGGTTGCCGATCTACTTCTGCGACCCGCACAGCCCCTGGCAGCGTGGCACCAACGAGAACACCAACGGATTGCTGCGCCAGTACTTCCCGAAGGGCACCGACCTATCGTTCTACGGCCCCGGCTGGCTCGACCAAGTCGCCGCCGAACTCAACGCCCGACCCCGCAAACGCCACAAATGGCGCACCCCCGCCGAAGAACTCGACCGACTACTCTCAGACCCGTCCACATTCGTTGCAGCGACCGCCTGAATCCAAGTCGAGTAGACGTCGCTGGGACTGCTATCTCAATGACCTAGTCGAGCAGCCGCAGCGCCGCGGCCGGGCACTGCGTGACGGCCTGGTTGAGCTTGCTGCGATCCAGTTCGGCCGCGTGTTCGTGGTCGATGTGGACGCTGCCGTCGTCCTGTACCTCGAACACGTCCTCGGCGATCGACTCGCAGATGCCGTGTCCGGTGCACCTGTTGAGGTCGACTTCTACGTCCATGTCCCGATCCCTACTACTCGACGAACGCCGGAACGCGCTTGACTCCGTGCACGAAGTTGCTCAATAGGTAGTCGGGTTCGCCGAACTCGACGCGGCGCAGCCGAGTAAGCAACTCGCGGAACAGGTTCCGCAACTCGACCTTCGCGACCTGGCTGCCGAGACAGAAGTGCGGCCCTCCGCCGCCGAAGCCCATGTGCGGATTGGGCGACCGCGACAGGTCGAACCCGTGCGGGTCGTCGAACACCGCCTCGTCCCTGTTGGCCGAGCAATAGAACAGCCCGACCTTGTCGCCCGCCTTGAGGTGCTGACCCGCGAGCTCGGTGTCCGCCGTCACGAACCGGGCGAACTGCATGACGGGCGTCGCGTAGCGGACGAACTCCTCGACGGCAGTGCCGATGCGGTTGTCGAAGTCGGCCATCAGCCACTCGCGCTGTTCGGGATGCGCGGCCAGCGCCATCATCGCGTGCGTGGTGGCCTGCTTGGTGGTGTCGTTGCCTGCGGACGCCAACAACACCATGAAGGCGCCCATCTCCTCGTCGGTCAGTCGGTGGCCCTCGACTTCCGCGTTCACCATGGCCGTCATGAGATCGTCGGCGGGGTGGGCGCGTCGGTGCTTGGCCAGCTCGATCCCGCAGTTGTTGAGGAAGATCATCTCGTTGATGGTGTGCGTGGCACGTTCCTCGAGCGTCGCGTACTCGTCGTCGCTGCCGCTGAACAGCTTCTCCGCGGCATGCGCGACTGCCTCGCGGTCCGACGGCGCAACTCCGAGCATGTCCGAGATCGTCATCATCGGCAGCCGCGTCGAGCAGGCCGCCACGAAGTCGACCTCGCCCACACCCACCAGGTCGTCGACGACGGCCACGGCGTTGGCGTGGATCTGATCCTCGATGCGCTTGACGTTCTTCGGCGTGAACGCCGTGCTGATCAATCGCCGGTAGACGGTGTGCTGGGGTGGATCCATCGCCAGGAAGAACGTCGCGATGCGTTGAACCTCCACCGGCATCGGGTCCAGCGCCACGCCCTGCGCGCTGCTGAAGGGCTCGGGATGCGTGCTGACGTGGGCGATGTCGGCGCGCCGGGTCACCGCCCAGAACCCGGGTTCGTCGGAGTCGAACATCGACGGCAACGGCTCGTGCCAGGTCAGGCCCTCGGTGGCGCGCAGCTGCGCGAAGGTCTCGTCGCGTGCGACGAAGTCCTTTGCCCAGAACTTGCGGGTGGAGACGTCGAACCGGCTGTACTCGCGGGCTGTCGGTGCGTCGGCGACGGTCATCGCCTCACCCCGGCTACGTGCGAGAAGATGGACTTCAACACCGAAATAGCGTGACACTTCGGCAAGAATTTGTAAAGCTACTCGGGTGGCGCGAACCACGACCGATCCAACCGACCCCACCGTCGCCGAGTCCTCGACGCGGGAGCGCATCCTGACCGCCACCGCCGAGGTGCTCAGCCGCAACGGCATGACCAAGGTCAGCCTGTCCGAGGTGGCCCAGCAGGCGGGAGTGTCCCGGCCCACGCTGTACCGGTGGTTCGCATCGAAGGCGGAACTGTTGGACACGTTCGGAGTATGGGAACGCCACATGTACGAGCGCGGCATGGGCGACGCCATCGCCGGGCTCACCGGCGAGGAAAAGCTCGACGCCGCTTTGCGATTCATCGTCGAGTACCAACAGTCATACCCCGGAGTGCGGATGGTGGACCTCGAGCCAGGTCACGTCATCGGACAGATGTCGCGCGTCATTCCGATCATGCGGGAGCGTCTACATCGGCTGCTGCCGGGCCCCAAGGGGGCGATCAGCGCAGCGGCCACCGTCCGCGTCGCCGTCGCGCACTACGTCGTGCCCGGCGACGATGCCGACGACTTCCTGGCGCAGCTGCGCCACGCCGCCGGCATCAGGCCGCTGCCCTGATCGGCGCGCCGTCACGCACCTTCGAAGTGCTCCCGGATGCCGACGAGCATTGCCCGGTGCGCCTCGACGGCCTCGCCGACGGTGAAGCCGGCCAGCGGACGCGGCGCGCTGATGAGGAGCCGTTCGGTGAGCCGGGTGCCGTCGCCCGACGGGTCGAACGACACGGTCCCGCTCAGCCGGACGCGGGGAAACTGTCGCGCCTCAGTGTGCACGTCGCCGTTGCCGGGAACCGTCACTCGCGCGGTGTAGCCGATGCCCATCGTCAAGGGCCCGAGCGGGATTCGGTCGCGGACCCGGTAGGTCTGCGTATAGCCGTCGCCCGACTCGGTCCGGTCGGTGGGTGTCACGGAGACAACGAGCGGGTGGACGCGGATGATGTTCCGGAGGTCGACGTAGAACGCCCGAACGGCGTCGGTTGGCGCCGGGATCTGTTCGCTCAGAGTGCGTTCGGCCCGGCCGATCCACCACCCGTTGTCCGATGCCACCCCTCGAATGTAGCCGTAGTCGGCGGCTCGCCCGGTAGCTTGTCTTCGATGACGGATGGACAGCAGCGAAGCGTTCCGGGAACGGACCTGGACGTCCGGTTCTCACACGTGGTGATCGCCGTGACGGACATGGACCGCTCTGTTGCGTTCTACCGCGACGTACTCGGCATGGACGTGGTCTTCGACAAGACCCTGTCGGGGCAGCCGTTCGACGGTCGTGCCGTCGGAGGGCTGCTGGGTGGGGTCAGCGTCGAGTTGCTGAGACTGGCTTCGGGACGCGGCGACGAGACGTCGGCATCAGTCGGAACGGTTGGCGTACAGGTGATTTCGTTGTCCGTTCCAAATGTGGATGCCGCGTACCAGGCAGTCTCCAAAGCCGTCGAGCCCGCGACGAAGCCGTTCGACGTGGACGGCGTCCGGATGTTCTTCGTCTCGGATCCCGACGGTGCCACCGTCGAGTTCGTCGAGTTCCCAGGTGCGGCGCGCACGCCTGCCGAAATGCATCGTGGCCTCGACGGGGCGCGGCCATGAGCGACGGGTATTCCCATCCGTTGCCGTTGAGTGTGTTTGGTGACACGTTCATGCGGCGTCCCCTTGCGGGGTTTGGGTTTTGGCCTCTCCGCGTCTGGCCCCACCGGGGTGGGGTCTTACAGATGCTCCGGCGGCGCCGCATGCTGCGGCGTCGCCGCCATGGCCTGTACCAACCACGGTGGTGGTTGGCCCGGGTACCGATGGGGCCGTGGTCCCGACTGGACCACGACTGGCAGGATCCGGCCAGTCACGGAGATTCAACGCAGCGTTTCGGTCGCGATCGACGACGTGTCCGGTCTGCGGACAGACCAGCTGCTTGTCCAGTTTGTGCTTGCTGACGAGCCGACACGGTGTGCCGTCGGGTTGAGTGCAGCCGTGGTGGATTTGGCTGGACGCGAACCAGCGGTCGGCCACCGTCAACCGCCCGCCGTGGCGGGCGGTCTTGTACACCAGCATGGGTTTGATCGCGCCCATGGCGGCATCGGAGACGGCCCGGCGAAACGCCCGCCGGCCCATGCCCTGTTTCATCGCGGCCACGTCGAGGTCTTCGATCACGACGTGGCCGTAGCTGCCCGCCAACTCGGTGCTGAGTTGGTGGGCGGCTTCCCGCCTCAGGTGCACACACCGGCGATCCAGGCGGGTCAGCTTGGCTTTCGCTGACATCCACCCGCGGGAGCCGGGTATGCGGCGGGAAAGTTCACGCCCGGCCCGCCGGCGCGCGGTCAGCGTCGCCTTGAGCGGGGCCGGATTCGGATACTCAGTCAATGTTTCGGCACCGGTGGCGGTGTCGAGGGTGGCCACCGTGGCCAGCGTGCGCATGCCCAAGTCGACGCCGGCGACCACCGTCGGTCGGGCGACGCTGCGTGCCGTGCTGGGGGTGCGCAGCGCGTAGCCGACGGCCACGAACAACCGCCCCCACCGCTGCGACAGGGTCACGTTCAGGATGTGGGCGCGGCCGCTGGCGAGGTGGCGTTGCACCCGGCGGGTGTTCTCCTTGGTGCGCAACCCGCCGATCACCGGCACGGTGATGGTGCGCCGGTCCGCCTCCAGTCGCATCGCCCCGGTGGTGAACCGGACCCGGCCCGGGTCGCGGCGGGCGGACTTGAACCGCGGAAAGCCCACCCGGCGGCCGTTGCGGGTGCCGTTCTTACTCGCGCTCCAGTTACTGAGAGCTTGGGCGAGATCGGCCAAGCCGGACGAGTAGGCCTCCTTGGAGTTGGTGGCCCACCACGGCGCTACCTCGTACTTCGCCCGATTCCACGCCTTGCGCAGCGAACCCAGCTCCCAGCCCACGCACTGATGGGCCGGGTCAACGGTTTTGGCGTCCAGGTCGGCTTTCACCTGGGCCAGACCCCAGTTGAACGCTTTGCGGCGAGCCCCGAAATGCGACCGCACCTGCGCGGCGCGGTCCGGGTCGGCGGGCCACTCGACTTCGAACTTCGCCGCGGTCACCACCCAACCCGACGGCAGCTTCTCTCCCGGCGAACCGGTCGCGGCGTAGCCGGCAGCGTCCCCGTCGAACAACTCGAACAACACCGACACCGACTCCACCGCCGCCCGGTGCACCTCGACATCCGCGCCCACATCCACATACCGCGACAACGACGCCGTGCCATCACGTTTCGGTTTCCCCACCAACTGCACACCACCAGTCAAAGCGGCCACCCGCTCGGCCTGCCCCCGCGTACGCATCCCGACAATCACGCGACATCACCCGAATCGCTCCTGGAGGCCCGCAACGCCCGCATCACCCGGTTACCCGCCCCCCGGCGGCCGTAGCGCGCACACGCACTGGCCAGCACCTCGATCACATCGCACACCAGATCATCTGTGCTCTCCCCGCGATCGGCCACCAGGATCCGCCAGCCCTGCCCCGCCAACGCCGCCGCCAGCCGCTCCGCCCCGAAACGCGCCAACCGATCCCGATGCTCCACAACTGTCACTGTCGCATTCGGGTCTGACAACACCCGCCGCAACTTGGGGTCGCCTCCCGCTCACGCCGGATCCCACCTCGCAGACCATCCGAGCCATTCTCAGTGGCCCACCCCGTCAGCCGCGCGACCTGCCGGTCCAGATCCGCACGCCGATCACGGCGAGACACCCGCGCACACTAACCACACCCCCAGCCCAATCCGCTGCGCTGGTGCTCCGCACCAGAATCCTCCGGCCCACACACTCCGCTAGCACCGGCAATGTCCCTTCCCGAAAATCAGCGACAAGCGGTATGTCGGCTCACTCCAACCGGTTCCGCCCAACCCGCCGGATCCACACCTCCGACCAGAACACACTTAACGCACACCAAAACACACTCAACACACAGCAGCCCACATCCCCATGCGCTGGCCGGGCGCGCCGTCATCGTGACGGGTGCCGCGCAGGGCGTCGGCAAGGGCATCGCCGGCGCACTGCTGGAGCGCGGTGCGGCGGTGCTGATCGTTGATCGCAACGCCGACGTGCTTACGGAGACGTCGAATGAGTTTGCAGCAGCAGGATTTTCGGCGGAGCCGTTGCTCGCCGACCTGCGCGACCCGGCGAGCCCCGGCCACGTCGTCGAAGCGGCGCTGAGCGCGTTCGGCAAGGTCGATGCACTGGTCAACAACGCGATCGCCACCAACGAGCCCAAACCGCTGGTCGACATCGACGCGGATGACTACGACCTTGTCTTCGACGTCGGTCCGCGCGCGACGTTCTTCCTCATGCAAGCCGTGCACCCGACGATGGCGGCGGCGGGAGGCGGAGTGATCGTCAACCTCGGATCGGCGTCCGGCACCGGCGGCCAGGCAAGCTTTGCCGCCTACGCGGGCGCCAAGGAGGCGATACGCGGCATGTCGAAGGCGGCGGCACTGGAATGGGGCCGCGACAACGTCCGCGTCAACGTCGTGTGCCCATTCGCGGACTCGCCGGGCGTGCAGTTCTGGGCTGACATCGCCCCGAAGGACTTCGAGCGCGCGCTCCGGTCAGTGCCGCTGCACCGGGTCGGCCGCATTCGCGAGGACGTCGGCGCAGTGGTCGCATTCCTCGTCGGCGACGACGCGTCGTTTCTGACGGGTCAGACCATCCACGTCGACGGTGGCATGGGCGTGCACCGCTGAGTCACGCGATGTTGTCGACCAGCATGGCGTAGAGCCGTCGCGCTTCGCGTGCCGTGTCCACGGTCACGCCTTCGAGTGCGCCGGCCGTCATCGCTCCCGTGTGGAACATCAGCAGCGCTGCCGCGGCCGCCTCGGGATTCTGATGCCCCAACTTGCGCAGCTCTTCTGCGAGAAACGCGACATACCAACGGCGAAGCTCAACCACCAGGCCGCGCACCGGATGAGTGCGGACCATTTCGGCGGCGAAGTGCACCCACGATCGCCCCGGAACGGTGCCGTTCGGCACGTCCAACAGCGCCGCACTCCCGAGCAGGACCGCACGCGGGTCATTCGGATGTTCGTCGCGTAGCCGCTCGGCCTCCGCGCGACGTTGGTCGGCCCACCGCTCGACGTAGACGATCACCAGCTCGCGCTTGTTGGCGAAGTGCTTCAGCACGGCGTTGCGGCTCAGGCCGGCGTCGCTGGCGATGTGGTCGAGGGTGGACCCGATGACGCCGAGTTCGTCGAAGATGCGCTCCGCCGCAGCCAGGATCATCTCGCGCTCGGCGGCATCACCGGAGGAATCGGCATCCGGCGGCGTTGTCACGGCTTCCATCGGTACCCCTAATGTGTTTGCCGGACAGTTTCTCGACAAACCATATCCCCAGTACAACCGGCGTGCTACGCCGAAATCGTGTGCGCTGAGCCAGCGTAACAGGTTCAAGATCGACCCCGCCGCGCATTCGCAAACTGCGATCCGCTGCTCGGGAACGCTTCCGACCGAGGGTAGTCCGCCTAGTAATCTCGAACGGGACGGCCGGTTCCGTTGCGCGCGTTTGTCAATGGCGGGTTGACGCCGAAATCCTCAGGGCCCCAACATGAGTCCCGCATGGGCACACCAAACCGTCAGTCGGCCAACAGGTATCGCCACCTGATCCACGCGATCGTCGGCCCATCCGAGCCGCGTGGATCGTCGGAATGGCTTCGGTCGCAATGGGAGTGCCTCGGCGTTAGGCGACCCTTCGTCGCGTGGCGGGATGTGGTCGGGGTCACACGGGCCCCGTGCCGTACTTGATCGATTCACCGGTGTCAGCTTTCTTGTCGCAACTTGGCAAAACGAGCAACGACACCGACGCGGATTCACCCCCGCGTCACGTCGTCTCGGGTGGCCGCGGATGGTGCGCTCAAAAGCATTCCTGAACAGGCGTTTTCATGAGATAAGCGAACCGCTTAACCGGGTTGACGCCAGCGCGACATCACGCGTAGTCTCTGCGCCTATACGAACGCGAGAATGCAACGCGCCCAACAAGATTTGTTACCTGATCCGCTGATTTCGCGGAAGGTGATGGGTGCCACAAATTTTGGCGGTCGGCAAATTGCGTCGGTAGTGTCCGGCCGCATGATTGGTATTGCGACCGCAACATTGATGACACTCGTCAATCAGGTCTCGGGCACGCCGTACGTCTCGGGCGGCGATTCGCCCCGCGGCACCGACTGCTCGGGTCTTGCTTCATGGGTGGCCAACGCGGCCACAGGTAGGCCCGTCTACGGCGACCGGTTTCACACCGGAACCGAGGAAGCCGCCCTGCTGGCGCGCGGCTTCAAGTACGGCACCGCGCCCGGTGCGCTGGTGATCGGCTGGAACGGCCACCACACGGCCGTCACGCTGCCGGACGGCACCCCTGTGTCGAGCGGTGAGGGTGGCGGCGTCAAGATCGGCGGCGGCGGCGCCTTCCAGCGTCAGTTCACCCGTCACATGTACCTCCCGGTGGAGGCGGTGGAAGGCCTGCCCGCTCCTGAGGATGCACCTCCGCCGCCCGCGTTCGATCCGTTCGCGCCCCCGCCCCCGCCGCCGTTCGACCCCTTCGCGCCCCCGCCGCCACCGGCGGACGTCGTGGACGTCGGATTCGTGACGCCGGATCCCGCGATGGCGCCTCCCCCCGGACCCGAGGGCATTCCCGCCCCCGCACCGGACCTGGTGCCGGCACCCGAGCTGGCACCGCCGCCCGCCGTCATCTAGCCGGATCGGGTGCGACGCGTCTTAGGTCGCTGAGCCGTCGTCGGCCTTGGGCCGGCGTCGCGTCGCACCCCACAGTCCGACGCCGATGCCGACGACGGCGCCACCGAGCCCGATCAGCCGCTGCGAGGGCTTCATGTCGTGGTGGACGCTCATCCCGCCGAGCAGGTCGGCGGCGTCCGCCCCACCGGATGCGAGGAACCAGCCTCGGGTGTTCCGGCCGCGTAGTGCCGCCGCGGCAAGCAGCCCGCCGATGAGGGCGTCGCGATAGCCCATCGAGCGCAGCAGTAGGCGCGCGGTCGTGTCCGGCTCGTCGGGGTCGCCCCACAGCCGGTTCGCGCGCACGGGATCGACGAGGAACGAGACGCCAGAGGCGAGCCGGATGGTGCCCGCCGCGAGCGCGGCGCGATCGATGGACATGGCAGGCAGCCTAGGTCTTCATGGGTGCGCCGCGAACCACTACAGCCTCCACGCCACCACGACGAGTGCGACGACGCCCACCACTGCGATGAAGCTGGCCATGATGGCCGATATCGAGTACGGCAACGGTCCGGCTTCGGCCTTCAACGCCTTCATCGCCTGACGGTGCTGAATAGAGGCCAGCACTAGGCCGGTCAGCCCCACCAGGATCATCAGCACCCCCACCACCCACGGGCTGACGACCGCGCGGTGGGCCTCTTCCTTCGTGTCCAGGTACTGGAAGAACTTGAAGATCGTGAAACCGAACGCGATCAGCGACGTGCACGTGCGGATCCACGCCATCAACGTGCGCTCGTTGGCGAGCCGGGTGCGTTCCACGGCAAGTCGGGTGGATGCGTCCAACGGTTCGGCAGCCATGGCCCCTCAGTTCATTCGGAATCGACGTCCGCGACAAGGATCATCATCGTAAGGGCCCGTGAGTCAAGCGTGGTCGAGTTCAGCGTCCGAAGCCCGCGTCGCGCAACGCCTGTGCCATCGCTCCCCCGGCCTGGCTCGGCTCGCGACTACTAGTGTCCTTGCCCCGGTTGGGGTTTCGTGGCTCGGTCGGCGGCTGGTTGCCACCCCGCGGGCGGGGGCTTCCTGCGCGGTCGGGGCGCTTGCCCTGGTCGCGCTGGGGCGTGTCCTTGAGCCGCATGGTCAGCCCGATCCGCTGGCGATCGACGTCCACCTCGAGCACCTTCACGCGCACCACCTGCCCGGACCGCACGACCTCGTGCGGGTCGGAGACGAAGCGATCCGCCAACGCCGAGACGTGCACGAGGCCGTCCTGATGCACGCCCACGTCGACGAACGCGCCGAAGGCCGCCACGTTGGTCACGACGCCTTCCAGGACCATGCCCGGCTTGAGGTCGGCCACCTTCTCGACCCCGGCGGCGAACGTGGCGGTCGAGAAGGCCGGCCGGGGATCGCGTCCCGGCTTCTCCAGTTCGCCGAGGATGTCGGTCACGGTCGGGATGCCGAAGCGGTCGTCGGCGAAGTCGGCAGGTCGGAGCGACCGCAAGGTGCGTTCGTCGCCGATCAGTTCGGCGAGGGTGACGCTCGACCGGTCCAGGATGCGCCGGACCACCGGGTACGCCTCGGGGTGCACACCCGACGCGTCGAGGGGATCGTTGCCGCCGGTGATCCTCAGGAAGCCTGCGCATTGCTCGAATGCCTTGGGGCCCAACCGAGGAACCTTCAGCAGTGCCTTGCGGTTGGGGAACGGACCCGTCGCCTCGCGGTGCGCGACGATCGACTCGGCCAACGACTCCGTGACCCCGGAGACGCGGGACAGCAGCGGGACCGATGCCGTGTTCAGGTCGACGCCGACGGCGTTCACCGCGTCCTCGACCACGGCGTCGAGGCTACGGGCAAGCGTGCCGGGCGAGACGTCGTGCTGATACTGCCCGACACCGATCGACTTCGGTTCGATCTTCACCAGCTCGGCCAACGGGTCCTGCAGCCGTCGCGCAATCGACACCGCTCCGCGCAACGTCACGTCGAGCGTTGGCAATTCGTGGGCCGCGTAGGCCGAGGCCGAGTACACCGACGCGCCAGCCTCGCTCACCATGGCCTTCGCCGGAGCGACGGCACCGGCGGCGCGGATGTCGGCGATGAGTTCGGCTGCCAGAGCGTCGGTTTCGCGGGACGCGGTTCCGTTGCCAACGGCGATCAACTCGACGCCGTGGCGGGCGACGAGCGCGCCGAGGGTGGCCTTGGCCGCATCCCATTGCTTCTGAGGCTGATGCGGAAGGATCACCGCGGTGTCGACCACCTTGCCGGTGCCGTCGACGACCGCGACCTTGACTCCGGTGCGGAAGCCCGGATCCAGACCGAGCGTGGTGCGCGTTCCCGCAGGTGCCGCCAGCAGTAGGTCCTTGAGGTTGCGCGCGAACACCGCGACGGCGTCCTGCTCGGCGCGTTGCCGCAGCCGCAGCCGCGCGTCGACCGTGGCCGAGATCATCAGCCTGACCCGCCACGCCAACCGTACGGTGGTCGCCAGCCATGGCGTCGCGGCTGCCGTCGAGGTGAGGTTGACGCCGAGGCTCTTGGCGACCATGACCTGGTAGGCGTCGTCGTCGCCGCCGTCGAGGTTGACGGAGAGCACCTGTTCCTTCTCACCGCGCATGACCGCCAGAATCCGATGCGACGGCATCTTCTCCAGAGGTTCGGAGAACTCGAAGTAGTCGCGAAACTTCTGCGCCGCCGGACTTTTGGCGACGTCTTCGGACGCGGGCGACGTGCGCAGCGCGCCGTCCGTCCAGAAGCGCTGCCGGACGGCGCCGACGAGCTCCGCGTCCTCGGCCGCACGTTCGATGATGATGTGGCGCGCCCCGTCGAGCGCCGCGTCGGCGTCGGCGACGCTCTCGGAGCGGAACTCCGCGGCCACCGTCACCGGGTCGAGGGTTGGATCGGCCAACAATCGGTCGGCCAGTGGGTCGAGCCCGGCTTCGCGCGCGAGCTGCGCCTTGGTGCGCCGTTTCGGCTTGTAGGGCAGGTAGATGTCCTCGACCCGCGACTTGGTGTCGGCGGCCATCAGCGCTGCCCGCAACGCGTCGGTGAGCTTGCCCTGCTCGTCGATGGAGCTCAGCACCGCGTCCCGGCGCTGGTCGAGTTCGCGTAGGTAGCCGAGGCGTTCCTCGAGCGTGCGAAGCTGCCCGTCGTCGAGGCTGCCGGTGACCTCCTTGCGGTACCGCGCGATGAACGGCACGGTGGCGCCATCGTCGAGCAGCCGCACGGCGGCGACCACCTGCGGCTCGGCCACGGCGAGTTCCTCAGCGAGACGGGCATTTACGGACTTGACGGTCGGGCTTGTCGGCACGCGAAGACCCTACCGAACGCCTCCGACTCAGCGTCGTGCGAGCGCCTGGCGTGTCGAAGTCTCCGCGGGCGGCCGGGTCACCGACCCGACGCTCACCCGTGCGGCGGCCAGTCCGACCAGGAAGCATCCGAGCGCTACCCACCCGTCCAGACCGGTCAGCCCATTCTTGGCCAGCAGCACCAGCGCGACGCCCGCCACGCACACCAGCGCACCCGCGGCGGTCGAGCGGATGCCGGTGGCCCCCGTCGGCGCGTCCCACCATGGCAGCCGTCGGTGCTCGAGCGGCGAGAGCGCGATGAACGCCAGCGCCATGACGACCGCGAACACCAACTCCCGTAGCGCGAGTAGCCCCCAGAACCCGGGCGCGTGGATGTCGTACGCATCCAGTCCGAAGGCGTGCAGGGTGAACGTCGCCACCGCAATCGCGGGGATATGCCACAGGTAGAGCGTCATCGCTCCCCCGTTGCCCACCGAGACGACGTGCCACACCCGAGGGCGGGCGGCCCAGCGCTGGATCGCGCCCGCCGATGCGACGAACAGACAGGACATCCACGTGCAGTGCAGCGCGAGCAACAGCGTCGGCGGCGACACGTTGGACATCCGCTCCACCCCGGTGACGACGAGGGCCACCTCGTACGTCTCGGTCATGGCGAGCGCCACCTGGGCGGCGAACGCGACGGCGGCCACGACGAGTGCCGTCCGAGTGCTGATCAACCGGCGTGCGTAGGCGACGCCGATGGTTACCGGGATCAGCCAGACGATCACGAAGTTGGCGACGCCCGATCCGGGCGTTCCGACGGCGATCCGAACGCCGTCGACCGCTGCCGCGGCCACCAGCAGCGCCGCGACCACCGCCGCGACAGCGCGGCCCGAGCGCAGCCGGGCCAGGGCGGGTACGAAGGCCAGTACGACGAGGTACACCCCGAGGAACCACAGCAGGGCGACGCCCTCTTGGCCGAGTCCGCGGGCCGACTCCGCGCCGAGGATCATGCGTGCCGCCAGGAGCGCGACCACCCATGCCCCGAGGTACCAGAACACGGGTCGGCACAGCCGCTGCGAACGGGTGAACAGCCAGGTGCCCCACGGCGTGCCTGCCCGGTAGCCGTAGGCACCCGCCGCGCCACCCGCGAGGAAGAACAGCGGCATCACCTGAACCACCCACGTGAGTGGCCGGATCGCAGGAATCTCGCCGAGCAGGTTGCCGATGTGCAAGCCGCTGGTGTCGATGGTGGCGAGCAGCAGCGCGCAGTGTCCGAACATGACGACCACGAGTGCGGCGAGTCGGGCGACGTCGACGGCGCGGTCGCGGCCGGATGCGGCGTCGTCGGCGCTATCGGGTGCGACGGTCGATGGCTTCTTCAGCGGCATGGGTTCAGCATGCCCCTGCGCAGCCGGATTGGGATGAGTAGGACTACGTGCCTTCCGTCATTGCGCACCCTGGCCGAACGCTCAAGAACACCGGCTTCGTGAAGTCGGTGGGCAGTCGACGACGCGCTTAGTCGTTAGGCAATTCGTTCGATGGTGGCCAGCCGCGTCGCGAGGTGTTCGCGGGCGATTTCGGCGTCGTAGTGGGCCTGCATGTTGATGAAGAACATGTCGCTTAGGCCCAGCGCGCGCGACAGCCGCAGGGCGGTGTCCGCACTGATTCCTCGCTTGCCGTGCACGATCTCGTTGATCCGCCGCGGCGGCACATCGATCGCCTTGGCGATCCGGTACTGCGAGATCCCCATCGGCTCGAGAAACTCACTCAAGAGAATCTCGCCAGGGTGGGTGGGCGCGAAGTCTGCCATCGGGTTCTCCCTTCTAGTGATAGTCGACTAACTCGACGTTCCCGGCGCCGCCAGCACTCCAGGTGAAGCAGATGCGCCACTGGTCATTGACGCGAACGCTGTACTGGCCGACGCGGTCACCGGCCAGCTTCTCCAGTCGGTTGCCCGGCGGTACCCGAAGGTCGTTGATGCTCTCGGCTGCGTTGATGAGACCAAGCTTGTTGTATGCGAGTCTGCTGAGCTCCGGACTGAGTTTCTTGACGTAGCGGCGATGCCAGATCGCCTCGGTGTCCTTACCCCGGAACGAGCGGATCACTCGTCAATGATAACGCAGTACGTTATTAACGCCAACCGTTATCACTCGGGCGTGTCGACAGGTTGTGCATAGGGGAGTCTCCGGGGCGAATTCGGCTGTCGGATCGCCTGTGCTGTCTGCTGAAAGTCGCTCAGCGGCAACAGTTTGGGTCGAGCACGGCACAAAGCGCCGCGAGGGCGTCACGGTGTGCTCGGTGGTAGACGTTCATGCCGCGTCGTTCGGATTCGACGAGGCCGGCCTTGCGCAACTGGGCGAGGTGGTGGCTGACGGTCGATTCGGTCAGGCCCAGCGCGGCCGCGAGGTCACCGCTGTTCTCCTCGCTGGCACTCGACCCGAAGAGGAACGACATGATCTTGACGCGGGCAGGATCGGCCAGCGCCTTGAGTCGCAACGCGACCTCGAGGGCAGCGTCGTTCGTCATCGGTCCGGCGGCGACCGGTGCGCAGCAGACCGGCGCCGTCATGTCGATCACGGGGAGTGTCTTAGGCACGGAACCCATCTTGCCAGAGATATTGACATATATCAAAAAGGTGGCATTCTGGGCGTTGACGCGTCAGTTCGATATATGTCTAACAGGTCTACCCGGAGGTCAACATGTCCCGTGTCCAACTCGCCCTCAACGTCGACGATCTCGACGAGGCGATCACGTTCTACTCCAAACTGTTCAACACCGAGCCGGCCAAGGTCAAGGAGGGCTACGCCAACTTCGCCGTCGCCGAGCCGCCGCTGAAGCTCGTACTGCTGCAGAACCCCGGCAAGGGCGGCACCATCAATCACCTCGGCGTCGAGGTGGGATCCAGCGAGCAAGTGCATGCCGAGATCGCCCGGCTCACCAGCGAAGGGCTGTTCACCGACGAGGAGCTCGGCACCACCTGTTGCTTCGCCACTCAGGACAAGGTCTGGGTGACCGGACCGGCAGGTGAAAAGTGGGAGGTCTACACCGTGCTGGCCGATTCCGAGACGTTTGGCTCCAGCCCGCAACACCTCGACACCGACACCACCGCTACAACGTGCTGCGGCGGGCAAGCCGCCGACGATCAAAAGTCCGCTGCCGGCGCTTCCTGCTGCTGACCGGTCGCACCGGCGCGCCAGTTCATCTGCTGTTGGCTTGTGCACTGATTCGATGACTGTCAATATCGATGGGTGTCGAAGTCACTAGAGTCGAGCGTGAACGACGCGTGCTGCGAGGTCGCCCCACTCGTCCGCGAACCTCTGTCGGCGGAAGCGGCGACCGAGCTGGCCGGCATGCTCAAGGCCTTGTCGGATCCGGTGCGGTTGCGGTTGCTCAGCGTGGTGGCCAGCCACGGCGGTGGCGAGGCGTGCGTGTGTGACATCTCGGCCGGAATCACGGTGGGCCAGCCAACGGTGTCGCATCACCTCAAGGTGCTGCGCAACGCCGGTCTGCTCGACTGCGAGCGACGCGGTTCCTGGGTCTACTACCGCGTGATTCCCGAAGCGCTACAACAACTCTCCGCGCTGCTCGGCACCGACAACCTGATCGGGAGCCGCTAGATGGACGCGGTGTCGTTGCCGCGCCGACTGCTGGCCGAATTCACCGGCACCGCCCTGTTGGTCACGGTCGTGGTGGGCTCGGGAATCGCCGCCGCTCAACTGTCACCCGACGACGTCGGCCTCCAGCTGCTGGAGAACTCGACCGCCACCGTGTTCGGCCTGGCGGTGCTGATTCTGATGTTCGGCCCGGTTTCCGGTGCCCACTTCAACCCCGTCGTCACGGCTGCGGACTGGCTGCTGGGACGACGGTCGGGCACCGGGATCGGGGCCGGAGACGCAGCTGCCTACTCCGTCGTGCAGGTGATCGGCGCCGTCGCCGGTGCCTGGTTGGCCAACGTGATGTTCGACCGGCAGGTGTTCGAGTTTTCCGTCAAGGACCGCATCACGACCGGTCACCTCGTCGGGGAGCTCGTCGCCACCGCCGGGCTCATCGCGCTGATCTTCACGCTGGCCCGGACCGGCCGGGCAGCGCTGTCGGCGGCCGCGGTCGGCGCCTACATCGGTGCGGCCTACTGGTTCACCAGCTCGACGTCGTTCGCCAATCCCGCCGTCACGGTGGGACGCATGTTCTCCGACACCTTCGCCGGCATCGCACCCGGCTCGGCGCCCGGCTTCATCGGGGCCCAAATCGTCGGCGCGCTCATCGGTTTGGCCTTGATCGTCGCGCTCTACCCCGATGCCGCCGCCAACGCCGACGACGTCGTAGTCCCCCACCCGCATCCGGCCCATCACGTCGACGTCGACCACAGGAGCGCGAAATGACCGACAGCCCAGTCACCCACCATCTGCGAGGCGACCTGTCCATCGACCAACAGTTGGCACTGCGGACCGCCTCGACGCGACTGGAAAGGGAATTCGACGGCAGCTTCGGAGTCGAGACCATCGAACGCTTCCTGCACTCGTCCTACGACCAATTCGCAGGCCGCGCAACCGTGCCCAACTTCCTGCCCCTGCTGGCCGAACGCTTCGCCCGCCAACGCCTTTACGCCCTGGCCCGCGTCGAGGGCAAGATCACCGACGGCAAACCCACCGTGCTGTTCCTGTGCACCCACAATGCCGGCCGCTCGCAGATGGCGCTCGGATTCTTCACCCACCTCGCCGGAGACAACGGGGTGGCCTGGTCCGGAGGTTCGGAACCCGGAAACGAAGTCAACCCCTCAGCCATCGAGGCCATGGCCGAGGTCGGCATCGACATCACCGGCGAGTACCCCAAACCCTGGACCGACGAAATCGTGCAAGCCGCCGACGTCGTGGTCACCATGGGCTGCGGCGACGCCTGCCCCATCTTTCCCGGCAAGCGCTACGAGAACTGGGAACTCCCCGACCCGGCCGGCCAATCCGTCGACGCCGTTCGCCCGATCCGCGACGACATCGAAGAACGAGTCCGCCGGCTCCTGGCCGACCTCAACGTCGCCGCCGCCAACTGACAAGAGCCGCAATGAATCAGCAGCGCTCCGTGCTGTTCGTCTGCGTCAAGAACGCCGGAAAATCACAAATGGCCGCAGGGCTGATGCGCAAGCTCGCCGGCGATACCATGCAGGTCCATTCGGCCGGCACCAAGCCCGGCGACGCTCTGAACGACTTGTCGGCGCAGGTCCTCGCGGACGCGGGTGTCGACATCAGCAGTGAGAAGCCCAAACTCATCGACCCGCAACTCGTGCGCGACGTCGACGTCGTCGTCACACTGGGTAGAGAAGCCCACGTCGACCCCGTCCCTGGCACCCGCTTCGAAAACTGGGACACCGACGAGCCCTCCGAACGCGGCATCGACGGCATCGAGCGCATGCGCCTGGTGCGCGACGACATCGCCGCCCGAGTCGCGGACCTCTACAACCGCCTCAACGGGCACTCGGCGTAAGGCGCGGCGTTTCGACCGCTAGCCCATCGGCCCGTCGGGAACGGGCGCATTGCAGCGATCCCGGAAGTCGGCTGCGGGCTGCCTAACTGCCATTATCTCGTCCCGCACCTGAGGGTTGGCGTCGGCGTACGCGGCGATGTCCGTGCGCATCTGATCCTTGGACATACCCTTGAGGCTGGTGAAGAAGTTGTTCACGTCGGGATGGGTGAACAGATACGACGACATCCCGGCGTTCACCCCGGACATGACGCCGGCGAGGTCGGCGGCCGTGCAGTTCGGCGGATCGGCGGCAGCCGTAGCTGCCGAACCGATGAGCGTCGCACCAGCGATCACGCCGGCGCCGATGAGGCTACGCAACAACATTTGAGGCTCCTTGATTCGAGTGGATGGTTGAGGAAGTGCTCATCGGGGTCCGATTCCGCCGCCTCCGCCGCCCCCGCCCCCGCCGCCGGGTCGGCCCGGTCGTCCAGGCAGGATCACGTCGACGTCCCAGCCGTCGTCGCAATACCAGGGGTCGGCGCAGTAGGAGGGGTAGTACGGCCCGGCCGAAGGGGGTGTCGGGCCGCCGCCGCGGACCTCCCCCTGCGCACACACCGTTGCATAACCTGCGCCGGAGCAATCCGCCGACGCAGGCGATGCGACGGTCACGCCGACGGGCATTAGTGCCGCGGCTAGCCCCAATATCAGGTAGCGCTGTCTTGATCGCACGGCTGCCCCCTCCTCAAAGTTGGCTCCGCCGTGGTCGACGCCTCGACCACACACCGGAACCTGTATGTGCGCAGCGTAGGTCGCCACCCCCGCGTGCATAGGAGATTCACAATTTCATGACCGACGGAAAAGATTCGCTCAGCGGCTAAGTTCGAGCGACGGAATCCCGAGCCTTGTTGGCACTAAGCATTAGTGGATCTACATGTGGTTTACCTACCCTAACCAGCGGCTTCAGGGCGTCCGGCGAATATCTCCATCCCCGCCGTCAAATACGCAATGACGCCAACTCGTCGGTGCTATTGTCCGCTCACGCCAGTCGGAAATTGGGGGCGCGATATGGCTACGAACGATGACCGCGACTGGACCAAACCCGCGGCGATGGCGATCCCGAAAGAGGGCTACTTCGAGCTCGAACGCGGACGGTACGGTCCAGTTTTTCCACGGACACCGGCCTGCTACGGGTTCTCGATCATCGCGAAGGTCAAGGAGGGTCGCGAGGACGCGATCCGAGAACACGGCAAGACCATCCAAGCAGCGATCACCGACTCGCCGGAGTTCCTCGCCCCCCTACGACTGCACTACCTCCGCTGGCTGCTGTTCGACATCGGCGATGGCTTGACCTTTCAGTACCAGGGCATCTTTGACACCGATTTCGACAAGTACACCGAGGACGCGGTACAGCTGTTCGGCCAGAGCGGCATCAACACCGTGTTCACCAATCTCGAGGGCTTCCCGGATGATTGGAAGGAGAACCCCGACTCATTCGTGACGTTCGTCCGCGAGCATCACTACCCCAGTTTCCTGGAGTACGGCGAGTACCCGTACGTGACGGCGGATGAGGTCAAGAAGGCGCTGCGGCTCAAGGATGCCTTCTCGACCATGCTCGACCAGATGCAGTAGATGCTCGAGTTCGACGACATCCAGCACATCCTGCTGACCCGCACTCCCGCGATCACGGGACGCTACGAGTTCCTGTCGTTCGACACGCCCGCAGGTGGCCGCGCGTGGCTGACCGAGTTGCTCGACAAGGTCCAGTCGGCGACGGATGCGCAGGCCACGATGGACAGCTCGGATCGCTGGATCACGTTGGCGTTCACGGGGAATGGCCTTCGCGCGCTGGGCGTGCCCGAGGAATCCCTTGCGACCTTTCCAGACGAGTTCCGCGAGGGCATGGCGGCACGTGCGGACATCCTCGGCGACACCGGCACCAACGCTCCCGAACATTGGGTCGGTGGCCTAGCAGACGACGACGTACACGCCATCGCGATCCTGTTCTCACGCACGGACGAGCAGTGCAAGCGTTCCATCGAGGAACACGACAAGCTGCTCGCGCGCACCGAAGGCGTGCGATCGGTGTCCTACCTCGACCTCAATGCGTCGCCGCCGTTCAATTACGCCCACGACCACTTCGGATTCCGCGATCGGTTGTCCCAGCCGGTGATGAAGGGATCCGGCGAGGAGCCAACCCCCGGCTCGGGTGCGGCGCTGGAACCCGGCGAGTTCATCCTCGGGTATCCCGACGAAGAGGGACCGGTGGCCAATCTGCCTGAGCCCGAGGTGTTGTCGCGCAATGGCAGCTTCATGGCGTATCGCCGGCTGCAGGAACACGTCGGGGCGTTCCGCGACTACCTGCGCGAGAATGCCGATACGCCGGACGGCCAGGAACTGCTCGCCGCGAAGTTCATGGGCAGATGGCGTAGCGGCGCGCCTCTCGTACTCGCACCGGACAAGGACGATCCCGAATTGGGCGCAGATCCGATGCGCAACAACGACTACAACTACAAGGAGATGGACCCGTTCGGCTACGCGTGCCCGCTGGGATCGCATGCACGCAGGCTCAATCCGCGCGACACCGCGCACAACATGAACCGCCGACGGATGATTCGGCGCGGTGCGACCTACGGACCCGCGCTGCCGGACGACGCACCCGACGACGGCGTGGACCGCGGTATCGCAGCGTTCATCATCTGCGCCGACCTGATCCGGCAGTTCGAGTTCGCCCAGAACGTGTGGATCAACGACAAGACCTTCCACGAACTCGGCAACGAGCACGACCCAATCTGCGGAACTCAGGACGGCACACTGGATTTCACCGTCCCCAAACGCCCCATCCGCAAAGTGCACAAGGGAATACCGGCATTCACGACGCTGCAGGGCGGAGCGTACTTCTTCCTGCCAGGGCTCAACGCACTGCGCCATCTCGCCACGCTCGGCAACTAGGGAACACCATGCGCGCTCGCACCTACAACCAGAACCACATCGCCCGGCCGCACAGCGGAGGCCGGCGCATCAGCATCTATTGGACGTGGAGTTATCCCTGGGAAGCACAACGGGATCCGGCCTCGATGGAGAACCGCTTCTCGACGATGACCGAGGTGCGCAACGTCCTGTGGCCCTCCTACGAGACGCCGGAGTACGACGTCGCGAGTTTTCTGCAGGGCATCGCCGGCACGTTGGAGCTCTTCCACCGGTCCTCATTGGCCTTCCAGGAGTTGGCCGAGGAGGCCACCGGGCACCCGGTAGCGATTTTCCAGCGCATCGACCAGGCCGGCTACAAACTCCCGATCGACGAACGGATCCTGGCCGATACCGACACGCTGATGGTGTTCGGACTCGATCACCTCCTGGCCCAGCAGGAAGCCGCACCCGAGGAGATCGCGGCAATCACCGAATGGCTCAAGCGGGAGGGCACCTGCCTGCTGCTGGCGCCGCATCACGACGTCGGATTCACCGACGACTACAGCCAACGACAGGTCGAGTACGAACACCACGGCGACCGACTCGTCCCTCGCCAACAACGCTTCAGTCAATACACCCGCTCACTGATGAAGGCGCTCGACGTACCCGTGAAGAACATCTGGGGGCTGCGACCCGCCGTCGTCGAAGGCACCAAGGAGATCGCACCTCTGACCGGCTTCCGCGACCTCGACGCACCGCGACTGCTCGACGACGTCACCACCTTCAACTTCCACCCGCACTTGCCGCACTACGAACTCACCGCTCCCGAAAGCGACACGCTACGAGTGCTCGGACGCCAGCGCGTCGACCCGAACAGGCCGCATCCGTTCACCGCGGAAGGCAACACCGAGTTCAACGCGCTGATCTGGATGCCTCCCAGCGGTCAGCGCGCGGGTGACATCGTGCTCATTGACTCCACGCACTTCACCACGCTGTTCGGCGGCACCGACAGCCTGCGCAACCTTTGGCACAACCTGGCGACGATGAAGTAGCACAGTCAGCGGCTTACGGTGGTGCCCGCCAATCCGGCTCAGAACGCCCGCAGGTTGTCCCGCAACAGGGCGTGTGAGTAGCTCGTCCGGGTCAGACCCCTCGCCTGCAGCGCCGGCACCAGCCCGTCGCAGATCTCGATGATCCTGTGACGCGTCAGCGAGCCGCCATCCCCTGGGATCAGGAAGCCGTCGCCGCCGACCTCTTCCATCGCCGCCGCCATGATGTCGGCGACCTGGTCCGGCGTACCGACGGCCTCGAAGGAGGTGGCGCCGCCTCCCGATTGGGCCTGCATGCACTGGCGCAGCGTCTTGCCGGTTCCCCACTGGGCAAACCCAGCGAGTGATCCCTGTTCGCCGCGCGTGACGAAGTAAGGGACCGGCTCGTCAAGATCCATCTTGGTGAAGTCCGCGTAGAAGTTCGAGCTCAACGCCTTGAGACGTGCCGGGATCTCCTCCTCGCTCATCGGCTTGATCTTGGCTCGTGCCTCCGCCTCGGTCTCGCCGAGGATCGGGGAGAACAGGAACATCACCTTCACGTCATCAGGATCGCGCCCAGCGGCGGCGGCCTGCTTGCGGATGTCCGCTCGGTACTCCTTCATCCCCTCGACTCCAGTCGCCCAGGCGATGATCGCATCAGCGTGGTTGGCGGCGAAGGCCCGCCCCGCGGGGGACCCCCCGGCTTGCAGGTAGACGGGGCGCCCCTGCGGTGAGCGGACGCACGTCAGGGGACCCCGCGACTTGAAGTGCTTGCCGACGAAGTCGACGTCATGGACCTTGCTGGGATCGATGTAGATCCCCTTCTCGCGATCGCGCACGATCGCTCCCGGTTCCCAGCTGTCGCACAGTGCGTTCACGAGCTCCACGAACTCGTCGGCGATCTCATAGCGCAAATCGTGCTCCGGCATCGCATCGAGGCCGTAGTTCTGGGCCGCTTCGTCCTTGGCGCTGGTGACCACGTTCCAGCCGAAGCGCCCACTCGTGAGCGAGTCCATAGTGGACGCCAGGCGCGCCAACGCATACGGGTGGTAGAACGTCGTGGACATCGTCGCGACGATGCCGAGTTGCCGGGTCAGCGCGCCGATCTTCGCGGCCAGCGGCACCGGATCCTGTTTCGGACAGGAGTCTCCGTTCTCCAGGGCGCGAGCCGTGGTGCCTTCCAGACCGCGCGGGATCCCGACGGTGTCTTCCAGGATCAGGAAGTCGAAGCAGGCCCGCTCGAGCGCCTGGGCCAGCTCGACGTAGAAGTCCCCTGTGAACGGAACCCCCTCCGACAGCGTGTACGGAGTCGTCCACTCGTTGGCCTGGAACGTCTGGAACCATCCGAGGTGGAACGGTTTTGCTGGCATCTGTCCTCATCAACGAGATTGAACTGTCAGCGAAATCCAATCGCGGCACCGTGTCGATCATGTATCCCCCGTGTCTCGCTCGAATTAGGCCGCATAGGTCGCGAGTCACGTCACAGGTCGCAGCATTTAGAACTACGCTTCAGCTCGACGGATCGGGTTGGCCTGTCGGGGGGACGTCGTAATGGTCATGACCGCACTTTCCGGTTGCCGGACACGGTGACCGTCAAATGACCGAGCAACCCGACGCTCCGACGACGCCTCCCCCGGACCCGGTCGAGCCGGGCGCAGGGCGGTTGAGTCGACGTCACTTGCTCGGCGGCGCTGGGCTGCTCGGTCTCGGTGCCGCTGCGGGCGCCGTGGCCGCCACCGCATTACAGGGCGACGGCCCCGACGTCACCGGGCGGCAGCAGGGCGCCACCCAGGTCCCCCGCGACCAGCCAGTGCCCCAAGCCCCCGGCACTCCTCGGCCGCCGAACCAGCCACTGAACATCATCCTGATCATTCGCGATCAAACGCGGTTCGACTTGCCTGCCGCCGCGGGCTACACCACTCCAGCCCTGGATCGCCTTGCTCAGCAAGGGATTACCTTTCGGAACCACTACATCGCCTCGGCGATGTGTACGCCCTCGCGAGCAGCGTTTTACAGCGGGCATCCGCCGCAAGTGAACGGCGTCTTCGACCAGATGGAGACCGGCTGGGTGCCGGACTTGCGGCTCGACCAGCCCAACATGGGTTCGATGATGAAGAAGCTCGGCTACCAGACCGCATTCTTCGGCAAGTGGGAAATGGAAGCGGACATCATCCCTCCCAAGCCGACGGTCAACTACAGCGAAGCGCTCCAGCCCTATGGATTCGACGTCTACCAACCCGACGGCGACAAACCTGGCGCGCCCAACCAGGGCTATGACACCGATGTGTACACGGCCAGCGAAGGCGTCCGCTGGCTGCGTGGGAATGTGCCCAGGCTGCGCGAATCCAATCAGCCCTTCTTCTTGGTCATGAGCTACCTGAACCCGCACGACATCATGTACGCCGACGCCAATGTCCCGGGAACACCTCAAGTGCAGCAGGCCATTTCGAAGGATGCGATCGTCACTCCGCCGCAGAATTCGCTCTACAGCCAGCGCTGGAACACCGCTCCCTCACCGACACTGCAGGAGTCGCTGTCGGCGCCGGGCATGCCACCGGCGTTGGGCGAATACAACACCGGGTGGGAGGGCGTCCTTGGCGCCATCCCTACGAACCGCCCCGACATGTGGCAAGTCTTCAATGACTACTACCTGAACATGATTCGTGACACGGACCTCAGCCTGCAACAACTCGAGGACGGCCTCGACGAGCTCGGCCTATGGGAAGAGACGGTCGTGATCTTCACCGCCGATCACGGCGAGATGGCCGGTGATCACGGCGGCATCCGGGGCAAGGGACCGATGGCGTACGAGGGCAACTCCCATGTGCCGTTGATCGTGGTCCATCCCGACTACGCCCGGGGCCAATCGTCGGAGGTCGTCACCAGCCACCTGGATCTCATGCCGTCGCTGCCCGGGCTCGCGGGGCTGCCCGAGGACCAGCGCCGCGAAGCGGTCAAGGGATTGCCCGGCCACGACTTTTCCGGGGTGCTCGCCACGGCCGATACCGCGAGTCCGCAAGCCGTCCGCCCCGGCGCCTTGTTCAACTACGTCGGCCCGCTCACCATCGACGCGGACTATTGCGTGGCAGGGATGAAGGAACTGCTTCAGAACAAACCGGCGCCGCCGTTGACGGAGCTTCAATCGAAGCTCAATAGACGGGGATTCATGTGTTTCGCGTTTGACGGGCAGTACAAGTTCGCGCGCTACTACGCGCCGGCCAACTTCAATACGCCGACAACGATGGAAGAAATACTGCGGGACAACGACGTCCAGCTCTTCGATCTGAGGAGCGATCCGCTCGAGACGAGCAATCTCGCCCTGGACCCAGAGAAGAACAAGGACCTCATCCTGCGCATGAACGCCCTGCTGAACGAACTCATGGCTGATGAAGTGGGCAAGAACGACGGTAGTTTTCTGCCGCAGGAGATTCGCCCCAAACCGCAGTGAGCCAACACGCCCAGACGAAGGTTCCTGGCACAGTGCATGTCGGTAACGCCTTCTTCAGTTGAGTGAGGAACAGGCACGCGCAGCCGCCAGTGACCAGACGACGCTGAAGAGGGCGCCGGCGGCGTAGCGCCAGCTGAGGGTTACGGTTCTACGCCCAGATCGACACGAATCACCTGCTGGATACCCGGCTGGTCGGTGACGGGTTGTGACGCGACGGGGCCGAATGTGGGACTCACCTCGCCCTCCGCGCCGGCGAACTGCACGTTGAAAACGGGTAGGACGGGCGCGCTTGTGATATATAACACCTCGCAATTCCCCCCACTCAGCCTCGACCGGTAGTGTTGGCCCACAGCCACTTTGGGGGTTTCGGACGACTCTGGAGACCCTTCCGAGAGGAAGACCCAGGAACCTCGTCGAATAGTCGCAAGGTTCCCCGTACCGACGCACTGGTCGGCATCCACTGTCGCCGTGAAGGATTTGTGCATCACGACATACACAGCGGTACTCACATTGCCTGCAACATCGGGCGGAGCTGCCGATGCCTGCGCTATCGGTGTCAGGATCAAGAGTGCTACAGCGATGGCGGCCCGCACGAGCATGTGACGGCGGCGCAGGTGCTGAGCCGCGCGGCGCAGCTTGTTGTCGGCACTCATGGTTTTTCAGTCATATTGTCTCTCGTACCTTCTTCAGCGCGGCATAGAGCTCGCGATATTGGGGATTGAACGCCTCATAACGCTGGGCGTTGGCGGCGTCGGGCTCGATGGTGCGCGCCGTCCGCACCATGGCCTCGGCGCCTTCCTCGATGCTGCCGAAGCGCTCGGCGCCATGGGCGGCCAGGATCGCGCAGCCGAGGGCAGGGGCGTCCGACACCTCGGTCAGCGCCAGCGGCGCGCCGATCGTGTCTGCGTGGATCTGCAGCCAGAGCGGCGATTGCGTCGCACCGCCGGCCACCACGATGCGGTTGGGCGTGAAGGCCGCGCCGAAGTTCTCGACGATCAGCTTGGTGCCGAGGCAGATGCCTTCCATGATCGCGCGATAGACGTGCGCCGGCGTGTGCTTCAAAGTCAGCCCGGTGATCGCCCCGCGCGACAGGGCGTCGGTGTAGGGCGTGCGGTTGCCCTGGAAGTGGTCCAGCACCAGCAGGCCTTCACAGCCGGGCTCGATCTGTGCCGCTTCGTCATCCAGCGCATCGAGCGTGGTGTTCGGCGCGAAGTGGCGCTTGAACCAGGCGATGACCGATCCGGTTGAGGTCTGGCCGCCTTCGATCACCGGCTTGTCGGGATAGACGGCGTCCATGTAGGTGCCCCAGATGCCGGGTCCGTGGACCTCGCGCGCGGCGATGCCGAGATGCAGGTGCGATGAGCCGGTGATGAGCGCCATCTCGCCCGGCTCGGTGACGCCGAGGCCGATCACGCCAATGAAGGCATCGGCGCCGCCTTGCACCACCGGAATGCCGGACTTGAGGCCGAGATGCTCAGCCGCGGATTTGGTGAGGGAGTCGATGACGTCGCCGGGCCTCACGATCGCCGGCGGCCATTTTTGTTCGAGCTCGGCAAGATCGAGCTTCCCGAGTAGCGACAGCGGCAAGCCGCCTTCGCGGCTCTGATAGTGCCAGCGCGCCGACGTGTTGTTGAGCGAGGCGACCCAGCGGCCGGTCAAGCGCCAGTTGATGTAGTCCTGATACTCGCAGATGCGCGCGGCTCGGCTGAACAGCTCCGGCTGGTTGCGTTTCATCCACAGGGATTTCGGGATCATCCACTCGGCGGAGACCGGTCCTCTGCCGTCACTGTTGATGCGCAGGGCGGGATCGCCAGTGGCAGCGACATCGGCGGCTTCGGCGGCCGAGCGCACATCCATCCAGATCATGGCGGGGCGCAGCGGCGTGCCCTCTGCATCCACCGCGACGACTGAGCAGCACGTGGTGTCGATGCACAACGCGATCACCTGATCGGCGGAAATACCGGAAGCTTTGAGCGCGCCACGCACTGCTTCGCCGAGGCAGCGCCACCAATCCTCCGGGTTCTGCTCCGCCCAACCCGGCTTCGGGAACTGGGTCTGATAGGCGCTGGCGTGCGAGCCCGTGGGCCGGCCGTCCAGGTCGAACACGATCGCCCGGATGCTCTCCGTCCCGCCGTCGATGCCCAACAGATAGGCCATGCAATCCCCGACTTTCTGGTCGCGAGGCGCACTAAAGCATAGGGACGGCGAATTGCAATGGCGGGTCAGTTGAAGAAGAGCGGTTCCGTCGCGAACAAGCGCTTGCCCCCGACGAAGGTCCGCCAGCGCGCGGTAGAGGCCGTGCTGGTCGGTAGTCGACTAACCGGGCGGCAGCGGGATGAACTGGTCCAGCCACCAGACGCCCCAGGCCACGAGGTCGTTGTTCCAAACGACTGGCAGATCCGGAGCGCCAACCCACGGCGCCCACGTCTCTCCCCAGTGTCCCGGCGGAACTCCAGTAAGTCCGGGAACGACCGGGTTTCCTTGCATCACCTGTCCAGGCGGGCCGAACGGGTTGTGTCCGGGCGGATCTCCGGGAACCCAACAGTTGCCCCCCGGCACGACACACGGACCGGGGTCGTGCGGTTTAGCTTGCGTAAGGCCCACACCCTCAAGGGCGCCGAACCCCAGCACCACGGCCATCGCGGCACAGGCTGCGATCTTCTTCGAATTCATCGTGACCCTCGCCTCCTGTGTCGGCGCTACGGTTGTCGCGCTGGCAGTTGCCTCGCGTCGACTCTGGATTTTGAATGAGGCCGTCACAGCCAGTGTCTCTGCATGGCGAGCCAACGTGATTGACTCCGGCTGCTGTCGGATACCCGCGCGGGGACCGCACCAAACGGGCGGTGTAAATGCCGTGCGCTGTGCCTCAGCGACCGAATGGGTGGGCGAGCGCTTCCGCGATTAGGTCGTACACCACGTTTTCTTCGGCGTAGATACCGGGGAAAAAGTAGTAACCGTGCGGTAGGCCGTCCGGGAAGTAGTCGACCGTGCGACCGCCGGCATCGCGGACCCGTTGTGCGAATGCCCTAGCAGAGTCGACAAGGGGGTCGTGGGTACCCGCAGTGACGACGGCGAGCGGGTAATCCGCCAGGTCGCCCTCTATCGGACTAACCCACGGATGGTTCCACGGCGTCGTGGAGACATACGCGCCGCGGATATAGCCCATGAACGCCGTGTCGTAGACGATGCCGCGGGGCGCGAGCCTTCGGAACGACTCCCACCGCTCGTACTGGAAGTCGGTGAACGCACCGAGCAGCACGACGGCGCCGGGTATCGGTACAGCTTCGTCGCGTGCGCGCAGCGGTATGGCCGCGGCGATGGTGGATCCGGCCGAGTCGCCGGCGACCGCGATCCGGGAGGTATCGCCACCGAGGTCGCGGCCATGATCGGCCACCCAGCGGTAGACATCGAAGGCATCGTCGAACGGCGTCGGAAATGGGAACTCCGGGGCCGACCGATAGTTCGCCGACACCACCACAGCACTGTTGGTGTAGGCCAGTTTTCGGGCCAGGAAGTCGCAGTCATCCGACGTGCCGACAGTGAAGCCGCCTCCGTGGTAGTAGACGATCATCGGAAGGTGTTCGGCGGGCGGCGCGGTCGTCGGCCGGTAGAGCTGACAACGCGCGACACCGTCGCTGACGGGCAGGTAGACCTCAACGACGTCCACGTCCGGCACGGCCTCGGCGCCGCTCGGCGGGACCAGGGCGGAGTCCGGTGAACGCCCGTCGCCGATATAGCCGCTGCGCACCGGTGCAATCATCAAGTCACGCAACGCTACTGGCTGCCGGAGATTGGCCAGTACGCGGTACATCGCCATCGCGGGATCGGCTGGATCGATGTAACTCAGGCCATCGATGGTTACTGGAGCGGTCACGTCAACGACGCCGGCTGGGATGGATCGAAGGGACGCGGGGATCACGCTGCGCATCGTACAAATTGCGACCGGCACAAAACGCGCAATGTTGGAACTGCGCCATGGTGCGCAATGCGGAACCAGCGAACCGAGGAGCGCGACCATCGGTCGCGGCACGCGCCGCCGCCGTCTAGCCAGGCGCCAAAGTCGCGATGACGAGGGCGATTGTCGCGAACGCGCTTGGTGGCAGTGCGGCAACTTGAATCCTCGGCGCTCACTTGACCAGTGAAGGTCGTACGCCTCGCCAGCCGCCGGGGTTGGTGAGCGTACGAATTGGCGTACTGCGGCCCTGGAACGAAGGAGAAGCGGTCTCGGATTTCTCCGAAACCGCCTCTCACCTGCTCTAACTCTGGTCGGGCTGACGGGATTTGAACCTGCGACCACTTGACCCCCAGTGTCGTCGAAGGGGTCCGTGAGAATCCGCCGGTGCCCTATCCGAGCACGTCGGGCAGGTTTGTAGAACGTGGGCGGACGGCGGTGGACATGCCCGCATCGAATGCCGTTGCTATCGGCGTTGCTATCCACGCCTACGAGTTGTCGGGTTGCGCCGCAGGGTGATTCGTCGAGTCGGCCAAGGCGTGGCGCTGCTCCTCCTCGGCACGTCGGCGCCTCGGTCGCAAGAACCCATCGTTATCGAGACAGACCCGCAGATCGCCGGGAGTGACCTTCGGCGACGCAATACATCCGTTGATGAATACACGATTCGATGTACTGCTACGCCATCCTGCCTCGACAGCCGCCCCACGATCGCACGGGCCATCCGGGATTTGCCAACCCCCGGTGCGCCTGCCAAGGCCACCCCGCGCACGCCCTTGGTACCCGAGAGTCGATTGACCTCATCGATCTCCGAGTTAGGGCAGATCATGGGCCGCTGGTCGAGCACCTGCGAACCTTGTCCGACGGGTTGTCGCGGCGAGGCTCAATCGTTCACTGCTCCGGCGCGGGCCTTTGACGACGCGCCCTCAGAGTCATTGGCGCCCTTGGCACATTCGCAGGGGTGACGGAACCTCGGCCGCACAGAGTGGCGATTCGGCTAAGGTTGCGAAATCACCCGACTCGATGCCCGCGGGCAGCGCGAACGTTGTCCTCAAGGAGCGCCCGTGGCATCACAACACTTCATCTCGGGCTTGCCGCGCTCGGGCTCGACGCTATTAGCGGCCTTGTTGCGACAGAACCCCCGTTTCGAGGCCGGGATGTCCGGCCCGCTGGCCGGCCTTTTCGGTGCGCTACTTGGACAGATGAGCGCCCGCAACGAATATTCGGTGTTCATCGACGACGCCAAACGCCGACGCATACTGAGCGGGCTGTTCGAGAACTTCTACGCCGATTGCACCGCCGAGGTCATCTTCGATACGAATCGAAGTTGGTGCGCATGGATGCCCGCCATTGCTCAGCTCTTTCCGGGCGCGAAAGTGATTGCGTGCGTGCGTGATGTGCCCTGGGTGATCGATAGCATCGAACGCCTGATTCAGCGCAACGTCTTCAGCCCATCCTCGATCTTCAACTACAGCGCCGGTGGCACCGTCTATACCCGCGCCAATGGTGTTGCGGCGCAGGACGGCATGGTCGGCGGACCTTTCGACGCGCTCAAACAAGCGTGTTACGGCGCGCAGCGGGATCGGCTGCTGCTGGTGCAGTACGAGACCCTGACCACCGACCCTGCCGGGACGATGCGCGCCATCTACGACTTTCTCGGAGAGCCATTGTTCGAGCACGACTTCGACCGAATCGATTACGACGTAACCGAATTCGACTCTCGTGCCGGTACACCCGGCTTGCATACCGTAGGCACCAAGGTGAGGGCCGAGCCGCGCGCATCGCTGTTGCCGCCCGATCTCTACCAGCGATTCGTCGACGACGCCTTCTGGCGTGACCGCAAGCGAGTTCCGGACGACCTGCACATCGTGTGAGATCGCCGGCGCGGCGACGCTATCGCCGCGCCGGTCGGGCCCTTAGAGGCCAGCGATCCCGTCGTCGCCGCCATCACCCTGGGTACCCGGTGGGGTGCCGGTGCCGCCAGGTCGTCCGACGCCGCCGGAACCGCCGGTCCCAGGCGTACCGGCCGTGCCGGCCACACCGGGTCCGCCTCCGTGCAAGAAGACCTCGTTCCCGGCTCCGCCGAGCCCGCCGGCGCCGCGCTTTCCGCCGTCGCCGCCGTCGCCGCCATCGCCGCCGTCCCCGCCGGCGTCGACGCCGGAATTGCCGCCGTAGCCACCCCAACCGCCCGTGCCGCCGCTACCGCCGGTGCCACCGGTGCCGCCTCGGCCTCCGGTGCCGGGAGACGTTCCGAACAGGCCGCCGTAGCCACCGGTGCCGCCATTGCCGCCGGTGCCGCCGGCACCGCCTGTGTTTGCGTTGCCGCCGCTGCCGCCAGCACCGGCAGGTCCGAGCGCGGAATTGCCGCCGACCCCGCCGAAGCCACCGCTGCCGCCACGGCCTCCGGTGCCGCCCCTGGCGCCTCCGGTTGCATAGTCGTCGTACTCCGCCCCACCGTGGCCGCCGTTGCCGCCACGGCCACCGATACCGCCAATGCCGCCATCGCCTCCGACACCGCCGCTGCCGGCTCCCGCTGCAGCGCCACCGGCACCGCCGAAGCCTCCGGAGGAGGCGTAACCGCCATCGCCTCCGACGCCGCCGTAGCCACTGAACTCGCTGCTGACGCCCCCGGTGCCGCCGTGTCCGCCGGCGCCGCCAATGGCACCGGCTCCGCCGACGCCCCCACCTCCGCCGTTGCCAGCACCCATGGCTGCGCCGCCGGCTCCGCCGACGCCGGCCGCTCCGGCATTGCCACCGTCGCCCGCGAAGCCTCCGAAACCACCGCTAGTGTCGTAGACACCCGAGTCGCCGCCGCCGCCGCCGCTGTTGCCGCCCGCTCCGCCGGCTCCGGCCGCTCCGGCATTCCCGCCGACGCCGCCATTGCCCGACCCGAGGGCGGCGCCGCCGACACCGCCGTTTCCTCCGAATCCTCCGTGTGCGCCGTACCCGCCGTCGCCGCCGTCGCCCGCGTCGGGGTTGGAACCGAAGGGATTGCCATCGACAAATGGCTGACTCCCGTTGTGGCCGCCGAAGCCGCCGCCGCCGCCGCTTCCACCGATTCCTCCGGCACCACCGACGCCGCCTGTGCCGCCGTTGCCCGAGCCCAGAGCGGCACCGCCTGCACCGCCGCTGCCGCCGTCACCTGCAAAGGCGGCGTCCCCACCCCTGCCGCCGTCCTGGCCGGACTCGAGGAAGTCGCCCGACTCGCCGTTGCCGCCGCCGCCGCCGTTGCCGCCATTGGCGCCATTGCCGCCAGCACCACCGTTGCCGCCGTTGCCCGACGTCGATCCGCCCAAACCGCCGGCCCCGCCGTCGCCGCCGTCCGTTCCCACCGTGCCCAAACCGCCTGCGCCGCCGGTTCCGTGTGCGGCTTGCGTACCGACGACGCCTGCAAATCCGTTGCCGCCGGCCCCACCGTTGCCGCCATTGCCGACCGAACCGCCATTGCCACCGGCCCCGCCACTGCCACCGTCGTCAGTCGGCAAGGCTGCGTCGCCGCCTCGTCCTCCGTCGCCGCCGTTGCCGCCGCTGGTGACGGCGGCTCCGTCGGCGCCAGCACTGCCGACGTTGCCGCTGCCCGGGTCACCACCTGCGCCCACCGCGCCGCCTGCTCCGCCCGCTCCCACGCTGCCGGGATTGCCGCCGTTGCCACCGGCACCACTGGCGATGATGAAGAAGCCATCAGCGCCCGTGCCGCCGTTGCCCGGCGCGCCGGCATTACCGCCACCGCCACCTTGGCCGCCGTCGCCGTTGACGCCCGCGTCGCCCGACCCACCGGCAGCCGTGCCGCCGCCAGCACCGCCGATACCACCCGTACCGCCGGTGCCACCGTCGCCACCGTCAGTTCCGGCCTTGCCGTTCAGATCAGCAGCGACCAGGCTGAACACACCATCGGTGCCGTTGATGCCGTTGCCGCCGTTACCGCCGCGGCCACCGTGCCCGCCGACTCCGCCGCTGCCGCCGTCACCCGAGATGGATCCGCCTAGCCCGCCTGCGCCACCGTTACCGGCGACCCCACCGGACAGGCCATCGCCCCCTGGTCCAGGCAGGGCCAGGTTGCTCCCGGAAATGCCGTTGGCGCCGGTGACCCCGTCGCCGCCAGCCCCGCCGTCTCCACCGTCGCCTCGATTACCGCCGTTACCGCCACGGCCGCCGTTGCCGACGATGGCAACCGGGGCGATGGGGTTGTAGCCGTCGCCTCCGCCACCTCCGTTGCCACCACTGGTGATTGCGATGCCCGCGGTACCGTCGAGCCCGGCCAGGCCACCAGTGCCACCGCTGCCAGCCAGCCCACCAGTTCCGCCGGCACCCGCGGCGCCCGTGTCGCCGCCGGCGCCGCCGGCCCCTCCGTCCGCAATGCTGGCGTCTCCTGCCGCGCCGGCCCCACCGTCACCCGCGGAACCCGCGTTGCCGCCGTCGCCCGCATCGCCGCCGTTCGCGTTGGCGCCCGCCCCCCCGAAGAAGGATCTACCGCCAGCACCTCCGGTGCCGCCGTCGCCTCCGATGCCGCCCGTGCCGCCGCTCCCGCCGGCCTGTCCTTCGCCGCCAGCGACGGTCGCCGCCAGTCCGCTCACGCCGTTGGCGCCGTTACCGCCGATCGCGCCTGCACCACCGACTCCACCGTCGCCGCCCTCACCGAAGATGCCGCCGCCCCCGCCGGCCCCTCCGGCTCCGCCCTTGCCGCCGGCCAAACCGCTAGTACCCGATTCACCCGGGTCGACCCCATTGCTGCCGTTGGCGCCAGGGGTGCCCGCCGCGCCCGCGCCGCCAGCCCCGCCCTTGCCGAATAGCAGGCCAACGCTACCGCCGTTGCCGCCTGCACCGTCGTTGATGCCAGCGACCCCGGCCCCGCCCGCGCCGCCGTTGCCGACGACCCCGACCGAACCGCCGTCGCCACCTTGGAAGCCGCTGCCGCCTACGCCCAGCAACAAACCACCGTTGCCGCCAGTGCACGCCACACCAGCGGCACAGGTATCGCTGGTGTAGCTGAAGCCAGTGCCGAGAAACAATCCGGCGTTCGGGTTGGCGGCGGTGCCGTTGCTGACGAAGACCGCGAGGATGTTTCCGACCAGTGCGCCCAGATCGGGGGCCGCCCCTGCTGCGGCCGCCGCGGGAGCGATCCTCGCCGTGTTCGCGGGTGCCACATTGATCGACGTGGCTGGTGTAGTGGTCGTGCGAGCGGCGCGGGTTGGGCTCGCCTGGACGCTTGCGGTGGTCAGGCCGGTCGCCGACGTCTGAGGCTCGGCCGAAGATGCCTGAGATGTGTGGCTGGGTGGCGTCGACGTCGCGGCCCCGCTCGTCGTCGTGACCGCCGACCGGTCGGTAGCCGACGTCGATGAGGTACCTGCTCCGTCGTCGGCGTCAGTGCTGTTGGCTCTCGATCCGGCCGTTCCGGTCGGCGAAGTCTCTGGGGTCTTGGCCGACGCCGCACCGTTGGATGACGGCGATCCCGTACTGCCGGAAGCGTCTGTATCGCCAGTGCTCCCATTCGATGTCGATGACGAGCCCCCGTCCGACGCTGCCGGTTCGGCGTGCGCCAGAGCCGCGCTAGCAATCATCGCGGCGCCCATTCCCAAGGTGACCGCGCCGGCGCTCAACCATCGCGAGACCGGCAAGACGCGATAGTCACCACGGCCGCGCAGCCGGCCGCTCGGCTTGCCGCTGCAATTCGTCCCCGCCATCAGAGTTCCTCTCAAATCACTTCGTCACCCCAGCGGGACAAGCCGCACCACCGAGCCGAGCCGTCTTCAGGTCGTGCATCCAGAACTCGAACCTTCGAGCGCGACTCCTCGGGTCGCGGGCTGGCGCATCTGGCGTTGGACTTTGCTAGTAACCACACCGTGGTGCAATGTAACCGACGGACGGCAAAGCGCGCTGCATTTTATTGACGGAACCGAAAATTGAGTGGTGACGTCAGATTTGCAGCAGCTTGTGTCCTTCGCTGATGACCAATGGACCGAAGAGGGCTTGGTGTTCGCGACTGAGTTCGGCACTGCGGTCGACCCGCGCAACGTGTTGCGGACGATTGAGATCGCAGCGCAGAAGGCGGGCATCGTCGACGTCGGCGTACACACTCTTCGCCACAGCGCGCCGGTGGCCTGGTTGGAGGCGGGCGTCCACATCAAGGCCGTGGCCGATCTGCTCGGCCATTCGTCGATCTCGATCGCGGGTGATGTGTACGGGCACACCTCCGACTCGACGGCACGGTCCGCGGTCGACGTGCTGGCCGACCAACTCGGGCTATAGGACTTCTGACCGCCGTTGCTATCTGAGAACATTTCAACGCAATTGAGGCGGCTCCCGCTTCCGCGAAAACCGCCCCTGAACTGCTCCAACTCTGGCCGGGCTGACAGGATTTGAACCTGCGACCACTTGACCCCCAGCCCACAAAAGCCCGTTCGAACGGGTTCGCGGCGGTACGCATGATGCCCCTCTTTGCGCAGTTCAGTGCGCAATCCGAGCCGAGGCGAACCGATCCGGCCCGAACCGGTTGGGACCGAATTTCGGACCTGGTTGGCGCACCGGTTGGGCCACGGGCGCGCCTCGACGTGCTAGCCCGGGTGACGAGCTACGTTCGGTGAATCGGGAGGTGGGGCGACCATGTTCAGGCTGACGATTCACACGCAGGGCGACGTCTTCGAGGACTACGCGCGCGACGAGGTGGCGCGGATACTTCGCACGGCGGCCGACCTCGTGGAGCACGTGGGCCCCGTCTTCGGCGTCTGCCGGGACCGCTTCGACAACGCGGTGGGTCGCTGGGTACTCGTGGGGTGCGACGAGTGCCGTCATCCCGTCGCCCACCGAACCGCGGACGGGTGCGGCAAGTGCGGCTGCACGGAGCTTTTCGTGCCCGAAGACTTGTTCAAGTGCGACGAATAATTCGGCGCTGAATATTCAGCGGCCCTATACGTCCAGCTCGGCCAATCTGCCGGGTCCTACCGTGGGCAGGCGCTCAATGAATCGCATCACGATGTCGCGCGTCCATTTCACGTGAGCGAGGGTGTCTGCGTAGGCGACTGATTGCGCACCTCCGTGGCGACGCGATTTTGCGGCTTCCCTGATCACGTCAATCTCGGCCTTCGACACTCCGAGATCATCTCGCAGACTTTCCCATGACAGTTTTCGCGCCGATCCGTCGTCTTCATCGCCGAGAAGGTAGTGCTGGCGCAGACTTTCGATTGCCCGGTAGCAATGGAAACCAGCATCACCGTCGAGGGTGAGCGCCTGCCGGACATCCGCCAGCGCATGGCGAATGTGGGCGTTGTCGAACGCGTGCCAAGTGACAGGCGCGAGTTGTTCAGCCTCTATCCGAGAATCTTGGGTGTAGGCGAAATCAAGACGATTTGGCTGCTCGAACAACACGCCGTTGTTGTCGAAGGTCGCGCCGACGAACTCCACTTCGAGTCGGGCACCTCTATAGAATCCGAGCCCGTCGAGGGCCCCGCGGAGGGCCGCGGAAGCGCGGGACCATAGCTGCCGAAACCAGTCGCCGTCCACGTCCTCGTCGCTCGGCGACGTCACGCGAATGCTGAACTTCGAATGCACCACTGCAATCTGAAATTCGTCGTCGCCACTCTTAACGACGAGCGGTTCGTCGAAGTACCAATCACCGGCTTCGGGATGAACCTTTCCCATCAACACCGCTACATGCGCCATCCGTACAGGATGCCCGTTGGACGTGTTGCCTCACAGCCCATTTTCTTCGAGCCACCAGGTCCCGTCGTCGTCGTAGAACTCGACGGCGCCGGTAACGGTCACGATGGCCCTGCGGTGCCAGTGCGCACGCCTCCATCGCGATCACGGGCGACGTCTATGGGCACACGTCCGACGACACTGCACGCGCGGCCGTCGACGGTCTGGCAGGGCAGCTAGGGCTGTGACCGTTGGCGCACGGAAACCTGCTTGGGGCACGGGTTGGCGCACCAACGGAAAAAAAGCACCTTCCGGATGACCGGAAAGTGCCTCTGACCTGCGTCGGGCTGACAGGATTTGAACCTGCGACCACTTGACCCCCAGTGTCATTTTCGGCGTCCGTGGGTATTTGCTGGTGTCCGGTCTTCGCACTTCAAGTACTGGAAGCGGATGTCAGAGGATGCACCCGGACACGCACGAATTGGGATGCGTTGCTATCCGCGTTGCTATCCGCCGCTCTCCACCTCAATGAGGTGCTAACGGCTGTAATCTTCTGCTGCGGAGGAGTATTAGCCCGAACTCCAACCGCTAAAGGGGACTGGTCGCGGTCGGGCCGTATCCCCGGCGCTGGTGCTCCTCGGCACGTTGGCGCGCCTGAGCGGTGCGGTGGTGTGACTTACTTGGCGGACTCCCGATCGGGGCCGTCTAGTAGGCGTCAACACGGCCACGCGGTGTGGCGCTAGGCATTGCGCGAGTGGCGGCACGATCACCAGAGGTCTGGAGCCGCTTGCTGGAATCATCTCAGGCGACCGGATCGACGAGGCCCGTTGGAGAGACCGAGGACTGCCAGGACGTTGTCGCTACGCCGTGTCCCGTAATTTGAGCGTCGTGAATAACCGCGAGGTGCTTGAAGGCTTCGGTCCGACAGACGCCAAGCTCAGATTGGAACGGTGGCAGTCACGCACCGAGTGGCCACTCGCGATCGTTGCCGTTATCTTCCTCGGCGCATACTCGGTCCGCGTCTTGGCTCAACCGCAGGGGCGGGTGGAGACCGGCCTACAACTAGTCATCTGGATCACCTGGGCGGTTTTCCTGGTCGACTACATCGCCCGCCTGTGCTTTGCCACCGATCGCGGGCGATGGTTCGTCCGTCACCTACTGGACCTGGCGGTCGTTGCACTTCCACTGTTGCGTCCGTTGCGGCTTCTACGACTGGTCGTGTTGGTCGCCGCATTGCAGAAGGCGATCGGTGGGGCCATTCGCGGGCGCGTAGTCGTCTACACCGCCAGCAGCGTCGTCCTACTCGTCTACGTAGCGTCTCTGGCAATCTTGGACGCCGAACGCTATGAACCCGATTCGAAAATCACGACCTTCGGCGACGCAGTGTGGTGGTCGATAACTACCATCACCACTGTCGGATACGGCGACCTCTCGCCCGTAACCGGTACCGGTCGGGTGATCGCGGTGGCGCTCATGATCGGTGGGATCAGTCTCGTCGGCGTCGTCACCGCCACCCTCGCGTCCTGGATCGTCCAGCGTGTCGCTGAAGAGGACACCGCCCAGCAGGCAGCAACCGCCGCCCAGATCGACGCTCTGCGTACCGATCTACATAGTCAGGTCCAAACGCTAAGCGGTGAAATTCGGCGACTGACAGAACGGTTTGAAGACCCACGCATGACATGAGGGGTCTAGAGGTTCTCATCAGGGCAGGCAGCGTGCACTTTTGAGATAGCGCCAGATCGCCATGCCCTGCGCACGGCGCTAGAACCCATTGGCTTCCGCCTAGGCCTGGCGTCCTTCCGGGACTATCTGGCGATCACACCGGGACTATCTGCCGAAGCCGTCAGCGGATACTTCTACTTGGCCATTGACAGCAATTCGGCGGTGCGGCACAGGCTGCCCGGAGACAACGGGCAGCTGGCTCCCGCCTACGTCAACTGGCCGTCGATGCACTGTCGCCTCGCAGTACGCCATGGGCGTGCTGCCATTTTTGGGCGTACCTGCTCGGGCGTAGCGTCACTGCCGTGGCAAGACGGATGCGTGACCCATTGTTCCGAGCGAATCAAGGTGCACACGTGCTGGATTCCCACATCAAGCCGATAAAAGCCACAGTGCCGCATAACAACCCCGAACCGTCCCTTTGACGACTCTCTCCCCGATCGTCGCTAAGAGCAGTCGGCGCACACAGGGTTGGTGAGGCGTCGCGACGCGATCCAGGAGTCCCCGCATTCGGCGCAGACGAGCGCCACCCCGCTTGACGACATCTGAGCGACCGGCAGGGAGTTGCCTGTCGTCAGGGCATTGGCGAACGCCGAATACGAAGTGACTGGGGTCCCGTTGCGCCGGGCTTTGCGTGCCTTCTCTGATCGCGAGCCTGCGTCGGCTGCCACGAGTAGGTCTGGCCCAGTCTTGGTGACGGACTTGACGACTACTAGGCCATGGTGCTCAGCGAGGCGTATTTGGTCCGTGCGCTCGACCGGGTTTCCGTGCTGATCGCACCCTTCTCCCGTGAAGCACACGCTGAGTCCGGCGGAGAGCATGAGTTCCGTGGTGGTCGTGCGGAATTGGTCGGTCCGACCGGCCACATGCTCGATGTCGATGTCGAGCAGCGCGGCGGCCCGGCAAAGCTGATCTAGTTCGTCGTCGGTGACGATGCCGTCCTCGACGGCGGCGTCGATGAGCCCGGCGAGGAAGTCGCGGTGGGCGCGGGTGACCGCGAGGTCGTCGAGTCCTAGGTCAGCCGCTAGTGCATGAAGCTCGGCGCGCTCGTTCGCGGTGAGCCGCAGATCGACGATCGCAACGTCGAGTAAGGAGACGTAGGGAGCGACATCCGGTGTTGTGTGGATGCCCTTGGCCAGAGCAGCTAGATACGTCTGTGGCGGCTGAACGTGGGCCTTGCCGTCGCGACGGCAGACCTGCATCGCCGTAACCATCAATGGTCTCGCCCTGGCGGGAAGGGGGCTGTCGGCGAATGAGGCGCACAGCTTGAGCATCAATTTCGCGGTGGCACGGGCGTCGACGAGTGCGCAGTGCGCGCCTTCAAGCGCGATCTCATGGTCAATGCAGGCTTGGGCGAGCTTGCAGCCGGTGACCGACAAGGTGTCCAGTCCAGTGCCCCAGTCGATGTCGATGCCAGCGCGGTCGAACTCGTCGCCGAGCATGCGCATGTCGAACCGCACATTGTGGCCCGTGACAACGGCACCGTTGACCCGCGCAGCCACGTGGTGTGCCACGTCCGAGAATGTCGGTGCATCGCGCACCATCGCCGTGTCGATGCCGTGAATCCACGTCGCGCCCATGTCGCGCATCGGGTTGACCAGAGTGTCGAACTCTTCCTCTATGACGCCATCGGCGTTCACCGTCACGACCGCGACTTCGACGACGCGATCGGTGCGGTACAGGCCCGTCGTCTCAACGTCAACGACAGCGACACGACCATCGCTACCAAGAAGATCGCCCAAGCTGACCGGTGCCGACCGTACTCGTGGCGAGGGCCCGGCAGTTGACGACGTCCACTGCCGACCGTCCCACCACCGCACCTCGGCGTGTTGCCAAGGGTCTTCGTACCAACCTGCTGGCAATGTCATAGCACTCCCCCATAACCGCGCCGTATCGGGAACTCCCCCTCGGAAAGTCGTATCACTTCTCACCCCAAGATGACGCGACAGTTCTAATTCGACTCGACTTGATGCCACCCTCTCGCCAAAGCGCTAGCGCATCTGCGCGGCGCGTAGCGTCATCGTCGTGGTCCGACGGATGCGTGATCCCTTGTTTCGAAATGATCAGGCTGTCCACATGATGGACTCCCACATCAAGCCAGTAAATGAACTCGTTGATCGTTTCATCGGGCTGGACGACCGCGGGTGGATGCCCTACGTCGCACCTATTCACGGCGGCACCAAAGCTCGGGTTCTAAGCGTTCTGCGCGATCCGGGTCCAAAGACACGAACCGAGGGCGGATCGGGGTTCCTCTGCGTAGAGAACGATGACCCGACTGCCGAGAGCCAAGCCGAGTTGTTCGTGCGCTTCGGGATCGAGGCGTCAGATGTGTTGCCGTGGAACGCCTACCCTTGGTACATCAATCGCGCCCCCACCGCTGCCGAGCTTGAGGCGGGTGCGTCGGTCTTAATCGAACTGCTGCCTCTTCTTCCAGTTCTGCGCGTCATATTGCTTCAGGGGCGCGATGCTGCGGCTGGCTGGCGACGAGTTGCAACGAAAGCGCCCAAACTCGTCGGCGACAAGGATCTGATGGTGGTTGAGTGCATCCATCCCAGTCGACAGGCGTTGTGGACTTCTGATCCCATGGTTCGTCAGCAGCGACTGGACCAACGAGACGCAGCATACGCAAGTGTCGCGGGTGCGCTGGCCAAGTGACGGACGTGCTTGCCAATCCGCGGTTCTCACGGCCCAGCCTTGCGCTTGCTCCGATATTGATTCACTGCGGCAGCACTACGCTCCCGCGTCGGCTATTCGGGCACCGGAACTCCGCCGATCGCACACCACTCCGCGAGCGTGTCACCCAGACGGTCCTGCACGAGATCCTCCGACACGTTCGCATACCGCGCCAACGCTCGGAGATGGGTACGAGTCGCGATCGCGGCGAGCACCGTCACCTTGGCCGTGGTGCCCGCCGACGAGTGCATAGCGATCGTCGGCACGCCGTTCACGGATCGGCCGGTGAGCACGGACTCCGAGACACCCGCGTAGTTGAAGCGGCCGTGCGTCGCAGCAGAGAGCAACGTGTACGGAACGCGTGCCTCATCGGCTCCGAGACCGGATGCAGCGAATATGCCCCGCACCACATCGGTCTCCGACGGCGGCCTGTCCTTGCGTACCTGGCCGGAACGGATCAGGTATGGCGCTTCCCAGTCCCTCGCGTTGTTCTTGGGCACCACTCGCAGGCCTGCAGTCGCACCGACCGCCACGTGATCGTCCGTGCGCGCAGCGATGTCGGCGCGCGAATCCTGGTCGTTGAAGTCCCATGGGGCGCGATAGAGAGCGTCCAGCTCCTCGTTGAGATAGTGCTGCAGTCGCTCCTCCCGCGTTGCTCCACCGAGGATGTGCCACGCCTTCGCGGCTGTCACGACACAAGTCCGCGCTAACGGGAACGGCGAGAAGTAGACCTTCGATACGGACAAGCCAGCGGCGATCCCGCGATGGAGGTCGCACTGCACCGCGGCGGCGCGGATCTGATTCGCACATAGCCGAGTCAGCGCCTTCGTGGTCTGTGTGCCGGGGTGCCGCCCGTCGGCGGCGCAGTCGCGTAGAGCCTCACTCCCGACAGAGAAGGGATACGAGAGCTCCGTCGTGACCAGATCCTCAACCGCGGTGGCGAATCCGATAATTGTGTCGGCGAGCTTCGTGTACGGCTCAAGAGAGGGGCCTGACGTGCGGTTCGTTGCGTTCTTGTCCATGGGGCGGACGGTACGCGGGAGAGGTGCAGGGAACCGTTCCAGAGCCGCGGCGCGACGCGCGTCTAACCCGGCTGCGGGTCGCATGAAAAACCTCTCGGACGTCACCCGCGTCCCAGCGGTCGATCTCCTCGACGGATACCGTCACGGTGCTCGGCTAAAGACCGAGATCTTGCGCACCGGCTGCTCGTCCCGCGTCGTGAATGTCATCCGCACTGTTCTCATCGACCGCTTGGTAGGCCGCCGCCCCGGCTCGCAGCCGTCAGCGTGGTCAATCATGTGCCCGAACAGTGCCGAGGTGTCCGCCTGCCACTTGGAGACGGCGGTGCTAAGCGCGGCAGCTGAACCAGCAGGCAGACCTGCTGAGCGGTCTCCATGCGGCTATCTGCTTCCAGCTGCTTGGCATGCACACCGCCGGCGTGCGCATCAACCGTTGCCACGGACATCTGCATGTCCTCCGGCGTCACTCTGACCTGCTTGGGCACGATCCCCTCCTCGCATGCCGATGCGTTGCTCTTCAACGACGACAACGGTGCTGCCCGGTGCGGATGCCCACCGTTTCGCCCAGCGCTGCGTGCCGCCCGACCTCCAGGGCTCGGACCCTACCGATGCAGATCGGCAACGACGCTCCGGGCCACGGCTCTCCGCGTCCGCAAGCTGCGCTGCTGCGCGAGATGCGTGTAATTGCGCTCCTCCCACTCCTGACCCGACGAACCACCGACGGCAGTGATTATCTGCCGGTGCCCTCGCGTACCTGATGTTGGCCACTGCTCCCCCTGTCTCGCAAATCCGTAGGTTGACCGGTTTGAGAGACGGGTTTCAAGACACTCGGCGCTGGGCGTCGGTCCAGGTGGTGAGCCGCGGTCGAGCCGCAGGTCCCGCTTCTGAACAACCCATCGTTATTAAGACAGGTGCGCAAGCGTCAGAACCGCGACGGCGTCACGATGTGCTGAGGAGACTTTCCCAGCCATCGCGATAGCGCTGCGCCCACGGCTGCGTGCAGTCGAGTGATGCGACGTAGTTACTGACCACGCGGGTCTCGAAATTGGCGAGGTCGCAGTGGTCTTTACCGCCGAGTTCAGCCTCGATCCGGCGTCGCAGGTAGGCGGGCAACCACTTTCCTTTGAGCAGCGTGTACGTCCTCTTTACCCTGAACGCAGTGGCGATCTTCGTCTCGAGGCGCTCCTCGAGTTCGTCGAAGGCGGCGTCCGACAGGCCGGAGGCAGTCTTCAGATGTGCGCGGCATGCCTGAACTGACGCGAGGTCGTCGTTGGATACGACGTTGCGTCCGAAACTGGCTTTCGACTGGATGCCGAGGACCTTGGCGATGCAACAAAGCAGTATCCACTCACGCCACTCATGAGCAGCTTGTGATCGCCAGTCGCCGAGCTTCTGCGCCAGGCTTCTCGCATCGGTTGGGGCTAGGCCGGTTGCTGTCGACAGGGCTAGTGCGTCATCGCCATTATGAAGAATGTCGCTTTCCACGTCGTACCCATTGGTGTAGAGAATGTGGGGATTTCGTCTCGACCCGCCGACGATATTTTCAACATCGCGATCCAACATGAACGCGGTCACCTTACGGGCGGTCTTGGTCCGCTGGACGAGCCGAGATTCCTGCTTCATGCCTTCATAGACCTTCAATATCCCCGACTTGCCGCCGCCGGTGTACAAGTTCTCGACCTTGGTGACTTGATATCCCCGGTCGCGAATTTCCGCGCTGGACTCAGCGATCTTGCCGTAATAGCTGCCGTCATGCGCTTTGCCCTCGACTACGAGGTGCAGACAGTACGGACTTGTGAGGACTTTCTTGTGAAATGCGCTAACCGACCACGTCGGCTTTTCTAGAGTTCGATCACGCATCGATCGGCTAACTCGGCCATGACTTCGGGTGAGTGGGTCGCCATGATTAATTGCGATCGGGGGTTCACTCGCCGCATACTGTCGACGAGTCGATTCTGCCAGGCTACGTGCATCGACAATTCGGGTTCGTCGATCATGATCGTACTGGTTCCGCCCCGAAGGCATTCGAGCAAGATCAGCATCAATTGTCGCTCACCACTGGAGAGAGACCCCAGCGGAATATCTGATCCACGCACGCTAACCACGATTGATTCCGGAGTGAAGACGACCTTCCGTCCGTTGGAGAACAGGTCGCGGATCAACTCCTCGAGTCGCTTTTGCGGAGCCTCGATATCTGAAATCCGCGATTCCACCTTCTCAAGCCGCTGGACAATATCGCGTAGAAGTGGGTCGGCTTCGTAACGACGGGCGAACTCCTCATAACTGCGGAATTTGAAGCCTAGGTTCGGGTTGCGCTCTCCGAAGAACGTGGAGACGACTTCGTAAGCAAGTTTCGGCTCGAGCGGCTTGACGGATTTGTCGCGCTTCGACACACCGCGTAACGCGACCTCAAGGACCTCCGTGAGGGCGACGTCTTGTGCTACTTTGATTTCCGCGTTCGACCTATATCGCCACTGCTGCCAACGCCCTTCGATGCCCTCGGAGAAGAGATCGTCGATGTCGGCTTCGGTGAGCCGACTAGCGGTATCAGGGGGATGGTTGCGCCTGCTCAATGGGGCGCTATCGGTGATGCGCGTAATCGGGAGCCACCCGTGAGAGAACCGAACTGCGGAGTTTTTTGTCTTAGGCGTTGTCGTCCAGTCACTCGTTTCCGACGGCTCGCTTGACCTCCAAATGAAGTAGTGCCCTTGGTCCCTATCGTAAACGGGCTGTCGCGTGCGCTGAACTTTTCTCACTTGCTCGGAAGTGATGGTCCGCGTCAGTGTGCGGTTACGGTCCTCGCTGAAAAACTCGACTCGAGCGGAGTCGAAGGCTACGGAACGCAAGATTTCGACGTCATTTGTAAGCGCCGAATGCAGCACCTTCAGCATGGACGTCTTGCCATTGCCATTCGGTCCCCAGAAAACGTTCACATCGTCATTCAGCACGTGCTGCACGGGCTTGGTGCGTCCCGCCAAGCCCTCGATCTCAAATGAGATGATCCGCGTCATCAAGCAGGTCCCTTGTAGAGGTGGGTTCACTGTGGTCTGCGCGAGAGCTTACGCAGATCGATGCTGATTGTGATCAAGCCGCGACTCATTTAGGCGGCATCCCGTCGACTGCTGCTGCAGGAATCAGCGTCAGCTTCTTCGTCGGTTCGCTCGGATACCGTGACGACGTGACTGGCCTAAGCGCGGCCTCCGAGGTGATGAAGGCGTTGATCGCCATCGCCGGTGTCGATCAGCAGGAGGTGCTCGACGTGGCCGAGCGCGCTGTCGCCTGGCTGGAGGCGGGCGTGCACATCAAAGGCCGTGGCCGATCTGCTCGGCCACTCGTCGATCTCGATCACGGGTGATGTCTATGGGCACACCTCGGACTCGACGGCGCGGTCGGCGGTCGACGTCCTGGCCGATCAACTCGGGCTATCGGACTTCTGACCGCCGTTGCTATCCGAGAACATTTCAACGCAATTGAGGCCGCTCCCGCTTTCGCGAAAACCGCCCCTGAACTGCTCTAACTCTGGTCGGGCTGACAGGATTTGAACCTGCGACCACTTGACCCCCAGTCAAGTGCGCTACCAAGCTGCGCCACAGCCCGCGACACTGCCGGGATCGCCGGCAGCGGTCGAAATGCTACCGCAGCCACCACCTGCAATCCCAACCGCCGCCGTCGCGCGTCGGGTTCTAGATGTTCAGCAGTCGGTACAGCCCGATGAGCCCGACGACCACGATGACGACCCGAAGCATGTTCGGCGAGAGCTTCCGTCCGTAATGGGCTCCGAGAAACCCGCCGACCAGCGATCCGACCGCGATCAGCCCGGCCGCCAGCCAGCTGATCCGGTCGAACGCCACTAGCGTGTAGGCGGCCGCCGCGACGATGTTCACCAGCAGCGACAGCAGGTTCTTCGCCGCGTTCATGCGCTGCATCTCCTCGGGCAGCAGCGCACCCATCACCCCGATGAGCAGAATGCCTTGGGCTGCAGTGAAATAGCCGCCATACACGCCGACCGCGAACGTCCCGGCGACCAGCGCGGCCATTCGGCCCCTCGAGATGTGGTGCACCGACCGGCCAGCATCCTCCGCACGCGCCCGTGCCCACGCCTGAATCCGCGGGCCGAACACCACCAGCAGCAGTGCCCCGATGAGGAGCACCGGCACCACCGCGACGAACACCTTTTCGGGCAGATGCAGCAGCAGCCACGCGCCGACGCCCGCCCCGAGCAGCGAGCCCGGAATCTGCCAGCGCAGCCGGTCCCACTGGCCGCGCAGTTCCCGTCTATACCCCCATGTGCCCGAGATGCCTCCGGCCACCAGGCCTACCGCGTTGGACATCGTCGCGGTGACTGGCGGATAGCCGAGCGCGACCAGCGTGGGGAACGTGATGAGGGTGCCGGAGCCGACGACGGCGTTGATCGCGCCTGCGCCGACACCCGCCAGCGCGATGAGGATCATGTCGACGACGGGCACTGCCCGAACGTTAGCGGGTGCGGCTGGGAGCGCTGAAATCGCCTGCTAGCGCCTCGTCGACCGCTTCTCGCGGACCCGCACGTTGATCCGGATCGGGCTTCCGTCGAAACCGAACGTCTCGCGCAGCTTCCGCTCCAGGAACCTCCGGTAGCCGGCCTCCAGGAAGCCACTGGTGAATACCACGAACGTGGGCGGACGCGCCGTCGCTTGAGTGGCGAAGAGAATCTTGGGTTGCTTGCCGCCACGCACCGGCGGAGGCGTCGCGGCGACGATCTCCTTGAAGAAGGAGTTCAGCCGCCCCGTCGGGATGCGGGCGTCCCACGACTCGAGGGCAGCCTCCAGCGCAGGCACCAGCTTCTGCACCGCACGGCCGGTCATCGCCGAGATGTTCACCCGCTGCGCCCACTGCACCTGCGCCAGTTCGAGGTCGATCTCCCGGTCCAGCAGGTAGCGCCGGTCCTCGTCGACCAGGTCCCACTTGTTGAAGGCCAACACCAGCGCGCGGCCCGCCTCGATCACCATCGTCAGAATCCGTTGGTCCTGCTCGGTCAACGGCTGGGAGGCGTCGATCAGGACGATCACCACTTCGGCCGCATCGATGGCACCATGCGTGCGGACCGAGGCGTAGAACTCGTGTCCGCTGGCCTGTCCCACCTTCCGGCGCAGACCCGCGGTGTCGACGAATCGCCATGTCTTGCCGTCGAGTTCGATCAGCGAGTCCACCGGGTCGACGGTGGTGCCCGCCACGTCGTGCACCACCGACCGCTCGTCGCCCGCGAGCCGGTTCAGCAGCGAACTCTTGCCCACGTTCGGCTTGCCGACCAACGCCACTCGCCTGGGTCCGCCACCGCCCGAACCGACTTCGGACGCCGCGGGCAGCACCTCGAGGACGGCGTCGAGCAGGTCGGCCACTCCCCGGCCGTGCATCGCGCTGACCGGATGAGGCTGCCCCAACCCGAGCGACCACAGCGCGGACGCCTCGGCCTCCACGCGTTCGTTGTCCACCTTGTTGGCGGCGAGGAACACCGGCTTGCCCGAGCGCTGCAGCCGCTTGGCCGCAGCCTCGTCGGCCGAGGTGGCACCAACGACCGCGTCGACCACCAGGATGATCGCGTCAGCCGTCCGCATCGCCACCGACGCCTGCTCGGCGACCAACTGCTGCAGCCCCTTCGCGTCGGGCTCCCAACCGCCGGTGTCCTGCACCATGAAGCGCCGACCCAACCAGCTCGCGTCGTAGGACACCCGGTCCCTGGTCACACCGGGGATGTCCTGCACGACGGCTTCGCGGCGCCCGAGGATGCGGTTGACCAGCGTCGACTTGCCTACGTTGGGCCGTCCGACCACCGCGACGACCGGTGGTGGGGCGTACTCCTCCTCCAGGTCGGCGGCGACGACGTCCCCGTCGAGCTGCCAGTCGCCCTCGTCGACCCAGGTGCCGTCCGACTCGCTCATCGATGAACCCCGGCACGCTGTTGCACCAGCTCCAGCAGGTGGGCGATGGTCTGCGTTTCCGTCCAATCGCTGCTGTCCACGACCACCGCGTCCTCGGCAGCGCGCAGCGGCGAGACGGCCCGCGTCGAGTCGAGATGATCACGGCGACGGACGTCCGCGAGTACCGCGTCGTAGTCGTCGTTCAGCCCGGCGGCGACGTTCTGGTCGTTGCGCCGACGCGCACGTTCCTCGGCCGACGCCGTCAGGAAGACCTTGACGTCTGCGTCCGGTAGCACGACCGTCCCGATGTCGCGTCCCTCGACGACGACGCTCCCGTTCCCATCGGCCAGTTCACGCTGCCGTTGGACGAGCAGCGTCCGCACCGCGGGTACCGCCGACACGGCGGAAACGGCGGCAGTCACCGCGTCGCCGCGTATCTCCACCGAAACGTCTTCTCCCGCAAGAAAGGCGAGATCCTCGTCGGGGTCGAACCCGACGGCCAAGTCCACCAGTGGCGCCAGGTTGCCGATCGCGTCGGCGTCCGCGAGGTCGACACCCGCACGCAGCACCGCCAACGTCACGACCCGATACATCGCACCGGTGTTCAGGTAGCGCGCCTCCAGCGCACGCGCCAAACCCCTTGACACTGAGGACTTTCCGGTCCCCGCCGGTCCGTCGACGGCAATCGTCAGCGCCCCGTTCACAGCCCCACCGCCTTGTACAGTTCGCCGATCTCCTTGCGCGTCAACACCCTAATGCTTCCCGGTCGCTGCTCCCCCAGTGCCACCGTGCCGATGTCGGTGCGCACCAATTCCTCGACGGGGAACCCGACCTCCTTCAGCATTCGGCGCACGATGCGCTTGCGGCCCTCGTGCAGGGTGACTCGCACCAGGGACTTGCCGGGCACCGCGTCCACCAGAGCGAAGTCGTCGACGCGGGCTGGCCCGTCGTCCAACTCCACGCCGTCCTTGAGCTTGCGGCCCAATCCCCTTGGTACGGAGCCCTTCACCGTGGCCAGGTAGGTCTTCGGGATCTCGTAGGACGGGTGCATCAGACGGTGCGCAAGCTCGCCGTCATTGGTCAGCAAGATCAGTCCCTCGGTGTCGGCGTCGAGCCGTCCGACGTGGAACAGCTTCTTGTTGCCGCGGACCCGATGTTCGATCAGGTCGCCGATGCACGGCCGGCCCTGGTCGTCCGACATCGTCGAGTGCATCCCGCGCTCCTTGTTGACCGCGAGGTAGACCATCGTGTCGTCGACCTGGATCCGGGCGCCGTCCACCCGGATCACCGAGGCGTCGGGATCGACCCGGGTGCCCTGTTCGGTGACGATGGACCCATCGACCTCGACGCGACCGTCGCGAATCATCTTCTCCGCCACGCGCCGCGACGCGACACCGGCCTGCGACAACACCTTCTGCAGCCGGACACCATCAGTTCCGTCGGTCACGTCAGTCCTTGTCCACGTCGAAGGACAGCGGCTGCGCCGAGGAGGGCGCCCCGCCCAACTTGACGAATCGGGGCTCTTCACCGAGGGATTCGGTGATGTCGTCGATGTTGTCGACATCCGGCAGCAGTGGCGCGATGTTGGGCAGGTCGACAAGCGACGTCAGGCCCAGCCGCTCGAGGAACAGTTCGGTGGTCGCGAACGCCGCCGCGCCGGTATCGGAATCCACCCCGGCCTCGGTGATCAGCCCGCGGGCCAACAGCGTCCGCATCACCGCGTCGACGTTGACGCCACGCACCGCACTGACCCGAGCTCGGGTCACCGGCTGCCGGTACGCGACGACGGCCAGCGTCTCCAGCGCCGCCCGCGTCAGCTTCGACCGGGCCCCGTCGAGCAGCAGCCGCTCGACGTACGGCGCATAGCGCGCGCGGGTGTACATACGCCACCCGCCGCCCGCCTCGCGCAGCTCGATCCCGCTGTCGCGCGCGGCCAGCTCGTCGGCCATCAGCCGCAACTTCGCCGCGACGCGGTACGCCGGTTGATCGATCGCCCCCGCGAGCGCATCGACCGTCACCGGCGTGTCCACGACGAGCAGCAGCGCCTCGAGCGCGGCACCGAGCTCGGAGTCCTCCAATTCGGGGGTTTCCGCGACGTCGATGCCGAGGTCCTCGCCGAGGTCGTCGTCAATCACGTCCTCCGAGGACCCCACCACAATGTCGTCTGACACGTCTTCAGTCATGAGTCTTCTTCCACCGCGGCGGCCAAGTGCTCGTCTGTCGGCCGATCCCCGGTCCACGAAACTTGCAGCACACCAAGCGGTTCTACTTGGTCAAATGCTACCGCCCGCGCCCGATACAGATCGAGCAGCGCCATGAAACGGCCCACGATCTCGATCGTCGCCTCGCAGTCGGACACCAGATCCGAGAACGTCGCCCACTGCCCGACGCCACGAAGGGTCAGTATCTCCAGCAACCGCTGCGCCTGCTCCTGCACTGAGACTCCGGAGACATGCAGGTGGTCCAAGGCCACGGTCGGCACGGGCCGCGGCGTGAACGTGGTGGCGGCGATCTGAGCGAAGCTATGGGCGTCCACCCCCAACATGACCTCGGGCAGCAGTTCGGCGAAGCGATCCTCGAGGGACACCGACCGCGGGTAGCTGCGCAGCGCGGCCGCCTCGAGTTCGGCGAACATCACCGCGACGTGCTTGAACGCGCGGTACTGCAGCAGCCGGGCGAACAGCAGGTCGCGCACCTCGAGTAGCGCAAGGTCCTCCTCGTCGTGCACCTCCCCGGAGGGCAGCAGGCGCGCGGCCTTGAGGTCCAGCAGCGTCGCGGCGATCACCAGAAACGCGGTGGTCTCGTCGAGGCCCAACAGTGGGCCGATCTCCTTGGTGTAGGCGATGAAGTCGTCGGTCACCGTGTGCAACGCCACCTCGGTGACGTCGAGCCGGTGGGCGAAGATCAGCTGCAGCAGGAGGTCGAACGGCCCCTCGAAATTGGATAGCCGGACCTTGAAACCTGTCTGTGGCGAGTCCGACATCGACTCGGAGGTCACGCGCCGAACCGGTCGATGACCTCGCGCGCCAACGACCGATATGCCTGGGCGCCACCAGATTTCGGTGCCCAGGTGGTGATCGGCTCGCCCGCGACGCTGGTCTCGGGGAAGCGCACCGTTCGAGTGATCACGGTATCGAACACCAGGTCGCCGAATCGCTCGATCACGCGGGCCATCACCTCGCGGGCGTTCACCGTCCTGGTGTCGAAGCGCGTGATGAGGATGCCGCTGATGTCCAGTTTCGGGTTGAGCCGGTCGCGGACCTTGGCGACGGTGTCGGTGAGCAGGGCCAGGCCACGTAGCGAGAAGTACTCGCACTCGGTGGGGATGATGACGCCGTCCGAGCAGGCCAACCCGTTGACGGTGAGCAACCCCAGCGATGGCTGGCAGTCGATCAGCACGTAGTCGTAGCGGTCCAGCACTGGGTGCAGGGAGCGTGCCAGCGACTGCTCACGGCCCACCTCGTTGACGAGCTGGATCTCGGCGGCCGACAGGTCGATGTTGCTCGGCACCAGGTCCATGCCCTTGACGCGGGTCTTGATGATCACGTCGTCGATGGACACGCGCGGCTCGATGAGCAGGTTGTGCACCGTGTGGTCCAGCTCGTAGTGCGGCACGCCCAGTCCCGCCGACAGCGCGCCCTGCGGGTCGAGGTCGACCAGCAACACCCGGCGGCCATACTCGGCGAGGCTCGCACCGAGGTTGATCGTCGACGTGGTCTTGCCGACGCCACCCTTCTGGTTGCACATCGCGATGACCTTGGCCGGCCCGTGCACGCTCCTGGGCTTCGGTTCGGGGATCACCCGGGGCGGACGCCCGGTCAGACCGGTGCCGTCGGAACCACCCGCGTCCTCGGTCATGCGAGACCGCCGCTGGTCAGGCGACCCACACCCATGGCGAACATCCGGAGAAGTCTAACCGTTGAGCAGGCCAGGAATGACCGACCCGCGGGCAACGTGCCCGATCGATTCGGTGGGCCGCCCACCTAGGGTGGGCACTATGAGCCTCAAACAGCGCATCCCACTCCTCCGCTGGTCGTTTCTGCGACTCGCGGTCGGCGCCCGCAACATCTCGACGACGGGTCAGATCGGCGACGGACGCGAGGCTGCCGCCGTCGACTACGTGCTCGCCAACGCCCGCCAGGGCGACGTCGACGACGTCCTGGCAACGATCGACAAATTCGCCTACGAGCAATCATTTCTGATCAACGTCGGCGACGAGAAGGGCGCACTCCTCGACGCCGCCGTCCGTCGCGCCGACCCGAAACTCGCGCTGGAGCTGGGCACCTACGTCGGCTACAGCGCGCTGCGCATCGCCGGGGCGGCGCCCAACGCGAGGGTGTACTCCGTCGAATTGGCCGAGGCCAACGCCGCCAACGCGCGCCGCATCTGGGAGCACGCCGGTGTGGGCGACCGGGTGACCTGCGTGGTCGGCACCATCGGCGACGGCGGCAAGACGCTGGACGCGCTGGCCGGCGCGCCGGGCTTCGGTGCCGGCGCACTCGACTTCGTGTTCATCGACCACGAGAAGAGGGCCTACGTCACCGACCTGCAGAGCATCCTGGACCGCGGCTGGCTGCATACCGGCTCGATCGTCGTCGCCGACAACGTCAAGATGCCGGGCGCCCCGAAGTACCGCGCATACATGCAGGAGCAGCAGGGCAAGAAGTGGAACACCGTCGAGCACAAGACCCACGGCGAGTACCAGACGCTGATCGCCGACCTGGTGTTGGAGTCCGACTACCTGGGCTGACGGATCGGCTACCGCGCCCGCGGATGGGCCCCGGCCCAGACCTCGCGCAGCGTCGAGACGGTGACCAGCGTGTAGATCTGCGTCGTCGTCACCGATGCGTGGCCGAGCAGCTCCTGCACGACGCGGACGTCGGCGCCGCCCTCAAGCAGATGGGTGGCGAACGAGTGCCGCAGCGTGTGCGGCGACACCGCGGCCGAGATCCCGGCCCTTGCCGCAGTGTCCTGCAGCACTTGCCACGCGCTTTGGCGGGACAGCCGTCCGCCGCGCGCGTTGAGGAAGATCGCGGCGGTGCCCTTGCCCCGCCGCGCCAGGTCGGGACGACCGCGCACCAGGTAGGCGTCCAGCGCGCTGACCGCCGGGCGCCCGATGGGGACCAGCCGCTGCTTGTCGCCCTTGCCCCGCAGCAGCACCGACCGCGTGTGGGTGTCGACGTCGTCGACGTCCAACCCGACGGCCTCGGAGATCCGGGCTCCGGTCGAGTACAGCACCTCGAGCAGGGCCCGGTTGCGCAGCGTCAGCGGGCCGTCGGCCTCACTGTCGCCACCGGCGCCCTCGAGCAGGGCCAGCACCTCGTCGAGCGTGAGGCTCTTCGGCAGCCGGCGACTGGGCGTCGGCGGCTTGACTGCGCGTGCGACGTCGAGCGCCGCGAAACCCTCGGCGGCGGCGAAGCGGTGCAGTCCCCGCACCGCGATGAGCGCGCGGGCGGCCGAGACCGCCGACAACGGCAGCGCGCCGTTGTCCGGGTCGCCACGCCGCAGCGCCACCAGGAAGTCGCTGACGTCGGTCTCGGCCACCGCGGCGAGGTCGTCGATCCCGCGTTCGGTGAGGTGTGCGGTGTACCGGCGCAGGTCGCGGCGGTACGAGCTGAGTGTGTTGGCCGCCACGCCGCGTTCGATGGTCAGGTGGTCGAGGTAGCCCTGAAGCTGGTCGTCCAAGGCACACCGGAACGGCGATGAGCCGCTTGCGCGAAGAGCAGACAATGTGGTCATCGCACAGCCTGGCGGGCCCGGAACTTGGTCGACCGATCCACCCACGGAGCGTCGACGGACCGGAGCGACTCGGCGTCGCCCATCGCGTGGGCGGCCAGAATCCCCGCCACGGCAAGGGAATTGACGATCTCGCCTGCGAACACCAGGTCGACGGCCTCGCTCAGCGGCATCCTGCGCACCGTGAGATCGGCTTCCTCGTCGTGAGCCTCGGGGCGGCCGACGTCGGTGAGCCCAGTGGCCAGGAACACCCGCACGCTCTCGTCGCTGAATCCGGGTGCCGAGATGACGTCGACGAGGACGTGCCACTGCTCGGCGGCCAGGCCCGCTTCTTCCTCGAGTTCGCGGGCCGCGGTGACGTGCGGCGGTTCGTCGCCCATGTCGAGCAGCCCGGCGGGCAACTCCCACAGCCTGCGCTCGACGGGGTGGCGGTACTGATGGACCAGCACGACGTCGCCGGCCTCGTCGAGCGCCACGATGGCGACGGCACCGAAGTGTTCGACCACTTCGCGGCGGGCGGTGCCGCCGCCCGGCATGAGCACCTCGTCGGCGCGGAGCGCGAAGATCTTTCCTACGTGCAGGGTTTGGCTGGAGACCGTCGTGAATTCGTGCTCAGCCACGGTGCACGGGCTCTTGCAGCCGCTGCCCGACGTCGTCGGTGTGTTCGGCACCGTTGGCACGCTGCTCGGCCAGTTCCATGGGCAGCCGCTCTGCGGCCTTGTAGTCCAGCGCCGCGCCGACGAAGCCGACGAACAGCGGATGCGGCCGGGTGGGCCGGCTCTTGAGCTCCGGGTGCGCCTGGGTACCCACCAGGAACGGGTGGACGTCGCGCTCGTACTCCACGAACTCGACGAGCTGGCCGTCGGGTGACGTGCCCGAGAAGCGCAGGCCGCTCTCGGCGATCTTGTCGCGGTAGGCGTTGTTGACCTCGTAGCGGTGGCGGTGTCGCTCGGACACCTCGGTGCCGCCGTAGGCCGTCGCCACGATCGAATCTGGTTGCAGCACAGCCGGATAGGCACCAAGGCGCATGGTGCCGCCGAGGTCGGCCTCGCCCGCCACGATGTGCTCCTGCTCGGCCATCGTGGCGATCACCGGATCCGGGGTGTCGGGATCGAACTCCGCCGAGCTGGCGTGCGTCAGCCCCACCGAGCGGGCGGCTTCGATGACGATGCACTGCAGGCCCAGACACAGCCCCAGCACGGGCACGCCCTGCTTGCGAGCGAACTTGATGGCGCCGATCTTGCCTTCGATGCCCCGGATCCCGAACCCGCCGGGGATGAGCACGCCGTGGACGTCGTTGAGTGCCGCCGACGCCGTCGCATCGGTTTCGCAGTCGTCGGAGGCGACCCACCGAATTTCGACCTTCGCGTGGTGCTTGAACCCGCCCGCGCGCAGCGCCTCGGCGACGGACAGGTAGGCGTCGGACAGGTCGATGTACTTGCCCACCAGCGCAATCCGAACGGTTTCCTGCGGTTCGTGCACCCGCCGAAGCAGGTCGTCCCACTCGGTCCAGTCGACGTCGCGGAACGGCAGGCTGAGCCGGCGCACCACGTACGCGTCGAGCTCCTCGCGGTGCAGCACCTTCGGGATGTCGTAGATGGACGGCGCGTCGGGGGTGGAGATGACGCCGTCGATGTCGACGTCGCACATCAGCGCGATCTTGTTCTTCAGCGGTTCGGGCACGTCTCGGTCACAGCGCAGGATCAGCGCGTCGGGGCTGATGCCGATGCTGCGCAGCGCGGCCACCGAGTGCTGCGTGGGTTTGGTCTTCAGCTCGCCAGACGGCGCCAGGTAGGGCACCAGCGACACGTGCAGGAAGAACACGTTGTCTCGGCCCACCTCGTGGCGGACCTGACGGGCGGCCTCCAGGAAGGGCAGCGACTCGATGTCACCGACCGTGCCGCCGATCTCGGTGATCACCACGTCGGGCCGGTTGCCGTCGGCGTCGGGCTCTGCCATGGCCAGGATGCGGCGCTTGATCTCGTCGGTGATGTGCGGAATCACCTGCACCGTGTCCCCGAGGTACTCACCGCGGCGCTCCTTGGCGATCACCGTCGAATACACCTGCCCCGTGGTGACATTCGCCGAGCCCGACAGGTTGCGGTCGAGGAACCGCTCGTAGTGCCCGACGTCGAGGTCGGTTTCCGCACCGTCCTCGGTGACGAACACCTCACCGTGCTGGAACGGGTTCATGGTCCCGGGGTCGACGTTGAGGTACGGGTCCAGCTTCTGCATCGTCACCTGGAGTCCGCGGGCGGTGAGCAGCTGACCGAGACTGCTTGCGGTCAGGCCCTTCCCGAGCGAGGACGCGACGCCCCCGCTGACGAAGAGGTGTTTGGTCGCGGACTGCGGATGCCTGCGTAACGATGGCAAGAGCAACCTCCCGTGGCAAAGGGGCAGGGCTTACTTTTCTAGGTCCGGCCTAGTTTCGGGGCCTGCCGACCCACGGAATCTCACCCTAACACCGACACCGACAAGCCGTCGTTGGCGCGCCGAGCGGAGTGGTTCTACTGAGGGACCGTCACCGACGTCGCGCCGCGGCCGACCCCGTACTGGCCCGGCCGACCGCCGCCGAGCAGTTCGCCCACCGCCAGCACGGAGGTGATCCGCCCGGACTGGCTGTCGACGTCGTCGACGGTGCTGACGGCCCCCGTCAGGCCGGCGTCGGACCTGGTCACGGCCACCGCGGCCGTTCCCGACGCGGAGCCGTCGCGCCCGGTGACAACCGTGCCTGCCCCGTGGGGCGCCAGCCCGGCCGCGAGCCGTGCGACCGTCGCGCCCTGGTTGCCTGCGTCCTCGCCGAGGGCGCCGCCGGTCACGATCACCGCCGCGTCCGCCACGCCGATCCGTTCCGACCCGTAGGTGATGAAGCCGGTGTCGCGCAGTGTGGCCAGCACCGTGTCCCGCTGGGTGTCGTCGACCACGGGTACGGCCGGGTTCTTGTCGCGCAGCAGCGTGATGCCGAGCAGATCTCCTGCCTGCGAGCCCTGGTCCACCAGCGTCGTGCTCAGTTGCCTGCCCGCGGGCACGATGGGCGAGTTGACGACCGACAGCAGCTTCTCGGAGGCATTGGCGTCGACGAACTGCTGGCTCAGTGCGATGGTCCCGGATACCGTCCCGCCGGCCTCCCCGACGAGCCGGACGACGGCGTCCACGTCGTCGCCGACGGCATCGGGAGTGCGCATCACCACCACCGACTTGCCCTTCAACGCCTCCCGCAGGATGCGGGGCGACATCATCGCGTCGAATTCACCGGCCGCGCCGAGCCTTTCGTTGAGCCCGTTCTTCTCGTCGGTGAGGCCGTTGATCTGGTTCTGCAGCTCCTTCTTGTCGTCACGCATCCCCGAGAGCAGCGTGTTCGACAGCAGACCAGAACCAAGGGCCACGCCGATGGCCAACGCGAGGAACACCGCGGCCAGTGAAATCGCATGGGAGCGTAGAGATATCACGAATCCTCCTCGGAGGTCGTCGGCTGGAAGGTCAGGTGACCAGGCCCTGCACCCACAGCGAGAACTGGTTCCAGTAGTCGGTGATCCACTGCAGCACCGCGGCGTCGGCTCGCGACACCCACAGCGCGGCGATGACGGCGATGAGCATCGCCAGCACCAGCAGTGCGATCGCGCCGCCGGACACCCGGCTGCGGTACAGCGTCGCGACGGCCTTCGCGTCGACCAGCTTCTCGCCGACCTTCAGCCGGGTCAGGAACGTCGACGGATTGCTTTGTGCGCGTGAGCGATCGAAGAACTCCTCGATGCTGGCACCGTGTCCTGCGGTGACGATGAGGGACGCCCCATGGTGGTCGGCCAACAGCAGCGCGAGGTCGGCGGCCGATCCCGCGGCGGGGAACGTCATCGCTCCTACGCCGAGGTCCTGGATGCGTTCCAGTCCCTTGGCGTGGCCGTCGGCATCGGCGGGCAGCACCACCTGCGCGCCGGACCGAAGCACCTCGACGCTCATCGTGTCGGGGTCGCCCACGATGAGTTGGGGTCGGTAGCCGGCCTTGCGCAGGATGTCGGCTCCCATGCCGACGCCGATGAGCACGGGTTGGTACTCCTTGATGAACGGCTTGAGCATTTTGAGGTCGTATTCGGCGCTGGGCTCCTCGGCGACCACGACGACGTGTCTGCGGTTCACGTCGACGTCGATGTCGGGGATCCCCATGCCGTCGATGAGCAACGGGCTCTCGCTGCGAATGAACTCGATGGTGTTGCCCGCGAACGCCTCGAGGTGCGCGACGAGTCCGCTCTTGGCCTCGTGCATCAATTCGTGGATCTCTTGGTCGGTGCGTTCGGTGCCAAGGGCGATGCGCCGGTCGCCCGCGTAGACGCCACCGTTGTGCAGCCGGATCCGCGCGCCGTCCTTGATCTTCTTGAAGACCTCGGGGCCCGTCTCGTCGATGAGCGTGATGTTGTTGTTGACGAGCACCTCGGGGCCGAGGTTCGGGTAGCGGCCCGAGATCGACGGAGAGGCGTTGACGACGGCAACCACTCCGGCCTCGACGAGCGCGTCGGCGGTGATGCGGTCGAGGTCGAGGGCGTCCATCACGACGATGTCGCCGGCGTTGACCCGACGTAGTAACCGATCGATGTCACGGTCGACACGGGCGGTACCCGTGACGCCCGGGCGGGGGCCGGCATTACGCGAGAGCAGCGCTGACATCTTCATTCCGACGATTCTGTCGGCCAACCCTCAAGTTGAGGTGGAGGCGCGCCGTAACACCAGCCTCAGAAGTTGTCTTTTGTCACATCTGCAACACACATTGGGTGTCGATTCATCACGCCACGTCGGTACGCGCCGACTCCAGCAGCTCCCGGGCATGCGCGCGCCCGCTGTCCGATTCGCCCAGCCCGGCCAGCATGCGCGCGAGCTCGGCGACCCGATCGTCGTCGTCCAGCCTGCGGACCTCGCTGGACTTGGCGCGGCCAGAGCCGCTGTCGACCACCAGGTGGACGTCGGCGTACGCGGCGACCTGAGGAAGATGTGTCACGACGATCACCTGATGGGTCTTGGCGAGCCTGGCCAGCCGCCGCCCGATCTGCACGGCCGCTCGGCCGCCGACGCCGGCGTCGACTTCGTCGAAGACCATGGTGGTGCCCTCGGCGGAGGCGGCCAGCACGACTTCCAGCGAGAGCATCACCCGCGACAGCTCACCGCCCGACGCGCTCTTGGCCAAGGGCAGTACGTCCGACCCCGAGTGCGGCGTGAAGCCGAACTCGACGGCGTCGACTCCGTCGTGCCCCGCGTGCACGACTTCACCGGACGCGACGGTGAGCGGCGCAGAGTCGTCGGGGCGGGCGGCCAGCGGCGACACCGAAATGCTGAACCCCGCGCCCGCCATCGCCAGCCCGGCCAACTCGGCCGTGACGTCCTTCGCCAACGACTTCGCGGCCTTGGTCCTGGCCTTGGTGATCGCGGCCGCGGCGTCGACGAGCTGGACCGCCAGTTCGTCCACCCGCTGTGCCAGCGCCACCAGCGTTTCCTCGGACACGTCGAGCTGTGCCAGCCGGTCGCGGGCTTCGCGGGCCCACAGCAGTACGCCGTCGATGTCGGCGGCGTACTTGCGCGTCAGCCCACGAAGGTCGGACTGACGGGCCAGCTTGCCTTCCAATGTGCTCGCGTCGCTGGGCAATTCAGCGAGGTAGCCCCCTAGTTCGGTCGACACGTCGCCGATGAGCGCCTGCGCCTCGCCGAGCCGCTCCGACAACGCACGAAGCGCCGCGTCGTCGGTGCCCGCCAAGGCCGCCCTGGCCCGCCCCACCCCGTCGGTGGCCGACGTCACCTCGGGACCGGGGTCGTCCAGCTCGCCGGAAAGGGCCAGCCTGGCGGTCTGGGCCGCCTCGCGCAGCGCGTCCAGCTCCGACAACCGCTGGATGTCGGCCACCAGCGCCTCGTCCTCGCCGGGTTGCGGTGCGGCAGCATCGATCTCGTTGAGCCCGAAGTGCAGCCGGTCCGCTTCCTGCGCGAGCTCGCGGGATCGCTGCCTGCGGTCGGTGAGATCGGCCCGCGCGCTCAGCCACTCGTCGCGCAGTCGCCGATAGCGGGTCAGCTGTGCGCCCAGGTCGACGGAGCGGTCCAGCGCGGCACGCTGCTCGTCCGGCCGCATCAACCGCAACTGATCGTTCTGGCCGTGCAGCGCAAGTAGTTCGGTGGTGAAGCCGCTCAACGACTTGGCGGGCACGCTGCGGCCGCCGAGATAGGCACGCGACGGCCCGTCACGGCTGACGGAGCGCGCGGCGATGACGCTGCCGTCGTCGTCGCGTTCGGCTCCCGAGGACTCCAGGATCTCGTCGACTCGCTCGCTGACCCCGTCGCCGAGCTCGACCGTCGTGAAGCGGCCCTCGACGACGGCGCGCTCCGATCCCGACCGCACTCGGGTCGCGTCGGCGCGCCCACCGCCGAGCAGGTGCAGCCCGGTGACGACCATGGTCTTGCCGGTGCCGGTCTCGCCGGTCAACACCGTCAGCCCGCGGCCGAACTCCGCGGTGGCTGCGTTGATGGCGCCGAGCGCCTCGATTCGGATCTCGGCGAGCACTACTGTCCGCGCCAACCCGTCACTGGCAGCCGGAACTTGCGTACCAGCCGATCGGTGAACGGCGCGCTGTCCAGCCGTACCCACTTCAGCGATGTGCCGCACCGGGTCACCTCGAGGCGCCCACCCGGCGGGATGACCATGTCGCGGCGGCCGTCGCAGAACACGAGCGCGTCATGCGTGTTGCCTTCGATCTCGATGGCGATGGCTGCGTCGGGACTGGTCACCATCGGCCGAGCGAACAGCGCGTGAGCATTGTTGGGCACCACCAGGATTGCCTCGAGGTCGGGCCACAGGATCGGCCCGCCGGCGGAGAATGCGTACGCCGTCGACCCCGTCGGCGTGGAGACGAGCACGCCGTCGCATCCGAACGACGACACCGGTCGACCGTCGACCTCCAGCACCACGTTGAGCACGCCCAGCCGTGGCCCCTTCTCGAGGCTGGCCTCGTTGAGCGCCCAACCACGTTGAGTGATCTTGCCGTCGATGCGCACGACGATGTCGAGGGTCATCCGCTCCTCGACGCGGTAGTCGCGTTTGATGACGTGGTCGAGCACGGTGTCGAGGGCGTCGGCCTCCGATTCGGCGAGGAAGCCGATGTGGCCCAGGTTGATCCCGAGCACGGGGATCTCCACGTTGCGGGCGAGCTCGGCGGCGCGCAGGAACGTGCCGTCACCGCCGAGGGCGAGCACCAGGTCGCAGCCCTCTGCGGCGCGTTCGTGAGCGTCGACCACCTCGATCTCGACCCCGAGCGCACGCATGTCGTCGGGAGCTAGGTGGAGCGGGCCCTTGTCGACGGCCTCGGCTGATAGCACGCGCAGTGCGATGCCGTTGTCGCCCAGCACCTTCTCGACACGCCGGGCGGTCTCCGTGGCCTCTTCCCTGCCGGTATGGACGACCAGCAGAACGGTCCGCTCGCACGTCATTGGGGGCCCTCGGCGACGGCGCGCGCCACGGCCGCCTCCAAAGCGTCGCCGTCGAGCGGACGATCGGTGCGTGCGCGCAGGTGGAGGAAGTACTCGACGTTGCCCGACGGGCCGGGCAGCGGGCTCGCGGTGACGTCGACGGTCTTCCAGTCGAGCGTGGCGGCCCTTCGCGCCACCCTCAGGACCGACTCGGTGCGCAGCGCGGGATCGCTGACGACGCCGCCTGCGCCAACGCGATCCTTGCCGACCTCGAACTGTGGCTTCACCATGGGAACGATATCGGCGTCGCCCGACGCGCACGCTGTCAGTGCGGGCAAGACTGTGGATAGCGAGATGAACGAGAGGTCGGCGACCACCACGTCGACGGGCCCCCCGATCGCCTCGGCCGTCAGATCGCGCACGTTGGTGCGCTCCTTCACGGTGACCCTCGGATCGGATCGAAGGGACCATGCGAGCTGGCCGTAGCCGACGTCCACTGCGACAACTTCGCGCGCTCCCCGATCCAGGAGGACCTCGGTGAAGCCGCCGGTCGACGCGCCGGCATCCAGGCAGCGCCGCTGGTCGACGGCCACCGCGAAGGCATCCAGCGCACCGTTGAGTTTGTGGGCGCCGCGGGACACCCAGTTGCGTTCATCCGCGTCGGCCACGATGAGCCTGGCATCGAGGGTGATCGCAGTGGCCGCCTTGGCCGCGGGAATCCCGTCGATGGACACGCGGCCTGCGCCGATCAGTTCCGCAGCCTGCTGACGCGATCGCGCCAGTCCGCGGCGGACAAGCTCGGCATCAACGCGAGCACGCCGTGTCACATGAACTACCTCTCGATGCTCGCGTCCGGTGCGTTTCCGCTCACCGGGTTCCGCTCCACCGCCTGCAGCGCGTCAACCAGCAGGTCGTGCGCCTCCTCCAGCCGCGACGCGATCGCCTCGATGTCGGCTTCTGGAGCGTCCGGTTCGGGAAGGTCGGCGAGCAATGCCGCGACGTCGACGCGGACCTGGTCGGGATCGGTACTCATGTCGACACTCACGCTAGTCGATTGCGCCCTGGAGCAGTGACCAACGCTCCAGCGCCTGGCGCGCCGTGGGGTCGCCTGCCGCGACGGCGGGTGGCCGGCCGTTCCATCCCGAGCTCCAGATGGCATTGGCCGTCGCGCGGACCACCGTCAGCGGGTCCTGCGTCTCCTGACCGGTCCACATCACGGTCACCCCGTTGGGATCGACCTCGACGTGCCACGCCGGATGCGGCCCGACGCGGAGTGTGTCGCTATGCGCGTCGAGCGAACGCAGGTCGGGGGCAACGAAGTTCGGGCGTTCCTCGGGGATGGCGAACACCATGTCCGCCGCGGAGCTCACGCCGCTGAGCACCAGCAGACTGGGCAGTCCCGCCGCGTTGGCGCCCGCGATGTCGGTGTCCAGGCGGTCACCGACCACCAGCGGGTTCTCGAAGCGTCCGCGGCCAAGGGCATCGGTCAGCAAGGTGGGTTCGGGCTTGCCTGCCACCTGGGGTTCGCGGTCGGTGGCGGTACGCAATGCGGCGACCATCGAGCCGTTGCCGGGCAGCAGCCCACGCTCGGAGGGCAGGGTGCGGTCGACGTTGGCGGCGACCCAGAGCGCTCCGGAGCGGATCGCCAGCGCAGCTTCCGCGAGGTCCGACCAGCCCGTCTCCGGTGAGTGGCCCTGGACGACCGCGACCGGGTCGTCCGAGTACTGCCGCACCGGCCGAAGCCCGACGTTGCGGACCTCGGTTGCCAGCGATTCGGTCCCGATGATGAGAACGTTTGAGCCCGAGGGCAATTGGGCCGCAAGGAGGCGCGACGCGCTCTGCGCGCTGGTGACGACGTCGGTGGGCTCGGCGGCGAATCCCAGCGCGATGAGGTGTTGTGCGACTTCTTCCGGGCCACGTGAGGCGTTGTTGGTGACGTAGAAGGTGCGGGACTCGATGCCAGCCAGGGTCTCGACGGCTCCGAGCGTGGCCTGCTGGCCGCGGAAGACGGTTCCATCGAGGTCGAGCAGCAGGCAGTCGTGCTCTTGGGCGAGCGTCGTCACCTCAGGCGAGCTCCGTGACGCGATCCTCGGCGTCGGTGACGCCGTCGACGTCGGCTGCCGCGGCCTTCAAGAAACCTTGCACCGCGTCGTCCTGGCGGCCAAGGGCGAGAAGCGTTTCGGCATAGGCGTAGAACAGGCGCGCCGCGGTCTGGCCGGTTCTCGTCGGGTCGAGCGGCGGTGACGACAACACCGAGAGCGCCTGCTCGAACTGGCCGAGGTCGGACCGTGCGCCGGCGATCACGATGCGTAGTTCGTCGGCATCGTCTCCGGTGAGTTGTTCGGCTTCGGCGGAGCGAGCGAGTTCGATGGCCCGCTCGGGCCGCCCGACGCCTCGTTCGCAGTCGGCGATGAGTGCCAGAAGCGGTGAGCGGCTGCCCATTCGGCGGGCCGCGCGCAGCTCGGCGAGCGCCTGCGCCCAGTCGCCGCAGCGATAGGCGGCGATGCCCACCGCCTCGCGTACCGCAGCGATGCGCCCCGACCTGGCCCGGGCTGCCTGCGCGTGAGCCAGCGCGGCTTCGGGATCCTCGTCCAGCAGATCACCCGCGGCGACGAGGTGACGTGCGACGTAGTCGGCGGTGGCCTTGTCCAGCGTGGTCAGCTCACCGCGGATGTCGGGCGCTAGCTGCTTGGCGTCGATGTCGGAGGGAATCGAAGGGCCGGCCGGACCGTCGCCTTGGGGCCTCGGTTGTGCGGAGCGGGCACGATTGGGCCCCGACGTCCGTGGCGCGCCACGTCGGTCGCCATTCCGCGAGCCGCCGGCGCTGGGCGACCGCCGTGGGCGCCGCTCGTCACCACCACTGGCTTGCCGGTCCTGAGGAGCCACCGTTTGCCTTCCTGTCAGCACTGTCCCGCAAAGGATACGGTGGAATTCGTGGGTCCGCGATAAATGGTCATTCTCATTGAATTGATTGGTGAAATAGAATTACCCCCCAATTTGCATTGGGGGGTAATTCATAAAGGGTGTTCGGCGGTGTCCTACTTTTCCGACCGGAGGGTCAGTATCATCGGCGCTGGTAGGCTTAGCTTCCGGGTTCGGGATGGGTCCGGGCGTTTCCCTGCCGCTGT